>JAYQSV010000001.1:0-1012864 GCA_038147085.1 Candidatus Actinomarina sp.
TGGAACTGGAACTGCTTCAATTATTCTCAATGGTTCACCTATTCTCATATTTTCTCCTTTTCTTTTAAAAACTCCATTCATCAAAACCATCTTTGACTCTGATACAGGAGTATTTTGTTTTTGTTTGTTTTAAGTAGTAGGGGTATAGACCCCTAAAATAATGCTTCGGATGCTCTTCTGTAAAAGTGGTTTTTTCTGCCATCTGCTCAATGAATATTTTGACTCTAAAATGAGTGATACCTAAAACCAAACATCTTGCAAGATTTGGATATGCCAAGAGATGATTTTTATTATTAGGTTCTTCGCTAAGCATGACATTAAAATGTGCAAATGCAATTAATGTGCTTGCATAAGTTGGAAAAAATTCAGCTAGAGCCTGTCCATAAATTATATCCGTTAAGCTAACAATTCGACCATTGCCTAAACGGTTGTTTCTATTATTTAGTGCCGCATATCTCCTTCTGGTTAAATCAACTAAATTACTTTCCTCTTTTTTTTCAAATTCATTTTTAATTTCATCAAGAGATGGAAGCTTATGTCGCATAATTTTATTTGTTTCTTCTAAAACATATGCAATGTTCCTAAACTTTGGATAAAACGGATGGTCTCTTAATGGATAGTAAGTTGAATTTTTTGACTGGTCTCCGGTTAATGGTTCAAATTCATCAGTACTGTAACCAACTGTATTAAACCTTAGTTCAAAATCATAGCCATAAAGCTTTAAAATATTGGTGAAATAATTATCTAAAAATACTATCCACTGATAAGTAACAAACATTTTTTCAGCATTATCTTTGCCTAACTGATTTCCTAAATAGTTAACTAGATTGTATAAAGTATCAAAATCTAATAAAAGAAAGAACTTTTTTGGTTCAATGTATTGAGATCTGTAACCAAACTCACATTCAATTATATTTCCAGTTAAAGAGACTTCAGCAGTCAAATTTAAATTAATTATTTCAGTAGTTTTAGCAACTGGGCTGTAAAAAAGTAGTTCCATATATCTTTTTTTCTCTTCATCCCTTAACCTGTCAATTCGTATAAATGCTCTATTAAGATAGCTCGCGATTATTCTTGAACTGTCATGACCAAACGAACCATTGGTATCGTTAGCAAAGTTTTTAATTGAGTAGTAACCACAACTGCAATAAGGATTCGGACCTTTGTGATCATAAATATTACAATTAGCTGAACCACTCCAAGGTTTCATAAAATCCGTTTCATGTGCAAAACTTGGTGGTATTACTTGGTTAAAATCATACCAACCTGAGCGGCCACTTGCTCTTATGGAGAATCCATCTTTATGATTAAACTTCCAAACTCTATATGCTTTAATTTCATTTGGCACTAAAAGAGGCTCAATTTTATTGGAATTACATGTTGTACATACTACACCATGATGGTTTCTCAAATTATTCATTGAGCAATTACATTCATTAACATTACGCATATCTTCTCCCTACATGTCCTATATGAAAAGCACTGCAAAACTTACAATGATAGGAAGTAATTAAGCTATTCGTTCTTTTACTTGCACACTTTGCTTTTTTTTGAGCAAGTACTTTAGTGTGATATTGCATCTTTCTCCTACAACTCCAGCATTGAATACACAAACAGGTAGATCCATTAACAATAGACCAACAAAGCATTGGTCTATGTTTAGTTCGTGTTTTCACTATCGCAGCCCCTTGTTTTTAGTGATTTTGACTAATATTCTATACCTTTTTGGTAATTATGACAAATAATATTTAACTTTTTTTGTATTTTTCACTAATAATAGATTCTTCTATAATTGTCTTTATGGGTGAGAGTGAGAGATATCCAATATCTTTGAGTGCTGTTAATATTGTCTGTTTTAAAATTGATTGGCGTGAACGAATGCTCAATGTGCTATTAGTAAAACGAAGTATTGCTCCACATAAAAACAAATGGTCACTCCCTGGTGGTTTTGTTCAAGTTGATGAAACAATTGAAGAAGCTGCAAAAAGAATTTTGTCAAGAAACTGGCTTAACTCCAAATTATTTAAGTCAGTTTAGAACTTATAGTGATGTAAAAGAGAGAAAGAGTCATCAATGAAAAATCAACTGAAAAAGCTAGGTGTTATCACTACTTCTTTTACTGCTATTTACACAAGATGATGAAAAGCCACACCTTACATGAAGAAAGTGAAGATATTCGTTGGTTTAAGATTCCAAGAAGATATGTAAATAGATACATTCCAGAAGATATGGCTTTTGATCATTATGAAATTTTGATGGATTCATCAAATAGCTTCGAATATCACTTGAATATAGTGGTTTAGCCACAAGGTTTTACCAGAATATTTTACTTTGGGACAAATTCAAGATATTTATGAGATTATTTGGGAAGTTGAACTTGATCCAGCAAACTTTCGAGAAAAATTAACTAATGTTGAAGGTTGGATAAAAGAAACTAAATCAGAACCAAAGGATGCTGAACCTAGACGAGGTAAACCTCCAACATGGTATAAAGAACATGATATTCCTCAATTTGATAGGATGATTTCCAATCCAATGGAGCAGTTATTAGGGAAAAAGAATCCGAATATCAAAAGACTTGATAATTTAACTGGTGAAATACCTGTAATTGTAAAAAAGAATGAGCATATTTTCCAATGCCTCTTACAAGATTCTGACAAGAGAAGAATTTAAGGCATTTCGAAAATTAAATGGTAACTCACAATGGAATTACGATTTTGGATATAAAATTGTAGTTCAATTTTTATGGTAGAGATTATGGTTACAACAGCGCAACTGATGTACTCGTAGCATTGGTAAAAGATTTTAAAAACAAAAAAATTAGCGAATTTAGCAAAAACTTAAAATGGGCAAAAGGTCAACTTAAATTTGGAACAATAAGTAAAGAATCATTCCAAAAACTAGATGAATTAACAAAATCAATAAATAAATTTTTAGTAGATAGAGAAACTGGAAATTACGCTATTAAAAAAATGTATGCAAATATAGAAAAAACTAATAAACGATGTTACAACTTGAAAGAAATGATTAGTGATGAAATGCATCTACAAAATAAAGGTAACGAATACTCAGTAGAATATATATTATTAATAGATAGTTTATATTCCAAAGTTAAAGAAATTTATGAATTTCGTGATCAAGTAAAATGTATTAATAAAAAGCTCTCAATCATTTTAAGAGATAACTCTACTATTTTGAAAAAGTTAAAAATTTAAACATTGACTTAATAAATATGGCAAATCAAAATCTTAAAAAAATTATAAAGTGGGTGAAAAATCCAATATTTTTATTTCAAGACCAGCAAAAGGAAGATATTGAAACTTTTAAAGATGACTTGTTATATTTTGAAAAACTTATAGAAGAACAAAAACAAATAGAGCTACAAAGTGAAATTGAGGCTAATTTTAAAATAACTGGCTACCGAGAGACAAATATTCAAAAAAAAGAAAAGGGAGGATAGATTACTTTATGAGTTCAATATCTTTAAATCTGAAATTGAGAGATGTTAAAATATTCACCGAACTCCTGAATTAAAATTATTAAATGAAAAGTTCTGAAAATCTTGAGGTAGATATTAATTTATCTAAATTTGACAAATTAACTTTAAAAGAATTTGAAAATGATAAAACTCAGATTCAAGAATTTGTAAAAAAATTGAAACAGACTCATGATTTGCAATTTGAAATAAATCCTAAATAAAACAATTGAAAGGTTTTTTAAATGATTCTAGGAAAAAAATTATTAATAATTAAGGGTATGGCAGGAACAGGAAAAACTTCAAAATATTAAATTTTATTTCAGAACTCAGATAAACAATAAAATAGATGTTAAATCAATCAATGCTTTAATCTGTGCACCAGTACAGTAGCAGCTGCAAATATACGCCAAAGATTTAAAATTAAAACCTTTACATTTCAATCAATCATTAAACCAAATCAAATTTTTAATTACAACCTTACAAATACAGATAACGATTTGAATATTTTTATTGTTGATGAATCAAATATGTTAACGACAACACAGCTTTCGGCAATGTTTAATATTTCAGACATAACTTTAATTTAAAAATTTATTTTATTGGTGACGATGTCAAATTAATGCTTATGATTTTGACAATAAAAATTCCAAGAATCACCTTGAATCTAAATGTTGAGAATTTGGAAAAGGAAATAAGTAATTTCCAAAGACTTCAGATTGAATATATTTATTCAAAAGTCAGACTATAATTTTTAAAAAGAAAGACAAAAGAATTTATTTCAGCTTTAAAGTGGCTTAGAATAACTTATATTAAAATACCTGATTTTATTAATTTTTGTTAGAAAAGTTATCAAATCTTTTTCCATAATTTTTGAAGAAGTTAAAAATAATAACATAATTATTGAACACTTTAATAGAAAGGGCTTGTTAAGATTACATAGATGAAGTTAGATTAGGACAAAGAAATTGATGTGATAGGCTAATTAAAAAATTTGATTTAATTTTTGAAATACTTCAATTCTGTGATGCAAATTGAAATATAGCAAAAAATCCAATGAATAGACCCGGAATTAGGAAAATATATTCATCAATTTTTCCTAATGTAAAAAGATAGAATTATCAAAAAGAACAACTTGAATTCTATCAATTTTCATTATTTAGAAGTAAAGAAGGTGATACTAGAAACAAATATTTTAATTAGGCCATATTTATTTGAAAAAGATAAAAGAAAAGTAAACAAATTCTAAGTAGGAGAATTAATGTTTATCAATACAAGCTCCAAAAATTCAAAAGAATTAATTTAAAAACAAATAATTAAAGGTGAACTTGGTGTAGTAGATTCAAAAATTGATAAAAGACAGGATTTAAGTTGATAAAAGTTGAGTCAAGTAAGCGTAAAACCAGTAATTAAAAAAATGGTAACGTGGTTGCAGATGAAAGTTTTAAAAGTTTGATGAGGTAAATTAAAAAAATTTACTAAACATAATGCATTAGATTTTTACCTTGAAGATCTATATCAATTTGGACTGGTGACTTAAATAAAGTCGAAAAATAAAAATGAAGGTGGAATAACTATATTAATAATAATTATCAAAATGTAGATTCAAAGTATTTGTCTCCATATTTAGTTACCTACGGTTATACTAAAACTTTTTACAGCTCAAGGTGGTGAGTGGGACAATGTTTTTATCCACGAAGTGGTGATATTTGGAGTTATCAACAATAACATTAAAGAACAAAAAAAATATTTATATACTGCTACAACAAGAGCTACAAGGAAAATTTGGTTTACAAATTAAGTTGGTCTTAAATATCCGAGCTCTGGTTCCATTTTGTGTACCAACTACTACTCCTCTATCTAAAAACTATTTAAAAATTTCACAACTGGTTTCTGGTAGGTGTACATGAGTAACATGCTCCTAGGTTAAAACCTTTGGAATAATTTCGTTACAGACAGGATCTGTTGAACACCATAAAGCTTGTCTAAGTGAATTTGAAAATAAATTGTCAAATCTATCAGGATAACCTGAACCTACTAATCCTCCCATTGTGCCCTCTGCATCACCTTGAGCTGTATATATCAATACACCATACATATCTAATTTGGGTCAACATAAAGCCTCTCACCAATCGAAGCAGCTCCGTACCCAGCATCAAAAGAAAGATTTTTAATTAGTAAATGAGAAATTGTGTGAATTGTTAACAACTCTTTAGATAAATTTACTTCTTTTAAAACTCCTCCGTCTAAATTTTCTTGTAATTTTTGTAAGTAACTTATTCTTTTTTTTACTAATTCGTTATTAGTAGAAAATAAATTTTTGTTAAATTTTATAAAAATACCTTCAGCATAGTTTTGTATTGCAGGAAGCCACCTGTCTGGTAAGTTTGGTTGTTTTTTCCACATTAATGAACGAGCTTTTTTATAGTCTACTTTTGGTTGGAGAGTTTCTAGTAAATCCAACTAGAGCTTTTGTTTGCAACATAGAATTGACAAGAATAATTTGATCGACTGCATTCTTAACTTGATCTGGAATACAAATTAAGGTCTTGATTTTGAAGCTTAAAGTACTTGTTCGATGAAAGTTTGCAATTGCTTCGTACTCTTGTAATTTAAACCTATATCGTTTTCTGCTCATCTGTTTTATTGTTTGATTCATTTGAACCAGCAACTTTTTTTAATAATGCAGATTTAATTTCCTCTTCGTTAAAATCTGACAATACATTTAAAATTTTCCCTTACGTAGAGCTAATAACCCTGAATACTGATATTTATAATTTGATCAACTGGCTTATTTATCCAATCTTGTTCAAATGTTTTAATATCATGCTTAATTTGTGGATTTTGAGAAAATTCTATCCAATTCTCCCGTAACATCTGTGTTTTAGTTATAGAAACAATGAAGTTTTTAGAATTGGCTGATATAACTAGGGTTCTGTGGAAAAATAACCTTTAACTTGTAAATCACATGATTCTTTTCATTGATGCCAAGCCAAGGCTTTCGTCCACTACACATATTTAATCTTATTTCTGAATTGGTGACAAAATAACCAGCATCTAAATCTTCACTGGCTTTGCAAACATTACACTGTATAACTTGTCCTTTTACACCTGTTCCACCAGTTGTAGCAGTTTCATATCTCGCTGGTCATTGCATTCACTAGTTGCTTTTTTCCTAACATGTGCCCACTCAAACCATGGAAATTCATCTATATGTCCATTTCTGCAAGAAACGACTAAGTTAACTTTGTATTAATTTAAAAATTACAAACAGGGCAATCAATTTACTGCCGGATCTTTTGTGGTTGTTTTTTAAAAAGCTTTCCGCATTGTTTAGTGCTTCTATTGTTTGTACAAAAACATGTATGTTGGAAACCTAAGGTACGGTACAGGAGTATATCTATTTGCCCCTGTCTGTTTCCATTCAGGTGGCTCTCTTTGAAAATCAACATCTAGAAACTTTTCCAATCTTTTGTCATAAATTTTATATTCTTCTTCTTTTTCTTTCAACTTCAAGACTTGTGCTAAATCTTGTATAGTATTTGTACCAATGATTCAAACCAGCACATATCATTGATATATTATTTACATCAGCCTTGATGCTTCCAACATAAAAGTCCCAACTAATTGAGAGCGTCTAATTTCGTCGCCGTTCATTCAATTCCTTCTTCATTATTGTTATTTTCAAAAAATATTTTCATTATAGTGTTTCATTATTTGCCCTTGAAGAACCATCAACTGAACGCATTGACATAGGTATTTGGAAAGATCCTGTGTGAAAATTCCTAACCCAGCTACCTGACAAAATAACTAGAGGAGTTTCGTCTAAATATTTTTTATTAAACTCATCACTATAAATAGTTGGGGTTGAATCTTAACCATTTGGTTTTTAATTCACTTAAGTATCTATCAATTGGAATATTTAAAATTTGCTGCTCACTTAATATTTTCTTAGATCTGTTAATCATTAGAATTTTAAAATCTTCAAATTGTTCATCTGGAAACAAAAATCTGAATTATAAAAACTTGTTGGTAGCTTACATGATAAGTACATAAAAATGCACCTTCGAGCATTTTTTCTAATTGCTGCATCAGAAAATGGGGGTAACGGATGTTGGTTCAACACCTAAATAAAGTTTTTCATGAAAAGTTTTAAAATTTTCATAGTGAGAACGATCTGGGACGAAGAGGACTAAAAATTGTAGTTATCAATGGAGGAGTTTTGATTTTCTACCGACCCTTCCTGAAACTTGTATGTGATGAGGATGTGTTTTTAGGTTGATTAAGAATTGTCATTAATGATAACCTTGGAACATCGATACCAGCTTCAATATTGGCGCTAGTACGAATCGTAGTGAATCTTTTGGATAGCTGCACGGATCTTTGAATAATGAATCAAGCTTCTCAACAACTTCATCACTAGGTAATCGTGAAGTAAGCTCTTCTACAAGTATCTATTTGGAGGATTTATGTACTCATTAGATTTAGTTTATATTTAGACTGACAAATTGCAATCTTCTAACAAAGTTATCAGATAGTAGAACTTTTGTTCTTGCAATTCTCTAATTGAATTAAAAATACAAAACATTTGTCAAAATGGGTCTTATTCGCTACAATTTTAAACTTTGATGGTACTAAATATAATCCAGTATAAATATCAACATGTTTGCTGTATTTGACAAGCTTGGTGTAAATACTCCAAGATAGATTTTCTCTTCTGTCTTTTCATCTTCTACACATAAAAAAACTATCTCTTATATCAAGACCTGACGGAGAAAAATTAATGACTTGTTTCTTCCGTATAAACCTAATAGCTGTTTGTTCGGTTTCTTATTGTTGCAGTTGAACATACAATTTTTGTAACCATTAAAAGATGTGTTGTTTGTATCTGACAACAAAATTTTTGTAGACATCCTTTCTAAAATTGTTTCTAAATCCAGCTGCAGAACCTAAAGCATTTGAGAATTAAATGGAGTTCATCTTGGATAATTGTTGATGAGTAGGGTCTGCTTTCGTTTGTCCATCACTGCAAATAAAGAATGCTTATTGAATCTGGTCTCCATCTGTCCTTTGCAAACTTATCTACAGGTACCAATTAATAAAGAAGCGTAAGAATAAATATCTTCATCAATTGTATAAATTGGTAAAGAATCACTAAACTGACATTCGAATTCTCTACAATGTAATGACACAGTATCTGGATTTCTTGTTAATTGAATACCTACAAATGTTTTAAATTCTTTAGAATATCCAATTTCTACTGAACACCATGGACATTTAAATTATAAACTTACTTTTGCACCATAATCATTATTTTTTTAAACTATTGAAATTTGCAATTGCTGATTTTCTTGTATTATTTGAAGTTTCTCCTCCAACATATATACCAATACTAAAAGAATTTGAACCAATCTCTTCAAGATTCTCCTTTCTAATCATTTCCATTGAACAAATTAATTTACAGGCTCTCTCAAATTGCTGTACAGTAAGTAATCGAGAGTGTACCTCATAATCACAGAAGTTCTTTCTTGTTGCGCTCCATTTAATCTTTCATAAAATAGATTAAAAGCGATCAAAGTAAAATATCTTCTGTTTTCCTCCACCAGTTGGAAACCACAGAAGGTCAACTATTTCTCGATCTTCCGACTGTTCATCAACTAAGGATTCAATATTTAGGAAAAAATGCTATTTGGAAAGGAAGAGTCATATAGGCTCACGAAATACTACTTCCAGTAGGTTCATCAAAATATACCTATTTCTTTTTCTGAAGCTAATGGATTGTGCTCAATCAGATTTCTTTTCGAGCTTGGTCGTAATTGTTGTCTATAAATTGAATCATTAGCTAATTGAAAAGCTTTTAACGCTTTTTGGTTAGATTTAATTATTTCTAATCCTTTTAGCATTCTCTGTAAAGCAGCTTTACAGTCTTCTAGTGTTTTATCAGCAGCAAGTTTATATCTATCTTCAATATTCTGAGCTTCTTTTTCTTTATTTTGTATCAGGAGCGATAGTGATCTAATAATAATTCATTAAGTTGCTCTAGCTTTGTATCTGTAATGAGGTCCTTAATTTTAATATCATATAATTTATTTGAACCTTGGGATATGTATATCTGGTGTTAAGGTTTAATTTTGCAACAGGCATTGTGTCAGTGTAAATTAATTTCTCAAATTCCAACCTACTGATGTTCCATGACCAACAGCAAATGTTTTTATCTGAATACAGCATAGAAAACTTAATTTGTTTCAAGATCAAGATCTGCTTCTGAATTAAAATTTATGCTCTCCGGATAAGGCAAGGCAAGCTGCCAGTATTGTTGTATACATTTGTAATTATTTTCGATTGAAATAAAGAAGATTCGGATAACGATTTAAAACTTGACTGGGATATATTTTCAAAAATTATTGTTCCTATGTAGGTATCTTCAAATATGTTTTCTTAAAAAAACTCTCAACCTTAATTCAATACCACAGATTAAAGTTAGAACTCTCTGTATTTAAATTTAAATAACCTCTATCTGTTATTTGATTTAAATCTTTATTAATAATTAATACTGCTTTTGAAAAACTTTTTCTTATATAAAATTTATTATAAATTTTTTATTTTCTAATGATACAGAATATGTTTCATCTTCTAATTTAAGTTGACCGGTTTCAACACAATTTCTTAAAAAAACATTTAATAATTCTTTTTCAATATTTTCTGAAAACTCACTTTGTATTTGTTCAATAGTAAAACCATCTTCACTCTTGACTATATAACTCCACAATTTTAAAGGTTGATAAGCGAGCCTCATCAGGTTCATAAAGATATGGTGACAAATTTGACTTAAAACTATAAATACCCCAGTGGACTCGTTAGTGGCCAATAGGATAGAAATTATTTTTAAATAAGCTAATATTTCATTACTTTAGTTCTGAAATAAAGTTTTGACCTAAACTTCATCTTGTTCAAAAGCAGATAACTTTTTTTCTTGTTAAACTCTTCAGTAAGCGTTGCTGTATCAAGTTCGTCAAATCTTATTGGATCTGTTAATTCAAAGTTATTAAATTCAATTTTTAAATACTCATTCCCAGTATTTAGTTCAGTCTTCAAATTTAGCTCATCTACTATAAAGCTAATTTCATCTAAATTCGAGTTATCGACAATCTGAACACTTGATTTTGCTACAGCTATAGACCTGATTGATAAATCTGAAAATAAAATTAAATATCGCCTGCTTTAATTTCATTTAGTATTTTATAACTTTGACTAGCTAGATCGTGGTCTTCACCATATAAAGAAGACTTGCTAAGTATTTTGTTATAATTTTCTGAACTTAAATTAACCCACCAAGATTTTACTTTACCAATGTCTTCTACATAAATTTTTCTTGAGGGTACTTCAGTTTCAATTAATTCTTTTTCATTTCAGTATTTGGAATAAATACATTTACTGGTTTATATGCACCACCGCTTAATTCAATATTTATTTCAGTATCATTCGTTTTTAAAAAAGAAAACTCATTGCTATTGCATTTGGTCTTCTTTCGTTTACAGCACCGATATCAATATCAGACTCTAGGTCTTCTGTATTGTTATTTGGATTTGCATTATCTTCAGGATTATATTCAGTTGTAATGAGTTCATCTAAAACATCGTCTTCATTTTAAATCAACTAAATCTAAATTTTTAGTTTCGGTTTTTTTCATCTTGGTTAACAATAAGTAGATTTTGAGGATAGAGAATTCCTGAAGTATAAGTTTTTAAAGGGTTAAAACCGTAGCTTGGAGGCATATGTAAAATCTCTTCACCTGTTTCTTTATCTTTAAAAGCTTTTTTTGTTGCTTCTATATTTTCGAAAATAATTTTGTTGCTAGTATCAATTTCTTCAAATTCTATGTTTGGATTATCAGTCATAGGTCCTATTAAATCCGTCTTTAGAAAATTAATTAATTGATCTCTGTTCTCAGAATGAATGTTCATAAGCTACCTAACAGTAAATTTTTTCTGCATCTTGATCAAAAAAATATACATGTTGTTTTCCAAAGAACGAGTTAATCCCTGTATAAACTTCATTTTTCAAATCAGATTTTGTTTGATAATTCGACATGGCCACTTCATGTCTACTAAAATGACCCATTGAATTCAAGCCTTTAAATTTCTTAATTGTTGTATAAAATGGTCCAGTTTGTTTGATGGTTTTGAGTCAAAAATAAATTCATTAATTTGATACTTGCTATTATTTTCATTAAATGTTGGTATAAGTTACAATTTGAAGGTGTCAAAATAAAATCTCGTTTGAATCATAAGTTTCATAAAGGTTATCAATAAAAATTAACTTTATTTTTTTGATCTACTTCATCTTCAAATATATAGTTTCTAGGAGCTTGCAATCCTTCATTCCTAGAGTATCAAAAATAAGAGACCTTGGTAAAATGTTCAACAAACTCTACAGTTGAGGGTGTATTCCTGCAATTTATTTTTAATGTATAATTTAAAAACGAGTCACCTAAATTGTCTGATAAAAAATTTTTAAAATCAGAAGGATTATTATATAAATTTTGATTTTCTAAATCACCAATAATGTCCACTTTCCTGATGTAAAACCTCCTTTATAAACGATCGAGAAACATAAAAATTTAAACCTGCTGCTAAATCTTGAAACTCATCAATAACTAAATAATCATATTCAATATTTTTTCAATTAATTGATCAAATGCATTTTCAACAAGTGTATATCGCCACCACTCTGTATCTGCATCTAAAGGAGGTTTGTCAAATGTAGACACATGTAGTAACAGCTTATCGATTGAATAAACATCAAATGCAAAATTTTTATACTTTTCACTAATAAAATTTCCCAAACTTTGTTGTAACATATATAACAAACTTTTCTTCACCATCTGAAGCTCTACCTGCTAGTTCTGTGGCAATAATTGCATTTTACCTGTTCCAGCAAGTCCGTCAATTAAGATTTTCTATTATTTTCAGCTGAGTGTATTGTTTTTTTGCCTTGGGGTAAGTTCGTCTATTTCTTTATTTATCCTGAGTTTTCTCTCTTCAGAAGTTTTCAATTTCAGCACTTATCTCAGGACTAATTATCGATACTACTCTATTCATGTATTTTTTTTATCAAATAGTTTTTGTTTGCCATAATGAATTATTTCTCTTTTCATAGTTTGACTTATTATCTTTTATTTCTTCATTTATTGCATTTAGTAAAAACTACTAATACCTTTTAGAAACTCTATTTGAATCACAAACTCTCAGCTTTCATATTCCAAGCCTTCCATGTTAAATTTTAGCATTTGGAAAAATGGCTACATGCGTTATTGGAACCTTAGACCAACTTTCAGGCTTCTTTTTCACTATCTTTGACAAGATTGACAAGAGACCATTTGTTGCCATTAGCTTGTTCTAAAGGACCTCTCTCGTCATTACCTCAAGATCCACTGGCGATTCTTATATTCAATGCTTTTGTGAGACTTTACTTCAACTATAACAATCCCCTTGTGAGGAATAAAAACTATAAAATCTACTTCACCTTCACCTTGAGATTCATGGTTATCTAAAAAAAAGCTATAAAAAACATACCAATCCTCACAGGTGATGTCGTTTCTCAATCTATCAAAACTACTTTTCACCTGGTGACTTTGAATTTATTTGAATCATAGATTGCGGTACATTTAGCATTTACAGTTTCTAACTCCCAATAAGTCCATCCATGAGGTACATCTACTAAGTTGATTCTAACCTCTCTTCGATTGCAAAAGCAGTCATGCTACTAAATTTTGATCTTCTGATAATGTAAACTCATAGCTTGTTTACCATAAAGAGTTTTTGGTATCAATTTCTGTATTTTTATTTTTAGCAGATGATCTAATTCAAAACCTGTTTTGAGAATGAGCTGCATTTATTTTTCATCATCTTCCCAAAATGATTTGAGCGTCCTTCCAAACCTGTAAGGTTACTAACGCAAAAATGATTTGGTTTACTTGTATGAATTGATGTCCGAGACATCCATCTTTTAATTTGATTCATTTGCTGGGCACAGTTTTATAACTTTTAATGATTTTACTGCTTCATCTAGTCCAGCCTCATATGCTTTTTTACTCAATTCTTACTTTCCACTTTCTTTTGAACTTCCTTAATGATTCTGCATTCACTAGTGCCTATCAGCAATAATTTCAATAACAATCCCTATTTCAGCACCTTTTGTCCTTCTTAATATATACATTCCTTTTTCCTAGTTCATTAGCACTAACTTTTTCTTATATCTAAAATTCCATCTCCATCAAAGTCTGCAACAGCTAGCGCTCTATTGGTTTCTTCCAGGAAATAAATGCAGCTAAAGTTTTATTGTTTCTTTTTCAGTCAACAAAAAACAATAAGCTGGTTCCATTGATTTGTTTCAGAAGTTACTTCATTTATTTCTTCATTCATTGATCTTGTTATTAACTTTAATATCTATCTTCTTCAATTTTTGGAACAAAATCTAAATCATTAGTTTGAATAACTGCCTTTGGAATGAAATATTTTAGTCGAACCACCAAAAGGTTTTGTACTATTTTGACTACCGAGGAGACTAATTCTTGGACTCAGCTAGATGAAATCCATTCATAGTGAACCCAAATAATTTTTTCAGATCATTGATGCTGAAAAAAAGAAATTCAAGAGTTGGATCTGCAAATTTTCCACTGAATAAATTACCTAATTGACCAAAATAAATTATTTCATCATAAATATATTCATCCCTTAATTCATTGACTGTCTTCACTGACCATTTTCTGCTTATTTGTTTTGCCCTCTCTTCAAGAAATTTAAAAAGAAGAGGGTGTTGCAATTAAACATATAAATTTATCTGTATCAAGTATTAATTCTTTCAAGTCAAACAACGGTGTATTGTTTACATCTCGAAGATCCTTAATTTTTCAAATAACGTTTCTAGAAATGCTGTAGAACTATATTCAAATTGTTTTGCTAACTCAAGTTGAGAACTTAGAACTTCTAGATGTCCTTTTAAGTAGTCGTCATCTATTGAGAAAGGAACAGGATTATTTGACCAAAACCATAAATTGAGTTAATACTATAAAGTGTTTTATCCCAAAATTCATCTGACCCTAGAAACTTGCACCTTTTTACTAACTCATTTCTTAATAAATGACACTCTTCCAATTGCTTAAAAGCGATTTTAGTTTCAATTAACTCAGGATTTTGAACTGACCATAACCTATCTAACATTTAAACCACATAACCCATAATTTCATCCAGCCGGTACAATCATGTTCTCGAATGAAATATCATCTTCTCTATCGATAAACTCTTCATTAAACATTTCAACTAAGCTATACGCTTGCCTAGAGTTCTTGGAATTAGAAAAATCTGTGGAAAATTATTAGTCAATCAATTATATTTCCAATATTTGTATTTCTAGATTGAGTAAAAATAGAAAGGTTGGCGCCAGGTTCTAAATTATCATCGGATGGTGATGTTATATAAGTTATCTCTTGTTTTTGTTTAAAAGCACCTTTAGTAATTACTGCTTGGGCAAAAGAACCTTTAGTAGTACCTGCTTGAAATTGTAATTTCGATTCTTCAATTAAACTATTTTTATTACCAACCAATTGAATTAAATTGTTTGGTAACCCTAGAACGCCTAGTGGATCAGCTTCAGGATAAAAATAGTCTAATAATTTCAGATTTGGATCTGAACTAGTTGTAGCAGCTCTATCTGGTACTTCATATTTCTTTGAAGCTGTGATAGAAATTTCAATTGAAGGAATAATATTTTTTCTGGATCGTAACTCCACCCCATTGGTCGCTGTGTTAATGTTGCTAGTTTCCTTTATAAAAAAATTATTACTAGATATTGAATGAAGTGCACCTTTATGATGATTGAAACCATATCCTTTATTAATAACATGTATCTCAGTACCTAGTTCTGTATTAACAAGTTCATCCCAGATGTCTTCAACTTTTTTAAAACCTGTTGAAATACTTCCATTTAAAAAGATTTCATAGCACCAATACTTATAAAAAAGGAAGTAGCTTTGTGCTTGGAACTAGTGCAACAATTCTTGCATTTCCTTCTAAATTAGTAACAGCAAAATTACCTAGATTAATAAAAAACTCTTTCCAGTTCCCAGTTACATTTCCATAATTTTTTGTATTTAAAAAATTCATATATTTATTATAATTTTTATATATATATATGTCAAGTAACATACAAATAAAATATTCAAAAATTAAGAATTACAAATAGAAATCAAAAAATTTTGAATTTATATTTTTCTAAGATATAAATTAAAACTTGTTAAAATTTCAAGTCTTGTATCTGAGTAGGAACAAAGATCACAGTTCTCAGACATGTCAGGTAGATTGTCTTTTTAATAGTTTTTGCAATTTCATATACCGTATTATCAACCCAGGAGTCATTGCCCTCGTAATGTAAAACTTTAACATCAAATTCAAGAACCTCATTAAATGCTTCTTTATCTTTTATTCCATTACAGTAAACAAAGTATCCATCGTTTGATACTTTAAATTCGTTTTTTCTAAGAGCCACTGATAAAACTCCATTTGGCGTTTGTATGAAATTTGCCATTCTTTATCGATACTTTGACTTCTTCTTTTAGCACAAGTAGATTTATAATCAACAACAATTAACTCGTTTGTGTCTAAATCAATCCAAACATCATCTACCGCACCAGTTAAAGAAGATTTGTTTCAGAATGGTGAAACTGCACTTTGTAAAGTTTGCTCTCAGTTATCTAAATCTTCATGTTTATGTGTATAATATTTTATCTATTCATTTCATATATGGGTGCTTGAGTACCTGATTCTCTATATCCATCAAGTGATTCTTTTTAAGCAATTTCATCTACAGCACTATTTAAATTAAATGGAAAATCCGCCTTAATGTTTTACAGTAACTTCCTTTCAAGATAAAAACATCTGGGACAATTCATAAAATTGTTCAACACAGATCTACTAAGCTTTAATGTCTCACCATCTTTATATAAGTTACGTTTTTTATATATACCATTACTACCTACTTTACTTTGTCCAAAATGAAATTTAATATGTCAGTATTATAAGATATTACCGAGTAGATTTCAACATCTTTTGGAATGTGAAAAAACTCGTAACAAACAAATCCTCTCCACCATAAGAATTATTTTTATTTTAAAAATGAATTGTTTTAGGAAATTCTATTTTTTACTATATTTATGAACGAAGCTTAACAGTTTTAAAAATGCTTCGTCTTCTAAAGATGCCCAATTTTCGTTTCTAGCTCTAGTTGAACTATTTTTACTGTAAATTTTTAACTGTTTCTTTACAATCTGATAATTCATTTTTATCCAAAATAAGATTTGTTGTAAAATAACAAATTATAGGCGTTAACTCTGTATTGTTTAATGGCATATGAGGACTAAAAATTCAAAGTATGTTTAACTTCTTTGATCTACAAAGATATTTCCATTAAATGGATTTTATTTAACGAGCTGTAACCCATCTCTAAAATTACTTTTGCCTAAGCACTGTTGCAACATGTTTTAAATCACCATTATGTTGTCCTTTGTAAACAGTAAATGTGCTGTAATATCTGCCATTAGCTTGGCTCCATTTCAAATCCATCATCATTATCTTCATTCTTAGTTGCATCAAACATATTTGATTCAGAATTTTCAAGTAATTCAATTTGCCAATCTTTCATGTTATAAATTTCAATACCTAAAAACGATCTTCTAATTTTCTAGCTTTTCAGAGATACTTTTCTATTTTTACTAAATTGTCTAAGCAAAGATCGTCAACAGAGTCTTCATAAATATTCTGACATATTTGTTAACATAGGCTGTCCATCTTCAAGCTGAGAGTGAAACAATTTTAAGCCATGAGCAATATGCCTGGCTTCATTTAAATTATCACTGATAATATCAAAGTTCCTTATATTTATTATAACATTTATAATAAATAATGCAAGAAGTAAATATTGTTTTTAAATTTCCTATAGAGTTTAGAGCTTATCTTTTTAGGTACAACAGCATGGTATAAGAAAATTTTTGTATTAGAATTTCTTCATAAATAATTTTAGTAGGCGCTCCTTTCCAACTTATTTTCGTAATTTTGTTGATTTTTAGGTAGTTCGATAATCATAGTTTTACCTTTGTCATCTTTTGTTTCAATATTTATTTTGAAAATTTGTTCAATTATGACCTCATTATCGTCAAATTGACCATACTGATTGATAAACATGTCTTATATCTGCAACAGTGAAATGCTTATCACAAAAATCTAATGCAATAGTAGAGTAAGTTAACTTATCACTTAGAAAAGTTACAGCGTCATTAAGTATGTCATTATGGTCAAAACCAAGTCTGCCATGCTCAATTTTGCCATTTATAACATCTCTTACTTTAAAAACTTTGCATCTGTTGAGTCTGTTCCTGCTACTGGATTATAACTTCTTGGCAATGAGATTAAAAATGCCTGTGATATTGTTTGTATATTTACCTGGTTCTAATTTTTTATCAAAGTTATAACTATCTCTAAGTGGGTTGGAATAAACATTTAGCTGATATGGTGAGATTCGTTTCTTTTCTAAATCTTAGTCCGGCTTCTTCTTTAAGTTCCCTCATAATTGCTGAAGTGGTCGTTTCTTGAGATCGCATAAAACCTCCTGGAAAAGCCCAATAACCAAAATACGGTCTTTTTGTTTCCAGTCCTATCAATTTCTCTTTTTATGAGTAATACATGGAGTTCATTATCAATCATTGAAAAAACAACACAATACACTGATAATGAAGGTATAAAGTAATTAAAATTCGAAATAGGAGATGATTTTAAGTTTTCATATAATTTAATTATATTATATATTTTATAATATATCTAATAGATTTTAGCTATTCACCCAGCCTTTAAATTTCTATTTAAATGATCAATAATCGCTTTAACTTCTTCTTGATGTAACTTATCTAATTTTAAAAGTTTTGTTTAAAATCTTCTAAAATAGTTGGAAAGATAATTACTTCTTCTTTACTAATTTTCTTTCTGTCTTCTGTTGATAAAAGAATTAATGTAATCTGATGCATTGTTGTGCTTTGTAATTGCTTTTTTGTAAACTCTTACAACACCAGAATGTCTTTAAGATATTTATTGAGATATAGTGCTATTTCAAAATTTCCATTTGATTCTGGGTTTCAGACCAGGTATTAAGTGTTTTAAGTGTCTGTTTTTCTAAAGTCGTTTAGTCTTTTTTCTTTTATCACTCTTTAATAAAATTTCACTTATTTTTCCAGATAATTTAATTACCTATTTCAAGTTGTTCAATATTTGTTATAGTTTCATTAGTTAGATTTCTGCCCAGTCGAGAATTAACTTATCTATAAAAATTACAACTGAATTAAGCACTTTGAAACTTCGGAATAGTTTTTAATTAGTTTGTTGATCAAATTGAGGCGACCAATAAAAACTAGATGTATTGGCTTTGTAATAATTTGCTATTTCAAAAAATGTATCAAATAATTGCTTTTCTTTTGCTACTCTTTTCCAGTATCGCTTGATAATGTACCTGCCTTGAGGGTATTTAATCTCTAAAACATCTTTAAAATAATGTTCAAAGCTTTCAAACTCAAGTCTTTAACTGACTTATTGTAAATTAATGAAACTGAGTGTCTAATTACAATATCTACAATATCATTAAACAATTCATCGTTTAAATCTCCATCTTGGTTTTGTTGTTTTGCTTGTTCAAATGAGATTCAAACTTTCTGTTACTGCTGATGGATTATCTAAGATTCCGTTTTTTATTTGATTTAGCTTAGAAGCAATATACTCTTCTCTGTCTACAAACAAGTCAAGTGAGTATATCAAATCTGAATTATTTTTATAAATATTCAAAGTATTTTTTTCAATACTTAAACCAGCACTTACATATAAATCTTTGACAACGGAAATAAAATCTTGCATTATATGAATATTTTCTGACCATTCTTTATCTTGTACTCTATCTAATAAAATTAGAGTATGGGTTGTGGTCGAAAACAGCAACCATCAAATTGTCAATTGTAGATCTGATAATTGTGTTGTATTTCTTAGAAGATTTACTTTTTCTAATATACTCTTTTAACTCAAGTGTTTTTCCAATGTCAACTAAAACTGTCGAGTAATCTAATCCTTTTACTTCTTCAGAACTACTTAATTTTACATTGGAAGGTAAATCAGGGTTTTAATGCCCGTATATATCGAAACACCTGTCGGTAAATTATTAACTTTTTAATTATACCTTTATATTCAGATCGTCTTTAACAATAATAAACAAACTCTTTACGTACCGATCTTTAGTATTACTCGTAAACTCTTTTTTATTGACGGGCGCTCATTTTTATTGATATTTCTATAAAAATAACGTGAATATAAAGTCAGAAATTTGACTTGGAGAACGTAAAGATTCATCAAGATTAATATGCTCTAAAATATTGTTATTATTAATAGAAGTAATGTTTACCTTATCAGAATCGTTAATAATGTTTTTGAATGAGACAAAGTAAAAGTTTGTTGGTCTAATTGTTTGAGCTTAAATCACCTGCGGCATGAACTTTACTTTTTTGTTCTTTTTACCATTAGTCAAATTTCAAAACAGAAAAACACAAAAAGCTCTCTATTTCGGCAAATCTTGAATTTCATCAATTAATAGGACATCTAAATTTATTTAATATCTCCAGGTAAAATAACCTCATTTTTTTGAAAAGTTGGTAGAAGCTTGTAACAAGATACAATGCAGGAAATATTTCAGTCTCTTTTCACTGTTTCAAATATTCTTTTAATAACATTTTGGGCCTGATTAAACTCATTTTTATCAAGTTCACTTTTTCTCTCATTAAAGTTTTCCCAAGAACATATTCTTATATTGATCATCTAAAAAATTGAACTCTAAATTTAATTTTCCAAAAGCGTGAGTAAAGCTCTGGTAAGGGCTTTGATATTGTCTTTTCAAGCTAAAATAATTTACCTTTGCATCATTTTCTAAAACAACTTAAATTGATTTTTGAAAATTCAAAATTTGTTTCTTTATTTTTTTGAATAAAAAATTTGATTGTTTGATTGCAAGTTCATTAAAAAGTCATTAAATGTAAGCGCTCTTCTATTGTTATTTCTTACATTTAAATTTCCAAAGCTCTTAACTGCTTCATAAGTTAATTTGTTACTATAAGTCAAATACAATTGCTTTAAGCCTTTTAAGTTATCTGACTTTTTATGCAATACTGTGGTTTTCCCTGTTCCCGGTAATCCTTCTATTAAGGTAATCTCTGCATCAGAATAAATTGCTTCAAACTGCTTAGGTTAACCACTTGACTATCGTTTTCATCAGAGTGGAACTTTTATATTTTTTATAGCTTTTATATTTTCCAAGATTTATAACTCGATCATTTAAGTCATGATGCCTGACTTCTTCAAAAACAACTTCGTGCTCTTTTAAACCAGATTTTTCTGCCTCTTGCATTTGTACCTGCTAAAGCCATAAATGGTAGGTTTTTCCATTACTTCCTAGACTAAAAGAGATCTTAAAAACCCTCTGTTTGCCAACTAAAGGAGACAGAATACTTAATGTTCTGAATTTGATATTAATCTATATCCATATTGCAGTTTCTTAACAATGGCTTTATCTGATTCAGGAGACTGAGAACTGACAGTTTCAGGCTCACGAAACTGAATTGGTTCATAGTTTTACACGTTAGTACGTTCATAAATTTATTATATACTTTTCCTCAATAAATAATCAACTTAATTTATATTTTTTTTGTTTACAATCATAATGTTATGAAAAGACTCTTGTTTTCATATTCAAGAAAGATTCAGAGCTAGTAGATGAATTTGTTTAAAAGTTCTGCTCTCTTTAATTTTGATGTCTGGATAGATAAAGCGTGATCAAGAATACGGTGTGTGTGGAGAGATAGTTTAACTCAGCACTAAAAATAGTGACAGCAATATTATTTGTAATTCCAAAATTCTTGCTCAAAAGCAGTAAAGGAATTAGAACTTCAACATTCTTTACATCAAAGATTTCATGTGAGGATTTTAAGTTATACATTGTAATTCTTGATTATGTACCTGAAGTATCGCTAAATGAATTTCAATCAGTAAATGGCGAATATGTATTTAAAGAACGTCATATTAAAAATGTTGGTGCTAATAGATTAGATTCTTGAGCAAAAACTACCGAGCGAATGATGTCTGGTGCTAGGCAAAAATACTGAGTATAAGCTCTGTGAAGAAATTTCAGAGGATTTAAGTTACTTTCAGAATATAAAGAAAAAATAAATTTAATTCATTGTTTAATAAATTCAATATAAAAAGAGCAGTTAAAATTATCAACTTTTATCTTCAATTATTTCTGTAGTTGTATATCTAGGCTACTTGGTATTAATTCTATTAACAATAGAGTTAACTCTACTTTGAAAGATTTCAAACAGGCAATTGAAGAAATGATTAATAAACATCACTGATGCTTAACAACATGTAATCGGAAGAAAATGTTTAAATTCAACTATTACATATTAACGACTTCAAATAAAAGAACAAATTCATCTGATCGACTAATCAATATAGTAGCACACAATTCAGTACAACTATAACTGTCCAATCAACAACTACTACACTTCAAAACTCAAATGTGTTTGGAGAAAATTCATTGAACTGAATATCGTGATGAAAATGTGGCTTGATTAATATTTAATTGGGTTGATAAGCAGAGTATTTTCAATAACTCAATATGAGGAAGGTAGTTACTTCTTTTCACTCCACTATATATTCTGAATGGCCATAAGCTGAGTATTTAAACGGACAAAAACGTTGGTTCTATAAACTTTTTTGGTAGTTGGTACACAAGATATAACAATGTCGTCTTTAAAAATTCTAACTTGATAATAAAAACTACACTTTAGAAATATATTTAGTCGACAGGTATTACACTTCATTGATTTTATTTATTTTCAATACGTTTTGGAACAGTGATTTACATCTTCATAATAATTTAACTTATACCGACTTTGAAGGTGTTTTACTCGTGACTTACTGAATAACCCTGGTGGTGATGGGTAACGAAAAACCTTACTTAAGACTGATTTAAACAATTTAGATATTGTTACAGTGGACTTAGGCGCTACGAGAGAACCTAGATATAGAGTTACAATTAGCAATCTGGTTTACGAGAGGTTTACATTTTCTTGTAGTGCTTGATAATCAAATAATTTATTTAAGTAATGTTTTAGATTTTTGGTGTAAATAGGAAGACATGTTTTGATAAATATTTAAAAATTATTCCTTTTACAATATTCTTCTCTTTATTCAAATTCTTTTTGACTTACTTATTATTACTGAAACTATGTTTGAAGGATAAAACTAATGTACTTTGTGTCTTGTGATTCTAGACATTAGTCATGTAAATAGTTCTTTCAATATCACACAATCTGTTTTTTTAGAAAAAAGTTTATGGATTGCTTTGAAAAAGAAGGTTAAAATAAAAATATTAACCAGGTGAAGATTTATTAGACAAATTCAGCAAAAAATTCTTCTAATCTAAGGGTGCCGTACTGTTTATTTCAAATAATTTTATTGATAATAGCTTTATTAATAAATATGAAATCCTCTAATTATCCAAAACGGAATTCGGATAAGAATTACAAAATTATTCCTTTATTCGTTGAAAAAATCCCTTAATGAAATGCGCCTGAATTTATAAATAATATTCAATTTGTTAATTCACCAAACACCTATTGCAATATTTAAGAGGTTCACAATACACAATTGTTCTAGAAGAAACGCTTAGAGAGTGTAAGCATTTTTCTATATTAGATGTATTCAATAGTGGAATATTGATTGATGAGCATATGAATTTATTATTAAATACTATGTGTTGGAAAATTTTTTGCCGATATATTTAAATCAATAGAATATATCAGCAAAAACAGATAGATATTTTTCAATAAAACTTGCAATAATTTGACAATAATTGTTGGGTTTGTTGTTTTGCAAACAATAAATATATAGAATTTGAATCAACATCCTCAAATTCAAAATGAAATTAGTACTTCCAACTACTTTAAACAGCACCACTACCTGAGTAGTATTTCACAACTACTTTAAACAGCACCACTACCTCGAGTAGTACTTCAACTACTTTAAACAGCACCACTACCTCGAGTAGTACTTCAACTACTATTCCACCTTCATTTGCTGCTGAAGTTTTAAGTGAAGGGTGCTCTATTTCAAGATTATGAAATGAAAGCTGCAGAATCCTGGTAAGCAACACCAACAAATACTGATGGAGGTGTATACTTGAAGTACCTGATACAAAGAACCTACTGTTATATAGATACTTCCAATTTTACCAAACGCAGAGTTTGTCAATTTTGTAAAATCTGATAGCAAAATTATTGGATTTGAAATGTAAGAAATGTGAGAATTCAAATTTTCTCTGATATGTATTCTTCAGTTACTGTTGGTTTGATTATAGAAAATATCTTACTTAGTAAAGCAATCCAGTGAATATGTTGAATTAAAACTTGAATCATTTCCTTCAAAAGATTAGGGGAACTTAGTTCCAGGTGGCCAAAGATTTTTTTCAGCTGAAAGATACGTACTTAAAAATACTGAAAAAGACGACAATAGAAAATGATTCACGACTTTTACAAAATAATATTAAATTCAGTAAGACTCTACGACTCTGATGGGTATTGTTGTTCTAATTTTTATTTGAACAATTTAGTTATGGTGGAGACCCAAACCAAAAACCTCCTGAAGTTGAATTCACCGATTGCAAAGATTTAGGATATGGTGAGAAGTACGAACGTATTTCTATTGCTTACAGAATTAATGCTGGTGACCTTCCTGTTGATAGCTTTTATAACAATCTGGATAATAAAAATGGGGAATGGAATGAAAATGAAAACTTTATTTCTTATGTCAATCTAATGGAATAATCTTTGCCCAATCCAAAATGATTATGTAGGAATTGTATCTTCATTATCTCTAATAATAATGAGATTTTTAGAATTTTAACATTTACAGTTATTGCTAATGATGTTGATGAAATAGTTCTTCTTCTGAATGTATTACAAAAATAAACCCCGATTAGAAGAAACCCTCAACTACTACCTAGTAAGTCAACCACTACATTGATTTGCAATACTAGAAATGATACACCTCCTGAGCAAAATCTATAGCCTAAATAAACAAACGTAAAAGTAGAAAGTGAGTCAGAATTTTGAAGTAATTTCTTAATAACTACAGATATTGCTCATATTCAGCCAAATAAAATAAGGCTTTGGTGATTTAGGATTAGTTCTAATGAGAGAATTTGAGATCCCTAGATGGTACCTATAAAATAATATTTACTGTACCCATAGGTTATAAAATTGGTAGAGAGGAAGTTTTATTGTTTCCTTTAGAAGATCTGAATGGAAATAGTAACTCTCTCTTATAACCATTGGATATGTTGATGTTAATTAGTTAAATTGCGAGGTGGTTAACAATAACAAAGTCCATTTTTGTCTGCTCTTTGTCTTACAGAAAATACAAAAACCCCTTCTTTTTTCTTAATATAGAATCAATTTGATGCTTTCTTTTGGAGACGTTTGTCTTCTTTAGAAGTTTCTTCTCTTTTTTTCTCTCTAGATTAGTTTCAATGAAAACCTGTTTCATTAAAATTTACTTCTCTTTGTTTTTACTTCTCTTTTTTTCTCTCTAGATTAGTTTCACGAAAACCTGTTTCATTAAAATTTACCTCTCTTTGTTTTTTTTCTTTTTTTCCACTTACTAACTCTAATTGCATATTTTTTCAATTTCAGCATTTTTCTTGCATAATATTCATCTTTAATTGATTGGATATATTCTTCTCTTTGCATTCTTGCTTCAAATTGCTCAAAACCCTTTACTAGTCATTCGTACCAACTTCAGCCATAAATCTAAAAATTTCTTTTACTTGACCTGATTGAATGTTTTCGAAAACAACAAAGTGAAAATCTCCAAATGATATAAATCTCCTGGAGCTCTTCTGGAATATTAAAGTAGCAATTTAATTCATTAACTGTTTGTGTATAGGTGTGATATAAAATATTTCATTTTCAATAAGCTGAACTTTAATCTAAAAACTTTGTATATAAACCTTCTTCGATAAAAGCTGGGCTTAATTCCAAATGTAAAAATCGGTAAAAGGTTCATATCGGCCCTTCAATAATGGTGATCATTCGTTCTAAATTCAACGAACTCTACTTCATTCCTAATACCAAACCCACAAAGTACCATCATTACACTGCTTTCAGTGCCAGCCCTGCAATATTCTAACCATCAAGTTCTTCTGGTGAATAGCGAATAATTGCCAATCTTCTAAAGATGAAAGTCTAAAAACAGCCATTTCTTCAGAGAGTAGTATAAGTACTTTCCTTCTGCTGTAACTTCTTTAATAACAGATTTTAACAGATCATGATTTTGATAAGGTACTCCGTTACAGAAAAATAAATATTCCTCATTTTCTTCCTCAGAGGAGTTGTGATTGTTGATGGTATCACTGATATTAAATGTGTTAAAAATATTTTTATCATCAATGTAAAACTTGAAAATGATGTAACTAATGATACTTCCAAACAAGATTAAATTTTAACATAGCTTCTCCCAAAACCTAAGCAGCTTTTTATTTCTTGATTATGGCCAACATGCCAACCATCACACCACTTGCAACTGTAAGCATTCACTGGAACTGTCCTCCAGTACTCTTCTGAGCATTTGTGCTAATTGTTTAGCCTCTAATTTAGATCTCTTTACTTTTCTTGCAAGACCAAAGATTTTATACAAACACAGTCTGCACCAGTTATTTCCTTCCAGCAAATTTCGTTGTTAAGATTTTTAATATTTGACATTTGTACTCCTTATTTATTATTAATTTTATAATAAATATAAAGGAGTCCTTTGTCAAGTATTTCTTATAATTTTTATAATATATTTGCATTTATATTTTTTTCTGCAGTAGTTTGCATTTAAATGAAAAGTAATGTTAAGAAAAATCAAAAGTTAGAGAAGAAAAATTTAAGTTCAATAACTATAAAAACCTTCAGAAAAGTGATATATAAAACAAATAAATTCTGCCTCTAAATGTAAATCTAATTTTGATCCGACAAATTGTCCCACTTTACTGAAGCTGAAGCTATCTCTTGACTCTTTAGGTTCTCTTTAAATTACATGCTTATAGTTGTCCATTTTGCATGGCAAACTTTTAACATCTAATATACATTTTGAGCAAACGACTCATTTATACTCATAAATTTAAATATTCATATGTAGATTTGTACATAAATGATGGTGTATAGAGTTCAGAAAAAAAGAAATTATAAATTAAAAGAATTTTTTTAAATCTAGTAATACTAACAACTAATAATCGCAACATTGTGGAGTGAAGATAGAGATAAAAATTTAAATTTAAAGCTACATACAAAACTAAAGAATTTTTGATAATTTTGACAAGAATGTGTACGAAGTTGAAGTTTTTCAAATAAAAATCGGACTTTCCATTATTTGGTTATTGTATAGAAAATACTATTCCACCACAATTGTAAGAGTTTTTAAAAGAGCAAAAAGTTTATTTTATCACACGTAACACCAGGTGGGGTTTTGAGGTTTAAAACAACTATACTGGGAATTGAGATAATACCTATAGGTGGATATTCAAAATTGAAGGCAATAGTGTTGCGGTTAAAGCAGATGATGATGTTGTAATTCTTGATCTTGTCTCACAATGATAACTTTGTTGAGTATCAAAATAGAAATTCAGATAACACAAATTATAAATCACCAAAATTAGACTATTCGAAATTAAGAAAAGTAGATGCAGTACCAGATATATTCAAAATAACCGACTTGTTTTCTCAAGTAAAAGCAGTAATTCCATCACATGCGCATCTAGACCATGTTGGTGCTGTAACATATGCAATGAAATATTTTAAAATACCCCTGTTGTTGGTACACCTTTACAATTGATATTTAAAAACATATTAAAGATGAAGAATATATTATAGTTACTAGCCATTGCAAAAGTATAAGCACCAGTAGAAGTAGACATTAAAATATCACCTGATGTAGTATCACTTGGTAACATTGCCTCTTTCACTAATAAATCTCCACTTTCACAGTGTCTCCCTGAAACTGCATGAACAACATCATCTCCAACTTTTCCACCAGAGATATTAAATAATTTATGCTCACTGCCATACAGTGCTGGTCTTGGATTATCTGACATCCCACCATCAACTAAAATATAAGGTTTTTCTCCTCGATCATCTTTAATGGCACCAGCAGAGTACAAAATAACTCCTGGATTATTGACTAATGCTCTACCTGGTTCAATCATGACACTATAGTTTTCACTCCAGTGTTCTTGAATTCCATCATGAATAGCTTTTGCATACACTTCTAATTCATGATCAACTTCATCACCAGCATAAGGTGAAAAGAATCCACCACCAGCATCAAAAACAACATCTCCTTCAACACTCTCTTTATGAGCATTCATAAAATCAGCACATAAACTCATTGCTTTCTGATACCGTGCTGGATCTTTTATCTGGCTTCCAATATGTACATGAACTCCAGAAAATAACAGAGAAGGTGAGTCAACAATTTTTGCTAACGCCTCTTCTGCAAAATCAATAGAGATACCAAACTGTTGGTCATAACCACTAGTTAATACCATAGGATGAGTTTCAGCTCCAACATCTAGATTTATTCTCATAATGACTGGTTGTTTTCTATTCATTCCACTTGCAACAGATTCTAAAAATGGAATCTCATATCGGTTATCAACTGAGATATGTCCACCACTGTGTTGCATAAAGAACTCAATCTCATCTTGGTGTTTAAACGTTCCATTAAATAAAGCATTTTCTAATGTTCCAGTCACTGCTTGTACTGTTGCCATCTCTCCACCAGAGACAACATCAATACCCCAACCCTTATCGGTAAGTTCTTTGACTAATGCTTTACAGATAAATGCTTTTGCAGCATAACGAAATAATGTATTGTCTCCAAATGCTTCACTAAAGTGATCAATATTTGCTTTTAAATGTTCCCAGTCATAGACATAAAGGGGAGTTCCATATTCTTTTACAACATCAAGAAGTGAAGTTTCTCCAATATAGGCAACACCATCTTTAAAACTTAAATTGGAAGGAAGGTAATTCATCTATGGGTTTGGTGGAAAAAGACCATACCCACAAGTACCATCTTGCTCACTCTCAGCTGTACAATCTTCTGGCATAATATTCATCTCTCTAAGTTCTTCAGAAGTGTATCGAATTACCTGCCAATCTTCTAGAGAATCAATATCTAAATTAACCTGTTCCTCAGTGGTGTACCAAGTAATCGTTCCATCACTTGCAATTTCTTTTGCATATCCTTTAACAGCATGATCATCGCAGCGGTTTCCATTACACCATGGTCGAAATATTGAATAATCTGCGTGTTGGCAATGAGGATCAAAGTTTGCTTCTGTCATTTCTTCACAGATAACATTGCTCGGCATTGGTAGATACTCTGGCATCTCTAAACTAAATTGACCCATACTGGAAAAACCAAATAAGACCATTATTAAACCAATCATTTATTTACCCTTTTTTTAACCCAAGCAACATCTTTTTTCTGTTCATCTAAGCCACCTGGAGTTTCAACAATAATATCGGTTTTACAGTTCTTCAATACATATTCCAATTCTTCTTTAGGAATATTACCTTTACCTAAGTTTTGATGACGATCACGGCTTGAGTTAAACGTATCTTTGGAATCATTGAAATGCACTAAATCAATTTTCTTGGTTAATTTTTTAAATCGTTTCACTGCATCTTGTGTTGGAATCCCTCCAGCCCAAGAATGACAAGTATCAAGGCAGAGTCCAACATTTAAATCTCCAATAACTTCCCAAAGTCGTTCAATAGAATCCATTTCTCGAGCAATTGAGTTTTTTCCACCAGCAGTGTTCTCTACTAAGATTCTCATTCCAGTGTTTTCTACTTCTTGAATTGCTTTTCTCCAATAATCATAGCCCTGTCCTATATCTCCACCTTCTCCAACAGATCCTCCATGGACTATGACTGCTTTTGCACCAAAAGAAGCTGCAACTTTACAGGTATCTTTGAGTAATTTTCTACTTGGATGACGAACTTTGTTATTTGGAGTGGCAACATTGATTAAATATGGTGCATGAACGTAGATTGGACCATCAAAATCTTGCAAAATATCGACATCTTCTCGAGGTTTTGGGCTTCTCCACATCTGAGGGCTAGAAATAAAGATCTGAAATGTGTTACCTTTGACGTAATTATTCTCTTCAATTGCCTTTGCAGACCCAATATGTGCACCAATATTCATGGGTTAATTATAAAGCAACTATAAGTTGTTAAGAAAAAAATTATCCCATTACTTGTTCAGGACCAACGAGAATATACACACACTGTGGATTAGCAAACTTTTCGTTATTATCAACAACAGTCACTTCCAGTGCATTGTTGACATTTTTAATTTCTACACTTGCACCCTGCACTGTGCTTAAATCAAGATCGAGGCAGACATTCACTACTTTAATATCTGCTGGATTAGCACCTTCAACTAACCATTTCTTGGTTGGAGCTTGTGTTGGTCCAATGTTTAGGGAGGTTATTCTGTAATTCGTTGTTACACGTTCTGTAAAAATAAGGACACCACCTTTTCGACTACTAAAATTACCAAAGGCTAATAACTGTCGACCGTTAGATAAATCAAGAAAATCTGGATCACCCCCTGGTGGAAGAAACTCTGGCTCAGACCATGTAATGCCATCAGGTCCCTTTCTATACTCCATGTGATTATAAGTTGGCCAAATCCACTCAACAACCCCTGCGGCATTGAGCTTAATTGCTGGGTTTGTTGTGACATCTATTTCACCACCATAAGAACGATCAATCTGGACACTCCACGTTAGGCCATCACTTGAGGTTGCTATACAGGCTCTTCTATTAAACGGCCCTAAAGGACTCACTAATTCTTGAACATGGAAAATCCAAGTACCATCATTGAGTTGAGTAATTGTAGGATCTCCTAACGATCCAAAAGAATTTCCATCACTATCTTTGCAGTCTGCTTGTACAAATCTTGGGATATCTACTTTTTGAAAATTTAATCCATCTGAGGATTCATACTTCACTAAGGTGTCTCCTGAAGGTGAAAGCTCCCAACCCCAAGCAGATACTTTTCCATCAAGTACTAATGCTTCAATAGGAGACTGGACTGGAACTCGAACACCGGACTCAACTACCCATGTTCTTCCACCGTCACTAGACACAGCAGAGTGAATTAAATTATCGTACCCGCTTATACCAGATTGAGGTTCATTACCATTCTTAAAATATACCCTCAGTTTCCCATCACTCGTTTCTACTATTGATGGATCCGCAACATTCCCCAGACTGTTTTCTAAACTTCTTATAGAACCAAGATAAGAGAGGTGCATTGAGCTTAAAACTGTACCTTGAATTGTTGGAGTTCCTTGGCCAGGTTGGTTGTTTTCTCCTGGAGGAGGGTTACTCTCTTCAGTACCCGGCTGCCCTACTGGCATACCAGAATCTGGGGGAGGAGGTATATTACATGCTTCAAAATATTCTTTGTACTGCTCCTGAACTGATCCCCCTGAGAGAAAATCACTCTCCAACTGTCTAATAAGATCAGCTCCTGCTTTCTCTACTAAGCAGGCTTGTTCTCTAGCTAGTAAGTTAAAGAATATACCTTCAGAGAACTCATTTAATAATTGTTTAACGATTTCTTCAGTGGACGGAGCATCTGTAGAGGCTACTGTATCATTTGCAGTGTTTTGATCTGACACAGGTGGTGCACTATCACCTCCACCAGCACAGGCAACAACGGTAAGTAAACTCACTACTGCAATTATTAATCTGCTATTTTTTTCACTTTTCACTTAATCTGATTATATAATATTCATTTTTCAGACACTATATTTGCGCAAAAATACAAAAATTTGAGTACAAATCATCCAAATTTTTCCCCAAATTGTCAAATCAAGCCAAAAAGTAGTAAAATTAAGGGTAAGACTTCCTTTCGTGCCTTGAGCCACTTTAATTCTCGGCCGATAAAACAAAAATTACAGCCACAGGGGAGTCTTTTTGCATTTTTTTAGAATAAATCCTCAAAATTTTACATAAAATAATTATGTGAACCTACTAAAAAAACTATCTGTAGTTAGTGTTGCTTCTAAATACGGTATAAAAGGTTTAACTTTTATTACCTTTTTAGGACTTTCTCTGGGAATCATTGCTAGATTATGGATGAGAAGTATTGCTTTCACAAAGGAGTTTTCTCTAAGTGGTACATTTTTAATTCTTTTTGTATTTACAGCATTAGCATTTTTTCAAAGTTTGCCGTTTGTAATTAAAACAAACAAGTATTTAATTGTCATAAAAGTATTTCAAGTGATTTCAATCATATTATTATTTGGTGGAGCTGGAAGCTCAATGGCTCCATTTATTATTATGGGTGGGTTTGTATTGTGGTATCCACTAAGTAAAAATGTAAAGTTAATATTTTCAATACTGTCAGTTTTAAATATTTTATACGTTGGATACTTATCAATCTATGTTGAACTAGTCAGTAAATATCCTTCTCAATTTTTCGATTTTGTACTTAGAAGAGGTCTTTTTGGTCTTTTTGGGTTATTTTTTGTTTATTCTTCTGTGCTTTGGTTTATAGAGGGAACTTTTGTTAATTTTAGTAATACTAAAACACTAGAAAAAAGCAAAAATCCCGATTGATCTTGCGACCCTTCGGGATTTTCTATTATCTTTTATTTGGTCTTGCGACTTCATTTCAGATAGTTATATAAAAATAGTTGACTATGGAGAGTTTGGCAAGAATTTTTAATTAGTTTTTTTCGCGAACTTTTATGCATCCTATGTTTAAATTTGGTGGTGATATTCTCAATACCAACTTAAATAATTTTTAATATACTCACTTGTATGAGCATAAGATCTATTACAAAAGAAGATTGGTCTAAAGTTAGAGATATCTATCAAAAAGGTATTGAAACCAAAGTTGCTACCTTTGAAACCTCTCCACCAGACAACTATGAAGATTGGTCAAAAAAATTTGATCAAGGAAAATGTTTTTGTTCATGAATCTAATGGAGAAGTAGATGGTTGGATTTCACTAAGTAAGTTTTCAAGTAGATGTTGTTATGAAGGAGTTGGAGAAGTCTCCATTTATATTCACCCAGATGCAAAAAGAAGTGGTGTTGGAACAAAACTCTACAACCATTTAGAAGAGTCAGCAAAATCTTCTGGGTACTGGACTATCCAAGCACAACTTTTTACTTCCAATGTTGCCTCAAAAGCACTGTTTGATTCTCTTGGGTTTAGAGAGGTGGGAGTTAGAAAAAATATTGGAAAACTTGATGGAGAATGGGTTGATAATTATCTCTTAGAAAAGAGTATTGTCACAAACTAAACAGCTAGTTCTGTTTTTACCTTCTTAAATATTTCTAAAGCTTGTTGGAGTTGTTCCTTGGTATGGCTTGCAGATATCTGAGTTCTAATCCTTGCTTGATCTTTAGGTACTACTGGAAAAAAGAAACCAACCGCATAAACGCCATATTCAAATAATTTCTTAGAAAAACTCTGAGCTAGTTTTGAATCATAAAGCATAATCGGAACAATTGGCGTATTGCCTTCTTTGATGTCAAACCCAGCAGCTATAAGTTCGTTTTTCCACCATGAGCTCATTGCTATTAAATGTTCTCTATCTTTATCTGCTTCTTGAACTAACTCTATTGCTCTAATTGTTCCTGCAACAATTGCTGGCATCAAAGCATTAGAAAATAAATAGGGTCTTGCTTTTTGTCTTAGTAGTTGAATAATTTCTTTTGGTCCACTTATTGAACCACCCATTGCACCACCAAGAGCTTTACCAAAAGTCGTGGTAATAATATCTACTTTGTCCTTCACACCAAAATATTCATGCGTGCCTTTTCCCTGTTCTCCAATAAATCCAGTTGCATGACAATCATCAACTGTTAACAATGCATCATATTTTTCTGCAAGAGCTGCTAGCTCATCAAGCTTAGCCATATCACCATCCATAGAAAATACACCATCAGTAACAATCATCTTGATCCGTGCATTTGAGAGTGAAAGCTTTTCTTCTAAATCTTTCATATCTGAGTGTTGATAAATTTGTTTCTTAGCTTTACACAGTCTCATACCATCAATAAGTGAGGCGTGTACCAGTTGGTCAGAAAATAGCTCATCTTCTTCTGTTAACACAGCTTCGAAAAGTGCAGTATTTGCATCAAATGCAGAAGCAAAAAGAATAGAGTCTTCTTTTTCTAAAAAATCAGAGAGTTTCTTTTCCAGCTCTAGATGAATATCTTGCGTTCCGCAAATAAAACGAACGGAAGACATTCCAAAACCATTATCTTGAAGTGCGTTTTGAGCAGCTTGAATAATCTCTTTGTTGTTAGAAAGACCAAGATAATTATTAGCACACATATTAATGATGTGTTTTTCTTGGTTGTTATGATCTAAAACATTAATTTCTGAGTACTGAGGTGAGGTAATGGTCCATTCCTCTTTATAAAGACCATCATCCTTTATTTGAGATATCAAATCCTCATAAATATTTTTTACATTATAAGCCAACCATTACTCCCAATTTAAAATTATTTTTCCAGACTGACCGGACTTCATAATCTGGACTGCCTTTTCAAACTCTGTGTAGTGAAACTCATGAGTAATAATTCCATTGACACTTAGGCCAGATTCCAACATGCTTACCATTTTGTACCAAGTTTCAAATATCTCACGGCCATAAATACCTTTAATAAATAAATCTTTAAAAATTACTTCATTCCATGAAATTTTTGTATCCTCTGGCAGAATTCCAAGCAATGCTATTTTTGCTCCATTTTTAACATTTGAGATTATGTCATTTAAAGCACTTGGGCTGCCAGACATTTCTAGAGCAACATCAAAACCTTCATGCATATTAAGTGACGGCATTAATTTACGTAAATTAGTAGAAGCGTGATATGCATGTTTAATACCTAGCTCTTTACATAAATTAAGTCTATATTCGTTGACGTCAGTAATGACAACATGGCGAGCTCCAATGTGTTGTGCAATAAGTGCAGACATCATACCTATTGGTCCTGCACCAGTAATAAGTACATCTTCACCAACCAAATCGTAAGAAAGAGTTGCATGTACAGCATTTCCAAGTGGATCAAATATTGTTGCAATATTGTCTTCAATTGAATCAGGTAAAGAGAAAAGATTGGTTGCTGGAATCTTTAAATATTCTGCAAATGCACCAGGTAGATGAACACCAATTCCATGTTGGTCAATACAAAGATGTCGCTTACCTGCTTTACAATTTCTACACTCTCCACAAACGACATGACCCTCACCTGAAACTCTATCACCTTGCTTATATTTTTTTACTTCTGAGCCAACTGAATCTACTACACCAGTCCACTCATGTCCAACTTGCATTGGAGGCTTAATTGTTTTTGATGACCAATCATCCCAGTCATAGATATGAATATCTGTTCCACAAATTGAACTTTTTTTGATTTTAACAATAACGTCTAAAGGTCCTGGAGATGGTTTATCAATTTCTTGAATCTCTAAACCAGGAGAGGAATCTTTTTTGATAATTGCTTTCACTGTTACTTACCTTGTAACAATATTGTACTGAATAAAGAGAGTGATTTTCAAACTAGTTATGAAAAGCAAAAATCCCGATTGATCTTGCGACCCTTCGGGATTTTCTGTTCTATCTTCTTTTCTATCTTGCGATTTCTTTTCCGATAGTGTTCTATAAATATACGTTAGTTTTTGTTCCTATGCAAGAGAAACACTAATCTATTTTTCGCGAAGTTATTCCTCTTCGTCTAGTAATGAAAGTAATTTTTTAACATCTTGAATTGGAACAGCAGTTATTGGGACAATATATTTTTTATCTGTAAAACTAACTTCTAAATTATCTTCATTTAATATTTCAATTGATTTAATCTCACTTCGATTTTTTACTATAGAAAAAGTGTTTTCTCTTGTTCGGATAAGTATCTTGCTTTCATCAAGTTCTATTACTGGAATGAATAAACTCTGAAACGTTACTAAAAGCTGGAGAATGCCAAGACCAAGAATAAAATAATAAAGATACTCTTCTCTTGTGTTTGATCCAAACTCACCTAACTTAAAGTATTTTGTTAACAAATCTCTAAATGGTCCACTGAACATGTTGTCAGCACCAACGTACACTAACAAAACACCTCTTATAGTTGGAAGAGTTAATCCGCTTCTATCACGATATAATTTCATATAAATTTATCTTTATTTATCAGAATAACCTAGTTTAGCTATTGTTTTTGTATGGAGATTGTACTGATACGACATGGCCAGCCACAATGGATGGTTGATGAACAATACCAAAGTGATCCTAAATTAACAAAACTTGGTGTGAAACAAGCTAAAGCATCGACAACTTTATTTGAGAAACACTCCATAGATGAACTATGGGTCTCTCCACTTCAACGAGCTCAGGAAACTCATGAACCTTTTAAAGAAAAAGAAATTCCTAAATCTATTCATACATTTGATTGGCTTAAGGAAATGGAAGATGATGAAGAAAAAGCATTGTATGGAAAAAACAATAAAGAAGTTATGGAGTTTTTCGCTAATAGAAATATGCAATCATTTGAAGATTGGAATCAAAACTACCATGGCACTTATATGAAATCTTATACAGCTAATATCATCTCTCACCTTGAAGAAGAGTTAGCAAAAAGAGGTGTAGTCTCTGTTGATGATACTTATGATCGTTTATTTAAAATTGAAGACGATGCAATCAAATCCTTAATGATAATTTCCCATGCTGGAACAATGTCTGCCCTCATTTCTTATTTTTTAAATGTTCCAATTTATGCATGGACTTGGAGAAAGTTTTTACCAAGACATACAGGTCATACTAGATTGAAATCTAATGAAATCTCTGGCGGTCACTTTTTTAGATTGAAAGAGTTTAATAATGTCTCCTTTCTAGAAAATAGAGAAGATAAAACTTATTAATAAACCTTAACTATGCCATACGCTAGAACTCTTCCCAATATTGAAGTAAGTAGTAAAACACCAAGAAAGAAAAGAGTAATTCTAAGATATGTTGCTCGATTCCTCTTACTGTTTGAAAACGTTAAACCAGAAGGATTATTTATTGATTCAAATCGTACAGTTGTTGTAGGTGCACCACACCAATCATCTAAAGATGAATATTTAATGCTTTTAATGGTTCTCGCATTAGATATTGATGCTTGCTATCTATCAGCGAAATGGACTATGAGAAGACTTCCTAATCCATTTAAAAAAGTAGTAGATATAGATGATCAGGGAATGAGGTGGCCACTTGGTTGGCTACAAGAAATACTTTTTAGAAGACTCGGTGCGATTCCAGTAGATAGAAAAGGTAACTCTGGTCAGTTTCAATCAGTTATTCAAGAACTAAAAAAAAGAGATAGCTTTTTTCTAGTCATAACACCTGAAGGAAGATTCGATTCTACAAGATTTAGAACTAGTTTTTTATATATTGCTCGTGAACTTAATGCAGAAATAATGCCAATCCAGCTTGATTATGAAAACAAAGCATATAAATTCTTACCAAGTTTTAATTATGAAGGCAGCGAAGAAGAAGTTGTACAAAGACTAAGAAAAATTTTTGATGGAGTAATGGGTAGATACAAAAGGTTTGTTGCTTAATGGAAGAAAAAATTCATAATTTAGTGAGAGACCGTGGACCATGGTTATTAAAAAACAATCCTATTTCAAAACTTGTCTATGGTTTCTTAAAAAAATATTTGAAGTTTGAAGAAACAATTTATGTTGGTGACCACATCCAAGAAATGTCTGGTGCAGAAGCATTTAATTGGCTTGGTGAAACGTATACCAGTAACTGCACTATTGAAGGTTTAGAAAATATTCCAAAAGAGGGGAAATGCCTTTTAGTCTCTAACCATCCTATGGGAGCAGCTGATGCTATAGCTTTATATCACAACATCTACAAAGTACGAAAAGATGCATTCTTTTTTGCTAATGAGTTGTTTGTTTACCTACTTGGTTCATTTCATAATGTTATGGCACCTGTTGTATGGAATAAAGAAAAGGAGACTCATGTTGCAACAAAAGTTACTTTAGAAAGAGTTAATACTTTTTTTAAAGATAACAGAATAGGAATAATCTTCCCAGCAGGTAGGCTTTCAAAGTTGACTCTGTTTGGTCTTTGGGATAGAGATTGGGAAAAGACTCCTATAGCTCTTGCCAAAAAGTATGATTTTCCATTAATACCAGTACATATCTCAGGTCGAAACTCTTGGTTTTTTTATTTTGCTTCTTATACAAATAAACAACTCAGAGATGTCTCGCAATTAAATGAACTCCTTAATAAAAAAGATCATAAAATACATATAAAAATTGGTAAACCCATACAGCATTTTGAACTTAGTGATCATAATGATACGGCAATACAACAGCTTCGTTATAAGAGTGAGTCCTTAAGAAAAAAATTACTAAAAATTAATAGATTCTTATATTTAAGAAATTATAGAAAATAAGGTTACTCTACAACTTCACCTGTTGATGGACTGACACCTAAATTACCTACCATATATCCAAGAAGTAGTGGGGTCGTAACAAGACCACCTAAGCCATAAAACCTCCAAGGTACTTCATAACCATTAATAAAAGAAAAGGTTAAGAAATATAAAACAAACACTAAGCCATAAACACTCGCAGTTAATGCAGCACTAACTTGTATTTTTCTATCGTGGTTTGTCTTGTAATACCAGGTTGTCACACGATACATCAATAATGCAAACAATCCACCGAATCCAATAATTAAACCCATCCAACCTAAATCAAACATACTTGTATTGATTGAAATATAAAAAAATGAAAGAAAGTAAACAAACCCAATTTGTTTTGGTGATGCTTTAAACCTTATTAAATAAACAAAGACAATACTTGCCAACATAGTTTGAAAAATTACAGCACCACCAGAAAGTGCTTCTAAGTAACTTTCTTTTGAATAGAATGACCCAATTCGTATAACTGGATTTAAAAAAGAAGTTATAAACATAACTAACGCATAACTAGTAGCTGCAGAAAAAATTGCAGCTGAGTCTAGTTTTTCTTTTGAAGGTCTTGTAGTAAATACATAATCTAACATCAAAAAAGATCCAAGAAACAACATTAAGTGTGAAGGAGTAATTAATGGTTCAACACCAACTTCAATTCCTAATAATGTATGCCAAATTGCATCAGATGCTCCACCTATTCCAAAGATTACAGCTCCTAAAACCCCAACATCAAATTTGTAGTCTTTCATACTGTTTTTTATATATAAAGCTACAAAAACTGAAAATGCATATCCTGAATATAAAACTGCATGCCAAGGTGTAAAAAATGTCTCGATATCATCTAGTAAGTAAGTATGTGCACTTGAATCAATCCAGGCACCTGAGAAAAACCAAAACATTGCAAAAATTAACAGTCTTCTGTGTTTTAGATTATTAATTGGCAATGGTGAAAGTTTATTAAACATATTCGTATAACTATTATAAACAATTAGCTCATCCCAAAATTTATTATTTTCACTGGATTTAATAGAATTAAATAATGGAAGATGCAAAATTTAAGAGAACTTTAACCTTAAAAAACTCCATCTATTTGGGAATAAGTTCAATGATTGGTGCAGGGTTGTTTAATAATTTAGCACCTACTTCTAAAATTTCTTCTTACTCAACTATTTTTGCTCTCCTTTTTGCAGCTAGTTTAGCTATTGCAAATGCAAGTTCATCTGCTCAACTTGCTGCAATTTATCCACAGACAGGTGGAACTTACCTTTATGCAACCAATGTACTCGGTAAAAGTTACGGTGCTCTGGCTGGAATAGTTTTTATTGCTGGAAAGATTATAAGTTGTATAGCAATAGCTTTAACTTTAGGAAATTATTTATCAATTGGCTATGCAAAAGAATTAGCTTCACTGTTTTCAGTTTTAGTTTTTTTGCTTGGATATTTTGGCATTCATAAAACTGTAAAGCTAGCTAAATGGTTGGTTTGGATATTAATTTCAATTCTTTTGTTTTATTGTATTTCAATACTGACTACTCAAAATATAAATCTTAAAATCCCAGTGACTCAAGGATTTAGCATAGAAAGTTTTTTACTATCTTCTGCAATCTGGTTTTTTTCTTTTACTGGATACTCAAGACTCGCAACGTTCGGGGAAGAGATTAAAGAACCAGAAAAAATTATACCTAAAGCAATTGGGGTCGGACTTGGTATAACAATCTTCATTTATATAGTTATTAATTGGTTAACGTTAAGCATTTTAGATCCTGAGATTCTATCAAATGTTAATACTCCACTCAGTTTGGCAATGGATGTCTCGAATCTCTCTGCTTTCTCTTATCTAATTATTATTGGATCTAGTGTTGCTATGTTTTCAGTGTTTCTTGCTTTAATGCCTGCTATCAGCAGAATACTTGTAGCTATGGCACGCGATGGTATTTTGCCTGTATCTTTTTCAAAAATCCATAGAAAAAATAACTCAGCATATGTCTCGGAAATTGTTGTGTTGCTTTTTGTAATTATTGGAATCTATACCTTAGATGTAGTACCAGCAATTAAGTTGAGTTCTTTTTTTATTTTGATTTATTACTCACTGACTAATCTATCAGTTTTAAAATTATCAATTAACAAGAGAATATATCCTAAGCAAATAGCTCAATATGGTTTTATTGTTTGTGTTCTTTTATCACTAATTCTTGTTATTTATTAAATAATTGAATTACATTTTCACATGTAGAATTTGTTTGTGAAAAATAAATCACAATATTGCAAGTTTGTGCAAAATAAATTATAATTTTACTATCGGTCAATCACGTGTATGCGTTGAAAAAAGTTCACTCAAACACACTTCCATAAGTGGTTGACCTATGCTCAAAATAGCTTAAATATTTTTTTATATTTTATTTTTAAAAGTTTTATATAAACGAAATGTATATAACTTTATAATATGGGGAAAATTTTCGTTGGAATAACTTTTCTATTTGTTTTACAAATATTTCTTGTTGGATTAGTTGTTGGAGCTTTAGCAAGACTTTTTATTCCCGGACCAAATCCAATGACATGGGGTAGAACTTCTTTAATTGGAATAATTGGCGCACTAGTTGGTGGTTTTATTTCTGGAATTTTTGGATTGGAGGGACTCCTTGCAGCAACTCTTCAAATTGGAGCTGCTGCTGGAATTATTTTATATTTAGAGAGACGTTAATTACTCGTCGTCTTCACAACCACATTCTGGACATGCCATTGTCATACTCCTTTTTCCTCTAAAACAATTATAGCCCTATTTTCATTGGGTCCTTTTAACATCATCTTTGCCATCATTCCGTATTTCTTTTTTAAAATAGTTACAGCTTCTGTTTTTAAATCTTCATCGATAAGTATCGAACCCTTTACCTCTAATTCTTCTGATAATTTTTTAGATCCACTTTGGTTAGTTGTATAAATAATTGCTTTGCCGTTATTTCGAATTCTTTTAACCTTTCCTGCATTTTTACCAGTAGTTACAACTAAAGAATTATTCTGTTGTGCAACCCATACAGGGGTTGTTACCTTTGTTCCATCTTTTTTAAATGTTTCCAAGTTAATATATTGAACATCAGCAAAATCTAATAACTGCATAAGAAAATTGTACTTCTAGAAGTAATTTAAAAGAAGTGATGGAAGTTGAATTAGTCTTCTTGCAATATAACTATCTGAAATAAATATATAAATCAAGAATATTAAAAAAATTATTAGTTTAATTTTTTTACTCACAGATTAATTGGACTGAACCCAGTATTTCCATACCTGTGATTTGTTATCGATACACTTTGCTCTTGTATCCACACTAAAATCTCTCTTTGAGGATTTTGAGTGATAGGTAGTTTATCAATCATGTATTGATACTTATATGGAGGTTTGTTTGTACTTAACCAACGAATCTTAGAAATATTATCTAGTTCTTCTAATTTAAAATCTTGAAATTCTTTGACTAAAACTTTTATTTTTAAAAGTTTTTCAATAAATGAAAAATAATCTTTTTCAGGTTTTGAAAGTTCTCCATCTATAACTATAAGTATTTTCTTATGTGGAATATATTGCAGATAATTTATTTCGGATTTCATTTCTTGGGTGATTTGTTTATTCTTTTTCTCCTCCCAAATAGATTGGATTTCTGTTTTTAATAGTTCATAATCAATTACTTTTGTAAAATTTTTAAACATTAAAGGATATAAAGAACTTCCAGCCTTAACTGTTGGACCAAACTTACTTTTTTTCCATCCTCCAAAGGGTTGTCTTTCTACAATTGCTCCAGTTGTTGGTCTGTTAATATAAAGATTTCCTGCCTCAACATTTTTTAACCAGTACTCGCATTCCTTTTTTGATAATGAATGTAGGCCAGCTGTTAAGCCAAACTCAGTCTTATTTTGCCAAACTACAGCAGTTTTTAAATCAGGTGCTTTCATAATCCCAAGAACTGGTCCAAACCATTCAGTTTGATGCGTCCAAGAATCTGGTTGAACATTTATTTTTATTCCTGGACTCCAAACGTTTGTATTCTCTACTTGTTTAGGTTGAACTAGCCACTCCTCACCTTCTTCAAGTTCTGTTAAAGCCCTTAGTAACTTTACAGAAGGCTTACTAATTACTGGTCCTATTGAAGTATTTAAGTTAATTGGATTCCCATAAGATAGTGAAGTTGTAGCATCAACAAGTTGCTTGAAAAAACTTGGATTATCATACATTTTCTCATCAACAATTGCCAAACTAGCTGCTGAACATTTTTGACCTGCATGTCCAAATGCTGACTGAATTAAATCTTTAACTGCGAGGTCAATATCTGCACTGCTTGTAATAATCATGGAATTTTTACCAGATGTTTCTGCGATTAAGTGTAGATTTGGATTCCAAGAGCTAAATAATTCTGCGGTTTCAAAAGATCCTGTCAAGACAACACTATCAATATCCTTATGTCCAATTAAATGTTCTCCAACTTCATCATCACGGGTTGGCACAAAATGTAATGCTTGTTTTGGTACACCAGATTTCCATAACTGATTCACTAATTCCCAACCTGTTAAGACCGTTTCTGGAGCAGGTTTAAAGATAACCGTATTGCCAGAAACTAGTGCTGCAATTATTCCACCAGCAGGTATTGCATATGGGAAATTCCATGGAGAGGTAACAACAACTACGCCTTTAGGAGAAGAACCATTGTTTTTTTCTAATGCAGTTAGTCCATATAACCTTGCAAAGTCAATAGCTTCTGATACTTCAGGATTAGCTTCAGCTATAGTTTTTCCAGCATCTCTAACCATGGCTGCAATCAATTTAGCTCTATCGTTTTCCATATTTCGAGCAACATTACCCATAATTTCAAACACTTTAGAAGGTGCTGTTCCAGACCAATTTTTTTGTTCAAACTTTGCAATTCTTATTGCATCATCAACAACAGCTTTATTAGCTACAACATGAGAGTAAAAAGGTTTATTGTTTTCCCCTGGTTCCCCAACTGTCACTTTTTCTAAACTTAGTTCTTCTTTTCCACCTACTACTACAGGGATTAAAGTTTTACCAAACATATATAACTTATTCACTACAGCATCAATGAATTTCTTATCTGTAATATCAGCATCTGCTTGATTTAAAAATATTTTTGACTTGTATTGTTCCTCTCTTATAAAAGCATTCGATGTTCTTCTTCTTGATTCTGTTGTAACAACATGTGACATATGGACAGAGTCAATAAATTTTTTTGCTTGTTGATTAAATTCTTTATTGTTCACTTCAATATCAAATGAAGCTCTTAAGTAGTTTTCTTCAGAAGTATTTTCATCAAGTCTTCGAACTAAATAAGCAACTGCTGCTGGAAAATCTACTGGAGTTGTTATTGGAGAGTACAGTAAAACAGACCCAAACATATCTTTTACAGCTAATGCTTCAGCGTTAGCCATACCTTCTAACATTTCTATTTCGAGCATGTCTTTGACATCTCTTATTTCGGCTAATTTTTGTGCATAAGAAATATGAAAAATATTATGGCTAGCAATTCCAAGTTTTACATGATTCTTGTTTTCTGGTACAAGCCCTAAATTAATCAATCTTGCATAACTTGCATCAGTCTCAATTTTGCTTTCATATGGTGCAGCATTCCATCCATGGTGTTCAGCTTCAGTTTTCTCCATAGCGAGGTTTGCACCTTTTACTAATCTAATCTTTATTTTCGAACCATATTTTTGATATCTATCATTGCTCCATTTAACTAATTGATTAAAAATTGAATGTGCTTCAGGAAGGTAAGCTTGTATTACGATACCAGCATAAAGATCTTTGAACTCTTCTTCTAAAAGTAGTTTTTGAAAAACTCCAGCCGTGACTTCAACGTCTTTATACTCCTCCATATCTAAGTTCACAAAACAATTATGCATTTTTGCTCTGCGATAAATAATTCTTAGTTTTTTGGCTACTTTTTCTACGTTGCCAATGTAATCAGATGCAATAAGTTGACTTACAATAGCAGAGATTTTTACTGAAATATAAGTAACATCCTCCAACTCCATTAAAGCGAGAATTTCATGAAATCTTTTATCTGCTTCTTTTTCACCTAAAACTGCTTCACCAAGTAAATTGAGATTGATATCAATTGATTTTTTTCTTTTTTTCTTTAAATACCTTTTTAATTTAGAAGTAAGAGCACTATTAATTATTCCCTTTGAGGAGACTTTTACTCTTGTCTTAACGATATAAAGCACTAAAGGTGGTGCAATAAATGAAATAAGAAACAAGAACTTTAAACCAATGTAATCAACAGCACTGAACCCTTTAGGTTTAGCTTGTAATGCAATTTTTCGAAACATTTTTATTGCAGCAGCAGAAGATTGAATCCTAATTACTTGGTCACTTAATTCTTGAGTTGTTTTGATGGCGTTTTCATCTTGAATTAATTTAGAAAACTCTTTTTTTCTTGATTTATCAGCTCTAGATTCTTTACTTTTTGTTAACTTAAGTAAATCTGTAGCTAAATATATTGAGTCATCTATTATTTGGCGTGAAATTATCTCCATAATATATAAGTTTATTACAATCTTATCAATGAAGAAGTCTGAAGTAAGAAGGAAAAAAGAAAGAGCTTCCTACGATAAAATTGAACTATTTGAATTTCTTGACAAAACTTTTTATGTAACAGTTTCATTTTCACAAGATGAAACTATATTTTCCATACCGATGCTACATGCTGTTGTAAAGGATAAGATTTATTTGCATGCTGCTGTAGGGTCTAGAATCACAAAAAAATTAGAAGATTGTAACAATGTAACTTTATCTGCAACAAATGTGCATGGATTAGTTTTAGCAAAAAGTTTATTTAACTCATCTATGAACTATCAATCAGCAGTAATTTTTGGAAGCACTAAACGAATTGAAGATGAAGAGCTTATGTATGATGCATTTGAAAATATGGTTGATAGATTTTTTAAAGGTAGATTTGAAGATGCAAGAAAACCTTCGAAAAATGAATGGCTGCAAACTGCAATGCTTGAATTTACCATAGATGAATTTTCACTTAAAAAAAGAACTGGAATGCCTAAAGAGGAAGAAAGTGATAAAACATTACCAATTTGGTCAGGAGTTGTACCTGTTGAAACTAAATTTACTAAACCAGAAACAGATTTAGAGCATTCTGCTGATATTGAACTTCCTGATTATTTAAAGTCTCTCTAAGACTAAAGGCTTTACCTTTTCTCCAATTAATGTATACGTATCCATTAAGTCTTGGTGTGTTAATCCAGCATTATCAATTTGAAAAGTGAATCGAGATATACCTCCCAATGCTTTACTGTGTCGGATAAGTTTTTCTGCTACTTCTTCAGGACCACCAATAACATAAGCACCTAGGTCACCGATCTGTTGCTCAAATCTCTCCAATGTAACAGGTGGCCAACCACGTTCTTTTCCAATCTGATTGAACCAAATTTTATAACCTGGATAATATTTTTCAACTGCTTCTTCCTTAGTGTTTGCCACAAACCCAAGTGAATGTAAGCCAACTTTTAACTTAGATCTATCTTGACCTGCTCTCTCTGCTGCTTCATAGTAAAGATCAATTAATGGTTTAAATCTATGAGTTTCACCACCTATTACAGCAACCATTAGTGGCAGTCCAAGAGCACCGGCTCTGGCAAAAGATGTTGGAGTTCCACCAACCCCAACCCAAACTGGAAGTTGTTCTTGAATCGGTCGTGGATAAATACTTTGATTAACTAAAGGTGGCCTAAACCTTCCAGACCATGTTATTTGTTCACTATCTCTAATTTTTAAAAGTAAATCAAGTTTTTCAGCATATAAAGCATCATAATCTTCAAAGTTCATTCCAAATAATGGATATGATTCTGTAAAAGAACCTCTTCCGGCAACAATCTCAGCTCTTCCGTTTGAAATTAAATCTAGTGTTGCATAGTTTTGGAATAGTCGAACTGGATCCATGGTACTAATAACTGCAACAGCACTGGTTAATCTAATCCTTTTTGTTCTTGCAGCTGCAGCTGAAAGTATATTGTGTGCAGCAGAGTCCAAAAACTCTTCTCTATGATGCTCACCAATACCAAACACATCTAAACCAACTTTGTCAGCGTGTTCAATCCTCTCTATGAGTTCGTGCATTGCTGTAACGTTATCAGCAATAGTTCCGCCTTCATTAGTTTGAGTTTTTTTTGCGAATGAGTCTATTCCTATTTCCATAGCTATTAATAATTAAACTCATATGGGACTTCTATCTCATCAACAGAAGGAAGGTAGTCTTTCATCGGTTTTAAGTAGAGACTATTTATTGATGCATTAGTAATTTTTGCACCTTTTAAAGGAATTCCCACGTTGCTTGATGTTCCGAAAACTAATCTCCATCCATCTTCTAGTACAACTGAGCTTCCATTATCACCAATTGAACCGTACAACATACCATTAAACCCATATCCCCAATTTTTTGCATCAGTTGATAAATAAGTACATCCAGTTGTAGAAGTCAAAACATAGTAACCACTAGTAGTTTTGGTTATAGTTCCCTCAGATCCTCCATGAAATACATCATGATAACTCCAGTTAACTCCATTATTTGATTTATAAATAATAATGTATTCATCAGCAACGACTCCATCACCATTAACATCGGTACCGGTTGGCTTTTCAAAATCTTCTCTATATCCAGTAAAAACAGCGTAGTATTCAGAATCACTGATTTTAGTTACATGAGCTGAAGCAGTTTGTTCACTGACGTATCCGTTTTGTTCTCTGTATGTTGAAATCTGCGCAGCTGTTAAAAGGGTTGATTCACTTCCCCAATTTAACCCATCTGTTGAAGTCCACTTATACCAAGAGACAATACCTGCAGTTCCTAAAGCTCCATATGCAGTCCAAGTTGAACCGTTATAAAACATATTTTTCCAGTTAGTTCTAGTTAAGAGGTTATAGTCACTTTCAATTTGAAAACTAACTGAATCAGTAATAGCTTTTATTGGTGTTGTTGATAGTCCATCGAGCACTTTGATTTGAAGATCTCTGGTCACCTGTAAAATATAAAGCTATTGTTCCATCATCTAGTAAAACTGCACTTGGGTCAGCTAAAGTTTCTAAACCTTTATCCCTACTAAAGTATCCTGGATCGTTCATTGGAATAGCTGTAATACCTGGGGTGTTGTAGTCTATAACAAAACCTAAGTCTGAGACATCTCCTAGATTTTTATAATCAAAAGGACAAGTGTTTTGTAACCAACCAGATTCATAAAGTGCCTTTTGGAACTTAGTACTATCAGAGGGTAAAGTTTGTCCAAAAAATATAGCTTCTAGTTCTCCAACAGAATCTTGTGATGTTGACCCAAAGTATTTATAAGAGAGAAACTCTCTTTTCTCTTGATTCCCAGGAGAGCCAAAGTAGGTATAGAAATTTTCGTAGTCTTCGTAAACACCTTCATCAGATGGAGGTGGATTATCACTATTATCTTCATCACCAGGAGGAGGATTATTATTCTCTTCATCTCCTGGAGGGGGACCAGCAGAGTCTCCATCAATTGGTCCATAATATTCAGGATTACTAAAACAATTAAGAACAACTCCTGCTTCATATTCATCTGGTGTGTAGCCATTCTGAACATCTTCGAATAATCCAAAAACATCATTATCAATACATTTAATTACATCTTCTGAAGGATTTTTTAATATTTCTAGAGATTTAGCAATTGCATCAGGATCTGTATTATTTTTTTCTTCTTCTGGCTCATTAATTTTTTCATCATCACTTTTTGGTGTTGTTTGATCTGGTGTGTTGTTGTCATTATTTTTTTCTTTTACTTTTCAGTTTCTGAAATAGGAATATCATTATCTTCAATTATGGATTCAGATACCTCTGAAGAACAGGCTGCAACAAATATTAAAAAGGCTAAAAATAATCTAAATCTCATAATCTAATAATAATCTTAAAAATTAATTTAAATTTTTTAAAGTTTCAACCAATGACTCAATGAGCAAAGAAATATGGTCTAATTGAACACTTTCATTTGGGGCATGAGCATTACCAAGTTCTTCATCCGCTGCTCCAACTAAAACAAGTTCTGCATTTGGAAACTGTTTTACAAAGTCATTAGCAAAAGGAATTGAACCACCAATACCAATAAATGCAGTTTCATTTGACCATAAATTATTGAAATTTTTAACAAGTTCTTTTGTAAAAGGTTTTTCTGGGTCTGCAACCACTCCAGATCCTTTAGAGTTTGGAATAAACTTTACTGATGCATTCCATGGAGTATTTTTTATAACATGTTGTTCCAACATTTTCATTGCATGGTTTGGATCTTCTGTTGGTGGAAGTCTTAAACTAATTTTTGCACTGGCTTTAGGTATAACTAAGTTAACTGCATCCGCTACAGATGGAGCATCAATTGCTAAAACATCTAGTGAAGGTTCTAGCCAAAGTCTTTTTGAAATACTCTCTGTTTTAAATAACTGAATATTGTCTGAGCCGAGCATTTTTTTCATATAGGATTCTTCAAGTTCAATTACATTCATATCTGTTGGGGTTAAACCTTCGATTTGAAGCTCTCCTTGATCATTATGAAACGATGCGATAATTCTACTTAAAATCATAAAAGCATCAGGTACAATTCCACCACCAACGCCAGAATGGATTGGTCTCATTGGTTGATCAACTTCAATAATGGCATCGACTAAACCTCGTAAAGAAGTTGTAATAGTTGGAACTCCAATCTTTACATTTCCTGAGTCAGCAATAACAATTACATCAGCTTCGAGAGCTTCTCTATTTTGCTCAATAAAAGTATTCATAGTTGGTGATCCAATTTCCTCTTCACCTTCTATGAATACTTTTATATTTACTGGTAAGTTTTCTAGGAGTTGTTTAACAACAAAATAATGAACTACAACACCAGCTTTATTGTCACCTGAACCTCGTCCAAATAAACGTCCGTCTTTGACAATTGGTTGAAATGGTTGTGTTTCCCATAGTGAAATATCTCCTACAGGTTGAACATCATGGTGTGCATAAAGAAGAACTGTTTTTTTAGAAGGATCAATTTGGGTTTGTGCAACAACTGCTGGTTTTCCTCCGGCAACTTTAATAATTTGAGTATTTAACCCAAGACCTGCAAATAAGTTTTCAACATACTGAGCTGAAGAATCGACATCTTCCCTGTGAGCTTTGTCAGAACTAATAGATGGAATCTCAACTAATTCTGATAAGAGTTTTGTAATTTCTTCAACTGACATATCGATATATTAAGGGACTTTTTAAGTTATTCGTAAGAAATAGCTTCGAGAATATTTTGTCTTGCAGCTTTAATTGCAGGTAATATTGAAATTTTTCTCTCAGCTATAGCAAGAGCTAAAAATAGCATCGTCCCAAAAGAAAGAGCTGATGTTAGCAAATTTGTTTGTTTATTATTCATCTAGACACAATAAGGGTATTAAATATTTACTCGTAAGAAATAGCTTCGAGAATATTTTGTCTTGCAGCTTTAATTGCAGGTAATATTGCTGCAATTACTCCAGCAACAACTGAAATTGCTATCCATAACATTGTTTGACTGAGAGAAACTCTAAAAACACTAAAGCCTTCATCTGCTAGTGCTTGAATTAAACTCCATGCAAAAAATATTCCAAGTCCTGTTCCTAGAAACGCACCAAAAATAGAAATGATAGAAGATTCTATAAAAATCATTCTTCTTATTTGTTTTCGATATGTTCCAATCGCTCTCATGAGTCCAATTTCTCTTGTTCTTTCGTATACAGAGAGAGACAAAGTATTAGTAATACCAAAAAGAGCTACAAATATTGAAATGGATAAGAAACCATAAATTACATTCAATAGTTGTTGTATCTGATTATTAGCTTCCTCCACTAAACCATCTTGATCTCTGACAGCTACACCTGGATACTTATCTACAATTTCATTAATTAACTTATCAACAGATTCGGTTTTCTCAACAACATTAAAATATATTTCTGTATCAAGTGATTCGTCTGTAAAAAAATCATAATTATTCAGCAGTAAGAAAAACTCAGCTGGAGGTGGTGTTGACCAATCAAAAATATAAGAAACTGTAAAAGTTTGATCACCTTTCTCAGGGATAGTTAGTGTAATTTGGTCACCAATTTGAATATTGTCTCTTTCTGCTTTTTGTTTTAACACACCAATAGCATCTTGTTTCAAGAAATCTTCTTTAGAACCAGCAATATCTTCAGTTTTTATTAAGTCAAACACTGTTTCATCAACAGCACCTAAAATAAGTGGTCTGTCTTCAAATCCTACAATTGTTGCTCTTGAACGCGACAACTTCGTTACCTCATCAAGAGCTAAAAGTTCTTCGGATAATCCGGTTGGTATACCTGGTGATGAAAATACTTGAGCTGCGCTTACTTGGTAATCAGCTAAAACCACTTCTTGAACTAGCTCTGTTGCTTGTGCTTTAAATGATGTTGTTATTACATTTGCAAGAGATATTAAAGTTAACCCAATCATAAGTGCTGATGCAGTAGATGCTGTTCTTCTTGGGGTTCTCTTTGAATTTTCTATAGCTAACTTTCCTAGAATTCCAAATAAAGCTTTGTACACTTTATCAAAAATTAAAACAAACGGTTTTGTAATTGATGGTGTAATAATTGATATTCCAATAAAGATTACAGCTGCACCGAATCCTACTTGTTGAAGTGAAGTAAGGTTAGGTAAGTCTAAAAATTCATATAAAACACCAAAAAGCATAACAAAACCAAAGGAGGAAACAGCACTACCAAATAAGAGTCTCAGTAAAAGTGATTTTCTTCTTGGTGTAGAAACACTGTCTCTAATAGCTTCAAGTGGACTAACTTGTGATGCTTTTCTTGCTGGCAGAATTGAAGAGAGTATTGTAACAGTTACACCAATGGCAATACCGGTTGCTGCAGCAGATGGTGTTAAAACTAAAGGACCATCAGGTAAACCAAATTCAAAATATTTTAAGCCTTCTTTAACCGCGACAGCTAAACCGATTCCAAGCCCAATGCCTAAACCAGATCCTACAATCGACATAAATAGAGATTCAGAAATAACTAATCTATATATTTGTCTTTTTGATGTACCTAAAGCTCTAAGTAGTGATAACTCTTTAGTTCTCTGGAGAAGAATAATTCTAAAAGTGTTTTGGATAATAAAAGCTCCTACAAAGATTGCAATTCCAGCAAAAACATTAAGTATGGTATTAAAAAAATCAAGACCTTGCTTTATTGAGTCAGCTTGTTCAGCAGCAGCTTCTTGGGCATTAATGACATTTAAGTTTTCAGTATCCAAATCTGCAATTGAATTTCTCACCATGTCAATATCAGCTGAGTTTTCAATTATTACATTAATAATGTCGACCTCTCCAACTGAATCTAAAAGTCTCTGGGCTGTTCTAAACTCAAACAAAGCAAATGAAGCTCCACCTGGTGTTCCAACATTTGCAAATTCTGCAATTCCAACAATGGTAAATGTAGCTGGAGTAGCACCGGCTAGAACAGTAACTTTTTCTCCTACTTTGAAATCATGGTTTTCTGCAGTTACTGCATCCATAACAACTTCTTTTGTATTGGTAGGTGGGTTTCCTTCAAGTAACTTCCATTGTGGGGCGTATGGTGAGGTATCCCATGCTCCTCCAAATGTTGGAGCAAACCCATTACTAATTAATACGGTTTCGCCATCTACAACTTTTATAAATTGTGCAAATCCTAAAACCTCACCCCAAGCATCTTTAACACCTTCAATTTGTTGAATTTCAGCAATTCTTGAATCAGGTATTTTTTTAACATCAAAAGATATTGGGCCTTGTCCACCATCACCGTCAAAACCTTCAGCAAAACCTTCTTGGACTGGTTGAACTACTAAATCAATACCTTCGTATATTCCAGAAAAAAGATTATCAAAAGCATTTTTATTTGACTCAGCAAAAATGCTAGATGCAATAATTACAGCAACTCCTAGTATCACTGAAGAAGTGGTTAAAAAGATTCTTACTGGATAAGTTTTAAGATTTTTCCAGGCTATTAATAAAAGAGGTCTTTTGGTAAAACCAAACATCACACCTCAGATAATGAAGAGATTTTAGCAATAATATCTTCATGACTAGGATTTAATAAATCATTTGCAATCTTGCCATCTTTTAACATAACTACTCTTTCTGCAAAAGAAGCGGCAAATGGATCGTGTGTAACCATAATTATTGTTTGATTTAGAGTTTCTACAACAGATTTCATAAAAGTAAGCAACTCTTTACTGGACTTCGAATCTAAATTACCTGATGGCTCATCAGCAAAAATTACTTCTGGTTTAGTTGCCATAGCTCTTGCAGCTGCAACTCTTTGTTGTTGCCCACCAGAAAGTTCGTTTGGACGATGGGTTAGTCTGTCTCCAATATCAACAGCGTTAACAACCTCTTTTATCCATTCTTGATCTGGTTTTTTACCAGAGATTGATGCTGGTAGAGAAATATTTTCTTCAGCTGTCAGTGTTGGAATTAAGTTGAATGCTTGAAAGATAAATCCAAAACTATCTCTTCTCATCTTTGTTAATTGTTTGTCATTAAGAGTTGAAATATCTGTTCCTTTAAGAAAAATTTGTCCAGATGTTGGTCTATCTAAACCTGCTAAGCAATGAAGGAGTGTAGATTTACCTGAACCAGATGGTCCCATAATGGCTGTAAATTGGTTTTCTTCAAACTCAATATTTATTTCATCTAAAGCTGTAACGCTTGTTTCTTTTTCTCCGTATGTTTTTGTTAAGTTTTTGGAAGAAATTATTTTATTCATGTTGTCAATACTAGGTAGTAAGTGAATATATGATTATTTACAGATTTTGATTTAACAAACTGTTACAACTTCTGGTTCACATGCTTTCAATAAATCAACAGTTTTAATTTTAAATAGTGAGCTAGGTGTACCAGCTGCGCACCAAACTTCATCAAATTTAATGAGTGTTGTATCAAAATAAAACAAAGGTTTATTAATGTGACCTAATGGTGCTACACCTCCAATTGCAAAACCCGTTGTTTCTCTAACATACTCTGCATCAGCTTTTTCAATTTTTAAATTTGTATTTTTTTGAAAGACTCCAAAATCTACCCTATTAGGACCAGAGACAAAAATTTGAACTAACTTTTTTTGTTCAACTTCATAAAAAACAATCGACTTAGCTATTTGAGATAGGCTACAACCAACAGCATCTGCTGCTTCTTGAGAAGTTTTTGTTGAGACACTTAAATTTAATACATCAATACTTATATTTTTTTCTTTAAACGCTTCAATTACTTTTTCTTGGGAATATAGCTTTTTTTTCAATATTATTTAAAGACTACGGTTTAACTATTATTCTTGCAATTTCATAACCACCTTCGTGGTCTTCAATTTCAAACTCACCGGCAATATTAAAGTCGAATGCAATTTCTGTAACTTCATCAGACTTAATATTTAAATAAATGTCATAGCCATGAAAATGTAGCTCTGTATCAATTGAAGATTCAATCTGAATTACAGCTTTAGTATCAAGCTCTACTTCAATAACTTGCAATAATTCTGGAACTGATTCTTGAACGCTTATTTTGAAATATTCAACACTTACTTCCTCTTTCGGTTCTTCAATATTGTTATTTATATAAATCGGGAGTAGTGTTTGATCCAACATAAGACTACTTTCTCCATCAGATGGATCTGTTTCCATAACTCTTAGAAAATATTTACCATCAACATACTCTGTCGTGTTCAAGTCAAAACTAAACTTATCTACCTCAAAACTTCCACCATTAGTAAAGTAAGTATCAACAATATTTCCATATTGGTCTAATAATTCCCAAATAACAGTTGCCTCAAAAGCAGAGGAACAACCTATAACTTCATAATTACCATTTATAACTTCTCCTGGAAATGGTCTCTCAATTGCAACAGTGTAGACTTCCAACTCGTTCAAGTTATTAAGTATTGTTGTACAACCAATAGCTTCATAAGCAGGGAGCAGTTCAGATGAAATGTTGTCACTAGAATTTTCATTAGTAGGCTTGCTTTCCTGAATTAATACTTCCTCGTGATCGTGAGCTGCTTCAGTTTCTGAATCTATAAAAGAATGGAGGTATGATGCGATTGTAAATCCAGATATTAAACCGATTAAAAGAAATATTGTTTGGAGTCCAATTGTTTTTTCTTCAGAAGAGTGAATTGTTGGCACAATATCACTGAGAGCAATATAAATGAAAAAACCAGCGATTGCACCATATAAATATCCCATGGGTAGTTCAAGATTTGATGCAAACTGATATGCAAAAATAGCAGCAATAACTGTTGCAGAAGCCGCAAAAATATTTCGCTTAATAGTTTCTACTCTTGTAAAACCCGATTTAAGTTGAATTGAAAATTCGCTTAATTTCATAGGTAGGTCATGAGAAATTAATGCCAAGGTAGCTAAAAATCCAGTTTCTGTACTTATTAAAAAAGCTGAACCAAGTGCTAAACCGTCTATCAAATTGTGAAATACTTCACCAAATAGGATTAACCAACCCTGTCCAGATTTTTTCTTTTCTGATTGATCCTCTTCATGGTGATGGTGAAAATTTTTAAAGGCTTTTTCCAAAAAGAAAAATAAAACTATCGCGCCTAACGCACCGTTAAGCACTACTGCTCCTTCTTCTTCTATGCCGTGTGGAAGTAAGTCGAAAAAAGCTGCGGTAAGTAAGATACCCGCACCAAAAGGTGTTCCATATTTTGCAATTAAAACAGTTCTTTTGGGTTCAGTTGTTAACAACGAAAATAAATACTTAATGAGTTGTAAGACCAGCAAATTTGAAACAGTTGTTACTATTAAAAGCATTAAACCTTCCATAATTTTATTTTTTTCAGATTGTAAATTGATACTTGAGTTGTTCAAAATTTGAAACATTACTAAAAAGATAAATATTTCAATAAATTTTAAGTTTTCCTGACACCAGTTGAGTTGTTTTTGCTCGTCTTGTAATAAGTCTAAAAAATAACTGCAATCAAATTTGCTTTTAATAACAAAGATTGAATCATTTCAATACTGTGGAAGTTTTGAATTGCAGTAGTTAAAGGAATAGTCATGAAATCATCTGTTACTGTACTTTTAACCGCTAATGCACTTTCAATATAATCTTTTTGACCAATGCTACAAGCAATGCACATGATTTATCTCCCTGTTAGTTGTTTTTATATTAATATCAACTATCTATATTACAAAAATTATTTTTCTAATTTTTGCTCGATACTTCTAACACGTTCAGCAATAGGTGGATGTGAATAATAATAAGAACTATATAACGGGTCTGGTGTTAGGTTTGAAGCATTGTCTTTAGAAAGCTTTAGTAATCCAGAAATCATATGCTCTCCATCTGTAAATTGAAATGAAAAATCATCAGCAGCGAACTCTCGCTTTCTGGATAAAGAAGCTGCAAAAGGTTTTGTAAAAAATGTATAAGAACCCAAAACAAGGTAGAAAAGTAAAAATTTAGAATACACTGTTAAGTTATCCAAACCATGGGAGATAAAGAAATTATCACTTTTAAGAATTTCACTAAGTAAATAAAAACCAACAAAACCAAAAACTAATGAGCTTATCAACATTTTTCTTACATGACCTAATTTGTAGTGTCCAAGCTCATGTCCAAGAATTGCTTCCATTTCATCTGGATTTATTGTTTTAAGTAATGTATCAAAAAATACAATTCTTTTATTCTTACCAAATCCGGTAAAAAATGCATTTCCGTGAGTACTTCTTAGACTGGCATCCATAACAAACAAACCTTTTGATTGGAACTTAACTTTTTCTAGTAGTTTCTCAATTGGTTTTTTAAATTCTTCATTATCGAGCGGTTCAAACTTGTTAAACAAAGGCATAATCAGTACTGGGTATAAGAAAAAGATTATTGCTTGAAGCACAAATACAGCAGCAAAAGCGTACAGCCACCACAGGTCACCTAAATTATCTAAGATGTAAATTACTGTTGCATAAAGCACAGAAGTTAAAACACCAGAAACCAGCAAGCTTTTAAAAATATCAGTGACAAATGTTTTCTTTGTGGTTTTATTAAAACCATGTCTTTCCTCTATTACAAAAGTTGAATAGATTGCAATTGGAAGTTCAATAATCTCTGAAATAATAATTAACAAGAGTCCAAGTAATACAGCTCCAATCACATTTGATGACGTAACACCAATTACTACTTCAGTTAGTGAATTAAGTAATCCACCTAATGTAAACATAAGCAACACCCCAACAGAAAAAAGTGAGGTGACGATTGAAAATTTTAAACGATCAGAATTATAATTTATTGACTTAGTGTACTCCTCCTTTGTAACGACATTTTTAAATCGTTCTGGAATTTCTGAACTATTTTCTTTGATAGAAGATAAGTTTCTAATTTTTAAATATGTTTCAATAGAAAACTTTATAACAATTAATATCAAAAAATAAATTGTAAAGTTCTGAGTGTTTAAAAATTCTTGCACAATGGAATCATTATAGATAAGCCAATTTTATAAAAAACCAAAGAGGTTTGTTCAATAAAAAGAAGTTTATTGACCGAATCTTCTCTCTCTTTGTGCGTATTCTCTTAAACACCTTAAAAAATCTATTTTTCTAAATTCTGGCCAGTAAACATCTTGAAAAATTACTTCTGAATACGCACTTTGCCATAATAAAAATCCTGAAAGTCTTGATTCACCACTAGTTCTAATTATTAAATCAATATCTGGAGTTTCTGGAGAGTATAAATGTTGCCTTAGTTGTTCGTCTGTTACATTCTCTAATAAAGTATCAAAATCGTTAGCATCATTTCTGTTTTCATCAATTAAGCCTTTAATAGCATCAAGAATTTCCTGCCGTCCACCATAACCTAGTGCTATAGTTAATGTTTTTTGACCACCCGATCTAACTTCTTTTAATTTGCTTATAGTTTCTTGTAAGAATGGTGGAAGCATATCTATGCTTCCTATAAACTCTACTTTAAAATTATCTACAACATCGTCTATCAATAATTCTTCGAAAAGTTGATTAAGAACTTCAAAATACGGATCTAATTCGGATTTTGGTCGTGATAGGTTTTCTCTTGATAGCAACCAACTAGTTATGTATTCTATTCCAACATTATCGCACCAAGCAAGACAGTCTTTGAAACGATTCATACCAATTTTGTACGAAACTTCGAAACTTAATAAACCTTCTTTTTTTGCATATCTTCTATGACCATCGTGAATCAGTCCTATGTGTTTTGGCAGTTTTTCTTTTAACAATCGTTTTTGTAAACGATTTTCATATATTGAGTAAATTAACCTTGAGGATGCCATCTTGATTAAGAGGTTAAAGCCTCTATTTCATCAACCGATTTAGGTGCTTTTTCTGTTAAATTAACTGGTGAATTAGTTGTACACAAAATATCATCTTCAATTCTTACACCAATTCCAAGCAACTCTTTAGGAATTTCATGCTTTATAGTTTTAGCATTTTGTAATTCTTCTTTTTCAAGTGCGGTTGCTTTTTCCATACCAAGAGTTTTTCTTCTCTCTCTGATCTCATCAAAATCTCTCTCTAATAAAGGAAACTCAATTACAGGTTTAGTTGGTCTAACATAAATTCCTGGTTCAATTGTTGTCACCATGCCGCTCAAAAATTCTCTTGGTTTTCCGTTTAGCTCATTACTACCTGCATCATGTACATCTAGCCCTAGCCAATGTCCGGTTCCATGCATGAAAAACTCAAAGAAATGTAACATCGAAATAGTTTCATCGACACCAAGTGGCACCAATTTGAGATTTACTAGCGATTCAGAGAGTGATTTAATAGTCTGATGATGGATATTCTTCATCGTATTGCCTGGAATTACACCATCTATACCTTCATTTTGAGCTTTTAGTACTTCGTTATATATGTCTTTTTGAGCTGAAGAAAACTTACCACTTAAAGGAAAAGTTCTTGTCACATCAGATGAGTACATTCCATACTCCGCTGCAGCATCAATTAGCAGAACCTCATTTTCATTTAACATTTCTCTATTAGTTGAGTAGTGAAGGATGCAAGAATTATTACCACCAGCAACTATTGAAGGATAACCTAGCCTTTCTGCACCATTTTCAATAAATACTTTTTCCATATGAGCTGCTACTTGATACTCATGCATTCCTGGTTTTGCAAACTTCATTGCTTCAATATGACCTAGAACTGTAATATCGCATGCTTTTTTTAAAAGTTCGATTTCCCCTTCGTGTTTTATAAGTCTTAATTCAGATATTAATGGAAGCAATGGATGGAGTGTTGCTTGACTAAACTCACCGCCTCTTTGATCATATGGAACAGCAGTAGATAACAATTTCCTATCATACTTTTCAAAATTTGAAGATGAGTAATCACAATATATGTCTTTATTTCCTTCTAGTAGTTTTGGAAGCATGCTGTTGTATTCATAGTTTGAATATGCTTTTACCGCATTAAAGTTTTCAACAGCACCTTGCTGTCCGATTCTTTTACCATCCCAAGTTTCCATTTCTTCATTCCTATCAAGAACAAATAGATGTAATTCAGGTTTAGAGTCTTTAATGAGAATTACAGCATGGGCTTCTGGTTCTGGCCACTCTGTTAAGTAGTAAAAATTTGAGTTTTGTCGAAACGGATACCAAGTGTCATTATTTCGATAAGAAATTTCGCCACCATGTAAAAGAACAGCACCGTTTTTAATAATTTTGGCAAGTTCTGAACGGGCAACAATTGAATTACTCATCTATTGATTAAGAATACTCTATCAATTGTTCTTTGTGCTAGTTGATTTATAAAGTTAAAAGAATATCTTTTAACAGCACTCTCCATGTGTTTTCATTATGTTCGCCGTTCTCTTTGAGAATAAAATTAGTTTTAATTTTGGAATATAACAACTGTTCATATATTTTTTTAACACCGGAAGTGTAGAATTTATTATTTGAGGTTAAATCGAGATCCCATTCAGCAGGATATAAATCAGAAACATGTTTATTAAAAATTGCTCCTTCGTTAGTTCCAACAGTTAAATTTATTGATGAGTTTATATTTAAATTTTTTAGATCTTCAATGAGCTCGTAAAATCCAAACCAAAAAGCAGGAGAGAGAGAAATTACGTTATTAAAAGTTGGAAACATTATTGAGGTTTTCAATGACATTAGTCCCCCCATTGAAGCACCCATTACAATTTTTTTTACAAAATTGGGGTTTATATCATAATCTTCAAGTATCTCTGGAAGATGGTTATTAAAAATATTTTCTATATGAGATTCGGCATAGTTCATATCTTTATTTAATCGGTATGGGTTGTACTGTTTTGATCTGTTTTTGTTTGAAGTTGAAGATATTAAAAAATATCCATGTTCGCTTTCTGCTTCTAATCCATCTAATAAATTTTCAATTTCAAAACAATATCCGAATGAACTTTTATCTTGTAAAAATAAATTTTCAGCATCAAAAGAAAAAATTAAGTGCGTAATCTCTTTAAATTTTGGATACCGAATTATAAACCTATTTGAATCTTCTACATTGATATCAAGAATTGGTTGGCTACAGTAAATATTTGTAAACGCCTTATCGTATTCTGAAAATTGAAGCACTTAATTATTGTATATAATCATTAAGTTGATTAGCGACATTTTTAGCTTCCATTTCGCCTTTTGTAACAATTAAAACCACATTATCTCCGGCAATGGACGCAATCATTCCTTGGATTTTCAAATTATCAATAGAATCAGCTACAACTGTTGCTGCTGCGGTTAAAGTTTTTACAATAACCTGGTTTAAAACAAAGTCAACATCCAGTACAAAATCTTTAAGGGCCTTGGCTGCAATCTTCATTTGTGCGGAATTCTCTTCTTGTGTCGGAAGAATATATAGTAATCTTCCATTTTTAAATCTTTTCTTTATGGCTCCAATTTCACTTAAATCACGTGACAATGTTGCTTGAGTTATAATTATTCCATTTTTCTTCAACATTCCTTTTAATTGATTTTGAGATGAAACATTTCCGTTATCTATAAAATCTGCAATTAATCGTTGGCGTTGAATTGTTGCTTTCTGCATAATGTATAAATATACAACACTCTGTATATTTATACAATTACAAAGATTTGTATATACTTTCGGCTAGCTTTAAAGCATCTTCTTTTGAAACAGGACCTTCGTTAATTCTTTGTTCATAAAGAGCTTTCATTATTTCGCCTACTTTTGGTCCTGGTTTGATCCCAAAATGTTGCATAATCTCATCTCCAGATATTGGTGGTCGAAGCTTTGAAATTTCTTCTTTTTCTGAAACTTCTTTAATTCTTTTTTCCATTTCATCTAGATTTTTGTGAATTTCTTGAGCTTTTTCTTTATTTTTGGTCGTGACATCTGCTCTTACTAACTCGTTTAACTCGTTAATAAGATCTCCTGCATCAACCATGTATCTTCTGACAGCTGAATCTGTCCAACCCATTTTAAAAGTATGTGGTCTAAGATGTTTTTCAACTAAGTTAGAAACATCGCTAATTGTTTTTTTATCAAATTTCAAATTACTCAAAATTTCTTTACTCATCTTTGCTCCAACGACTTCATGATGGCGAAAATGAACTTTCCCATTTTCTACTCCTTTGGTTTTTGGTTTTCCAATATCATGCAATAGAGCGCTTAATCGAGATACTAGATTTGGAGAAACTCTATCAACGACTAAAAGAGTGTGTTCATAAACATCTTTATGGTTATGTTCAGGGTCTATTTCTATTTTAAGTTCATTAAGTTCGGGAAGTATATACATACTTAACCCACTTTCAACTAATGCTCTAATTCCTAGAGAGGGGTTTTCCCCTGTCAGTAGTTTTGATAACTCATCTCTTATTCTCTCTTTTGAAACTATTTTTATTCTTTCTACATTATCTTTAATTGCTATAAACGTCTTTTGATCTGGAGTAAAACCATGTGTGCTAACAAACCTGCAAACCCTCATCATTCTTAATGGGTCGTCTGAAAAAGAAATAATTGGGTCGTCAGGAGTTGTAATAGTTCCGTTAGCCAAATCTTTTAATCCAGAATATGGATCTACTAAAGTTTTATCTTTTAGAGAGTAGGCAATTGAATTTATTGTAAAGTCTCTTCTAGAAAGATCAGTATTTAAGTTTGATGCCGATTCTATATTTGGATTTCTAGAATCAATAGAATAGGTATCTTTTCTGTATGTTGTAATATGTATTGAGTTGTCACCTTTTTGTACTTCAATTGTCCCAAACGCCTTACCTATTTCAGTAGTTTTATAATTATTGTTATTTAATAATTCAATTGATTGTTCAGGAGTAGCATTGGTCGCAAAATCAAAATCAGTAGTATGTTTTCCGAGTATTCCGTCTCTAACTGCACCACCAACTAAAAATAGTTCGTATCCAGAATTTTCAAAGAGTTTACCGATATCGTTTAAATATTCGTTATTCTCTAACAATTCAAGTAATGTTCTTGGTACCATATTGATAGCTTAGAAGAATAACGGAGACATTAGAAGTATGAATTCAAAAGTAGATTTTGCTGCTGGGGGAATTGTCATTGAAAAAAATAAAGTTTTAATTGTAAAAAATAAAAAGGGTGATTCTAGTGGTGATTTTGAAGGTTGGTGGGGTTATCCTAAAGGACATCTAGAAGAAGGTGAAAAACCTTCCGATGCTGCAGTTCGTGAAGTGTTTGAGGAAACAGGTTTTTTGGTTGAATTAATAGATGAAAAACCAATTGCTGAATCAAGATATGAAATTGAACTTGATGGGGAACAGGTTTCTAAGACCGTATGGTTTTACGAAATGAAAGTAGTTGAACCATTTAAAAATGAACCTGATGACGAAATTGAAGAGATTGCTGTAGTTGAATATGAAAAAGCAATTGAGTTATTGACTCATGAGGAAGATAAAAAAATTTTAAAATATGTTTTTAACAGATGAGAAACACAGAAACACTGTTTGGTTAGGTTCTTTTTTTACTAGAAAATGGAATAACGTTTCAGAGATAGTTTATTTTGAAAAAGAATATGGAGGTAGGCCATTATTAAAAAAGGCTAAGAGTCTTGCTAAAGAAAATAATTTAATCTTTAACTCTTCTATGGTTAATGAAAACTATAAGCATTTATGGACTTCCTCAGGGTGGTTAGAGAAAGAAAAGCTAAACGTACTCTCACTTAATCTAAAGAATTTAAACAAAAAAGACTCTAAAGAAGTAAAACCTGAATATCTAACTAATTCACATTTTGAAGAATTGCTCCATCTTGACAAGAGTATCTTTGACAATTACTGGCAAAACTCATTAGCTTCGTTTCAAGAAACTCTGGATAGTTGTAATAAAAACTATTTATTTAAACAAACTAATGGTGAAGAGATTGTTGGATATGCAATATTAGGAGTTACAAATGGATTCAGCTATTTACAAAGGTTCGGGATAAACAGAAATTGTCACTCTTTAGGTTACGGTCAAAATATGTTAGAAGATGTGATTTCTTTTGCAAAAAGGAAAAATTATATAAATATGAAACTAAACACTCAAGAAAAAAACTTGGTGGCTCAAAATTTATATTTGAAAAATGGTTTTGAGTTCACAAAGACAAATTTTATTATTTTTGAATCAAACCACATTTAAAATTGTTCATTAATATTTCTTGTAAGCTTAATATAAATTTATGGAAGAAAAAGACACCTTTGTTGAATCAGTTGAAAGTTTAATTGAAACAATAAAAAAATTGATAGTTAAACCAGTAAAACGAATAACTGGATTTGCAGCTATGGGTGTTTTACTTGTAGTTTTGCTAATTTTAGCCCTCATATTTCTCTTTATTGGAGTGGTGAAGTTAATGCAAGGGTTGGGATTGTTATTGGGTATAGATCCTACAGGTTTTGCTTTCGCCACATTAGGACTAGTATTTTTAGTTCTAGCATTAAATAGCTTTAGGAGAAAAAAATAATGGAAAACATTGCAATTATAGGCTCTGGACCAGCAGGATATACTGCAGGAATTTACGCAGCTAGAGCAAATTTAAAACCTATTCTTTTCGAGGGTCTTGAATCAGGTGGTCAGTTGATGCTTACGACTGATGTGGAAAATTTTCCAGGTTTTGTGGATGGCATTATGGGTCCAGAACTTATGCAGACTTTTAAAGCTCAAGCTGAAAGATTTGGTACAGAAATTAAAACAGAAACAATAAATACTATTGAAAAAATTGAAAATGGATTTAAATTAACAAGTTCAAAAAATGAATATGAGTTTAAAACCGTAATCATAGCTTCAGGTGCCTCAGCAAGATGGTTAGGTGTCGAAGGTGAAAAAGAACTTCAGGGATATGGGGTTTCAGCATGTGCAACATGCGATGGTTTTTTCTTTAAAGAGAAAACTGTAGCTGTTGTAGGTGGTGGTGACTCTGCAATGGAAGAAGCTTTGTTTTTAACTAAATTTGCTACAAAAGTAATAGTTATTCACAGAAGAGATAGGTTTAGAGCTAGTCAAATAATGCAGGATAGGGTCTTAAACCACGAAAAAATTGAGGTTATCTGGAACTCCACAGTTGAAAAAATAAATGGAGAAGGTCAAGTCACTTCAATTGTAATTAAAGATATTAAAAACAACTCTTCAAACTCTATTGAGTTGGATGGAGTTTTTGTAGCTATAGGTCATGATCCAAATGTTAAGTTCTTAGATGGATTAGTAGAACTTGATGAAAAAGGATATATTAAAACTGGATTTACAACCGAAACTAGTACGTCAGTACCTGGAGTTTTTGCTGCAGGTGATGTTGCAGACTCTATTTACAGACAAGCAATTACAGCAGCAGGCAGCGGATGTCAGGCAGCTATTGATGCAGAAAGATGGCTAGATCATTAATTCAAATTATTTAGAATATCTGAATGAATTAACTGAAGACGAGTTTGTAGATCTAAACAAGAATCTTATTTCTATAGGCTATCCTGAATCAACAAGTTCTGTTGAAATTCAATCTTTTGTAAAACTTTTTATTAATGATTACAACTTGGACAAAAATTTAACAAAAAAAGATCTCTGGAAAGAACTAATAACTCAAGGTTATAAATTAGGTGACAGAATTTTAAATCTCTCCAACCCCCCTCTATACGGTTCTGATGTTGAAGAATTACAAGAGCTATTATCAAGATTGGGTTTCTATTCAGAACCAATTAATGCCATATATGATAAAACTGTTGTTCAGTCAGTTGAAGCTTTTCAAGAAAATCGCGGCTTAAAGGTAGACGGTATAGTTGGTTTAGATACAGCAAGTGAAATTAGAAAATTTATTAGACCGAGTTTGAGCACTTCATTAAATGAAGCAATAAAAACTTTTAGACCTATAAATAAAGAGTTAGACGTTGTTGTTTTTGTGGAAAACTATGGAGAATATAGAGATCAAATAGTATTTTATGAAAAAATTAGAGAGGTATGTACATCGAAAAAAATAGGTGTTAACTTTGCATCAGAAGTATCAGAAAATATTGATCCACAAAATATTATTAAGTATGTAAACAAACACCATCCCAGCCTATTTTTAATATTTAAAATGAATGAAGAAAACAGCAGTAATTACTTTCAAGGAAAATATTCAATTAGTAATATTGGAGAAAAAATAGCTAACTCACTAGAAAATAAATTAAAAATTAAATCTGAGGGTAAAAATACACCTCTTTTAAAAAATACTAAATCTGTAGCAATAATATTAAATGGTAATTTTTACCAATTTGATATTGAATTAATTTTTAGTGAAATTCAATCTGTTTATAAAGAGTTTTTTAATATTTAAGAAAGCTTTTTCAAAAATTCATTAACTGTGTCTAAATTTTTGAAATTTAAGTTTATTTTAAAACCATCCTGTGTCTTCTTTACTAAAACTTTTGATCCTAGTTGATCCTCTAACTGCTTTTGAATATACAGCGACTCTTCATCTAAATCACTTCTTCCTTGAAGCTGGTTCACTTTATCTTCTACTATTCTGCTTGTTAGTTTAAGGTTTATAATTTCATCTAAAATGGAATCTTGTAAATTGTGTTCCAAAATAATTAATGGCCTGACTTGTCCAAAGGTTACTGAATTATTTTTTAATGCATTCTGAACTTTTATGCTTAAGTTTGAAATTCTTAATAAGTTAGAGACATATGGCCGACTTTTACCAACAAGTTGTGAAATTTCTTTTGCGTTTAAAGAGTACTTTTCTTGAAGAGATTTATACCCTAAAGCTTCTTCTATTGTGTTTAGTTGAGAACGTTGGGTATTTTCAACCAAACCAATAACTGCTGCATCTTGTTCTGAAACTTCTTTAACTAGAGCAGGTATTTCTTGTAAACCTATATGTTTGGAAGCTCGTAGTCTTCTTTCTCCCGCAATCAGTTTGTATTTTTTTTCACCAAGGTGTTGAACAATTATTGGTTGAAGTACACCACTTTTTCTAATTGATTCAGAAAGTTCTATATGTTTTTTTTCATCAAAATAAGTACGTGGTTGAGATTCTGAAATTGAAATATTTTCTATTTCAATATTTTCAACTTTATATTCACGAATTTCCGCATTGCTGATTAAGCTACTTAGTGACCTTTTCATACACTTATCTTACTTAATATTTCATTTACTAAGTCTAAATACTCTTTTCTTGCTTTACTGTTTTCGGAAAATTCACTTACAGTTTTTGCATAAAACGGACTATCAGCAATTTCAGTTGACTGTGAAATATGTGATTCAAACAACTTATCAGAAAGAAGATATTTTAATTCATTTAAAAAATCAATATAACTTGATCTTCTTGTGTCAACTTGATTTAACAAAACTCCTAGAAAAACAGGATTGCTTGAAGGAAATTGTGAAATTGTTTTAGTTGCAAATTTCATAGCTTGTGCAACCCCTTCAACGGCTAGAAATTCCGGTTTGGCTGGAATTATATAAAAGTCTGATGTTGCCAGAGCTTCTTGAACTAAAGAACTCATTGTTGGAGGTGTATCAATTATTATGTAATCAAAGTTTTGAAAATATAAGGAATTTCTAATTTTTTTTAATTTAGAACCACCGATTATTTTTTCCTGGTTTAATTTAGAAATTGTTTCATTTGATGCTATTAAATTCAACTTTTCACTTACAATCAACGGATTGATTTCTTCTACACCTTCTAAAAGATCTATTGAGGTTGTTTTGTTTAAATTGTTTTTTTCTTGGTTTAAATAAGTTGCAACGTTACCCTGCGGATCAAGATCTATTAACAAAGTCTTATAACCCATATCACTAAGTAAACTACTTATATTTACTGCGGCTGTTGTTTTTCCAACTCCGCCTTTTTGGCACAAAATAGAAATTATTTTCACTTAACAGTTATAACATCAATGTGTCTTAAATCTTCTTTATTAATATAAAAATTCATATGTTTCACGTGAAACATATTTTTGTCATAATCTAACTCTTTTTCGTTAGACGAGACAATATATGTGGTATTTTTCTTATTATTTAATAAATTTAAGGCATTTTGTGATGAAATATAACATCTGGAAACAAAATATCCCTCTTTTAAAATTGTAGTTTTTGCATCCTGTAAGGTAGGTTTAACGTTTTTGAGTTGTAAAATATTTTGTAATCTAATTAACTCATTGATTCTTGATTCTTTTATATCGACCAAGTTTATAACATTGTTAGATGTTATCGCTAAAGGCACACCAGGAATTCCTCCTCCTGTACCCAAATCAAAAATTTTCTGGTTTTGAACTCCAAGTTCCTGAAAAATTTTTGAAAAATATAAAGAATGAACAATGAACTCATCCCATATAAACTGATCGTTTTTTTGGCTAATCAAACCAGTTTTAATACCCGTTTCTTTTAGCCATTTATGATATTCAATTAATATATCTAGCTTATTTTCAGCTAGGTTATAACCCCAATTTGGTAATTGAGGTTTGAAATTCATTCTTCTTCTTCAGGTGCGAAAACTACAGATCTGTAAGGTTCTCTTCCTTCTGAATATGATCTTATTCCTGCTAGTTGTGATGCTGCATCATGTAAGGTCTTTCTATCTACAGAATTCATTGGCTCCAACATTACTTCTTGTTTGTCTTCAAGAATTTGCTTGCTTAATCTTTCAGCGTAAATAGTAAGTGCTTCTTTCCTTTTAGAAGCATAATCTGCAACATCAAGTCTTAGTCTAGTTCCAGCTCCAGTCTTCCTTTGAACAACTGTTCTGGTTAGTTCGTGTAAAGATCGAATTATAAAACCTTTTTCTCCCACTAATGCTTCTGTTTGTTCACCTGTAATTTTTACAACTAGGTTCTCTTCTTCTAGTTGGCCTTCAACGCCACCTTCTAAACCAAATGATTTTACAAGTCCATCTAAAAATTCTATTGAAACCTTTAATTGTTCGTCTTTATCGGCTTCAATCCTTGGTTTTTTAGGACTATATGGTTTTTTATTACCATTTCTATTATTTCTAAAATTTTTATTTTTATTGTTAAATGGTTTATTTATTCCATTTCTTACGGAAATTCTTACTAAAGCTTTTTTACCACCTACACCAAAAACCCCACCTTCTGGTTCTTGTAAAATGTTAATATTTGCTTGTGTTGCGTCTTCAAGGTTGAGTTCTTTTAATCCTGCTTTTATAGCATCGTCAATTGATTTTGCTTCAACTTCTACCCACTTATTATTAGGCATTATTTTCTCCTTCTTTTTTTGCGGTTTTTACGAGGATTTTCAGATATTGGGCTATCTGCATCGGTTTCGTTTTTTTCATCTTTTTTATTAGATTTTTTATTATCTGATTCTTTGTCGTCAATTTTGACAATTAAAGCCTGCTGGCCAATTCTAAATATATTTCCAGTTAAGAAATATAAAACAAGCCCAGTAGGCAAAGTCCATGAAATAAATCCAAAAAATATAGGCATTACCTTTCCAATCATTTGCATTTGTTGAGCTTGTGGATTGTCAGATTTGCCTGCTTTTTTTTGTATCTGATTTTGCTGAAATAGAGCTGTCAAAATAACTAAAAGAATTAATACTAGATATGGAATCCTTTCTAACCAGGTAGCAACCTCTGAGGGTGGTACTTGAAGATCCATTGTAAAAAAAGCCAATCCTGCATGTAAATCCAAATTCTGAAACAAGCCTGAATCAGAAGGTATAAAGTTTAATGGTTCACGTAAAACTCTAAATAAAGCAAACCAAATAGGCATTTGAATAATAAGTGGAAGTATGCAACCTAATGGATTAATACCTTTTTCTTTATACATTGCAGCCATTGCTTTATTAAGCTCTTCTTTGTTGTCTTTATACTCTTTTTGAATTTTTTTAATATCTGACTGAGCATCTTGCATTCTTTTGGTTGACCTGGTTTGACGTAAAGTTAATGGAAAAATTACAATATTTATAATTACAGTCAAAATAACTATTGAAAACCCATAAGAATTTGTATAATCAAATAAATATGAGAGTAAAAACCCTATAGCTAGCGCAAATGGTTCTAATATTGCCATTTTTTACCAATTTTCATATATATTGTGTTGCAGGTAAATAGTCTTTTAACGATTAGAGGTATTGATCTTAATAGTCCTTTGTTTTGCAAACTTTCAGCTATTGCATCACTACAACTTGGATAATAAAGACAGTTACCGCCAGCAAGCCCTAAATAATTTAGAAATGCTCTTGAAAACTGAAAAATAAAGCTTAATACTTTCATTTACTTTTTTAGTTTGGGGTGAGAAGATATTATTTCTTTAAGCTCAATTGTTGTTAAGTTTGAAGATTCGTTATTTCCAATTACTAATATATCAACAATTGTGTCTGTCTCAATTCCCCTAACTGCTTCCTTAATCCTTCTTTTAAATCTATTTCTGTTTACTGCGTTTGCAAAATTACTAGATATAGTTACGCCTAGTCTTGAAAGTTCTTGATTGCTTTCTTTTATAAAAACTTTCAAATTATTTGCAGTAAAGCAAAATTTTTCTTTTCTTAGGTTTTCAAAATGAATTTTTTTATTTAACGCAGTGAACTTCACCACTGAACCTATGCTGACAGAATTTTACGACCTTTATTTCTTCTTCTTTTAAGAATATCGCGACCTGCTCTTGTTCGCATTCTGGATCTAAAACCGTGTTTTCTGCTTCTTTTTCTATTACTAGGTTGATAAGTTCTTTTCATTTTTTACCTGACTGTAAGAATATATCGAAAAAGTTTTTATTCAAACCAAAAAAATTTTTAATTTTTGAAGTTCGCGAAAACTATATTTACTTCGCGAAAAAGAAACTAACTAGTATTCTAAAAAAATTTATTTTAACTTTTCAATCAGACTTTGTGATGAAAAAAGCACTGTTTTTATTGGGTTTTTACTAGGTATTAAATAAATTGTGAAATATTAGTTTGATTTTCACACTCTATTAAAAATTATTGTTTTAATTTAAATTATTTTTAATGGAAACGCAAAATTTATATTCTCTTGATTTAGATATGATCATTAAAGATATTGTTAGCGCTCTTCCAAACAAAACAGATAGATATTGGTTAGACCAGGTTGAATTTAAATTAACGGAAAGTTCGGATTTAAACATTGTTGTCGGTTCCGATTTTATAAAACATTCAATCGAAAAAAAAGTTTTCAGTGTAATTAAAAGTGTTTTTCAAAACCATTCATCTGGTGACTGTATTTTTATATTAGACAAAAACTTCACAGCAAAGTCTTTTTACACCGAGGAGCCTTTAAATCAAAGCATATCTAATAGTGAAGAGAATAAAACAGTAGACCTATATGATCTTTCTCATTTTGAGAATCTTTATGTTGGGAGTTGTAACAATCTTGCTGTTACTGCTGCAAAAAACATAGTGGTTGCTCCTGGTTCAAGATTTAATCCTCTGTTTATTTATGGTAAACCTGGTGTTGGTAAAACCTTTTTATTAAAAACAATTGAAAAATCTTACTCGTCTTCCTTTTATATTGATTCAGAGTCTTTTTTGGAGTCTTTTGTGTCAGGAATTAAAAATGGTGACATAGATAATTTTAAAAGCAAAATCCGTTCGGTTGATATTTTGTTAATCGATGATATACAGTTTTTTCTTGGCAAAAAAGGGGTGTCGGAAGAGTTGTTTCACACAATCAACTATTTTTTGAACAACTCTAAATCTGTTGTTTTGGCTTCAGATCAAAAACCACAAGACTTAATTGGTTTTCCTGAAAGATTAGTTTCAAGAATCCTAAATGGTTTAGTAACGGATATTGAAAAACCGGATAAAAATATTTTGTCAGAAATGTTGAAAAAGACAAATGTTGAACATGGATCAATGCTGTTAACAAAAAAAGAAGTTGGGTTGCTTTTGTCATTAGACTTTCAAAGTTTTAGAGAAGTAAACGGCGTCATAAACAATTTAATTATCAACAAGCAAACAGGTGTCGGAAACTCTAAATATGTTGCTGAGTTGGTTTCTATGTATACAGAAAACAAAATACTTGAGCTTACTCCAGAGTTTATTTTGAATTACGCTTCTGGTGTATATCAGGTTGATGAAAAACTAGTTTTATCTAAAAACAGAAGTGAGCAAGTTAGTAATGCTCGACATTTGTTTATTTACTTAATGAGAAAACACACAGGGTATTCCTTAAACCAAATCGGTTTGTATGCAGGAAACAGATCTCATTCAACGGTTTTGTCTTCAATAAAAAAGGTTGAAGAATCTCCAAGCTTGAAGAGAGAAATAAACATTTTCAACAATAAGGTGCTTTATATAAACTCGGCATTATCTGGTGTTTAGATTGTCGAATGTTTTCAACACAAAAACACCTAAAAACACTGGTGTTTTCGGACTTTACAACACTTCAAACAGCTTTATTATTGTTAAATATATAAAGGAATAAAAGATTGAAAATTAAAAGTGATGTTAAAGAATTAAAAAGAGCTGTTATGGCTGTGTCCAGAGCTGTTGATCAAAAACCATCAACACCATCCCTACAAGGTATTTATATTAAATGCATCAATGGTTCGTGCGAGATTATAGGGTCAGACTTAGATTTAATTATTAAGGCTACCGCAAACGTTGATATAGAAGTGGAGGGAGAGTGCCTGGTTAATGCAAGAATATTAACTGAAGTTTTGAGAAAACTACCTTCAGGCAAGGTCACTGTTTCTGATCTTGGAAGTGAAATAAAAATTGAAACAGACCGATCTGAATATAACTTAAGAAAACTTGATCACCTAACATATCCAAAAGCATTACTTGGTTCAAACTATGAAGAAGGTAATAGTCAAAAAATATTTACAGACGAACTTTTTTCCTCATTAAAAAAAGTTGGAGTAGCCGCATCACCAGAAGGAGGAAAACCGATCTTAACAGGTGTTTATTTTGATAATAACGAAAACAAAACTAACCTCGTTTCAACTGACAGTTATAGGCTTGCTGTAAACACTGTGTTTGACCTTCCAATCACCGACGCAGGAATAGTTTCTTTTAGGTCTTTAAACGAAGTTATAAAACTGTTTGAGGAAAACGAAGGTGAGATCTATATAAACTCTTCAGAAAGAGAACTTCATTTTTACAACAATGTTTTTTATGCTTCGGTTAGAAAACTCGAAGGAAGTTTTCCAGCCTACGAAAACCTTTTTCCAAAAGAAAACCTCTTTTCGATCGAAGTATCAAAAACAAAAATTTTAGAAGCTCTTGATAGATCTACTGTTGTTGCAGAAGGTTTTATACCGGTAACTTTAAAGATTGTAGATGGAAACACTTTAAACATATCTTCAACCAACAAAGATATTGGTGGTGGAACAGAAGATGTTGACATAAGAATTTTAGGTTTAGAAGTGGGTGATTTAACAAGTTTTGAAATGTCATTTAATCCAAACTTTTTAATTCAAGGAATAGAAGTATTGGATGGCTCAACCGCCTATTTGAGGTTTTCAAGCAACGAAAAACCAATAGTTATACAAGGTGAAGAAGAACATTTCAAATACTTATTAATGCCAGTTAGAACAAACTAAACCATGTTTTCTGATCCAGAAAAATTTGATCCGGAAAACAATACTCTTGGTATAAACTTTAAAAACTCTGAAAAAGTAAAGAAATTTATCGAAAATTCTGACTTTACCTGGAAACAAGCCGTTGTTTCTGGGCCGGTAGCAGGAGATACAGTAACACTCTATGTTGATAATCCAAGGGTAAAAAAAATGGTTCAACTTCAAACCTATCAATTTCTAATAGATCTTGAGAAAAAAACAAATCTAGTTTTAAAAACAGTTAATGTTCAAATTTCTAATACCCAGCAATAATATATAAACCTAGTAAAATAAGAGTTCAGCAGGGGCTGTAACAACAAAATAGGAAACGTATCTTGGAGATATTTCGTGTCTAAAAAAGATTCAAATAACACTAATACTTATGATTCTAAAGATATAAAAATTCTTGAGGGTCTTGAGGCGGTTAGAAAAAGACCGGCAATGTATATTGGGTCAACTGGTCCCAATGGATTACACCATTTAATTTGGGAAGTTTTAGACAACTCAGTCGACGAAGCCATGGCTGGAAGATGTTCAAAAATTTCAGTTTCTCTTGAAAAAGATGGATCTGTAACCGTTGTAGATGATGGAAGCGGAATACCTGTAAAACCTCACCCCAAAACAAAAGTTTCTGCACTAACAACGGTATTAACAACACTACATGCAGGTGGAAAATTTGAATCTGGTGCATATACCGTTAGCGGAGGGTTACACGGTGTTGGAATTTCAGTAGTTAACGCACTTTCAACTAATGTCAAAGTTGAGGTTCAAAGGGACGGACATTTTTGGAATCAAGAGTTCAACCTTGGAAAACCAACATCAAAAATTAAAAGAGGTAAGGTTTCTAAAAAAACAGGCACGTCCGTCAACTTTACTGCAGACCCTGAGATTTTTAGCGAGACACAAACATATGAATATAACATTGTTGCTGAAAGGTTAAGACAAACAGCTTTTTTAAATAAGGGTTTAAGTATTACTTTGGTTGACAATAGGGTTAAACCTGCAACAGAAGAAACATATTTATACAAAGGTGGCTTGGTTGATTTTGTAGGCTATCTTAACGAAGGTTTTGAACCACTTCACACGAAAGTAATATCTTTTTCTGATGACTCAAAAGATTCCGAAATAGAAGTGGCTTTACAGTGGAAAGTTGAAGACGACGTTACGGTTAAAAGTTTTGCTAACAATATTCACACACTAGAAGGTGGAACTCACGAAGAAGGTTTAAAAACAGCAATTACAAAAGCTGTTAACGACTTCGCCAAAAAAAGAAATTTACACTCAGACATTTCACTTACAGGAGACGATATTAGAGAGGGTATGACAGGCGTTGTTTCTGTAAGGGTTAGAGAGCCTCAATTTGAAGGACAAACTAAAACAAAACTTGGTAATACTGAGATGAAATCAAAAGTTCAAGTTCTCATTAATGAAGAGTTTCCAAAATGGTTAGCAAAAAATACAGCAGACGGAAGAGCAATTGTAGAACGTTGTGCGCTAGCAGCAAAAGCAAGAATGAGCGCAAAAAAAGCAAGGGAATTAACAAAAAGAAAAAGCATCCTAGAAACCTCAGGTTTGCCAGGAAAGCTAGCAGATTGTTCATCAACCGATCCAACAGAAAGCGAGCTATTTATTGTTGAGGGAGACTCAGCTGCTGGACCAGCTAAACAGGCAAGAGACTCAAGAGTTCAGGCTATATTGCCTATTCGTGGAAAAATTATAAACGTTCAAAAAGTTACTGAAAACAGAGCTCTTCAAAATGAAGAAATAAGCGCATTGATTAAAGCTATAGGAACAGGTATAAAAGCTGAATTCAACGCTGAAGAGTCTCGATATGACAAAATTGTATTTTTAACAGATGCTGATGTAGATGGAGCCCACATCAGAACCCTTCTCTTAACTTTTTTCTTTAAATTTATGCCAGGTTTAATTACTAGTGGAAAAGTTTGGATATCAGAACCACCTCTTTATAGGCTTAAATCCTCCTCAGGCATTGTATATCTAAAAGATGACGAAGCCTTAAACGAATATAAGAAAGAAAATAAAAATAAGAAGTTTGATATAAGTAGGTTTAAAGGCTTAGGTGAAATGAATGCTGGTGAACTTTGGGATACAGCTATGAATCCTGAAACCAGAACATTAATTCGAGTTACACTTGCAGATGCCAAAGGCGCGATGGCAAAGGCTTCAGAAATGTTTGAAGTGTTAATGGGTAATGATGTTACAAAGAGAAAAGAATTTATTGAAAACAACGCTAAAGACGTTAGATTTTTGGATGTTTAATGCCAGCTAAGAAACCAACAAACAAAAAACCGGCTCAGAAAAAAACTGCAGCAAAGAAACCTACCCAAAAAATTTCAACACCTAAAAAAATAGAGGCTGAGAACGATACGTTGGTAGTTGAAAACGGTCTATCTACAATTCCAGTTGAAGATGAAATTTCAAAATCATTTTTAGATTATGCGATGTCAGTTATTGTTTCAAGAGCTCTTCCAGATGTTAAAGATGGCTTAAAACCAGTTCAAAGAAGAATTCTATATTCAATGTATGAAACAGGAATTAGACCAACAGGTCCATTCAGAAAATGTTCAAAGGTTGTAGGTGATGTTATGGGTAATTATCACCCACATGGAAACGATGCAATATACGGAACTCTTGTAAGATTAGGCCAGCACTTCAGCACACGATACCCGCTTATTGAACCTCAAGGAAATTTTGGAACTCCAGATGATCCACCTGCTGCAATGAGATATACAGAATCAAGAATGTCACTTTTAGCATCACAATTATTGGATGGAATTGATGAAGACACAGTAGATTTTGATGCAAATTACTCAGGTGAAACTTCTGAGCCTAAAGTCTTACCTGCAAGATTTCCAAACTTATTAGTTAACGGTGCTGAAGGAATTGCTGTTGCAATGGCTACTAACATGCCTCCATATAATCTACGTGAGATTACAGAAGCTGTTAAAGAGACTATTAAAAATAAAAATATGAAACCAAAAGACTACTTAAAAATTATTAAAGGCCCTGATTTTCCAACTGGTGGTTTGGTAGTTGATACACCAACTATTAAAGAGGCAATATTAAAAGGAAGAGGCTCAATAAAAATGAGAGCTGTTGCTGATGTAGAAGAACTAGGTAGGGGAAGGTCTGCAATTGTAGTTAAAGAGCTTCCTTATCAAGCTTCTACAGACAGAATTATGGAAAAAATTGCATCACTAGTTCAAGACAAAAAGCTTCAAGGAGTTTCTGACCTGCGAAACGAAAGCAGTGATAGGAACGGAACAAGATTAGTTGTTGAATTAAAAAGAGATGCTGTTCCACAAGTTGTGTTAAATGAACTCTTTAAGCAAACACAGTTGCAAGATACATTCTCTGTAAACTCAGTTGCTTTAGTTGATGGTGTGCCTAAAGTTCTGTCTGTTCCAGAATTAATTCAATATTATATTGATCATCAGATTGACGTAATTCAAAGAAGAACCCAACATAGACTAGAAAAAGCAGAAAATAGATTACATATAGTTGAAGGCTTACTTCTTGCATTAAACAAAATTGATCAAATAATTAAAGTAATCAAAGCTTCTAAAGATGTTGAAACTGCAAGAAAATCTTTAATGACAAAATTTAAATTATCCGAAATTCAAGCATCCCATATATTAGATATGCCACTGAGAAGGTTAACCGCTCTAGAAATGGAAAAACTTGTAGAAGAGAAAGAAGAGCTAAAAGAGACAATTAAAAATTTAAAAGAAATTCTTAAAAGTAGAACTAAGCAAGATACCATTTTGGTTGAAGAGCTAGAAGCAATAACTAAAAAATTTGGAGACGAAAGAAGATCAAGAATTGTCCCAGACGTAGGTGAAGTTTCAATAGAGGACTTAATTGAAGATGAAGAAATAATTGTATCTGTTTCGGCTAACGGGTATGTTAAATCGGTTCCTTCAACTTCCTATAAAAAACAAGGAAGAGGTGGAAAAGGAGTTAAAGCAGCTTCTTCAGAGGAAGATATTATAGAACACCTTATTGCAACTTCAGTTCACTCATATTTACTATTCTTTACAGACAGAGGAAAAGTTTATAGAGCAAAGGCACATGAAATACCAAAAACAAACAGAACTGCAAGAGGATCGTTAATACAAAATGTATTAACCATGAGTCAAGAGGAAAAAGTACAAGCAATTATAGACACAAGAGATTATGAAACAGAAAAGTTTTTATTAATAATGACAGAAAAAGGAGTTGTTAAGAAGTCTAAATTTAAAGATTTTGACTCCAACTATAAATCTTTACAAGCAATCACTCTTAAAGATGATGACAAAGTAGTTTCTGTTAAAACCACTTCTGGAAACGAAGATGTAATTTTGGTATCACAAAAAGGTCAAGCAATACGATTTGAAGAGAAAAATCTTAAACCACAAGGCAGAACCGCCCAGGGCGTAAGGGGCTTAAAGCTAAGAGAAGGAGATAAAGTAGTTGGTGCAGCCACCTCCAGAGATGAAGCGCTACTTTTTGTAACAGCAAAAGGCTATGGAAAAAGAACAAAACTAGATGAGTTTAGAAAAGCCGGTAGAGGTGGAATGGGAGTTAAAGCATTAAAAGTTACAGAGTCCAAAGGTAATTTAGTTGGAGCCAGGTCAGTTGATGAAGATACTGAAGTAATGCTTATGAGTACAGGTGGAACTGCTATAAGATGTGCAGTAAAGCAAATAAAACTTATGAGTAGGTCAGCACAAGGTGTTAGAATTATGAAGCTTTCATCAGAAGAAGAGGTGTCAGCTTTTATACCAATAAAGAGTGAATAATGGTAAGAGTTAATAGAGTCAGAAGGATAATTAGAAAGATAGATCCTTGGACCGTGCTAAAAGTAACCCTGGTTTTAAACTTTGTAGTTGCATTAACAGTCGTTTTAGGTGTGTCTATTCTCTGGGTCTTGTTAGTAAATGCCGGAGTTCCTCAAGGATTAGAAGATATCGCTAGAAGGCTTGCCCTGTTAGATGCAGATGCATCTCTAGTTGGAAATATTGAAACTCTTTTTACAGGAGTTGTTTCTCTAGCTGCTGTATATATGTTAACCCAAACAGCATTAGCAACAATTGCCGCATTTTTCTACAACTTAGTTTCTGATTTAGTTGGGGGAATTGAAGTTATTGTGCTTGAGGAAACATACAATGATGGAACTGAGTTAAAACAACCAACTAAAAAGAAAGAAAAAGATACTCAAAAAGAAACTGTTTTAATGTCTCTAGTGAACACTGTTAAAAACTTAAAACCAGAAAAAAAAGAAGAGCCTGAAATTAAAGTTGAATATCCAAGTTCAGACCTTCCTCGACCAGATGTACCAAGAAATATTGAAGAACCAACTTTGATGGACACATTAAAAAATACTGATAACCAAGAAGAAGATTTTTAACTTCCTGCTAGTATTTTTTAACGAAACATTAAAGCGAAGCTAGTGAAAACCTAGCACTGTCCCGCAACTGTGATTCGAAAGATAAGTCAGGTCGACTCTAGTGTTTTTAAAATAACCTCGAGAGAAGGAAATAATGAAGCCTAAAATATTAATACTTGCAGCAATTTTTTCTATGTGCACAAGTTCAAATGTAAATACTTCTGAGTTAAAGATTGTTTCCTTATCTACTACCCATACAGAAATCATTGATTCACTTGGTGCAGCAGAAAACCTTGTTGGCATAGACTCTTTTTATCAAACAGATTTACCAATTAAGAGAATTGATGCTTATACAGTAACAGCGGAAGATTTAAAACTGTTAAATCCTGACTTAGTAGTCGTAGCATTTGATTTCAACAACATTGTTGAGGGACTAGAAAAAAATAAAATTAACTATATATTTTTACCACCAGCTAAAAACTTGGAAGAAGTTTATTTACAAATACAAAAAGTTGGAGAAATGGTTCAGAAAGAACAAGCAGCCACTTCGATTGTTGAAGATATGAAATCAAAAATAGATTCACTAATTAAAAACAATGATTTTGGCGATGTTTCAGTTTTCCATGAGATTGGGTATTCTTACGGCTTATATACAGTTAACCAAAATGCTTTGATTGGAAATATTTATAACACTTTAGGGGTCACGAATATTGCAAACTTAGAAGAAGACATTTACGGTTCTGGATATCCAGAATTTACTGATGAAAAAGTCATTGAAGCAAACCCAGATTTCATCATTGTTGGACACTCAGATTACCTCAACAAAGATCTTTCAACTAGACCAGGATGGAACAACTTAAAAGCTGTTTCCTCAGGTAACGTTTATTTCTTAGATGAAAACCTAGCAAACAATTGGGGAACTACGACACTCCAACTTGTAGAAAATATAGTATTAACTATTGGAGAATCTAATAAAAAAACCGAAATACAAGGCACCTATTTGTTAATATCAATATTGGCTTTTATGTTTATATTTAATTTTGGTTTCAAAAGAATCAATAGAAAAACTAAGGAGAAAGTATGAAAGGCTATAATAACGATCTTTATATTCTTGCGTTTGACCACAGGGGAACGTTAACTAAAGGTTTATTAGGAGTAGATGGCAGAGAACCTTCCCAAGAGGAAATTAGTAGAGTCTCTGAGATGAAAAATATCATTTTTGATGGATTTTTGAGCGCAAAAGAGTCTGGAATATCAGGTGGTGATCCAGCAATACTTGTTGATGAGGCATTTGGTTTACAAGTACAAAATAAAGCTAAAGAACTTGGAATAAAGTTTGCAGCTCCTGTAGAAAAATCAGGTCAAAAAGTATTTGATTTTGAATATGGTGATGATTTTGGAAACAAAATTGAAGAAGTCGGTGCTGATTTTGTAAAAATATTGGTTAGGTGGAATCCAGACGACCCAGCCGAAACAAGAGAAATTCAAGGTTCTAGAATTAAAACACTCTCAGATTGGTTAGATGACAACGGAAGAAAATTTTTACTAGAATTTTTAGTCCCAGCTTCAGAAGCTCAACTTGCTAGTGTTGACGGAGATCAAGCTAGATACGATTCTGAAATTAGACCTAAACTTGCTGTTCAGGTTGTTGAGGAAATGAGAGAAAAAGGGGCAGACCCAGATATTTGGAAAATCGAAGGTTTAGATACTAAAGAAGCATGTCAAAACGTTGCATCTGTTATAAAAAGTGGTGGCAGAGAAGACGTTATTGCTGTTGTTCTTGGTAGGGGTGCCAACGACGAGAAAGTTAATGAATGGCTTAGAGCAGGAGCTTCAGTTGATGGATATAAAGGATTTGCAATTGGAAGATCTATTTTTTGGGATTCATTAAAAGGTTGGCATGCTGGAGATAAATCAAGAGAACAAGCTGTTTCCGAAATTGCAAACTCTTATTTAAGTTTTATCTCTGTTTATCAAAACGGTAACTAATTAATGCCAAAAGGTAAGGCAATAATTGGACAATCAGGTGGTCCAACCGCTGTAATAAACAAATCTCTTGTTGGTTTCATAAAAGAAGCTGTTCAAGCAGACTTTGATCAAGTTATTGGAGCTAGGCATGGTTTGCAGGGAATGTTGAAAAAAGATTTTGTTGACCTCTCTAGTCTTAACGAAAGTCAGCTATATGGAATTGGTAAAACTCCAGCTGCTGCTTTAGGTTCAGTAAGAAAAAAACCTACAGATAATGATATAGAACAACTAGTAGAAATATTTGAACAAGAAGGTATTCGAAACTTTTTCTACATTGGAGGAAACGACTCAGCTGAAACAGCGAATCTGGTCTCAGAAGGAGCAAAAAAAATAGGCTATGAGATGAAAGCATTTCATATTCCTAAAACTATTGATAATGACTTACTAGAAACCGACCATTGTCCAGGATATGGATCAGCTGCAAGATTTGTTGCACATGCATTTCAAGGCGATGATGCAGACAACAGAAGTTTGAAAGGTATAAAAATTAATGTTCTTATGGGTAGACATGCTGGATGGTTAACAGCCGCAAGTACACTAGGGAAATCAAATGAAGACGACGGCCCTCATTTGGTTTATGTTCCAGAAAAAGTTTTTAAAATTGAAAATTTTCTTAAAGAAGTAAAAGAAGTTTATGATTCACTTGGTCGTTGTGTTGTTGCTGTTTCTGAAGGAATACATAATGAAAAAGGAGAGTATTTTTTACAAACCTATGCAAAAGAATCTGGGTCAGGTCTTGCTGGAAAAACAGATAGTCATGGAAACATTCAGCTTTCAGGTTCAGGTGCACTTGGAGATACATTAACCAATTTAGTTTCAGAGCATATTGATGGAGCAAGAGTTAGAGCAGACACCTTTGGTTATTTACAACGTTCTTTTTTAGCAGACGTATCTGAAGTGGATGCAGAAGAAGCTGAAAGAGTTGGTCAATATGCTGTGGTTGCATCACAAGAAAGAGACAGTGGTTCAGTTATTTTGAAACGACAGTTCTCTGAAAAATATTTTTGTGATGTTGATGTGGTTGATTTACATAAAGTTGCAAAACACACTAAAGATATGCCTCCAGAGTTTCTTGATGAAACTAAACCTTATGTTACTAATGACTTTTTTGAATATGCTATGCCTTTAACCGGCGGTATAGAACCAAAAACTCAATTATTTGTGTAGATGTCAAAAATAGAACTTTCTAGAAATGATTTTGAGGCATTCTGGGAAGCAACAGTAAGATATTATGAACTTGATCCACAAGGTGTAATGCATAACGCAAACCATGTTGCTTTTTTTGACCAAGCAATTACTGCATACTTTAAGTTTATTAATTACGACTACTTAAAAGACATTGAAGAAACAAACAAAGATTTCCACACAGTTCAAGTGTTGGTTCAATATAACAAACCATTGTATTTTGACAACCAGGTTGAAATCGGAGTAAAGGTAAAAAGCATTGGTAATACAAGTATGACATGGGTTATGGGTATGTTTTTAAAAGACACTGGTGAATTAGTTAGTAGTTGTGAAGCGGTACATGTATACACTGATCAGTCAACAATGAAGCCAACTCCTATAACTGATGAATTAAAATCTAAACTACAGAATTAATAACAAGTTTAAGTTTTATAATTAGTCAAATGAATAAGAGGAGATATGATATTGACGCATTAAGGTCAATAGCACTATTTTTGTTGATTTTTTATCATCTTGGCCAATCATTTACATACAATGCAAGAAATATTTTATTTGTTCAAAACAAAAGAGTTGTAGAAGAAATTTGGATAATTTTAAATCTACTAAATTCTTGGAGAATACCTCTTGTATTTTTAATTGCCGGAATAGCATTAAGACTTTCTTTTTCTAAAAGATCACAAACCAAAATATTAAAAGAGAGATTAAAAGTATTGGGCATACCGTGGGTTTTTGGATCCCTAGTGTTTGCCAGCTTATCAGCTTACATAACTGCAAAATTCTATGGTTTTTCGTTTTTTTACAAAGTAAGCAACTTAGTTCCTTTTGTATTTGAGTACAACGGCCTACACATGTGGTTTGTATTGTATATCCTAACTTTTTGTCTTATCACAATTCCCTTTTTAAAAATCATTTCAAATACCAAGGAAAAAGATACAATTTTTTCGAAAATTTTAAATACACAAGGTGGAATTTTCTTATTTTCCATACCTGTAATTTTGGAAGGGCAGCTATTAAATGAATTAAGGTTTGACTTTAGTGTTGATTATGGAAAATATTACCAAGAGTATGCAAATACAAGTCACGGATTTGTACTTGGTTTTATATGGTTTTTGATTGGAATTATTTTAACTTCACAAGGTGATGCTTTTTGGGAATCAAACAAAAGAAATTGGAAAATACACCTAGTACTTGGATTATTGTCTTACTTATATAGATTATTTAATGGATTTGAAAGTGGTTTTGCTTTAGACAACAGACTAATTGCGTTTGAGTCATTTAATTTTATTTTCTTATTGTTAGGTTTAGGTGCTGTGTATTTAAATAAAGATTCTCCACAGTTAACTTATTACAAAACTGCTGTTTACCCAGTTTATATTGTTCACCTACCTGTACAAATGTTTGTAATGTTTTACCTTTCAAAAATTGATTTACACCCAGTTATTAAATTTCCTTTAGCGTTATTTCTCATTTGTTTTCTGAGTCTTACCATTTATCATGCTGTTAAGAATAGTAAATACTTACGCCCACTCTTTGGATTAAGGAAAAATTAAATTATTTGAACCACCTGTAAAAAATAATTAAGATTATAGGTGTACGCTAAAAAATATATATTATTTATTTTCCTTTTATTAATTTTTTCCTCCTGTGGTTCAAATGGTTCTTCAAATGAAGAGGTGTCATCTATAGAATATAACGATGATGAAGACGAAAACGATAACTTCGATGATGAAGACGAAAATGATAACTTCGATGATGAAGACGAAAATGATAACTTCGATGATGAAGACGAAAACGATAACTTCGATGATGAAGACGAAAACCAAGAATTTTGTGACGACTGTTTAGTTAGTGATGGTTCTAATTGGCTTAATCTTATGCAAAATTACGGTAACTATACACCACCTGCTTATCCGAAATTTCAATCACCACCCATCTCAAATACAGTTTGGAATCAAGTAAACGGACCTTACGCTTCTGTAATTGTTGATGTGGAAAAAACTAATGGAGGCTTTTGGGCTGGTACAGATGGTGATACACTATCGTACAGTCAAATTTATTTTGTTGACAGTAAAGATTTAACCTGGTCAATTAAATATTATATTAGAAATCCATTAGTGGATATTGCTGTTGACCCAAATAACTCAAACCATGTTGCTTTTGCTGTTGGAGCTGGTTGGGACGATCCTTCAACAATTTATTTGTCAACTGATAGCGGAAGCAGTTGGAATAATGTAACACCAGAAAATATCTCAGCTTACCAAGCACTTGCATTTTCAAAAAGTAATCCTCTAAAAGTTTATGCAGCAGGGTTTAACGAAGTTGATAAAGTCAGAAATTTTTATATTTATTCTTCAGAAAATTTTGGAGCAACATGGACTAAATCAAAACCTTTACCAGAGTATGAAATGAAATCCTCAGCAGTATATGGTATTCGAGATATAGGAATTGAATTTATAGAGACGCATCAAACTAATAATAATATTTTGTATGTTGGAACCAGCTACGGTCTTCTATACACAGAAGATGGTGGTAATACCTGGACAAACCTTCTTGAAGATTACAGTCAACAAGACGTGACAAGTATTGCAATTTCAGAATCAAATCCAAATTTGATTTACTTAAGGGTAGGGAATAACAACTCAGTAGAATGTAATGCGGTTGATGATCTCAGAGAAGAAGAATGGGAAGATGAAGATGCTCAAGATGAAGAGGTAAAGGAAGCAATAATTACTTACTGTCCAATTGTCTTACAGTCCAATGATGGAGGTAAATCATGGGGTGATTATGGAGATAGTTATATGCTTAGTGGTGATTCAGCTGAGGGAAATGTTTTAATTAGTTCTTATGATGATAACTATATTTATAATGTTTGGTCAAGAATAGTAATCCAATCTAAAGATGCTGGAGAAACATGGGAAAAGTTTTTTGGTACTCCGGATTATCCGCACATTCCAGATGTAGGAATACATAAACTTTTGTCAGGTGATAGTTTAACTGAATTGTATTTAGGTGGAATAGGTGGATTTTTTAAATCAAATGACCGAGGTACAACATGGGTACCTCAAAACACAGGCGTTAGTGGAACTGACGTATTAGATATAGAGTTTGCTGCTGATGGGACGGTATTTGCTGCAACTCAAAATCATGGAGTTTGGAAAAGTTACGATAGGGGAATAAATTGGACTTATGCTTCCTTTGGTATAAAGAGTTTTTATGGAATGCAACTTCTCCCACACCCAACCAATCCAGATATAGTCTACTACACAACCTCAGGCGGATTATATAAAACAACTGACGGTGGTAATTTGTGGAAAATCTCTGAATCTTTGTGTCCCAGTATTGAAGCTAACAGCTGGACATGCCATTATCACGGTTTAATTATTGATCCTGAAAACCCAGAACATATTTTAATTGGAGGTGGAGGTGACGATGGAACTCCAGACGGTGTTGGAGTAAACAAATCATTTAATAGTGGTAAAGAATGGAATGAATCAGATGAAGGTTTTGTTAGAGATATACATGTTAGTAAGATGGCTGTTGACCCAAATAACTTTAATATATTCTATGCAACCTCTCAAGGAGCTGTTACAGGGATTGAGAAATCTTCAGAAGGAGCGGGTGTTTTTAAAAGTACTGATAAGGGTGCAACTTGGAAACAAATTAATAATGGATTAAATACATTAGAAACAAATGTAATTGTCATAGATCCTAACAACAGTAACACTCTTTATTTAGGCACTGATGATGACGGCCTTTATAAAAGCACTAACGGTGGGGAAAGTTGGCAAAAAATGTATTTCCCGAACGTGCCAAATACGTTTGGCGTTGGTGATATAGTTGTTGATCCTAAGAATAGCAATAATGTCTATGTAGGGACTTTAGACTATTTTAGATTAGCAGTAGATCCAGGAAGGGGAATTATTGGAGAATATGGTATCTTCAAAACAACTAATGCTGGTGAAACTTGGGAGGAGTTTAACGATGGATTAATCTATCCAGGTATTTACTCACTTGTAATTGATAAAGATAACAGGACACTTTTGGCTGGCACAAGAAGAGGAGGAATATTTTGGATTAAATTAGATAATTAAATAAAAATTGTAAATTTAGCTCCACCAAAACTTGATTCACTTACCTCTATTTTCCAACCTAGTTTTTCTATAGCAGCTTTCACAATACTTAAACCAAGACCACTTCCTCCATGACCTCTAGTCCTTGATTCATCTTCTTGAAAAAAGGGATTAAATATTAAATCGTAATTTTCTAGTAAGATACCATCCCCGTCATCTTCAACAATTATTGTTTTGACACCCTCAACAACACAAGTTTGAATTTGGGCTTTTGTATCTTTAAATTTGATTGAATTACTTATTAAGTTGTTGAGAATAATCTTTAGAAGTCCTAAGTTTGTATCAATTTCAAGTTTGTCTGTGTTAACAAATTCTATATCATATCCTCTATCAATAATTAGATCTGATATTACATTCGTTAAATTAAGTGGTTCTACAGGGTAATCAGTTTTTTTGATTTCACTAAGTAAAAGTAGAGACTCTAAGGTTTCTTCAATTTCACTAACATCATCTTTTATACCTTTTACAAGATTTTGATCAATATTCTCTGCATTTGCGAGTTTTTCCAGCTGTAAATTTAAACTTGTTAGAGGAGTTTTTAATTCATGTGAAGCATTTTCAACAAATTGCTTTTGGCTTTTAGAACTTAAATGAGTTTTTTCTAACAAACCATTAAAAGTTTTTATCAATTTACCCACTTCATCGTTAGATCCAAGTTCTTTTAACTTATCTAAGTTTTTTAACGGCTCAAGTTTAGAAACTTTAGATATAGTTTCTTTAACCGGTCTAAATGCAATAGTTGTAGCGAGCAATACACCAATGACAACTAAAAATCCTATAAAAAGATAAATCCTAAAAAAATCTCTCTGGAAGGGATCAATAAATTCTCTTGGAGCAGAGTTGTTGTAAGCAACAACTACAGTAACTTTTCCATCTGCACTTGTAGTTTTTTTGTATGTAAATTCTTTTAGTTCAGCAAGCCCTTTAATATTTTGAAGATCATGCATTCTTCCAAACCTTGGTGGAAAATAACTTCCTTCTCTAATTAATTGTCCTGAAGCATTGTCATACAAAAGAACAAAATAATTATTTATTCTTGGCATATCATCACGTTCTAAGCTTGTATAATCTTCAGCTAGTTCTTCAAGGAGTTCGTTGCTGTCAAAATTTAGAGTTTGAGAGTATCTAGACTCTGCAAGATTTTGTAAAATTCCTGGAATAAAAAATATTCCAATAAATAGAGTTACTAATGTAATTATGAGTATTTTTGTTCTAATACCTAATTTCTTCATTAATTCCACCTATAGCCAAAACCGCGCACAGTTTTAATTTTTTCATCAACTTTATAAGGCTTTAACTTTTTTCTAAGGTAGCCAATATAAACTTCAACATTATTAAGTTCTTCCTCTTTAGGATATAAGTTATCCCAGACTTCCTCTAGTAATTCTTGTTTGGAAATTACCGTTCCAGTATTTTCAATAAGGTTTGCAAGAAGATCAAATTCTCTTTCCGATAAGTCTATTTCTGTATCTTTAAAAGTTACACTTCTTGCTTCTATATCTATTTTTAAATCCTCATCTATTAAAACACTTCCTTTATTTTTATTTCTTCTTAAAAGTGCTCTTACTCTTGCTTTTAACTCAACTGAAGAAAAAGGCTTTTTTAAATAATCATCAGCCCCAGTATCTAAGCCTTCTTCAAGGTCATACTCACCACTTTTTGCAGTCAACATTAATATTGGTGTTTGATTTCCTACAGATCGTAACTTTGAACATACTTTAAACCCATTCATTTTTGGCAGCATGATATCTAGTAATATTAAATTGTATGGTTCTTCTAATGCTTTAAAGAAACCAGATTCCCCATCAAACTCTTGGTCGACAACATAATTTTCTTCTTCAAGCAGTTCTTTTACAAGACCAGAAATTTTCTCATCATCTTCTATCAGCAAGATTTTTTTCGCCATAGATTAATGATGACAATTTAAAAATTTAATGCAAGGTTGAATTATGCAGCTTCTCAGAAAGCTCTCAGCATTGTTAGTGTACATTGACAGTATGAAAAACTTAATACTACAAAACACAGAAACACTTTTCCACAGGGCTGGTAGAGGTGGCATGATGGGTCCTAAAGGAATGATGGGAGAGGGATCTGAAATGTTCATGGGAGGCATGATTGTTGCTGCCATTATTGCAACACTCGTTATAGTCTTGTTAGTTCTTGGAATAGTTAAATTAACTCAATCAATAAGGTCTTCTAGAAAGACTAAAAGCACTATAGAGGAAGAGGAATAATGAAAAAATCACTATTAATTGGATTAGCAGTGTTAGTTTTAGCAGCAATCACTGGTGGTGTAGTTTATGCAAGTGAACTAGATCAAATTGCAGACAACGTTGAGTCCAATCTTGAATCCAGCTTTGATAGCGTAGAATCTACATTTGATAATATTGAATCAAAGTTTGATGATGATAACGATAATGATGATTATGAGCACGAAGCAATGCATGAAGCTAAATCAACAATTCTTGAAGATGGACAAATTACTCAAGAAGAAATTGATGCTTTAGAAGATTCAAACTTTAAAACACACCTACAAGAAGAATTTGTAACAGAATTAGAAGACGGTGTTGTTACAGCTGAAGAACTTCAAGCTCATAAAGAAGCTGAAAAGGCAGAACACCAAGCAATGCATGAAGCTAAATCAACAATTCTTGAAGATGGACAAATTACTCAAGAAGAAATTGATGCTTTAGAAGATTCAAACTTTAAAACACACCTACAAGAAGAATTTGTAACAGAATTAGAAGACGGTGTTGTTACAGCTGAAGAACTTCAAGCTCATAGAGTTGCAAAACATGATGAAAATGGTGAAGGTCACAAAAGCCACGGTTTTGGTAAAAAGGGACGTGGTCACAATAAAGGCAGTCACTCACATAACGAATTAGACGGAGATGATCTTTAAACCCCTTGATCAAAACTCCATTAATAACAGGGCCTTCTATGATGAAGGCCCTTGTATTATCATACTTAAAGAAAGTTGATGTGAAATTCAATAACTATACAAACGTTTTTTTTATTACAGTTCTTTTGTTTTCAGCCTGTTCGTCTAGTGAATCACAGGGAGTTGTAACATTACAAAACCAAGAAACTACAACTGAAAGCACTGTTTTAGAAGATATTTCTCCAGAAGATGCACAGTTAATTATTGCTGAATGTTTACGTGAAAAAGGTTATGACATCCAAGACCCTTCAAGAGAAGAAGGATTTAGACAGCAAATGGGTCCTGAAAACGAAGGTGATAGACAACAAATGTTTGAAGAAATTAGAGCATGCGCAGAAGAAAATAATTTACCACTTTTTTCTGAGACTCAATTTGAAGATCCAGCTGTTGTAGCAGCAAGGTTAGATGATGAGCTCAAAATGGCGCAATGCTTAAGAGAAAATGGTTACGAAGTTCAAGATCCCAATACAGAAACGGGATTGAGAGAAATTATAAGATCACTTTCTCAAACAGCAAATGTAGATATGCAAGAAGTAAGAACTACAGTTGAGAATTGCTTTGACGAACTAGGTTTAGAAAGACCTGAAGGACCGGGTGGTGGGCCAGGAATGGGTCCAAGAGGTTAATTTTGATAACTTTTATAATTAAATTTGTAAATTGGGATTATGCTTAATAAAAAATTTCTAACAATAATTATTTTGATAGCTGTAGCTACTTATGGTGGCTACTATTTTGGTTTTCAAAACTCTACCTCATCAAAAACAAGCAAGACACTTGAGCTAACAACTGTAGCAATTAAGAGAGGAGATTTAGAAACAAAAGAAGATTATAACGGAACGTTAAGAAAGACAGATAAATCTATACTCAAATCTACAATTTCTGGAGTTGTTACTTATTTACCAAATGAAGGCAGTGTTATAACATTTGGAGGAGTTTTGTATTCAGTCGATAACAAACCAGTTATTTTGTTACAAGGAAGCACACCTTTTTATAGAACATTAGACCTTACTTCAGATTCTGGTCCTGATGTTTTACAACTTGAAGAGGCTCTAGTTTATTTAGGTTATGCAAGTCCAGACTTCACTCCTGACAGTAATTTTGATGAAGCAACATCCTCAATGTTAAATGCACTTTATAAAGACTATGGAATTGATACAAAATCTGAAATAACTTCAGAAGAGCAAGTAGAAATTAATAAAAAGAAAGACGCAGTTACTACTATTGAAGACACCATATCAGCAGGCGGTACAAGTTTATTAGAAGTTAACGACAAAAAGAAGAAATTAGATGACACAATTGAAAGCGCTCAAGATGAAAATGCAGCTTGGCAAGCAGCAACAAAGTTAATTGATGAATATTTAAACCAAATTACAATTTTAAAAGATTTAACAAATCCAAAAACAATTCAAAAATCCGAAGAAACTCGAAAAGATGAAATTAAAAGCTACGAAGACAAAATTGAAGAACAGAAAAGATTACGCGAACTAGAAGAAGGCAAAGGTTCGGTCATAGATGCTAGTGAGGCTTTAGCAATTGATTTAGCTCAAAAAGCGTATGATGATGCCGTTAAAGAATATAACGAAGGTATCGATAAGTCAGCAGAGTTAGAACAAGCAAAAAAAGAACTTAATGACTTAGAACTTGCTGCAAAATCAGAAACATTTAGTCCTACTAATGCATTTGCATCTGAAACAGCAATAATTGTTGGCTCTCACATTAGCGATAAAGGTTCTGTTACAAGCAATAATGCACAACTTTATAACATTTCTACAACAGGATTAGAAGTTGTTTTTAGTATTGAAGCTGCTGATCAAGATATAGTTAATATTGGAGATTCTGTTGAAGTAGAATTGCCTAACGGAGATACAATCCTCACAACAATATCATTTATAGACCAAGTAGTTACACAGTCTCAATCTGGAGATTTTGTAGAAGTAATTTTAGCTATAAGCAATCCAGATGAATTAAATATTTTTGACGAAGCACCTGTCGACGTATTTATTACAACAGAGGTGTCAAAAGACATTCTATATGTTCCTGTAAATGCTTTACTTGCACTAGCTGAAGGTGGCTATGCGTTAGAAATTTACGAAGGAAATAATGGGGATGATTTATCTTCTATCAAATCTGGTCAGGATACAACTTACGTCGGTGTTGAAATAGGTGTATTTACAGATGGATATGTTGAAGTAAAAGGAAACATTTCAGAAGGCCAATTAGTAATTGTTCCAAGATGAGTTCAAATATTAACTCTGTAATTTCTTTAAAAAACATTAGTAAGACTTATGACGGACCACCACCAGTAAAAGCTTTAGATGATATTTCAATTGATATTAATGAAGGTGAATTTGTTTCTATTGTTGGTCAATCAGGAAGCGGTAAATCAACATTATTAAACATGATTGGTTTATTAGATAATGCCTCAGAGGGAACTATTGAAATAGAAGGTAAAAATATTTCTGATTTTTCTGATGACGAATTATCAAAGTTTAGGGGTGAAAAAATTGGATTTATTTTTCAAAGCTTTTTTCTTTTACCAGGTTTAACTGCTCAAGAAAATGTTGCAGAAGGGTTACTTTATCAAGGAGTAAAACGTGAAGAAAGATTAAAAAAGGCAAAAGAAGCATTAGAACAAGTAGGTTTAGGACATAGACTTACTCATTTACCGAAAGAGTTATCAGGTGGTGAGCAGCAGAGAGTTGCGATAGCTAGAGCATTAGTTGAAGACCCAGCTTTTGTATTAGCAGATGAACCAACTGGAAATCTTGATAAAGAATCTGGATTAAAAATACTTAATATATTGAAAGAGCTCAATGATATTGGAAAAACAGTAATAATGATTACCCATAATCAAGAGCATGCAAAAATGTTCAAAAAGAAAATAGAACTTGTAGATGGAAAAATCGCTAAATATGAAAGTTAATAAATTAAAAACTAGAGATTTATTTTTTGTAGCTTTGTATGGAGTTAAAGCAAGAAGAGGTAGGGCTGCGATGACATCTATAGGAATTGGAATAGGAATAGCTGCTATTGTTGCTGTTACGGGTATATCCTCTTCAGGGAAAGCTGATTTATTAGCAACTCTTGAATCATTCGGAACTAATTTAATTAAAGCTTCACCACAAGCTGGTTTTTTTGGTAGTCAGGAAAGCTTACCAGATGGCGTTGTTGGAATGGTTGAGAGAATAGGTCCTGTTGAAGAGGTTACCTCAACTTCTAGAGCAAACTTGCTTGTAAGACGAACAAATTTCATTTCGGAATATGAAGGTGGTGGAATCTCTACTGTTGTAACTAGTACCGAACTTCTTGATGTAATTGGTGGGAACCTTTCAGAAGGTAGGTTTATTGAAGGAGATTTATCAGATGTACCTGTAACAGTTTTAGGTTCAGTTTCTGCTGAAAGACTTGGTATTAACTCAATATATCCACCAGTAAAAATATTGATTGATGACCAGTGGTTTGGAGTAATAGGGATTCTAGAAGAACTAACTATTCATCCTGATTTAGACAGGTCTGTTTTTATCGGATACGGTGTTGCAAAAACATTGTTTGATATTGATTCTGAACCAACTACCTTGTATCTCAGAGCTAATCCTGATTATGTTGAAGATGTTGTAGATGTTTTAGCACCTTCAATGAACCCTGAAAATCCAGATCAAGTTGAAGTTAGTAGACCATCGGACGCATTAGAAGCCCAGCAAGCAGCTGAAGCAGCTTTTACTAATTTATTATTAGGACTTGGTTCAGTAGCTCTATTAGTTGGAGGAGTTGCCATTGCTAATGTTATGGTTATGTCAGTACTTGAAAGAAGGATGGAAATTGGCGTTAGGCGTTCACTTGGGGCAACAAGAAAAGAAATCAGATCTCAGTTTTTGCTAGAAAGTACAATTTTATCTGGTCTTGGTGGAATAGTTGGAGTTTTGCTTGGGGTTGGTATCACTTTCGGGTATACGAATTACACTAATATTGTGTTTTCTATCCCATTTTGGCAAATATTTGGTGCAGTTGTTTTAGCTTTAGTTATTGGTGCAATTTCAGGAATGTATCCAGCTATAAAAGCCTCGAAAATACAACCTGCTGAGGCTGTGAGAACATGAGGTATACATTATGTATTTTGTTAATAAGTGCTTGCACTATAGGTGGTGAAGAAACACAAGCTGTTGCAACTTTAGATACCTCACCACAAAATGAAATATTAGCCGAAGAAGTTAGTTTTGAAGAAGGCGTTTTATCTTTTGCACAGTGCATGAGAGAAGAAGGGATTGATTTTCCAGACCCAACATTTGATGCTGATGGAAATCCAAACTTTCAAGAATTTGACTTAGCATCTGAGAATCAAGAAAAATTTGAAGCAGCCTTTACAAATTGCGAAGACATTTTAAGAAATGCATTGCCAGATGAGTTTGATTTAGATCCTGAAGTAGAAGCAGCGCTTATAGATGCTTCATTAGAATTTTCACAATGCATGCGAGATCAGGGAATTGATTTTCCAGATCCAGTTCCAGGAGAGTTTGGTTTTTTTGCATTTAGAGATGCAAACGTCGATTTTAACTCTCAAGAAGTTCAAGATGCATTTGAAATCTGTCAACCTGACAACCCGCTTGAAAATTTAGACGACTAAATTCCAGAACCTAAAAATTGTGGTTCGCTAACACCTATAGTTCTCCAGCACGGTTTGTTATTGCATAAAGTTTTTTCAAATACCCAAGTTAAAACTAAATATGAATTATTTTGATTAATAAAATTTACTTCATAATGTATGTTTTCATCACTTTCGAAAATCACTTTGTATGAATAATCTTTTAAATCAATAATTTCATATGGTTCAGAATGGATCAAAAATCTTTCTTTAGAGAATCTTGATTATGAACAAAAGCCTTATTTAATCTCCAACATTCATCTGGATTCTTGAAAAAGATAATTAAAGATTAAAAATCTTCTAATGAAAAAAGGAGATTTTGTTTGTGAGAAGCATTTACTTTGAAGATTACTTGCAGGATATTTAAGAAAAAAGCTTTTTGCCATTTCCAAGAGAATTAAATAAACAGTGCAATCACTAGGAAGCCAAAAAAGAACGTTTTTCAATTTTATTCACAAGCAAATCTTAGGATTTATTGATAAATCTAATAATTATTTATTAGCTTTTTCGTTGATTGTATAAAATTAAAGAGCCCAAAGCAATAAATTGCTAAATGTGAATCCTCTAAAAATATAAATTAACAAAACAATTACTGAAACCATGTACACAAACCAAGTTTTGACATAATTATCCTTTCTAGAATATTATAGACTATTTAAAATGGTAAAATTTATATGTGTTAGAGACAATATTTGACAATCCCTTTTTAATCATTTTGTTATTTCCTGTAGCAACGCTTACCATTTTTGTTATTGGGCTAGTAAGAATAGATATTAAAGATTTGAGCGAAAAGAAAAAATCCTAATTTTTAAATCTGTCTCTACAAAAAGCTAAGTTATATTTTATGGATAAAGAAACTCTTTCCAAATTAGATGAAAAATCATTATTTGAGTTACAAAATACTATTTCTGAAGTTATAAAAGCTAAAAATCTGGAAAATGGTGATATTGAAACAATAATTGATGAAGCTTTTAATATAGCTTTTCCAAAATTTGATGGTGTCGGACTTAATCCATGGTTAGAAGGTTCTTTACTTATTTGTCCTGGAGCTAGAATCGATAAATCGCAAGTTAAACATAATTGTAAATTTGTAGTTGTTGGTGATGACTGGTCTTGGGAATCATCAAATATGATAAGCGATGTAATTAGAAGAGATCAATCATCAAAAAAATTTAAACAGCACTCTATTACATTAATCTCTCCTTATGAGGGTATGAAAATAGAAGTAATTTCACAAAAATCTCAAAACGGTAAACATCTAGTAGAAAATATTGAATCGTATATTTTTTCCAACGGCAAATTAGAGAAAACTATGACTAAATCGTCACGATCAAGAGATCATTAAATAAGAATTAAAGCAATAGTCAAAAATCCAGCAAAACCAGCAATATCGGTAATTAATGTTAAGAATATATTTGATGCTAATGCTGGATCTAATCCAAGTTTTCTAAGTAGTAAAGGTATTGATGAACCAAAAAGGTTTCCGATTAAAATATTTGCAAAAATTGAAATACTAAGTGCTGCAGCATAGTTTGATAAGCCAATAATACTTAAAACTAAAAATGACATTGTTCCAATTAAGAGACCGTTGAACATACCAATAGTTGACTGTTTTCTAATGACATCAAAAACCCTTGCTTCAGATACATCATTTCTAGCTAGAGCTCTAATAACTATTGCTAAAGATTGCGAACCAGAGTTACCTCCAACTAAAGCTACTATAGGCATCAATGCAGCAAGTCTTGCATCGTTTGCAATAGTTGATTCAAATTGAGAAATTAAAAATGAAACAATAAATGCAAGGCCCATATTTATAGCAATCCAAGGAACTCTTAACTTTATTGATTTTTGTACCGGAGTAAAGATTGTTTCTTCAGCACCAGCACCAAAAGATTGAGAAAAGTCTTCTGCAATTTCATGTTGTAAAACATCTAAAGCAGAACTAATTGTTGCCTGTCCAATTAACTTATTTTCTTCGTCGACAACTGGCAATGCTAAGAGTTCATATTGTTTAATTAAAGACGCGGCCACTTCTTGATCATCAGTTGGTTTAATTGATATTGGGTTTGTTATCATTACTTTTTCAACCAATTCATTATCTTGTGCAAACACCATTTCTCTAAAAGAAACAACACCTTCCAAAATATTTTCAGAATTGATAATGTAAACATAAAAAAAGTTTTCAATATTTTTATGGAGTTCCTTAAGTTCTTTCAAAGCTTTTTTTACAGATAGTCCAGTTTTAATAGTTGGAACTTCTTCTGACATAAGTCTCCCAACAGAATCTTTTGGCCAAGATAATCTTTTATTTATATCTTTTTGTGTTTCTTTATCTAATAGACTGAGTAATTCTTCTGCTTCATCATGAGTACTTTTTTCAAACACATAAACTACATCTTCAACAACCATTTCTTTAAAAAGTGATTCGACATGGTCTGACTCTAAAATTTTTGATATTTCAATAATTGCTCTTGGTCTTAAATATTCAAATACACCAACTGCATGTTGTTTTTTAAGGTTTTTCAACAATTCACCAGCTTCCTCTGGTTCAAACTCTTCTAATACGTCTGCACAGTCAAAAGGATCTTCAATTGCTAATTTGTTCCAAGTTTTTGTATTATCTAATAAAAACTGAAAAGCAATTTCGGGTTCAGTCCTAGAAAGCTCACGGAGTTCCTTACCTGTTATAGTGTTGATATTTAACTCGTCCATAGTTCACCCTTGTTTACTTTACTAAAGTTACTTTTTGAAGAAAAGAAATTATTTTAAGTGCTTTTTATGCCAGTCAATTATAAAATTAAATCTTTGCTCTCTATGTTTTGGACTTCCTGATCTTGATAATTCGTGACCTTCACCAGGGAATCGTACCATTGCAGATGGTACACTGTTCCTTTTTAACTGTGAAAAGAGTTGTTCAGCCTGTTCAATAGGACACCTAAAATCATTCTCAGAATGTATTATCAAAGTTGGAGTTTTAATTTTATTAGCATAAGAAATCGGACTCTTCTTAAGATAAAAATTTCTATTTTTATCAAGTTCTGTTCCTAAATACATTTCTGGAAAACCAATTCCAATGTCCGAGGTTCCAACCATGGTCTCCCAATTTATTAGTGCTCTTTCAACAATTGCAGAGTGAAATTTTTTATTGTAATGTCCAATTATCCATGAAGTCATAAAACCACCATATGATCCACCCATAATTCCAAACTTCTTGTTTTTAATTTTTAATTTTTTAACCATGTAATCAAATGAAGTTAAAACGTCATGAGTATCTGTAACACCCCATTTGTTGTTACAAACATCTTTTAACCATTTTGTTCCTCTACCTGTTGAACCTCTTGGGTTGGTAAATATAATGTTGAATCCAGCACTTGCATAAACTTGAAATTCATCAAAAAATCCAAAACCATACTGTGAAGCTGGACCACCATGAATATTGAGCAGGGTTGGATTATTAGGATTAACAAGGATCCCCCATGCGTCAACTTTTGATTGTTTGGTATCAACTCTTTCATATACATACTTATGTAGTTTTACATTATTTTTAAACCAACTATTAGACAATGAAATTTGATCTATTGTATCTCCAACTTCATATATTTCGCCTGGACAAGTAGGTTTTTCAACAATACACAATAGTTTTTCATCAAATACAAAATCTTTACATACTGCTTCTTCGTTATATAAAATTTCGATATTTTTAAGATCTTTTGATTTTGCGACACATACTTTTCCAGAATCTTCAAATGTAAAATAAAGCTCACCATTAAAGTTTTTTATATCTACAACTGTTCTATCTAAGTTTGTGAATAGTTTTTTTACTTTTGAGTTTTCAATTTTATATATGGACATTGCTTCTGGCCAATCCATATAATTTTTTAAGCCGACAGTTAACAATTCATTATTGTGATTTAATAATTTCCCAAAGCTTCCGCCTTTAAATATTGCTTCAAACTTTTTACCTTTTACTTGAAGAACATCATCTTCAAGTTCTGTTCCTTTTTTATTGTGTTTTGATGATAGAAAATAGTAAGTATTTTTAATTTTTACTACTGATTGTATTGTTAAGTAGTCAGTCTTTTCAGTATCAGCTATAGTTTTTACAGTTTTACTTTTAATGTTTACTTCTAGAAGCTGGCTTTTTTTATTAAAAATATCACCAATATTGTCATATCTAAAAGGTAAATTTCTCAATGTATTTAGGCTCAGATTCCTTTTCTTTAATTTCTTTATATTTGGAATTCCAATTTTCTACAACTACAAAAATATTTTCATCATCTACCCAAGCAAAATTTGTTATTGGATCAGATGAAATAAACACATCTTTTGATTTATCGGAGGAGTGTTTTTGAAAAACAATCCTAAACTTGTTGTCTTTTTTGTTTTTGTCTAAATTACTTTCTAAAAATACAACGTCTCCTAGAGTATTTACTTTTGTACTAGAAAACGAAAGTTCTTCACCAGATTTAAAAACATCCCATCGATTATCTTTTCTGTGCCATATCTCACTTCTATATCTGTTTTTCTCAAAGTCCATCCTTGTTGAAGTTACATACAAGTGATCATTTGATGATTGTAATTGCGAAAGTTTTGTAAAAAGATTAAGTTGATTTGGTTTCATGAATTGATACTAAAACTACATTAAATAAATGCAAGTTCAATTATTTTGTTTTCTAAAAGTTAAAACATTTCCAAATGGATCGGTGACATCAATTACTTGCATCCCGTCAGCAGTATCAGCTATATCACTGACTAAAGCATTATTTTTCTTCAAATTACTTTGTAAAGAAACTATATCTTCAACAGAAAAAGAAAAATCAATACTTCCACCAGGTTCACGTGTACCACCTCCTTGACCAGGAATATAAAGACCAAACTGAACTGACTCCCGCTGTATTGTTAGCCAACCAAATTCATCGGCTCTAAAAACTAAACTAAACCCTAAGATATCTACGTAAAACTCAATAGCTTTATCTAAATCTAAAACAGGTATTTTAAACCCTACAATTTTCATTTTTTTATCCTATCAAAGATTAAACATCCAATCAAAGTTGAAGTAATTGCAACCAAAAATGTATTTAAGTCAGCAAGTCCATAAATATCAGTTGGTATAAAAAGTCCTCCTGGATTAACCTCAAAATCAACAAATAAGTACCTATAAAAAAGTGTTGATACTGCACCAAGTACAAAAATAATCATAAATGAATTTGAAGTTAGTGATTTTTTAAACTGAAAAAAAGTTGGTACAACTATTAAAGCCGTAAATAAATCAGCTATCAGAAATAATGTAAAAATATTTTCGACTTTTGTTGAAAGAAACACAGCAGCTATAGTCAAAATAATTGTTAAGAGCTGACCAGTTTTTTTATTTGATTCAAAAATATCAATTGTTAGAGTTGCAGCAATCGCATTCTGTAGAGTATCAACACTTGAAAGAACAAGTAAAGTTGCAAGTATTAGAAAGATTGATGAAAAAACTGGGTTAAATTCAAATTGCTGGACAAAACTAAGTGATGGATTTTCTAAACCCATACCAGCACCAACAGTGCCAAAGAACCCTAAACAGTAAATTGTTACAAAACAAAGTAAAGCAGCATATAGTGAAGATTTTTTTATTACTGAACTATTTTTTGCAGAAAAAGTTCTTTGCCAGTATCCTTGTGAGAATATTTCAGCACCCGTTACTGCTATTATTACAGCTAACGCAGACTTAAAGCTAAAAAAAGTAAATTCATTGAAGCCGCCTAAATTAGCGTTATTTATAATTTCAGAATAGTCGGAACTCTTTAACAGTTTATAAATTAAATATGAGAGCATCCCAATTATTGCTACTCCCTGAATACGATCTGTGATTAGTGAAGCTTTAAATCCAGATTTGAATAAATACAGAAGACTACCAAAAGCAATAAGTATAACTACTTCTATTCCAAATTCTGGATACAAAACTGGAAAGACTAGATAGATTGAAGCAAGTTCAGCGATTAGAAAAGTAAACATGTAAACACTAGCTATACCTGAAACTAGCTTTTGTGCACCATTTCCAAATTTGCTTCTAAGAAATTCTGGCAAAGTCGTACCTTCAGTTATTAAATTTGCAATCTTTGGACCAAAGAAATAAAGAAGCAAAAATGGGGTAGCTGCTGAGATAGCATAGCCTAATACATCAAATCCAAGTCCATACCAGCCAACTTCTGCTGGGGAAGTTAATATCCACAAACCCATACCACTTGCAAAAAAACTCAAGGTTAAGGTGGTTGACCCCTGTATTTTCTCAGTTTTGAAATAGCCTGTGTCAGAAGAGACTAAATTTTTTGTTATAAAAAAGAAAAATACAATTATAAAAAAAACATAAATATTCGGATTCATAAAACTCCTTAATTAAGGAGAAAAAGTTGAGACTTCCTTTGCCAGCATTACCTAGCAAGTAAAACGGTCGGATAAACCCTCTCAGCCTTAGCTCCCGTATTTAAAAGTTTAGTCAAAAATAAATAATTTTAATTATTTTTTTAGAGCTTCCATCTCAGTTTTTACTAATTTTAGATCTCTCCAAGTTAACCATTTCGGCTTACCTTTTTCTTTAGAAGGATTTCTTAATAAATAAGATGGATGAAAAATTGGCATTACTTTTCTACCGTCTCTTTCAATCCATTTACCTCTAATTTTTGAAATCGGCTCTTTTATGTTTAAATATGATTCAACAGCTGTTGATCCAGCAAGAACAATTATTTTTGGGTTAATTAAGTTTATTTGCTGATCTAGCCAAGTTGAGCAACTCTCAATCTCTTCATTTTGTGGTTTACGATTATTTGGTGGTCTACACTTTACAATATTTGAAATATAACAATCTCTATTAGTATCAATCCCCACTGATTGGAAAGCAGCATCAAGAAGTTTGCCTGCACGACCAACAAAAGCTAGTCCTTCCATATCTTCGTTATGCCCCGGTCCTTCACCAATGATAAAAATTTTTGAAATAGGGTTACCTCTGCCAAAAACTACATTCGTTCTAGTTTTTGATAAAGCACATTGTTTACAATCTAGACAAACTTTTTTTAAACTTTCAAACTCGAGAATGTTATTCATCAATTAGATGATAACTAAAGATCTATAAAAATGAGAAAACCCTTGAAAACTCCGCAATCTGTTGCCAGATTTCCTGCTTCAAGGGTTATCTCTTAATACTTCTTAAAAAGATTATCTATAAAGACTTTCTTCTTAAAAAGTTATTTTAAATCTACAATATAAAAAATAAAAAATCAAAAAAATATTTAAATATTTTTCCCACTCTTTAATCTCTTTGAAACAATATTAAAGATAATAACTATCACAAAAATTCCCAGAAGCGCACTTAAAATTGTTGATACAAAATTATTGTTTACCCCACTAATACCGTAGTCCTCTAAAAGGAGCACAACTCCACTTGAAGACTCAAAACCAAAAGTTTCAGAAACTGATTCCAACCCATCTGGAGAACTGTATGCAAACGGTGTTAATAAACTTAAAAGTAAAATTAAAAATACAAAAAATCCATATATTGACGCACCCGCACCTTTAGAATTTTTCTTTTCATCAGCTGCATAGATAAGATCAGAACGAACTCTTAAAAGTAGAGATATTATCAATACAGTAATAATGCCTTCTCCAATTCCAATTAAAAAATGGGTTGTTACCATTGCAATTAAAACACTCCCAATTGGTACAGAGACAGTCCCTCCAATTGCATATTCAAGGGTAAAAGCAATTGATGAAAACACCACAGATACAACACCTGATATAAAACTAACTGATAATAATGATGTTCTTGTATTCCCGACTAGTTTGATCCAATTTTTTACAATAAACCAACTAATTAATGTAGTTACTATAGCCATATTTAGGACATTAATTCCTAGTGCGCTAAGACCACCATCTGCAAATAACAATGACTGGATTATCACTACTACAGATAAGCAAATTAAACCTAAGCTTGGTCCGAGAACAATTACTGCTAGAGCGCCACCTAATAAATGGCCACTGGTTCCAGCGGCTACTGGAAAATTTATCATTTGAAGCACAAATATTAAGGCTGACATCATTCCTGTTAAGGCAATAAATTTATCAGCAATTAAATTTTTCGCAGACCTTATATAAGCCCAAAGAGTACTAATACTGAGTAGTCCAGTTGCCGCAGAAACTGGAGCATTAATGAATCCGTCAGGTACATGCATATAGGTATTATAAATTAGCTAAATCTTATTGCAAAAGATTTGCAATAAGATTTATATTATTTCTTTAACTTTAAGCCAGTTATAAATTTCACTTAGTACAAAGGGTCTTGTATCTTGATTTAATATTTCATGAAATGAGTTTTCAACTTTTACAAAAGTTACATTATCTAGTTTTTTAATCTCGTCACATCCCGAAATTGGAACAATTGCATCATTTTCACCATGTAAAACAATCGTCGGAATCTTTAATGAATTTATATTCTCATTTACAAATTTTTGTGCTTTGTTTATCTCATTACCGAAATTGACTGTCAAACTTCTAAATACCAAGGGATCATTAAAGTAGTCTTCAACAACTTGAGGATCAGTTGAAATATTTTTCTTAGTTACAGGAGATGGTGCGCGTAATTTTGGTGCAATTTTTGCTAAAGTGCCTGAAAGATTTTTTACGAATTTAGGATAATTATCAGCAAAATGCGGAGCTGAGAGAATTAAGTAATCTGGCTCTACAACACCACTCAAAACTGCAGATATTGTAACTAAACATCCATAAGAATGCGCAAAGATTATTTTCTTGTCGGAATTCTTAAGTAAATCAAACCCTTCTTTAATCGCACTATAGTTTTCATTCCAATTCTCGATATGACCTTTTTGTTTGATGTCTCCATGACCTGGTAGGTTTATTGAGTAAGATGATATGCCTAAATTATTTAGCCAATTTACATTATCTTGGTGTCTACCTTTATGCTCAAACAAACCATGAACAACAAGCGCTCCAGAATTACTCACAACATCCTCTTTTCTTTATTAAATTAATATTAATGAATATTGATTTCATAAAAGTGCCGTTTACCAATAATCCGTCAATGCAAATATATAATGGTGAATTATTCAATAGAAATCCAGATAAGAAATACTTAAATGAAAAAATAGTTCAACACAAAAAATATAAAGATGATTTATTCGGTGAGGATAGTGTATTTAACGATTTTAATTTGTTTAAAGACATAAAGAATAAAATGCAAATCGTTAAAGAATCTTCATTTTTTGAATTAGCAATGGGAATAGAAGAAGATATTGCAGTAATTCATAAAGGTAAATTGGTTGCAATCCATTTTTCTTTTCCAAGTGGATGGATACCAAGCAAAGGTATTGGGAAAGACTTTAAAGGACTTCACCAACCAGTTGCAGATAATGAAAAATTAATTGATAGTAGCAGTAAATTAACCGACTATATGACTAAGCACACTATAAGACGGTGGGTTTGGAACATAACAACTATTGAAGATCTTAGTAACCACCCATTAGTTCATAGACCAGAAAAGATTCAATTAGAAAATTTATTTTTTAGATTAGAAACACAAATTTCAACTCCTTTAGATCAAGATTCAAGTTTGTTTCTCGTAAAAGTTCAAGTTTGTCCCTTGCAGGAAGTTTGGAGTGATATTATGTTGGAAAGTATTAATTCTATGAGTGATAATGTTCTTCAATATAAAAAATTAAAAAATATAAAAAGCTATTTAAATATGATTTCAAAATGAAAAAAGTATATATTGCAGGTCCTCTTTTTGATGATCATGAAAGAGATTATTTAGAAAAGATTGCTACTTCATTAGAAGCAATAGGCTATCAGACTTTTTTACCGCACAGAGATGCTGGGTTAGTTGAAGGAGAGTTTACTGAAATAAAAAAATCAGAAATATTTGATATAGATATGAATGCTTTAAATGATGCTGATATTGTAGTTGCACTTTTAACCGGAAGAGATGTTGATTCTGGTACAGCTGCTGAAGTGGGAATTGCTTATACACAAGGTAAGAGACTAATTGGAATAAACGCAAACAACATAAAGGTTATTAATAATTTTGTTTGGGGGCTGTTCGATTATGGCAATAGTATTATTAATGGGATTGAAGATTTAGAGAGAGTTTTAAATGAAAAATAAATATGTAAACCTATTTATAGTTTTCTTTTTCTCAGGAACAATAGCGAATTTATTATTTCGCTTATTAGATTTCTCAATATTTAGAAATTCTGACTTTGCAATGCAAGATTGGAGTTATGGAAATCTTGTAACACTTGGTTTTGCGATAGTAATGACTTTTGTTTGGATAAATAAAAATAAAAATTAATTATTATATTTTTTCTTAAATTCTTCCAAGTCATTTTTAGCTGAATCAACTTGCTCTAAAGAAATCTCTTGATCACCACTAACAGCGCATTCAGTATTGTTTGCATATAAAGCATTTATTTTTGAATAAACTTCAAAACGCACTTCTAAGTAATTTAAATATATTTCTTGATAGTTCCAATTTTTATCTAAATTTTCAAAAAAATATGTTCTATCTTCATCGACATTTCCTGGCGAAATATCATCAATAAATATATTTAGTTCAAAACTTGTATTAAAAAGTTTATTTGATAAATTGGTGTATTCTAACTCCAATATCTCACATTTAGTTAGCTCGAGCGAAGTTGTAGTCGTTGAGTTATCACTTTCACTTGAACTTAATGTTATTGCACAGTTTGTAAAAACAAGAAAAAACACGATTATTTTTTTCATAACTTTTAATTAATTATATGTATTCTTACGTTCCTTAAAAATCAAAAATAAAATAATAAATGTTGAAATTGTTGTTAGCGTGTTCGTGGTTAATATTGGCAGATCATTTAGATAATAACCATAAACCAACCAAGATAGAGATCCAAAAAATAAAAACAAGTAAGTTATAACGGATAAGCCTGCGACCTCTCTAGTTTTAATAGTTTTAATTGCCTGGGGTAAAAAAGAGACTGCTGTAAAAAATGCAGCAAGATAACCTATAATGACAAAATTCATTCTTATAGTCTATCAAATTAAATAGTATTCATTAAGATAAGAAATTTTATGAAAGTGAAACTCCAAATTTTACTCGTAGTAGGTTTTTCTTATTTAGCTTATTTGTCTATTCAAGAGTATTTTCAAGGAGTTGAAGACAATCATCCTGAGGGGTATATTTTTCTATTTGGAGTTATAAATATATTTTTATCTCTTATTTTGATAAAAAAATTATTTGAAAAACCCAAGCAATAATAAATATTGGAAGCCATAAAAGTATCATTACAACTGCATTTTGAATAGATTTAGGAAAATTTTTGGCGAGATTTAGATAATTGTTAAATAATTTTTTCATATTGACATATTATTATCTATAAATTGAAAACTTTTAAAAATGTGGGCCTAGTTAGATTTGAACTAACGACCTCATCCTTATCAGGGATGCGCTCTAACCAGGCTGAGCTATAGGCCCATACGTCTAATTAACATTAGTCTACTAATGGAAATATTTATATTTTTTTTCATTTACTCTTTAAATCAAGGCATAATATAAAAAGCGAGGGGATGTAGCTCAGCTGGAAGAGCACCTGCTTTGCAAGCAGGGGGTCGTGGGTTCAAATCCCATCATCTCCACAAAATTTAATGTAAGTAAATTATGTCACAACACAATTTTGAAAAATTTTATAGAAATTTCTCAAATGAACAAAAAAACGCTTTGTTGGAGACAATACAAACAGCTGAAAAAATAGTTCCACAATCAAAAAGATGCATAGCTTGGGCTATGCCAACATTAATAATAGGAAGTGACTATTTATGTCATGTCCAAGGTTTTAAGAACCACAATAGTTTTTTTCCTTCATCTGGAAATATAACTAAATTATTTAAATCTGAACTCAGTAAATTTAAAGTATCAAATGGCACTATACAATTTGATAAAGATGTACCTTTTCCTAAATTATTAATGAAAAAAATATTATTAGCTCGAATAGATGAAATAAATAATACATACCCAAGAAAAAGCGGTCAATTCATTGAATATTACAAGAATGGAGGAGTTAAATCTAAGGGACATTACAAAGATTCTAAAATGGACGGGTATTGGGAGTTTTATAGACTCGACGGTTCAATAATGAGGACGGGAACATTAATAAAAGGTGTACAGCATGGCGAATGGGCTACATTTGACAAATTGGGTAAATTAATAAAAAAAAGTATTTTTTAAACAAATATCAATTTGATTTACATTCTCTTTTGGTATATTAGGTAATCTTAATTATGGACAAAAAAGATTTTGAGAATTTTTCAGAACAAGAATTAGAAGATCTCAGAGATTCTATTCAAGATGCGATTGAGAAGAAAAGGTTTAATAAAACCACTTCAAACATGAACACAAAAGGAGTTGCTATTGCTTGGATAATTTTAGCAATTTTAATTTCGCTATATAGATATTTTGCAATGTAATGGAATACTTAATAGCATTATTTATCGGCGTATTCATTTTTCGATTTTTGAGAAATTCAATTTCTTCTCTTGCAAGTATCCCTCCAGAGATAGATACTGAAGATGTTGTTGAAACATCACAAGGATTTAAATGTAATGTGTGTGGAACAGAATTAACTATTAATAAATTATCAGTTGTTGCTAATGAACCTCCAAAGCACTGCAAAGAGGAGATGGAACCGCTTGATTAATTTTTGATGTTACTTGTAGTTGGTGGTCATTAAAAAACCACCACCAATTAAAGCAAGCCCGCTCCATAAATACCATCTGGAGACAGATCCAGGTAAAAGAGTTAGATAATTAAGAACTATTAAAAGAACTCCTACAATCATTAGAGCTGACATAGTGACAACGTACCATTTTGGTGAAGGACCTTTTCCATCAGACATTTGATGAGATAGTTTTTTTGACTGTGTAGCTCTATTACTTTTTTTTCTTTTTTTTGATTCAGGCATATTTTAAAGTTAGTATCACTCAGAATTTATTGAAACTAGATTATTTTTATTAACATTTACTAAGCCATCTTTTTCAAGTCCAACTAATGCTTTATTCAGATTGCTTGTATTTGTATTTAGATTTTTTTTAATAACATTTTTATCAAGCATTGGCGTTTTAATCAAAAGATTTATAATTTGACCCCTAAGTTCTCTATTTGATCCTTGAAATTTCTCAACTCTTACTCTTTTTTCATTTGTAAAGTCTTTGCTACAGTGCATTTCAAGAGGACAAAAATTACACTGAGGATTTCTGCTTGAACAAATACTTGATCCCAAATCCATCAACGATTGGTTCAAATCTCTAGAAGAGATATTTTTAAATAAAACTTCTTCAAATTGATTTTTAGAATATTTATCTAATTCAGACCCAAAAAATCTTTTGAGTATTCGATTAAGATTTATGTCTCTTGTTAAAACTTTTTCATCATAAACAAATGAGAGCAAAGCATTTTTAGTATATTCCCCAACTCCTGGAAGTTTTTGAAAATTTGGATAAATTTTATCAAAACCTAGCTCATTAATTATTTTTGAAGCTTCGAATAACCTTTTTGCTCTATTGTTGTATCCAAGTCCTGACCATAGCTTTTGCACTTCTATATATTTGGATGTAGCCATATGTTTTGGTGTTGGGAAAGCTTTGATAAACTTTTTATAATATTTGTCAGCTCTTTCTATTTGAGTTTGTTGAGCAATTACTTCTATTAGTAGAATCTTCCAGGGATTTTTAGTATTTCTCCAGTTAAATTCTCTCTTATTTGATTTATACCAAGTGAGAACCGCTTTCTTGAAGAAGCTGGTTTTATCCTCCAAATGTGAGCTCAACGAAACCTTCTGGATCTAAGAATTCTCCTTCTTTAGGGCTTTGATCACTAACACGACCCCCTGTATCACCACTTGCAGAAGGCAATAAACCGACTTCTTGTAATATATTAGAAGCTTCTTGGTATGTGAAACCTATAACATTTGGAACTTCTACTTTTAATCCCAGCGAAACAATAACTTGGATTACCTGGTCTAATGTCACAATTTCACCTTGACCTGGCAAAGTATGCGAAACCAAACCAACATCTACATTTTCTGAATACTCTTCAATAATTTCATATTCAAACCCAAGTGTTTCTAGAATTTGAATCGCATCTTCAGGTGATTTTCTAGACAGATCACTAATCACAATTAAGCTCGGACCTGCAGAAATAACCAAATCAACGGTTGATGAAGGACCCATTTTTGTTCCAGCAACAGGATTTTGTGAAATAACAAAACCTCTTGGTACTGTGTCATCATTTACTTCAAGTGTTTGCCCAATTGTAAAGCCACTTTCTTCAATAACATATATAGCTCTTTCAGTTTCTAAATCTAAAACATAAGGTATTGGGAATGCCTCTGGGCCAACAGAAACAATTATTGTTACGAGAGTATCTGGATTCGTTACAGTATTTGCAGGTGGTTGTGTTCTTATTACTGCTCCAGCAGGTACAACTGGGTCTGCAGCATTTTCAATTCCTACTCTAAATCCTAAGTTTTGAAGATCTAATAATGCTTGAGCTTGCTCACTACCTGTTAAGTCAGGAATCTCAACAACAGTAGGAGCTCCTCCATCAGCTGGCAAACCATCAAACACTCTTCCTAAGGTCCAAATTGTTCCAGCAACAAGTGCAATTGAGATTAATAATGCAGGTAAAGTAAATCTAAGTTTTATTTTAGGGTTTGTTAAATCTACAAGGTTTTCTCTTGTTTGTTCGGCTTGAAGATTTTTTCTTTGTTGAAGTAATGTTGCTCTTAAATCTTCAGCAGATCTGTATCTATCGTATGTTGCTTTTTCAAGTAGTTTCATTACAGCATTTTCAACTCCCTTAGGGAGATCTCTTCTAAAAGTAGATAGTTTTTCAGGTTTGTCGGTCAAATGTTTCGTGGCTGTAGCAATTGGAGAGTCTCCAGAAAATGGAGGTCTACCAGCAATTAATTCATATAAGACAGTTCCAAGTGAATAGAGGTCAGACTCAATTGATACGGGTTTTCCTTGGGCTTGTTCAGGAGAAATATAACTTGCTGTTCCAAGAATTGAGCCAGTCTTAGTTATATCACTTTCTTCATTCTGAAGTGATACAATTCCGAAATCTGTAACTTTAACTTTCCCATCAGGAGTAATCATTATATTTCCAGGTTTTATATCTCTATGAACGAGTCCTTTCATATGTGCTGCATGAAGACCACTAGAGACTTGTGAACCAATAAACAAAATATCACTCAAACTAATAGTTCTGTTCTTTGAAATAATTGAAGTTAAAGTATTGCCTTCAATATATTCCATAACAAAATAAGGTTCTTCATCAATACCCCAATCAAATATTTGAACAATATTAGGATGATTTAAATTAGCTGCTGTTTGAGCTTCTCTTCTAAAACGCTCAACAAATGTGTTTTGATTTACATAATTTGGTTTAAGAGTTTTTATTGCAACAAAACGTTCAAGTTGTGTATCTCTGGCTTTGTAAACAAACGCCATCCCACCTTCACCAAGGATTTCTAGTATCTCGTATCTTTCTTTAACTATTTGTCCAATTTTCATTGTTAAACCACATTAATAATAATTGCTGATACATTATCTTTTGGTTGTTGTAACAATACTTCACTAATTAAAGTATCAGCACTTATTCCTTCTAAAAGTTTCTTTTTTAAATACTCTTCTCCAAACTCATTGTATAAACCATCAGTGCATAAAAGCACTACACATCCTTTACTTAATTTAAAGTCTTTTCTTTGTACATCTAATTTCTTGGTAGTACCTAGAGCTTGAAGTAGTACATTTTGAAAACCTGGAACATTTTCATCATCAGTTAATTGAATTAGCTGCCGATTGGAGAGTACATAACACCTAGAGTCTCCAACATGTGCAATATTTAAAACACCATCATTATCAATTTCAACAGCTGTCATCGTTGTGCCCATGCCTTCAGAATCAGCATTATTTTTTTGGGAAAAAATAATTTCTTCATTAGCTTTGTTTACGTAATCTTCAATATTTTCTAAATCTAGTTTCATTACACTAGCTGCTATTGAACTAGCTACTTCACCTTTTTTATGTCCACCCATTCCATCAAACACTCCAGCTTTAAACGGGGTTTTTCCACTTCCTGATTTATTTGGATAAACAGAGTCTTCATTTTTTTTACGTTTTGGCCCACATTCACTCTTTACTGACCAAACTAATTTAAAGTTATTCATTCAACAATAATCTTAGTTGTGAAATGTATTTGTTTTCTTAGACTATATAAAGAACTAAAATATTGGGCGGGTGGTGAAACTGGCAGACACGCAGGATTCAGGTTTCTGTGAGCATTGCTCGTGAGGGTTCGAATCCCTCCTCGCCCACGGTAGAAATATGAGAAAAACTTTAAGTTACTTTTTGATTGCAGCTCTAGCCGGAATAGGGTCTGTTTTTGTATTTAATTATTATCAAAATTTTACAAAGCAGCAAGAATATAATAACTTTCTTGAAAAAGCTGGATTGGTTTCTGCACTTCATTACGAAGCTGCTGATAAATTCAAAACAGTTTTAGATTTTTCTGAAGTCAGCAGAGAAGATTTTGAATCAACATTAGATCAAATAATTACAAGTTCAAAAGAAGCATATAATATTACAAATAATATTGACTCAAAGACTACCTCAAGAGAACAAGAGCTTTTAGATATAGCAACAACCCACTGGCTTAAAGGCATCGAGTTGTTCGACGTCTCAATAATTTCATTAATTGATAATCCAAACTCTGAAAAAATTCAAGAATCTATAGCTCAGAGTATTGCAGACTTTTCTATTGGAGATAGGGCATACGACGAATTTTTATTTTTAATTAAGCAAAACTCTTCTAATGAAGGAACTTTTTTACCAGTTTTATACACAATTGAGTATGTAGGAATAGAAGATAATTCGTATAGGTTTGCTGACTTACTTGTTGATAAAGCACAGTCAGGCTCAGGTGGATTATTTTTAAGACAAAACTTAGCTATATCTGGTGCTGAGTTTAAGCCAAACCAACTTGCACAAACAGAAGAAGGTTATTCAGTTTTACAAAATGATAAAGTCGAACTGCAAATTGTACTGACCAATGAAGGTAACGTAGATGCATATGATGTAGTTATTTTGGTGCTTGTTACAGATGAATTTGGCGATACTGTACATGAGCAACAAGCAAAAATAAACTCAATTGGACCACAAGAGAGTAGAATTTTTTATAGTGATGCTATTGACATTGAACCCGGTGTTGTACATGAGTGGTTTATAAAGTTAGAAGAATTGGAAAAGGAAGAAAACCTAAATGACAATTTATTTCAAGTATTTGGTTTTATTCCACCTGAAAGTTAAATATGTTAGACCCTAATTTACTTAAAGAAAATAAAGAACTTTTAGAGCTTAGTTTATCAAAGCGAAATAAAGTTATTGACTTGACTCACTTGGAGAAACTAAATGAAGAAAGAAAGTCAATCAGATTTGAAGCTGAGCAAAAAAGGGCTGAACAAAAAGAGATTGGAAAACTAATTGCAGCTGCCTCTTCTGAAGAAAAAGAAAAGTTGTTAGAAAAAGCAGCAGCATTAAGTGAAACTGTTAAGTTACTTTTTGACCAAGTTGAAGAAAAAGATAAGAATTTTTTTGACGAATGGATAAAACTTCCAAATATAATATCTGATACTTCTCCTGTCGGTTTGACGGATGAAGATAATTTAGAAATTAAAAAAGTTGGTGATATCAAAAATATAGTTAATCCAAAAGATCATTTAGAAATAGCTGAAAGCTTTGGTTTAATTGATGTTCAGAAAGCAGCTGAAGTTTCTGGTTCAAGGTTTTCATATTTATTTGGAGATTTAGTAAAGATTGAATTTAACTTAGTAAGTTGGGCGTTAAATAAATTATCCGATAAAGGATTTACTCCAACTGTACCTCCAGTTTTAGTTAGAGAAAAAGCATTATATGGTACTGGGTTCTTTCCTGATGATGCTGAGCAAGTTTATGAGATTCCAAGTGATGATTTATATTTAGTAGGAACATCAGAAGTTCCACTAGCTGCTTTAAAATCTGATGAAATATTATCAATTGAAAACCTTCCAATTCGATATGCTGGATTTTCAACTTGCTTTAGAAGAGAAGCAGGTACTTACGGTAAAGATACCACAGGTATTTTTAGAGTTCACCAATTTGATAAAGTAGAGATGTTTTCATTTTGTGATCCTGAAAAATCAAAAGATGAACATGAGTACATTTTGTCTGTCGAAGAAGAAATATTACAAGAATTAGAAATACCTTACAGGGTTGTAGATGTATGTTCTGGAGACTTAGGTGCTTCAGCAGCTAAAAAATATGACATTGAAGCTTGGATACCAAGTCAAAACACATATAGAGAAGTTACTTCATGCTCGAATACAACTGATTATCAAGCAAGGAGATTAAACATCCGTTCTAAAAAAGATGGAAGTACTCAAATTATTCACACACTTAATGGAACTGCTATAGCTGTTGGCAGAATTCTTATTGCATTAATTGAAAACAACCAACAAGAAGATGGAACAGTTAAGTTTTCTGATGAACTTTCAAAGATTTTAGGTGTTGAAAAATTAAGCTAAGAGCAAGCTAGCTACCATACTTAGACCTAAAGAAACATAGATTACTCTTGCTAAAAGTGCACTTTTTTTAAGTGTATTTTGTAAGCTCTCACCTAAAAAAAGCCAAGCTCCTACACAAAATGGTAATACAGCAAAATAAATTAGAGCCCCCTGGTTGCTTGTGATATTAAAGGCAGTTAAACCTGATACTGCCATTACTACTCCTTTAGGGTTTATCCATTGAAATAAACAAGCTTGAATGAAAGTAAATGGTTTTTCAACAGATTCTTTAGTGATTGTTGTTGATGAAGTAGCAACTTTAAACGCAATATAAGTAATTACTGCATATCCAACATATTGTAAGTAGTCGAAAATTTTTACAGGAACTAAAGATAAAGCAAAGCCACCAACAAAAAATAAAAATGTAAATCCCAACCATATACCCAAAAAATGAGGGATAGAAGCTTTCCTACCAAATTTGAGTGAAGAAGCCATCAACATGGAGTTATTTGGTCCAGGTGTTATAGCAGTAACAAAAGCGAAGATAAAAAACTCAAACATTCGGCAAGTCTAGTAGTTTATAAAATTAAGTAGCGGAGAGGGTGGGATTCGAACCCACGGAGCCAAAAAGACTCACGACATTTCGAGTGTCGCGCACTAGACCGGACTATGCGACCTCTCCGAGTAATATGAATATTATGAAGTATAAGTCTGATGAAGAAAAGATGGAAGTTGCGTTAGAGGAATCTAAAAAAGCACTCCTTTTAAATGAGATACCAGTCGGTGCTGCAATTTTTGACGAACATGACGAACTTATTTGTTCTAATCACAACAGAAGAGAAGTTGACCAGAATCCAGTGGCTCATGCAGAAATTTTAGTTTTACAAGAAGCTGCAAAGAAATTAGGAACTTGGAGATTAGAGGGAACAACTCTTGCTGTTACACTTGAACCAGACTCAATGTGTGCAGGAGCTATAGTTTTATCAAGAATTAAAACATTAATTTATGCAGCTCCAAATCTTAAAGCTGGTGCAGCATATTCATTATATAATATTCCACAAGACCCTCGCTTGAATCATTTTGTTGAGATAAAAGATAATATTCTTACCCATGAATCTGAAGCTATATTATCCTCTTTCTTTGATAGTAAGAGATAGCTACAATAGAATCTCAGACTTATACGGAGGGATCGCATAGTCTGGCCTAGTGCGCACGCTTGGAAAGCGTGTAAGGGTTCATCCCCTTCGAGGGTTCGAATCCCTCTCCCTCCGCACAAGACCATCTGGAGGGATGGCCGAGCGGACGAAGGCGTTAGTCTTGAAAACTAATGTATGTATTCCATACCGTGGGTTCGAATCCCACTCCCTCCGCCAGCTTGGAGAGGTGACTGAGTGGCCTAAAGTGCTCGCCTGCTAAGCGAGTGGGGAAGCAATTCCCTCGAGGGTTCGAATCCCTCCCTCTCCGCCATGCGCCCGTAGCTTAATTGGATAGAGCATCTGACTACGGATCAGAAGGTTGGGGGTTCGACTCCCTCCGGGCGTGCTCTAAAACCAATGTTGTAAGTTATAATAAAAATATGAAAGTATGGACATTAATTTTCATTATTATTTTCTTCAATTGTGGTGGAGATTACCTAGTGCACAACAAAGACGGGTTTCATGGAAATATTTTTGAGGATGAACAGAAGAGTGATATCGATATTTATGAGGGAGTAAAAATCATAAATAAAAATCAAGTCAAGAAGAAATCTATAAGTAACGGTGGTTCTGTTTTTAACTTTGGACCCTAATTAATTTATATAAAATTTATTAGTAACTCCATAAAGGTTCATCTAAATTCCAATTTGTTTCGTTACCCCAAGAATTTAGATAAGTAACTTCATTTACAGGAGTTCTTTTTGCAACATCCCATTTACCAAGTGGGTAACCTGCTGTAATTATCGCATTGATTTGCCAACCTTTATCTGCAGGTATATTAAGAATTTCAAATGCTTTTTCTGAATTAAACATACCAAGTACAGTTGTTAAACAAGTTCCAACGTTGTGTGCTCTTCCCGCTAACATTAAATTCCAAATTGCTGGATAAATCGATGAACCTGTAGGGTCATTTCTTGATAACACAACAAATAATGCTGGTACTTTATGATAATTTTCTGCTAACCAAGTAGCTGAGTTACTTATCCTAACAACTTGATCTTGCTTTTCAGAATCTACAACTTGAGAAGCTCCCATATCAGCATTATTGCCGTAGAACTCTTTAATGTAATAACTCCATGCGTCTCTGTATGCATCACCTAATTGATTTTTAATTGTTTCATCTGTAACAACAATAAATTTCCAACCTTGTCTATTTGAACCACTTGGAGCACGAATTGCTGCATCGACCATTTGTTGTATAATTTCTTCAGGTATTTTTTCTTCACTAACTCGTCTCATCGCTCGAGTAGTGTATAGAGCTTCAAATACATCCATCTAACAATCTTACTAATATAGATAAGATGGATGAGAAATTAATTAAAGAAATTAAAAATCGAGTTGGCTACATCTGGATTAATAGACCTGATAAAAAAAACGCCTTAGATCTTGATATTTGGTTTGGTCTCCCAAAGGCTATTAAAGAATTTAATGAATCAGAAGAAGTAAATTGTATAGTTATAGCTGGAAAAGGAGATTCTTTTTCTTCTGGTATAGATATAACAACCTTTATGACAAATTTTGAGATAAATGAAGATTTAACATCCAACACTAAAGAGAGAAAAAAACTAATGGACTCTATTAAAAAAATGCAAGATGCATTTACAGAATTTTCTAAAAGTGAAGTTCCTGTTATTGCGTTAGCACATGGGTATTGTTTAGGTGGGGCAACAAATCTTATTTCAGCATGTGATATTCGCCTCTCAACAAAAGATGCAAAATTCTCAATAGGAGAGTCAAAACTGGGACTTGTTGCAGATGTTGGAATCCTACAACGAATGCCAAAGATAGTGTCAAAAGGTGATGTTAGAGAGCTAGCATTTACTGGAAAAATATTTGATGGAATACACGCAGAAAAGATTAGATTTGTTAATTCAACTTACGACAGCAAAGAAGATCTTTTTGAAGCAGGAAAACTCTTAGCTGAAGAAATTTCTCAAAACTCGACAAGTGTTATTAGAGGTGTTAAGCAAGTATTAGATAAAGGTGAAGACTTAACAACAGAACAAGCACTAGAGTTTGTCAGATTATGGAATACTAGTTTTTTAATTTCTGACGACTTGAAAGAAGGCGTTTTAGCGTTTTTAGAAAAAAGAGACCCTAAATTTAATTAAGTTTTTCATATGTTGCAATTGCATAACGATCTGTCATACCTGCAACATAATCTACAGCATTCTGTATATCAGTTTGGTCTTGAATATAAAAATCAGGTAAATCCTGCGGACGTTTTGTAAAGTAATTAACTAAAAATTCAACAATTTTTTTTGCATCAGTTCTTTGTTCCATTGTTTCTTCTCTGAGGTAAACATTGTTAAACATGAACTCTCTTAATCGATTCATAGTATCTAGAATTTCAGCATCCATTGCGATTTCAGAATTGTTTGAACCTTTAAACACTCCTGAAATGAGTGTATTAATCCAATTTTTACCTGGCTCACCAAGAACATTAGTAATATCTTTTGGAATGTCTGATTCTTTTAAAACACCAGCTCTAACTGCATCTTCAACATCATGAGAGAGATAAGCAATTCTGTCTGCAAATCTACAAACCATACCCTCTGGTGTTTTCGGAGGTTCGGTATATTTCCAAGGATGTTTCTCAATCCCATTTAGAGTTTCTAAAGTTAAATTTTTAGGTTCTATATGTTTAAAAATTTTTACAGAGTTTTCTGAGTGACTCCACCCATTGTCTAGCATCTCATTTAAGACGTCTTCACCGGTATGTCCAAATGGCGAGTGTCCAACATCATGTCCAAGGCAAATTGCTTCTGTTAAGTCAGGATTTAATCCAAGTGCTTTTGCAATTGACCTACCAATTTGAGTTACTTGTAGAGTATGAGTCATTCTAGTAATAAAATGATCACCATCTGGATTTATAAATACCTGAGTTTTATGCTTCAGTCTTCTAAAAGCTTTAGAATGAAGAATTCTATCTCTATCTCGTTCAAATTCGGTTCTAAATATATCTTTTTCCTCAAGATTTAATCTACCTTTTGATGAATCGGCAAAAGTTGCTAAAGAAGAGAGTGTAACTCTTTCATTTTGTTCTCTCCATATCCTGTCTCTTAACACGAAGGAATCATTCATAGACTAACTTTACAGTTATTGAGATTCTAGTAAAGAAGTTAAATCTTTCCATTTGTATAAATCTACAACTCCCTCAAGTGGTCGGTTGTAATGTCTAACAAATCTAATAATTAATTTATTGCGTGTTTTTTTTGTAAAATTTTTAAGTTGATGTGGTGCATCATCAATATAGACATCACAGTCAACCTTCCATTTTTCCTCAGTAAAGTGAATTTCCTTAGTTGGAATTTTATTTTCACCTAACCAAATTAATGTGTCATTTATAGACCACCAAGGCTTAGAGGATATAATTATAATTTCGTGACCAAGATGTACCTGTTCTAAAAGTGTCACAACAGCATCTTCATATAATGGAAGATTTCTAAAAATAGAATTACCATTTATGTCTTTAGCCCAATTCCAAAAGTCTATTTCTTTCTTGAAGTGAGTAAGTGGGCTTGCTAATCCCCATTCTGTTATATCAGATTCTTCTATTCTTTTTCCGAAATCTTTAAAATATTGAGTTGTCCAACCTGTAGTAAAGTCAGCAACAACACCATCTAAGTCAACACCTATTCTCACTTGACTTAGTTTAATTGTATAGTGCAATATAGAAAGGTAACATATTAAACTTTACTACTATGCAAGAAGCTTTATACAGAAAATATAGACCAACTAAACTTGATGGCCTTATTGGTCAAGATGATGCTGTAAAGTTAGTAAAACAACAAATTGAGAAAAATAATTTAAGTCATGCTTATTTATTTTCAGGTCCCCGGGGTGTTGGAAAAACGTCATTAGCAAGAATTATTGCTATTGAGTTAGGCTGTGATCCGACTTTTGATATTTCTGAAATAGATGCTGCATCTCATAACAAAGTTGATGATATTCGTGAACTGAATGAAAATATAAATTTTATTGCAAGCAGTCCTGGAAAAAAACGAGTAATTATATTAGATGAAGTTCATATGCTTTCTAATGCTGCATCCAATGCTTTTCTAAAAACCCTTGAAGAGCCACCTGAACATGTAATTTTTATTCTTGCAACAACGGAGCCTGAAAGAGTTATTGATACAATCAAAAGTAGAACGACACATGTCGTTTTTAAAAAAATAGAAAACAAAGAAATTACCAATACACTTTCAAATATTGCCAAAAAAGAAAGCATATCCCTACAAAAAGAGGTAATTGAATTAATTTCAAACAATAGTGATGGTTCTCTTCGAGATGCAATAAATTTATTTGAACAAACTTTTTCTACGTTTGGGCCAAAAGCAACAACGGAGGATGTTTACAGCATTCTTGGCAAGGTTTCCACAGAAAATTTACTAGATATAGTAAATTCTATGTTTGAGCAAGACACTTCAAAAGCTTTAAATGTTTTAAAGGAAAATTATAAAAAAGGTTTACAACCAAAAGATATACTTGCATCAATAACAAACTTATTCAGAAACATTTTTTACGTTAAGTATCTTCCTAATGACGAAAATATTTTTAATTTAACCCAAAATGAGTTGAAGTTAGTAAATCAATTAAATGAAAGCGTAACTGCAAAGCAATTGGCAAGAATACTTGACCTGTTAGACGATATCAATCAAAATATAAAAAATGCTCCTTCGCAAGAATTAAAACTCGAATTATTTGTAGTCAAACTTATCAAGCCTGAGTTTGCATTTGATATTAAGTCTCTTTCAAGAAGAGTTGACTTGCTTGAAGATGGGCAACCAATTGTAGAAATAAATAAACCATTAATTGAAAAAACAAATAATGAAGAAGATATCAAACCTAAAACCAAGGAAAAAAAATCTGATAAGAAGGAAGTAAAAAGTAAAAATAGTATTGAAAATTTTGATGTGATTTGGCCAATCATATTAAAAAATGCAAAAAATCATTTAACTCCAAGAAAATATTCTTACCTAACATTGGTCAAACCTGAGATCGAAAATAAAGAGCTAATTTTTCTAATAGATGAAAGTAACGAGTTTTTAATCGCAGAACTTAATAAATCTCAAGACATCAAAGAGTTTGTTGAAGTTGAAATAGAAAAGCACCTTGGTTTAAATGTAAAAATTCAAATTAAAGCACAGGAAGGTTTATTAAAGGAGACCAAGGAACGAAGTAACTTTCAAGAAAATTTAGAAGATATTTTTGGAATTGAAAATATAGATTAAGCGTCTTTAAGATTTAGCTCACTTAAGGCAACTGTAATTCTTCTAGAACCTTGATTTTGAGCACTTTTACACAATTCAATAAAACTTCTTAGTTCCCCTGTTCTAAATTTTTTTAATTCATCAGAAGTGTCAATTTTTGAGGCTCTCTCTCTTTCTAACAATTTAATTTCAATTTCCTTAGCTCTTGCTAAGTAAGTGCTACTTACTTCAAACAAAGTATCTACACCATCTGCTATTGGAGGATTAATATGACCCATTAAAACATCAATATATTCACTAAATTCAATATGAAGTTCTTCAGCGCTCGACAAACCTTTTTTAACTGGAAACTTTTGCATTATTCTCTACCTGTAAGATTAATATATTTAAATTTTAGTAACTTAAGTAGGACAAAAACTACAAAGCTAATTGCTATTAGAGATACGAAAAGTGAAAAAATACTATTGCTTATATTTATAGTTTGGACAGCAAAATATGAAACAGATAATATTAATGCTGTCTTAATAAAATCAACTATCAATCCTTTATCCAATAATTTCTCACCATCAATAGTTAATTTCAAAAGAAGAATAATTGAATATGCATAAAGAGAAAGAACAATAATTAATGCAAAATCTAAACTAGATGGATTCTTAATTTGGGTCATGTACAAAATAGTAATTAAAGTAACCGAAGTTCCACTTACAACTGGAAACCAAAAGTTTTCTTGAACATAAAAAGTTCTCGAAAGTATCTGATTAATTGACCATGGTAAAATTGCAAAACAAATAATAAAGAATATTGAACTTACAATTCCAGATTCTATCGAAGTAAAGCTACCTCTCTGATACACGAGTTTAATGATTGATTTCGAATTAACTAATCCAAATATCATTAGTACACCGTTTAGGATTACAAGATAACTAAGTTGTTTTCTGACTAAAATTTTTAACTCTTCAAATTTTTTATGATTAAATAATTGAGATAAAAATGGGTAGCTAGCAACCCCTATTGCTTGTGCAACAATTCCAACAGGTAGTAATGCTATTCTTCTTGCATACCTGAAGGATGCAATACTTCCAGTTTCTAATAATGAACCAAAATACCTGAACAACTGCTCATCCATCACTGCTATAGATTGCCCAACAATTAGAGGGAGAGAAATAAATAGATATTCTTTCAAATACTTAAAGTTTGGAATAAGCAATTTAAACAATAAACCTGATTTATAAACACCAAATATCTGAAATATTAAATGACCTAATATTGAACCGACAAGTGTACCTATTGCAAAACCTTTAACTGTTTCTTCTGGAGAAGTAGAGTTAATCCAACCAAAAAATATTATTGAGCAGTTATATATTACAGGGGCAAGTGCTGGAAAAATAAAGCTTTCTTTAAAATATTGAAAAGCCATCAAAATAGCTCCAATAAAAAAGAAAAGCTGGCTGAAAACTATTGGAGTAAGGATTTCTATAAAAAAATCTAAATTTTTAACATTTAGAAAATCTGCTATCTCGTACCTTAAAAAGTATGTGACAGACGTTAACAATATAAAAATGAAAGTAAGCCCATAAAGCAATGACAGGAAATAATCGTTAATTTTATCTTCCCTCTGCTTATTCAAAAGTGGAATTAACGTAATAGCTAAATATCCTCCTGCAGACAAATAAAAAAGAAAGTCAGGAATTACAAATGCTAAATCTAAAATATCTGTTGCTTCTGATAATCCAGTCCAATTTGCAAGCATGATTTCTCTATAAAAACCAAGAATTCTGCTCATTAAGTATGAAACAGTAACAATAGATATTGATCCAATTATTTTTTTATAATTTTGCATATTGCTCTTCCAATTTTGATAGTACTTCTTTAGGTATTTTTAATGGATTATTTTCATATCCTATACCAAGGTAGTTATTAGGTTTTATTGAACCATGAAAATCACTACCACCAGAAACTAGAAAATTATTTTCATTTGCAATTTTTAACAACTTATCAATAGTTGCGTGATTATATCCTGGATAATATGCTTCAATTCCATTGAGTCCAAGTTTTTTTAAATCTAATAATAAATCTTTAAACTTATGATTAATCCAACTTTCATTCTTACTAAAAGATTCATTGCTCATAAGAGTGTGTGGGTGAGCTAAAAATGTTAAAACTTTAGTGCTTTTACAAAGTTCAAAGAGTGTATTTATTGAAACTTGATGTGTGCTTACATATGAAGACTTACCGTTACCTAAATAGTTTAAAAAAGCTTCATTTACGCTATCAACATATCCTTGTTCAACCATAGCTTTAGCAATGTGAGGTCTACCAGGGACTTTAGTTTTTAAATTTATAAATTTTGATTTATCAATAAAAATATTTTGTTTTTCAAGTAGTTCAATAATTTCTAAATTTCTTAAAATTTTCTGTTCTCTAATCTCTTTCAATTCCAAGTTAAGTTCAGAATTTTCATTTAAAAAGTAAATAAGCAAATGAATGCCAGCAAATTTATTTTCAGTTTCTAGTTTTTTCCAACTAGCACTTACTTCCACACCTGAAATAATTTTAATTCCAGAGTCTTTAGGAACTTTTGATAGATACTCATGATCAGTAATCGAGATTGCTTCTAATTGTAAGTTTTTACTTTGTTCTACAATATCTCTAATTGACTCTGTGCCGTCCGAGTTTTCTGAATGAATGTGTAAATCAATACTCACTAAATCTAGAGTACTAGCCTCTTTTCTTCTGTAATTAATTAATTAGAATGTTTCCAATGAGTTTAATTGTACAAAAATTTGGCGGAACTAGTGTCGCAAATACTGAGTCATTACAGATTGTTGCACAAAGAATTATTGAATGTAAAAATAATGGGAACGATGTAGTCGTTGTTCCATCTGCTATGGGCTCCAGTACAGATGAGTTAATATCTCTAGCTCATGAGCTTTCAACAAAGCCATCACCAAGAGAAATGGATATGTTACTTTCGGCAGGAGAGAGAATTACAATGTCACTTCTCTCAATACATTTAAACAGTCTAGGGTACAAATCAATTTCACTTACAGGTTCTCAGGCAGGAATAATTACAAGTTCTAGACACGGCAAAGCTGAAATTGAAGAAATTACTGGTGAAAGAGTAAGAGAGGGTTTAAGTTTAGGAAATATTGTTATCGTAGCTGGATTTCAAGGGTTTAACAGAGATACAAGAGAAATTACAACTTTAGGAAGAGGTGGCTCAGATGCGACTGCTGTAGCATTAGCAGCTGCATTAGGTGCTGAAAGGTGCGAGATTTTTACAGATGTTGACGGTGTTTTTACAGCAGATCCAAGAGTGGTAAATGATGCAAAGTTAATTGATGAAATTACTTATGAGGAGATGTTAGAAATGGCATCAACTGGAGCCGGAGTGTTAATGGCTAGGTCTGTAGAATTTGGTAGAAGGTATAATATACCAATAATCGTAAAATCTACTTTTACGAATAATAAAGGTACTTTAGTTAAAGAGAAAACAATGGAAGAAGCAATTGTAAGTGGCGTAACACACAATGATAAGGAAATAAAATTTACTTTATATGGAGTACCTGATCAACCAGGTATAGCAGGTAAATTTTTTGGAGCACTTTCTGAAAGCGGAATAAATGTAGATATGATTGTTCAAAATGTTTCAAAGAAATCCATAACAGATATATCTTTTACTGCACCAGTAGATCAAAAAGCTGATGTTGAAGAAATTTTAATTAAAGCTTCAAAAGATCTTAATGCTGATGGTTATGACATTGATGAAAACGTTGCCAGAGTTTCAATCATTGGAGCAGGTATGAAATCGGAGTCCGGTGTTGCTTCAAGAATGTTTAACACTTTAGGTAGCAACTCAATTAATATTTCAATGATATCCACTTCTCCTATTAGAGTTTCTTGTGTGATAAATAGAAAAGACACTAAAAAAGCACTAGAGTCTTTGCACAAAGAATTTATAACCTGACATGAAAATTGCAATTGTTGGTGCAACTGGTTTAGTTGGACAAAATATTATTAAGTTATGTAAACAGTTTTTTAGTAACGATGTTGAATATACTTTTTTCGCTTCTGCAAATTCAGTTGGAAAAATAATAAATATTAATAACACTGATGTAAAAGTACTAGAACTTAAATTAGAAAATATTCAAAGTTATGATATTGCATTATTTTCTGCAGGTGGAGATCGATCTAAACAGTTTGCTAATGAATTTGTTGAAAAAGGATCTTTTGTAGTTGATAATTCTTCAGCATTTAGAATGGATTCAAATGTTCCACTCGTTGTTTATGGTATAAATCAAAATATTATATCTACGGACAAAAAGTTAATTTCAAACCCAAACTGTACAACTATGGGACTAGTAATGGCCCTTAAGCCATTACATGATCAGTACAATCTTAAAGCAATAACACCTGTTGCATTTCAAGCAGTTTCAGGTTCTGGGACTGCTGGTATTAATTCTCTAGCAAAAGAAATTGAAATGGGTGATAATTTAAAACCTGATTTCAGAGATGGATATTATTCGAATCCAATTGCAAAAAATGTTATTCCTCTAGCTGGAAACCTTCTAGACAATGGGTATTCAGATGAAGAAATGAAATTTTGCAATGAATCTAGAAAAATATTAAATATTGAAAACTTAATAGTAGAACCTTCAAATGCAAGAGTTGGAGTAAGAACTGGACACGGAACTTTTTGTTCTGCCTTATTTGAAAATTCTATCGACGTTGAAGATGCAATAAGTGTTTTAAAAAACTTTGATGGAGTTGAGTACTGGGATGAAACACTTCCAACACCATTAGATGTAGAAGGTAGACATGAAGTTTTAGTATCACGTTTAAGAAAAGGACTTTCTAGTGATAAGATCATAAATTTTTGGGTTGTATCTGATAATTTATTAAAAGGAGCAGCATTAAATGCTGTTCAGATAGCTAAATACATTTCAGAACTATGATTACAATTCCTGAAAATATTGCTCAGAAAAAAAGAAGAGTTCTTGGTCCTATTGGAAGATATTTAATCAAATTATTCAAATGGGATGTTAAAGGTGAAATACCGAATTTAAAAAAAATAATATTAATCGGTGTGCCACATACAGCTATGAGAGATGCTTGGTATGGACTACTTGCTGTGCTTGCTTTGGATTTAAAAATTAGTTTTTTTGGTGCAGCATGGATATTCACACGATTGCCTAGTTTATTTACCATATCAAAAAATTTAGATAGGCAAGGAATTCCATGGCCGCTTTGGTGGTTGCAAAAATATATATTACAAAAACTTGGTGGAATTCCTGTATATAGGGTAAATTCTAAAGGCTTGATACATGCAGCAGTTGAAGAGTTTACAAACAAAGAGAACTATATATTAGTAATTGCCCCAGAAGGGGGAGTAGAAGCTGTAGAACAATTTAGGAGTGGTTTTTATTATTTAGCAAAAGGTTTAGATATACCTTATGTTCCGGTAGATATTGATTTTGGCAACAGATGTTTCAATATTAAAGAACCGCAATTTGTTTCAGGTTCTTTTGAAGATGAGTCAAAAAAGATTATAGAGATATTTGATGGTGTTAAAGGAGCTACTAGAACTTTTACAATGTTAGAAAGATAGGAATAAACAAACTTAATATGTAATTCCCAACAGGAATTTTCTTTATTCCTAGTAAGTTAATACCAACACCAATTAACAAAACACCACCAACTCCAGCAATTGAATTCGAAATTGTTTCATTTATTACTTCACCTATTCCAAATGCACATAAAGTAAAAAAACCTTGATAAATTAATATAGATAAACCACAATACACAGCACCTTTTCCTCCACTTGAAGTTAAAAACAAAACTAAAAAGCAATCTAGAGCTGATTTAATTAATAGGAGTTCAATATTATTTTCAACGACGTCAAAAAATGGACCAACTATAGCCAACGGTCCTGTTATAACAATTAATGTTGCTGTTAGAAAGCTATCAATAAATTTACTTTTATCTACATCTGTACTTTCAAATTTAGTATGAAGATAATCACCGAATTGTTCAATTTTTTCCTCAATTTTCAAATAGCTACCAATAAGAGCACCTATCAGAACCGAAAATAAAATAATCATAAAATCAGGACCTTTTAAAGTTTCTCTAATGCCCAAAGTTAAAACTAACAAACCTAAAGGTAATAAATTATTCTCGAAATTTTTTATTTCTTTTTTAATAAATAGTCTCGAAAGAAAACCGATCAGCAGTACAGAACCAGCATTAATTACAGTACCTACTCCAGGGAACATAACTATTTAAAATCGTTGTGACTTCTACTTGGAGTAGGGCCTTCTTGACCTTGATATTTGCTTCCGTAAAAACTAGAACCATATTCTGATTCAGAAGGTGTATTTAGATAATAAAAAGATATCTGTCCAATTTTCATTTCTGGATAAATTTTTATTGGTAAGTTAGCAACATTAGAAAGTTCTAATGTTAAATACCCAGTAAAACCTGGATCTACAAATCCTGCTGTTGAATGAATTAGTAGTCCAATTCTTCCTAATGAACTTTTCCCTTCGAGTCTGGCAACAATTTTGTTTGAAAGTGAAACTTTTTCAAAAGTTGTTCCTAATACAAATTCACCAGGATGTAGTACAAAAGGTTCTTCAGAAGTTGCAGTTACTAATTTTGTAAGATCATTTTGCTCAGCTTTTGGATCAATATGTGAATATTTATGATTTTCAAAAACTCTAAAATCATCCCCCACTCTTAAATCAATACTCGATGGCTGTATAAATGATTCTTCCATCGGTGATATCTTAATATCACCATCCTTAAGAGCTTTTTTAATATCTAGATCTGAAAGCATTTTTAACCTCTTGTTCTTTGAATATAATAACCTATTTTTGAAAATTATCTGTTAATTATTGAAGCAATAGACCAAACAGTAATAATTGTTCCAATAATTGTTAAGAAAACAGTTCTAGAAAAATAAAGTTTGTGATTTTCTGAATTATTTTTAAATAAAGCTGCCAAATTTCCAGCTACCATTGCAGCACCAACACCAAGCAGTAAAAGATTAATAGTTAAATCTAGTGCGAAAAGATCATTCATAACTTATATTATGATAATGAACATGGAGACAACAGAACAAATAGTTGAAATTTTTCTCAAATACGGAATAACATCAAATAAAAATTTAAATGAATACGAAATATTGCCTTTAGATGGAATTACAAATACAAGCTACATTGTAAAACTCAATTCCAAAGAATTTGTACTAAGACTACCTGGGAATAATCCCGATGAGATTAATAGATATTCAGAAGAACAAAATACCTTATTAGCTTTAGAAAATGGTCTCACGTTGCCGCATATTCTATTTGATGTTGAAAGCGGTATAAAGATATCAGAATATTTTGATATTTACACATATAAGGAAAAAGATTTTGAGAATGATGATTTGAGAAAAAACGCTTTTGAAATTTTGAATAAACTACATAGTTCAGAAATTATATTCTTAGATAATTTTTCACCATATAGAGTATTTGAAAATCTTGCTGATGTTTCGAATGGGATTGAAGAAAATGCCTTAAATGTAGGTAAAGAAATAATTGAGAAATTAAACAATATAGGTTTAGAACAAAAACCATGTCACCAAGATCTTTATTCAGGTAATTTTGTAATTTATGAAGATAAAACATATTTAATTGATTGGGAGTATTCTTCTCAAGGAGATCCGTATTTCGATTTAGCTGACTTGTTTTGGCAGAATGAGTTTGAGAAAAAAAACGGACTTAAAAATTTAGCACTGTCTGAAATAGGGTTGATAGATTCAGATCAAAAAGAAAAATTTATTCTATTTGAAATTCTGTCAATGATAACTTGGGGTTTCTGGGCAAAACGTAAGTCACCTGAAAGTAACAGGGGTGAAGAAGCATTAATAAATGCCTTACATCTATTTGAAAAATAATTTTATAAAAGAAATTTCCATTTAATAGCGAAAATCAGTTAGAATTTCGCAGTTAGGAAAAAAGGAAGAAAAAACTTTAAATATGGGATCTTTGATTAAAAAAAGACGCAAAAAAATGTCTAAACATAAATACCGCAAGCGTCGTAAATCAAATAGACATAAGAAGAAAAACGTTTAATTAATTATCTCTTTCTTCATTTAAGAAATCTTCAATTTGCTGAACTAGATTATCTTCTGAAAAGTTATTTTCAAGACTAACTTCTGATTCTTCCAACCTAGAAACATATTCAGCCAAGTCTTGTGAATTTTCCATAGCTTTATTTATCTTTACTTCAAATTGCTGACCTTCAGTTTGAATACCTGAATCATCAATATCAATTTTTAGTATTTCAGAAGTTTTATTCATCAAAGCACTCATACCTTTTGGATAACCACCACTGCTTAGATAATGTGGAACAGCAGCCCAGAGACCAGTAGTCTCTATTTCACTTTCACTTAAAGTCTGACCGACTACACTAGTAATTCCAGTCGGGCCTGAATAATTTGGATTAAGAATGTTATATCTTGAATGAAAAGTTGGATCAGTACTTACACCAAAGATTGGGACTGGTAATGTATGTGCAACTTGTCCAAAAAAAGCACCTAAAGTGATAGCTCTTTTAACCCCAAGTTCAACTAGTACATCTTTTATGTTCTTTGCATATTCTTTCCAACGCATTGAAGGTTCTTCTCCAAAAACTAAAATTAGATCTTTCTTTAGTTTGTAATCTTCGATTGAATAGAAAGAAGTTTGTGGCCAGTGGAACTCTCTTTCACCAAAATCTTTTACTTCGACAATAGGTCTTCTCATTTGGTAGTTATAGAAAGAATCTGAATCTAATTCGGCAAATGGTTCAACATCATAAGTGCAGCTAATATTCTCAATACAACCCGTTGCAGTATTGCCAGCATCACTCCAACCTTCAAAAGCAAGAATTGCAACAGGCTCTGAGAGAAGGGGTTTTCTATACCAAACTACATCTTCCATAGTGAAAGAGTAATATTTTAAAAAATTTATTTAGTATTTATTATTGAAGTTTTCTCGATGAATTTAAAACTACTGAAACACTAGAAAGTGCCATAGCTAGTGCAGCCAAACTAGGTGAGATCAATCCAATAACAGCTACTGGAATCATCAATATGTTATATATGAATGCGAGAAATAAATTTTGTTGAATTTTTTTATTAGAGGAATTAGAAATTTTAAATACAGTAGATAGTGTATTTAATCCACCATTGTGAATTAAAATATCTCCAGAAACTTGCGCAATCTGAGAACTAGTTGTGGTTGAAATTCCAATGTCTGCTTGCTTCAACGAAGGTGAATCATTAATTCCATCACCTATAAATATGACAGGTGAAGATTCTTGCTTTGCTTTAATAAATTCAAGTTTTTCTGAAGGAGATTTTTCAAAATAAAATTCATCAATATTTACCTCTTTAGCAAAATTTTCAACATTAATTTTTTTATCACCTGAAAGAATAATAATTTTTTTTGATTTAACTATTTCTTGAATAAATCCAAAGGAAATTGATGCTTCTTCTTTTAGATAAATTACAAAATTATTATTTTCTATAGCAACTTTTAATGAATTACTTTCTGTTTCTTCATTTTTTGTGATTACAACTTTTTTACCTGCAACAATACCTTCAATACCAACTCCTGATTGTTCTGTTACATTTTTAGATTCTAGGAAACTTAAATTTTTTAATTCTGCAGCGTATACAAGACTTCTAGCGATTGGATGTTGAGAATTGATTTCTAGACTAGATACAAATTGTAAAACTTCATCAGAGCTTAATTGAGAGTCCAATGAAACGATTTTTTCTATCACAAAAATACCAGATGAGAGAGTACCTGTTTTATCAAATATAAGTGTGTCGATTTGTGTTAGTTTTTGAAGTGCATCAAAATCTTTAAAAATAAATCCTTTTCTCTTACTTTCAGCAGCTGTTCTATACAACACAATAGGAGTAGCTAATCCTAATGCACATGGGCAAGCAATAACTACAACTGAGATAGCATTTTCTAGTGATTGAATTAATCCAAGATCAGAAACTATAAGCCTAAACAAAAAAGTTAAAACACTAAGTATTAAAACAAAAGGGACAAAAAATTGTGTTATTTTATCTAGGGTTTTTTGAATCTTTGGTTTCGTCAATTGTGCAGCATTAATTAGCTGCTCAATAATGTTATATGCAGACTCATTAAAAGGATTATCAACTTTTATTTTTATTGCGCTGTTTAAGTTTATGCTTCCACCTAACAATTTATCTCCAACAAATCGAGTAACCGGAATTGACTCTCCTGTTATTAAACTTTCATCAACAGAAGCAGAACCTTCAAATAAAACACCATCTAGTGGTATGATTTCTCCAGCTAAAACTTCAAACACATCACCTTCAGCTGTTTCAGAAGTAGGCACTTCTATTTTTTCTTTATCTCTTTCAACAATAAGAGATGAAGGAAGTTTATTTTTAAGATTTTTTGATGATTGAACTGCATCTCCAATAACTTTTTCTTCTACAGATTTTCCAATTAAAATAAACGAAATTATAAATGCTCCTGTATCAAGAAACATTATATTATTTGGAAAAAGAGAAATTAATAAAGCACTTAAACTTCCAATTGAAACTAAAGTGTCCATATTAAAGTCAAAAAACTTAATTTTTTTAAATGCTGATATATGAAAGTCTTTTCCAAAATACAGCACTATTAGAAAGCCTATTAAATACGCTATGCTTTCTAAATTGGAACTAATAAAATACCTCATAATAAAAGTAAGTAGTAATGAGACCAAAGGTTTAACAAAGAAAAATTTTGACCTATTTGTTTCTTCTAATTCTGATGAAATTTTTGCTTTATAGCCAATACTATTAATTTTTTTAATTACTTGATCTAGATCAAAATTATCTTTATTTTTAATTTCAACTTGTGCTGTTTTAAGTGGAAAACTAACGGAAACATTTTCAATATTTTCTGATTTTTGTAGTACACGTTCGATTCGAGCTGCACAGGCAGCACAAGTCATTCCGTCTATATCGAGTGTTAACTGATTATTCTGTTGAGACAACGGAGTATCCTTGATCATCTAATAATTGCTCAATATCAGAAAGATCAACTACTTGGTCTGAATCAATTGAAACTATTTTGCTTTCAATATCAACATTTACTTTTTCAACATAATCTAATGAACCAATAGCGGACTCTATAGTTTGTTTACAATGCCCGCAAGAAATTTCAGGCACTTTAAATTTAATTTCCATAGGAATACTTTAATACTGAATGGTTTATAAAAAAAGCCCCTATTTTATAGAGGCTTTATGAAATCTCTTGGGGGAGATTTTATTAATTAAGCAGTTTCTTGTAGAATTCTGCCTCTTACTCTAGGGTATTTTACTGGAGCGTGGTTGAAGCAATAATCTCTTTTGTTATATATGCTTAGTTGAGTCTTACATGATTCATCTTTGCAAACTCTACCTTGGTCAAAACTTTTAGATGGTCTTATACCACCTTTGATTTGACTTGCTTTTAATCCGTCTGTCATTTATTAGTTTCCTTATATATACTTTGTGAATATATTCACAAGCTTAACATTTCAATTATAAAGGTCAAATTTAAAATAACAAGTTTTTTTGAATTAAAAATGATTCATCATTCCAATCTCTACCAAGAAAATTTCTTACCAATTCTTCAGCAGGTTTTGTTCCTCCAGGTTTTAGAATTTTGTTTTTGTAGTCCACTCCAACAGTATTTGACAGAATTCCTTCATTTTCAAATCTACTAAATAAATCATCACCGATTATATCAGCCCACAAATATCCATAATAAGCAGCATCATAACCTCCAAGAAGGTGGCCAAATGAACTAAGGTGCATGACGTCGTCAGGGTAATCAATCGTAGTTATTTTTTGAGATTTACTTTCAATTGCATCAAGTGAATCCATAAAGTCACTTCCATGAAGATGTTGATCAGCCAAACCAAAAGATACTTGTCTAAGTGTTAATAAACTTACTCCTATATTTTTAGAATTTTTTAACTTTGTACAAATGTCTTCTGAAAGCATTTCACCAGTTTCAACATTTTTAGCAAATCTTGAAAGACACTCAATTTTCCAGACCCAGTGCTCCATAATTTGGCTTGGTGCTTCTACAAAATCCCACTCCACACTTGCACCAACATATCTTGAAATTTTTGACTTACCAATACCATTATGGAGAATATGTCCAAATTCATGAAATAAAGTTTCCACCTCATCAAAAGTCATTAACCCATCTCCAGTTTTAGGGTTTGGAAAATTAGCTACCATTGACGAAACTGGTAATTGTTGAGAATCTAATCCACCTGAAGATAAATCAAATACTGCAGCATGTGTGTACTTACCTTCTCTTGGGTATAAATCTAGATAGAATAAAGCAATTTTTTCTCCTTCTTGGCTGATTGACCAAAGCTCAACATCAGGATGCCAAGCAGTTGAAGCATCTTCTTCTACAATTTCAATATCAAATACTTCTTCACAAATTGAAAACATTTCTTTTTTAACATCATGAATAAAAAAGAATTTTTTTAGCTCACTACTATCTATGTTGCTTAATAAGCTTCTTTTTTTAGAGATAAAATATCTAATATCCCATGGAGCTATTTCTGAAATGTCAATATCATCTGAAACAATTTCCAACTTTTCTTTCTCAGCTGCTTTTTGCAGTTTTGGAATTAAGCTTTTATACATTTTCTCTACGTTTTCTGGATTCTGAGCCATTCGATGTTGCAAACGATACTGAGCCCAAGTTGAAAAACCAAAAAGTTTGGCTTTTTTGTTTCTTAATTTAACAGCTTCTTCCAAAACAGGAGAGTTTTCTTTTGAAGCTCTATTATTGAAGGCCTTCCAAACTGCTTCTCTAGTTTCTCTTACGGTACAATTTTCTATAACTGCATTTACATCCGGATAAGCCATAGTTACTGTATATTCTTCATCTTCTTGTTTTAAGTTATTTAGTTCACCTTCGCTTAAGCCTTCAAGCTGGTGGACTTGAAATTTTAATTTTGTTTTATCATTTGCAATATTTTCAGAAAATTTGATTTCTAGTTCAATTAATTTTTTATCAATTTCTGACAACAGTGATCTATCATTTTCACTTAAATTATGTCCAACATCAATAAAGTCATTTTGTAAATCTTTATAAAACTCTTTTTCTTCATCATCAAAATTATTCGTTTTTATTTCTTTAAATTTTTGATAAAGATTGGGATCTTTCATTGAATCTAAAATAAAATTCCTGACTTTAGATTCTGCTTGATGACCAAATTCTCTTATTTCTTCATTAGGATGTACATCCGCCATAAATGGAACTCTTCCAAATAAGTAATTAATTTCTCTTTCTAAATTATTAAAATTTTCTAATTTAGGATCAGAATCATTTTTGATATCATTTATTAATTCTGTGCATTTTTTTAGAGTTGACTCCAGGTCAATCTCAAGTTCATTTTTTGTAATATTTGAGTAATCGAACATACATCTCCTCCAATTTTTTTATGATACTATTTAATTATGGAAATCAAACTTGAATTTTGTGTAGTTTGAAATTACACACCTCGTGCAGTTAGTACGATTGAAGACATTTTAGAAAAATATGGAAAGGAAGCTAATCCAATTACATTAATACCGAGTGGTGGTGGTGTATTTGAATTTTACTTAGATGGAAATCTCATATTCTCAAAAAAATCTCTTGGAAGACATGCTGAAGATGGTGAGATATTAAGTTTGATGCAAGAAGCACTTAGTTGAATCTTCCATTTGATTTAAGTTATACACAGATATTCTTTCTTGCTATCTTATTTTATTTAAGTTCAGCTATTCAAGGTGTTTTGGGTTTTGGTTTTGCAGTAATATCTTCTCCAATTGTGGTTCAAATTAATGCTGACTTGGTTCCGCAGTTACTTTCTTTACTAGCTTTACCACTAGCAATTAGAGTCTTTTTTAGAGAAAAAGAAAAAGTCAATCTAAAACTTGTTAGACCTCTTTTGCTTGGAAGGTTGGTTGGAGGACCAATTGGTACTCTGCTATTACTGAATTTAAGTACCAAATATTTATCTCTTTCTGTTGGATTCATAGTTTTCATTGGTGGTGTAGCATCATATTTTGGATGGGTGATTAAAAGAAACAAAACCAATTCTTTCTTAGCTGGTACCTTTTCTGGAATTTTTGGTATGACAGCAGCTGTTGGAGGACCACCTGTTGCTCTACTTTATAGAAATACTAAATCTGAAGAGTTTCGGCCATCTCTTAATAGTGTTTTTTCATTTGGAATATTGATTACTTTAACATTGCTATTTTTCACAGGGAAATTAAGTTTTGATCATCTTTATCTTTTTGTTATTTTTATTCCATTTGTACTGATAGGTTTTGGTACTTCAAACATGTTATTTTCTAGAGTCTCTGATAATTTTATTTCTAAATCTGTAACATATTTTTCAATTATCTCTGGTTTGTTTGTAATTTTGAAAAATATTATTTAATTTTCATTCAAGCTATCACTAACTACTATATGAGCATATGATTCTTCTATATTCTCTAACAGCAGGAATCCTATATTTTCTAAGCTTTCCACCTTTTAATTTAGAATATTTAATTTTTCCAAGTTTAACTCTTTTCTACTGGACGTTAACTTTTAAAAGTAAAGCATTTTATTCAGGTTTTATTTTTGCTGTGGTCTCATACGGTGTAATTTTATTTGGTATTCAATCTATTGGTTATGAAGCTTGGATACCGCTTTTATTTTTGATGGGACTTATTTATGGAACATTTGGTTATATATTTAAGAAAATAGTTTCCAGAAGTAAATATAAATTTTTACATTCACTTTCTGTCGTTAGCTTATTTGAATTGATTAGATTATATTTTCCTTTTAATGGATTTCCCTGGGGATTACCGGGTACCGTTTTAGTTGATACAAAAGTTATTATTCCGCTATTTCAAGCTTTTGGAACGCTTGGAGTTTCACTTTTAATAAGTTCTATTTGCTTAAGTCTAGTTATGTATTCAGAGAAGAATTTTTTGAAAAACTATGTTTTAGTACTTACCATATTGGTACTAGTTGCAGTTATTGCACACAACCAAATATCAATTTTAAATAATGCAAACCAAACCACTATTGCAATCGTTCAAGGTAATAGTCCGTGTCCTGGAGCGAAGAACTTTTGTGAAAACGAGAGACAACTTATATACGAAAGCCATTTACGTCAAACTAAAAAAATAAATGATAATGTTGACCTAGTTGTTTGGCCAGAAAGCTCAACTGGTTTTAACAATGATCCTCTGTTGCATACAGATGTATTAAGAGATATTAGTAACGAAGCTGAAAGATTGAATTCATATTTTTTAATTGGTGGAGATAGACCAATAAATAGTAATTACTTTGAAAATTATGGTTTATTTATTAATAATAAAGGTTTTATAGTCGACCAGTATTTAAAACAACACCCAGTGCCTTTTGGTGAATATATCCCATTTAGAAAATACCTAGACTGGATACCGCCACTAGCACTTGTTCCAAGAGACATGATTAGAGGTACTGAAGAAAAAATATTTCATCTCAATGAGACTAAAATTGCAACAGTTATTTCATTTGAGGGATCTTTCCAAAGATATATAAGAAATGGAGTAAAAAATGGTGCTGAGATTATTGTAATTTTGACAAATCAAGCCAGTTATGGTGTCAGTGCAATGTCCGATCAGTTTATTTTGATGTCTCGTGCAAATGCTATTGCAAACAATCGTCCAATAGTTCATGCAGCTATTACTGGAAAATCGGCTTTTATTTCTAGTGACGGTGAAGTTTTAAATCAAACTCAATTATTTGAAACAATTACTTCTGTAGAAACAGTTACTGGAACCACAAGCAATACTTTATATACAAGATTTGGAAATTATCTAAATCTTTTACCTGTTCTATTTTCTATACTTTTATACCTATTAAAAAAATCTAATCTTCGAGCTGATGAAAAGGTAAGTTTTTCATAGCTACTGCTTCCAGTAAACCATTTTGATAAGCTCTTAAACCAAATTTTGGAAGTACAGCAAATAATTGATCAAAAATATCTGATTGAATTTTTTCATAAGCCACCCATTCTGTTGTATTGGTAAATGTATAAATCTCAATTGGAACACCTTCTGGGCTTGAAGGAAGTTGTCTTACTAAGAATGTCATAGTTTCAGTGTTCAAATTGTTATTTTGTTTTAAGAGGTTTTCAATATATGCACGATAAGTTCCTATATTTGTTAGCTTTCTTTTTTCTAGATTTGAATCTATCTCTGCAATTTTTTTATTATATTCGTTTAACTCTTCTTTTTTAGAATGTAAATAGTTTTTAAGTGGTGGAAGTAACTCAAGGTTTGCTAGCTCACTTTCACTAAGAAACTTGATACTAGATATGTCTATATTTATTGCTCTTTTAATTCTCCTTCCACCATATTCTGACATAGCACGCCAGTTTTTAACTGAAGTATTTACTATCTTTGAAGTCGGAATTGTTGTTATAGTTTTATCCCAATTTTGAACTTTTACAGTATGTAAAGCAATATCAACAACATCACCATCTGCACCATATTCTTTTACTTCAATCCAATCACCAATTTTTATAATGTCATTTTGTCCAATTTGCACCGAAGCAACAAAAGATAATATTGTATCTTGAAAAATGAGTAGTAGCACAGCAGTTAAAGCACCTAAACCGCTAATGTAGTATCCAACAGACTGACCAGTTAAAATTGCAAATATAATAATTAAGACAAAAGAAGTAACAATTATTTTAATTATTTGTATATATCCTTTAATTGGTTTGTCTCTTAATAGTTCTAATTTTTCAGATAGTTTATTAACAACTGTTAACATTTCTAAAATGGTTAAGCCTATAGTAAGCGTGAAAAGTGCATTAAATATTCTCTGAAAGATTAAGTTTGAGAAAAAATTTAACTGATAACCTGAAGAAACACTAATTACTTTGAAGAGAATAAAAACAAATACAAATGAAAATCGGTGAACAAATTTTTTATCGAGTAGAAGGTCATCAATTAGTGTTGAAGTTTTTTTTGCAAGTTTTTTTAAGATAGGAAATATAAACCATTTCAATAAAAGATAAAAAGCTACCAGTATTGCTAAGAGTATTGCAAGATTAGTAAGTTCAGTATTGTTTAATTCAACCATTTAATTATTTTAGCTAAAAACCTTGCTGTTGGCTTGACCATGGTGGTGGAGTATTATTTTTAAATTCTTCAACACTTGGTCCAGCAAGTTTTAATAGTTTTTTTTGGCCAATTAAATAAGTTATTACTAACAACAATAAAGTTGTCTGATTAGAAGTAGCTAATTTTATAAAAACCAAAATTTCTGCATTTTCGAAAAAATATATTTGTAAAGCAGCCTTCAGGAATAAATAAATTGTCCATATATATGCCACCAATACATATGCAGGCTTGACTTGTGAGTGAAAGTACCAATTATTTGGCCATTTCCGAAATGCCTTTGAAGTGTAAATGGTAAAAGGCTTTCCAAGCAAAATTGAAAATAAACCAATAATTGAAAAAATACTATCTCTAATAATTCCAGGTATAAAAAAACCAGAAGCTGTTCCTTGAAATTTAGCAAAAGCTAAAGCAAGCAAAGATCCCAAAGCCCCATAAAATACATACTTTGTATTTTGTTTTTGAAAAAGTCTTAATATTAAAAATCCTAAAATTACGATTCCAGTCGTAACAATTGCGAAGTTTAAATTAAAAAAGTTTGATACTAAAACAAATAAAATTGGCGCAACAATTGAGTCAAATATTTTTTCATCATTTGGTGATAAAGCTTTTAACTCATCTCTAATTTCTTTTAATTTTTTACTAAATTTCAATATTTAATTTAACTTTTTAGAAAAACTATCTTTATCAAAGTTTTTTATTGAATCAATATGGAAATCAGGTACATCGACATTAAATTTTTTATTTATAGTGTCTTTTAGTTCTTTAAAACTTACTTCATCAAAAAGTTGTTTTTGGATTTCTCTATAAGCAGAATCCCTGTCAATTCCTTGAGAGACTAGGAACGATAATAGTTTTTGACTCATTAATTTACTATTGGCTAACTCTAAATTTGAATTAATTTTTTCATAATTAATGTGTAAATTTTCAATCACATTTTTAAGCTCTTTTGAAATAAATGCGATAATGTTGAAACTATCTGGAAATATAATTCGTTCAACAGATGAGTTAGATATATCACGTTCATTCCACAGAACCATATTTTCCAAACCAGAAATAATATTTCCTCGTAAAATTCTTGCTAAACCAGAAATTCTTTCACTAGCGATAGGATTTTTTTTATGAGGCATAGCTGAAGATCCTTTTTGCCCGTCTTTAAAAGCTTCAAACATTTCAGATATTTCAGAACGTTGGTAAGATCTGATGTTTGTTGCCACTCTATCAAAAGTACTACCAAGGATTGCAATTGAGCTGAGTACCTCAGCATATCTATCTCTACTTACTATTTGGCTTGCAAAAATTTCTTGTTGAAGACCTAATTTTTTTAAAGTTTTTTGTTCTATATCTTCTGAAACAACTGTGTAATTTCCCACTGGTCCACTAAGTTTTCCAACACTGATATTTTCTTTTGCTCTGGCTAGTCTCTCTAAACCACGTTTTATTTCTAATAACCAGTTTCCAAAAATATTTCCAAGAAAAGTTTCTTCAGCAAACACACCGTGTGTTCTTCCAATAATTTTTGTATCTTTTTCTTGTATGGCTCGGGTTTCTAAAATGGTTAAAAGTTCTTTTACTAAGTTTTCTACAACTACAATCGATTCAGTAATTAAAAGACTATTTGAGGTATCAACAATATCTGAACTGGTTAACCCATAATGAATCCAATTAGAATCTTCCCCAATTTTTTCTTGTAATACATCAACAAAAGAAGCTAGATCATGGTTTGTTACAGCTTCACGTTCCTCAACTTCTTCCTTTAAAACCGTAGTTGATTTAATTTTTTCAGATAGACCATTAGGTGCAATATTTTCTTCTTCAAGTGTTTGAACATAGTAAAATTGGATGATCTTCCAAGTATCTATTTTATTTTGGTCTGACCAAATTTTTTCAAGGTCTTTATTTAAATATCTATCAATCATTTGTTAAAACAATATTTTGATTTCGTTCTGGTCCAACAGAAATAAATGTTATTGGTACGCCGATAAAATCTTCGATAGTTTTTAAATAGTTTTGAGCATTTAAAGGTAGTTCATTGAAATCTTTAACATTTGAAATATCTTCATTCCAACCAGGGAGTGAGATATATACAGGCTCACCCTCATATTGTATTTTTTGTTCGTAAGGGTATTCATTGAAAATTGTTTCCCCGTGTTTATAACTTGTTGCAAGTTTAATTTCTTCAAGACCAGAAAGTACATCTAATTTAGTTATAAAAAGTTCACTTAGAGAGTTAACTCTTACAGAGTATTTGAGAGAGACTAAGTCAAGCCATCCACATCTTCTTCTTCTACCTGTTACAACACCATATTCTTGTCCTTTTTCGATTAAATAATCACCAATTTCATTTTTTTGCTCAGTTATAAATGGTCCACTACCTACTCGGGAAATATAGGCTTTTGTTACACCTACTACTCGATTTATATTTAGCGGTCCAACACCTGAGCCAATTGCAGCATTACCTGAAGATGTATTTGAACTTGTAACAAATGGGTAAGTTCCATGGTCAATATCTAGCAGTGTACCCTGAGCTCCTTCAAATAAGATATTTTTATTATCTTTAATTGCATTACTAATAAGCAATGATGTATCTTGTATATGTCTTTCTACAAGATTTTTATATATTTTAAATTCTTCAATAATCTGTTTAGCATCAATTGGTTCATGGTCGTAAATTTTTGTTAATAATTGGTTTTTCTCATCCACATTTGTCAAAACTTTTGTTGAAAAAACTTCATCGTCCAATAAATCTTGAACTCTAATTCCACGTCTTTGAATTTTGTCTGCATAACAGGGACCAATGCCTTTTTTTGTTGTTCCAATCTTATTCTCTCCTAAGCTTTCTTCGATGAGCTCATCAAGAAGTTTGTGATACGGCATAACTAAGTGTGCATTAGATGAAATAGCAAGTTTGTCTGTGGCTATATTTTTAGAATTTAGCATATCTAACTCTTTTTTTAAGAAACTTAGATCAATTACACAACCTGAACCAATTACTGGAATACAGTTAGAATATAAAACCCCTGAAGGTGTTAGAGATAAAGCTATTTTGTCTTCACCAACTACAATTGTATGACCAGCATTATTGCCACCTTGAAAGCGAACAACCATATCTGCTGAAGATGAAAAAAAATCTGTGACTTTTCCCTTACCTTCATCACCCCACTGGGCTCCAAGCACTACGGTAGTGGACAATTTAACTCCTTAGATACAACATATGATGATAATGTAAGTTTTTATTAATCTGAAGACCTTTCTAATTCAATTTTCTTAGCGAAAAATAAAATATTTTGCAATAAATTTATCTAAATTGAATTAATTATTTTGATACAACTATGAATTTATATTAAAGTTAAATCATGTCAGCTTCATTTGGAGCTGTCTACTTTTAATTAAAAGGAGATAAACATTGAATAAAAAAGCAATCGTTTCTCTACTTGTACTTGCATTAGTAGCAGTAGCTTGTGCTACTGATACTGCATCAGAAGAAGCAGCTGTTGAAGAAGTTGTAGCTAAAACTACACTCGATACAGTTAAAGAAAGAGGATTCCTTAAATGTGGAGTTTCTGGTACTGCAGTTGCATTCTCTGAAACACAAGCTGATGGTTCTGTAACCGGAATTGATGCAGATTATTGTTATGCAATAGCTGCAGCAGTATTTGGTGATTACAGCAAAGTTGAATTTACTGCACTAACAGCTGCAGAAAGATTCACTGCATTATCAGCTGGTGAAGTAGATGTATTGATTAGAAACACAACATGGACTCAAAGTAGAGACACTGAATTAGGTCTTGACTTTGGACCAACTACCTATTTTGACGGACAACAGTTAATGGGTAGAATTTCTGATGGATTATCTGCATCATCAACACTTAAAGACATTGATGGTCTTAAAGTATGTACAAATGCTGGTACAACAACAGAGAAAAACATAACTGAAGGTGCAAGACTTGCAGGAGCAAACATTACTCTTGAAACAGTCGAAGCATTTACTGAAGCTATGGAAAAATTTAAATCAGGTGCTTGTGACATTGTTACAACTGATGGTTCAGCTCTTGTAGGTAACAGAGCAGCAGAAGGTGCATTAAATGACTGGGCTATTTTCCCAGCAACACCAATTTCTAAAGAACCATTAGGCCCAGTTTATCGTTCAAACGATAGCCAATGGGGAGACATCGTTAACTGGGTAGTTTACGCTACCTTTATTGCTGACGAGTACGGCGTTGGTAGATCAAATGTTGATTCATTTGACTATGAAGCAAATCCAGAAATGGGACGTCTCACAGGTAAAAACGATGGCGAGTTACAAACTGTTATGGGCTTGTCAGCAGACGCATTCTATAATGTTCTAAAACAAGTAGGTAACTACGATGAGATTTATTCTAAAAACTTAAATCCAGTAGGACTTTATAGAGAAGGATCTGCAAATGCTAGCTGGTTAGATGGTGGATTAATATACTCACCTCCAGCAAGATAATTTTAAAATTATCATATTAAAGAAAGGGGCTTTAAGCCCCTTTCTTTTTTAAACTAAACTCTATTAGCTAACGAAGTTTTCAAATGGTAATATCAATTAATAAAAATGAATAAACGAAAAATTAATTTTGCATTTTGGAGAGATGTCCGTTTTCTAAAGTGGGCTTTTCAAATTATTGTTTTATTGTTTGTAGTTAACCTTATAAGAGGTTTTGTTACCCAAGCTTTAACAAATTTAAGTGCAACAAACTTACCATTTTCATTAAGATTTTTAGGCACAACACCAGGTATTCAGTTATCAGAAGGATTTGAAACCTATCCCGAGTCAGGGTTGCAGGCCATTCAGATTGGTATGGCAAACATGTTAAGAATTACAATATCAGGTATTTTCTTTGCAACATTTTTTGGAACCATTATGGGTATAGCAAGACTTTCTAAGAACTGGATTGTTGAAAAAGCAACAACTGGTTTAGTTGAGCTAGTAAGAAATGTACCACTTCTTGTTCAAATATTTTTTTGGCAAGCTGTTCTTATTTCGTTTCCTAGGCTTGAAGAAACAGATCGCGGACAACATGTTTTTCATGTTAGTGCGAAGGGAATAGCTTTCCCATGGTTGGATCCGGGTGAGTCAAGTTGGTTATTTGGTGTATGGTTTGTTCTTTCTTTTTACTTAATGAAGAAAATATTTAAGTGGAGAGTTTCAGTATTAGAAAAAGAGGGAAAGGATAGCCGTCCTGGTTTCTATTCATTCTTATTTTTTGTGATTTGGAATGTTATTGGTTGGTTCGGAGGTTATAAGTTAATAGGTGTAATTGGATTTATAGCTTCATTAATTTCAAAATTATTAGATTTATTTCCTAGAATCGGTATACAAGCTCTATTTATTCTAGTTGGATCGTATTACGCAATAAGGTTTATATTAAGTGAAATTAAAAGAACTAAAAGTGCTGAAAATAGAGGAATTTTAACTGATGACGATATCTTCAGAATACTCATTGCGGGCTTGTTGTTATTGATTTTAATTGTTGGCATGTTCATGCCTTTCGGAATTGCAATATCAGATTTTTTGTTAGGAAATGAATTATTCTATAAAGCTGATTGGGGGTTACCGCAATTCTTTAATGGAATACAAAATAAATTAGACTGGAATTATTCTGGTTCCCCATTTTCTTTAAGTTATCCTGAAGCAATTCAAGCAGGTTCTTCAACATTTACTAATTATTCAAAAGAAGTTGGAAAAGTTATGACAGTTGGATATTTTGCGACTTGGGTTGGTGTAGTTCTTTACACATCAGTGTTTATATCTGAAGTTGTAAGGTCAGGAATTATGGCAGTTGCTAAAGGTCAGAGTGAAGCCGGGCTTTCACTGGGCTTGAGAAGAAGCACTCTTCTTCGTCTAATAGTTTTACCTCAAGCTTTAAGGATAATGTTACCTCCTATGGGTAACCAGTATTTAAATTTAGCCAAAAACACTTCACTAGGTATTGCTGTTGCATTTCCAGAAATAGTTGCTGTGGGTCAAACAATTTATAATCAAGAAGGACAGACAATAGCAGTATTCTTGATTTGGATGGGTTTCTACTCTTTTATTAGCTTGTCACTATCAACAATTGTAAATTATTACAATAGAAAATTAAAGATTGTAGAGAGATGATGACTGAAAAAAATTCAAAGTTATTAAATATTCCCGCATTAAACAGATGGATAAGAGAAAACTTATTTTCTTCAGTTAGCTCTATTTTGCTAACTATTGTTACTCTTCTAGCTCTATATAGTCTGTTTAGAGGAATTATTAGTTTTATAATTTCTCCAGAACGTCAATGGACAGCAATTACGTACAATATACAACTTTATATGGTTCAAGCTTATCCAGAACAAGACTTTTTTAGAATTTGGTTTACTGTAGGTTTTGTCATTTTGATGGCAGGACTTACTTGGGGATTCAATACCAAAACAATCAAAACAGACTTAGGAAAGTTGTCTGAAAAAATAATTAAAGTACTACTCGTTGTAAGCATTTTAATTTTGATTACTCCAACAAATGTAACGACTGATAATGTTCTTGGAACTCAGGAAGAAGTATTTAATTTTAGTTCCAGAATCTACTTACTAAGTTATGTAATCAGTTTGCTTATTGCGGCTCTCATTGTACGTTTAAAATTTTCAAGTCATGTCGTAATAAAAGATATAGTATCTTTTGCTTACCTTGGACTAATAATTATATCTATTTGGTTTATTAAACTTCCAACTGTTGTTTTTGATAATACAAATACAAGATTAGAAGATCAGTTTTTACCAATTGCAAGTTCAACGACAGTTCCTTGGACGGTATTATATTTTTTATTAATTGTTTCTTACCTCATTGGAAAGTATTTCAGTTCAAAGAATAAGTTGATTCTGAAAAAAGTTATTCCAACTACATGGCTTCTCCTACCTTTATTGGTAGTTACTTGGATTTATAGAAAACCAGATTTTAGTTTAATTTCAATTTATTCTATAGATTTACCAATGTTGGTTCTTGCAATAGTTTTAGGCTATGTATCAATTTTTGTATTAAGTAAAGAAAGATTTAAAGATTATCAAAGATATTATTTCTACTTTTCACTTTTACTTTTTCTTTTGACACTTTTTTTACCAGTTTTAAGACAATTAAAAATAATTTTATTTCTCTACTTTTTATTAGTGACCGTTTCACCATACATATCTAGCTCGAAAGAAAACTCAAAGAATTTATTAGTTGTTTGGTCACTTTCAATTGCAATAATACTGTTTTTAATGAGAGGAGGTAGTTCCGAAACTTTAATCGAAGTACCTGGTTCCTCAATATATGGTGGGTTCGCTTTAACTTGGATTCTTGCATTTTTTGGAGTTTTACTTTCTTCGCCATTTGGAGTTTTGTTAGCACTTGGCAGGACTTCAAAGTTACCTATTATAAGAATAATTTGTACGTTAATAATTGAATTAGTTCGATCGGTTCCATTCATTACGTGGCTATTTTTTGGAAGTGTTATGTTAGCTTTATTTCTTCCTAGAGGAGTAGAGTTTGATGAAGTAGTTAGAGCAATTGCCGTTAGCGCAATATTTAGTTCCGCGTATTTGGCTGAAAACGTTAGAGGAGGATTGCAGTCTATCAATAAAGGTCAATTTGAAGCTGCAGACGCAGTAGGTTTAAATACTATTCAAAGAACTAGTTTAATTGTTTTACCCCAAGCATTAAGAGCAGTAATTCCAACATTAGTTAGTCAGGTTATAAGTTTGTTCAAAGATACAAGCTTGGTTGCAATTGTTGGATTGTTTGACTTACTCTTTGTAGGTATAAAAGTGATACCTAATCAATCTCAAGGTGCAAACTTTTTAGGTACTGTACTAGAAAATATAGTTTTCTGTGCTTTACTATATTGGGTCTTTACTTATAGCTTTTCTCGAAGAAGCATGAAAATTGAAAAACGATTAGGATTAGGAGAAAGATAATTACTATGAGCATAATATCAGCAAAAGATGTAAAAAAATGGTATGGAGATTTCCAAGCTTTAAAAGGAATCTCTATGGAAGTTCAAGAAGGTGAAGTATTAGTTATTGCAGGACCTTCTGGATCTGGAAAATCTACTTTTATTAGATGTATTAACAGATTAGAACAACATCAAGATGGACAAATTGTTGTTGATGGCATTGAATTAACAAATGATATTAAAAATATTGAAGCTATTAGATCTGAAGTTGGTATGGTGTTTCAAAGTTTTAATTTATTTCCACACTTGACTGTATTACAAAATATTACCCTAGCACCAATTTGGGTTAGAAGAAAAAGTAAAGCTGAAGCTGACGAAAAAGCAAGAGAGTTGCTTAATAGAGTAGGTATTCCAGAGCAAGCAGATAAATATCCTGGGCAGCTTTCTGGTGGACAGCAACAAAGAGTGGCTATTGCTAGAGCTTTAGCAATGGAGCCTAAAATAATGTTATTCGATGAACCAACATCAGCATTGGATCCTGAAATGATTAAAGAAGTATTAGATGTTATGAAAGAACTTGCAAAATCAGGAATGACAATGATTGTTGTTACTCATGAAATGGGTTTTGCAAAAGAAGTAGCTGATAGAGTTATGCTTTTTGACGATGGACAACTTGTTGAAGAGAATACTCCTGAAGAGTTCTTTAATAATCCAAAGAGTGATAGAACAAAACTTTTCTTAAGTCAGATACTTTAAAGTTTATCCCACAAATTCTTTTCAGCTAAATCGATAATTGTTGCACCCATTGCATAAGCACCGTCATAAATTGCTTTTTTACCAGAATCGGATAGTGTAGCAGCAGCATATTCTGGTTGATGGTTAACCGCTCCATTTCCATCTATTCCCAACATAGGATGTATTGATGGAAAAGCTTGAGAAATATTACCCATATCTGTAGAACCTAGTCCAGGACGAACTGCATCTTTTTGAAGAATCATATCACGACCAACATCTTTAGAGTTTTCTTGATATAACTCATACATTGTCTGATTGTTTTTAATTTCTTGATAAATATAGTCAGGTGAAGATATTCTTACCTCACACTTTGTTGCCATTGCTGCGGCATTTACAAAATTATAAAAGTCACTTTCAATTTTCTCTAAACCATCTTTATTTAGTGATCTTAAATACCATTCTGATTTTGTATATGAAGGAATAATGTTAGGTTTGAAACCACCTTCACGTATTACACCATGCATTCGATTAGTTTGAAGCATTTGTTGTCTGTAAGTTGAAGCATTAACAAATAATTGTATTTGTGCATCAAGTGCGTTTATTCCTTCTTCAGGTGCGCCAGCAGCATGAGCATCTTTTCCAAAGTATTCAACAGTGTATTGTTGAATAGTTGTAAAAGTTGGATTAACTACGTTTTCAATACCTGGATGTATCATCATTGAACAAGTAGCATCTTCGAAAGCTCCACTATCAAGTAATACAATTTTTCCTCCACCTCCTTCTTCAGCTGGTGTTCCAAGTAATTTAACTCTAATTCCAAGTTCATTTACATAATTTCGAAGTGCTAAACCTGCTCCTATAGCTGCGGTTGCAATTATGTTGTGTCCACATGCGTGTCCGATTTCAGGCAAAGCATCATATTCAACACAAATGACCGTTAGTGGTCCTTTATCACCAAAAGTAACTTCAAATGCAGTCTCAAGGTTGTGTGTAGGGAAGATAGTATGTGATACATATTTATTTATATATTCAACTAAGTATTTAGAAGTTTTAAATTCTTCAAAACCTAATTCTGGATTCTCGTACATCCAAGCACTGACATCACAAAGTTCATTGAAAATTTCATCAAGGGATTTTTTAAAGTTATTTTTAACGCTCATGAGTCGAGTTTAGCAAAGTATTCTAGATTATAGTTACTAACATTATTCCAAAGTAGCCATCCAACTCCTAAGTCTTCAGCGGCTTTAATATTGAGTCTAACTTGTTCATCTGTGTGCCAAAAAGCTTGTAAAAATGGTCGTAATTTAACTTTATCAACACCTCTCTTAAGTCCATCGTTTAATGAAGCAGTAATAATTTCGTAAGGATAATTGTTAGGGTTACTAAAACCATAAGAGCCTTTTGAGTAGTGTGAAGGGTAAACCATAGGTGAAATAAAATCAACATTTTCTAACAGTGTTTCGAGAAGTTGACCAATTCCATTATCATTTTTTGCTATTAGAACATATCCAAATATATCAGCTGATAATAAACAACCTCTTACATGAAGTTCTTCTCTCACTTCTGATAGTAAAGAATTAATATTTTTTGTCCTTGTTTCTAAAGTACTTTCTTCATCAAATTGTAAATTTGTATTATTAGTGTCTGGGTAACGTATATAGTCAAGTTGAATCTCATCAAACCCAAGTTCGCAAGCTTCAATTGCAACATTTAAAATATATTTTCTTGCTAATTCATCACTAGGATCAAGAAAAAATTGTCCATCTTGAGAGTAAGGTTGTCCATTTGATAAATCTAAAATAGCTGAAGCTGGATATTTCTGTGCAAAGATTGGATCTTGAAATGCTACAACACGACCAATAAGGTAAATTTCATAGCTATTTTTGAAATTATTTAAATCTTCAGTACTATATTTTTTTCTTATGTTATTTAAAGTTAAAACTTCTTCTATTTGACTCTCATAAAGTAGGTGCCCATTATCAGTTTTTACATCTATCACAACAGTATTAACATCAGTTGATTCTAGGATTTGAAAGATTGGTTCAATTTTATCCTTAACAAGATAGTGATACCCATTTAGATACAAACCCTTTATGCCATTATTATTAAGTGTGAACTGTTCATAGTTATAAAAAGCTTTAAATTCATTAACTTTTTTATTAACATCAACTAGTTCAGCATCGAGATTTTTAGCAGTTGAAGAGTAAGCTGTTGATTCTAAATTGTTTATCTTCTCATTAACTGCTTTTAAATCGGTTTTTTGTTGTTCTGTCAATTTAATTTCAAATGCTTCAACAACAGTTGTTGTAGGTGAAAACTTAGACTCAATATTTTTTATGAATTCACTCTCTGAAAAAATATCGTCTAAATGCAAATTGCTTGAAATTGGAATAACAATAATTGCAACAAATAAAACTGTAAAAATTACCCTGTTCACCTACTTATTTTATATTATTTTCTTTAAACTATGAAGCCTAGTTTTATAATGTCTTATGGAGAAATCGAGTTACCAGAAAGCAGAGCAATTTTTTCAAATACCAGTTATGGTATCAGTTTTAATGTTGCTTCCAGTATTAATAATTGAATATACTCAACAAAATTTAAACAGTATTGCTATTTATTTAAATTGGGGTATTTGGCTGGTGTTTCTTCTTGAGTACATTATTTTGTTATATTTTGTAGAAGATAAAATTGACTTCATTAAAACTCATAAACTCGAGTTATTTATAGTAATATTTTCATTTCCAATAGTCCCTGAGGGATTGGCTTCGTCTGGATTTTTGAGATTTGTACGACTACCAAGATTATTAAACAGCTTGAGGTTTTTTAGGCTTGCAGCATTACTAGGAAGGTTTGTAACAACAGTTAAATCAATTTTTAATTCAAAAGGTCTCCGTTTTGTTGTTTATACAACAATAGGTTTAATTTTATTTTTTGGATTCTTGTTTTATATTTCAGAACCACACGTTGAAACATATAGTGACGGACTTTGGTGGGCTCTGGTTACTATTACAACAGTTGGCTATGGTGATATAACTCCAATTTCAACTTTAGGTCGAATTATTGCTGGTGCACTAATGATTATGGGTATCGGATTTATAGCAACAATCACAGCTGCTGTTTCATCTTATTTTATTTCAAGTTTTAATGATAATGATGTCACAATAAATGACCTAGGAGAAAAGTTAGATAAAATTGAAAAAGAACTCAATATATTAAAAAAGGAGATAAATGATAAATAAAGAATTAGAAACTTTAGCCAAAGATTATTTTCAAGCTACTTTAGAAAATTCACCAACATCAGGTGTTTTGCGTGGTTATAAAGAATATTTTGACAAAATAGAGGTGCTTACGCAGGAAAGCATTGAGAGTGAACAAAAAAGTTTAGAAATTTTTAAAACTAGATTGGACAGTCTTGAATTTTCCAATCTAAATAGTAGAGAAAAAGTTACAGCAGGTATGTTAGAATTCTCTCTTTCCTCAAGCTTTGATTCTTTAGCTGACAAAGGTTGGGAGTATTCTGCTGGGGTAATGGGTTTTCAAAAGTATTTAATCGACGTCAATCAACAGATTTTTATTCAAGATGAAGAATCTGCTGACTTATTAATAAAAAGAATAGAACTTTACAAACAGTTATTTAATCAGATATCAGAAGTTCAAAAAATTGGTTTAAATAACAATAAAGTTGCAACCGAAAGAAATCTCTTGAGAACTATTGATCAGCTTGAAAGTTATCTAAATACAAGTCTTGATACAGATCCACTTCTTTTAGTTAACTTTTCTCCTCAAATTGATAATAATTTTATTTCAACATGGAAAGATAAAGCAAAAAGAATCATAGATAATTATGTGAGACCTAGTGTTTTGAATTACTTAGATTTATTAAAAAATGAGCATTTACCTCAAGGTAGACCAGATTCAAATCCTGGAATTATGTGGATTGAGGGTGGTGATGAAATTTATTTAAGAAGTTTAAGAAAATTTACAGGAAATAAAAATATAACAGTTAAAGAAGTTCATGAAATTGGAATGAATGAAATAGCAAGATTGAAAAAGGAATTTTTTGAAATTGGTCAAAAAGTATTTGATGATGTTAAAACTCCTGAAGAAGTTTTGATAAAAATGCAAACAGAACCATCAATGAGATATCAAAGTAAAGAAGAAATGATTAAATTAGCTGAAGATACAATTGAAAGAGCTTATAAGCCACTAGCGGATTGGTTTACAGTATTTCCAAAATCACCATGCAAAGTATTGCCAGTACCAGCAGAGTCTGAAAAACATGCACCTCCGGCTTATTATTTTCCACCATTACCTGATGGTTCAAGAGATGGTACATATTTTTTAAATACGTATAAAGCTGAGACCAAAAGTGTATTTGAAGCAGAGTCTGTTGCATTCCATGAAGCAATTCCAGGTCACCATTTAGATAGAACAATTGCAGTTGAATTAAAGGATGTCCCAGAATTTCAAAAATATACAGCATCTACTGCTTTTGTTGAGGGCTGGGGGTTATACGCTGAACAGCTAGCAAACGAAATGGGGCTTTATTCAAGCGACGTTCAACAACTAGGTAGACTTGGAAATGATGCTTGGAGAGCATGTAGATTAGTGCTTGATACCGGAATACATGGTATGGGTTGGTCAAGAGATCAAGCAATAGATTTCTTTAGATCTAACTCACCAATTGAAGAGATCAATGCAAATATTGAAACTGATAGATACATTGCTTGGCCAGGACAAGCTTGTTCTTATAAAATGGGTCAATTAAAGATTCAAGAATTAAGAAAGAAAGCTGAAGATACTTTAGGTGATAATTTTGATATAAGATTATTTCATGATGAAGTTCTCTGTGACGGGGGAATAACTCTGCCTATATTAGAAAATAAAATAGAAAACTTTATTGAAAAGTATCAAAATTAAGCTTTTCTATTAATTATTAAGGAACTAAACAAAGAAGTTAAAAGTACAGCTACCCAGAAGAATATGCGGGGGTCACCATTATTTGATAAACCTCTTAAATACAAAAATGAAAAATTAAAAATCAAATAAATTCCAATAATGGTCCAATTAAATTGGTTACTGTTTCTATTGTAAAATTTAAGAACCCAGGCAATAATCATTAAATTAGCAAGTATTCTTAAAAGCTCTGCTTGATCAGAGATAACATGTATAGCTATGTCTGTTATTTGAATTATTAATATCAAATACTTCATAATCATTTAACTTTAGTATCTTTTTTTAATACATTTCAATTTCAGTAAATTATCTTCGAATTGATTTATCAGATTTTTTTACAATTTCGTTTTTGTAACTCTTATGTATTTCTTTTTCTTTCTTTTTAGATTGGATTCCTTGATTAGAAATTTCATTTTCAAGGGATATAATTTGACTCTGAAGTTGTTCTATTTTATCTTTCATTTCGTAAATTATTTTTATACCATCAAGATTTATTCCCCTTTGGGATAAGTTTTGAATTTGAATTAACTTATCAATATCTGTTTGAGAGTATCTTCTAGTACCACCACCGGTTCTAAAAGGTTTAATTAACCCTTTTTCTTCATAAGTTCTAATAGTTTGAGGATGTATTCCTGATAAATCTGATGCAACAGAAATAAAATAAATTGCTTTAGTATTTTCTTTATTCATATAGATATTCTCTAGGTGATTCACCTGATTCAAATTGATCTCGATATTTTTCCAGATGTTTTTTCGCAGATCGAGATAAATTACTAGGAGGGCTTATAAATACTTTTACATACAAATCTCCCGCTCTTCTTCCTTGAGGAGAAATACCTTCTCCTTTAATTTTAAATGTCTTACCACTTGGAGTTCCCGCTGGTATTTTAAGTGTTACAACTTTGGATAATGTTGGAATTTTAATGCTTGCACCAAGTGCAGCTTCTGTAAAGAGCAAAGGAACATCTAAGACTAGATCGCTGTTTTTTCTTTTAAAGAATTTATGAGGAGAAACAGCAACTTGTACTAATAAGTCTCCATCTGGAGCTCCTGGACCACCAGAACCACCTCTTCCTCTCAAACGTATAACTGTACCATTATCTACACCTGCTGGAATTTTCACTTTTATTGATTCATTTTCAATAACAGAGCCAGAACTTCTGCATGATTTACATTGCTTGTCGATTACATTACCTTGTCCTTTACATGCTGAACAAGTTTGTGCAAAGGAAAAAAAACCTTGATTAGAAGCTGTTTGACCTGAACCACCACATATATTACATCTATGAAATGCTGTGCCGTTTTCTGCTCCAGTCCCTCTACAGTCTCTACAAATCACTTCTTTTCGAAGTGGAACTACCGTTTCCGCTCCTGCAGCTGCTTCTTCAAATGAAATATTAATATTTGTTTGGTAGGTTTGACCTTTTCTTCTTCCACCACTTCCTCCAAAACCAAATATATCACCAAGGTTGCCAAATATATCACCTAAATCTTCAACATTAAAACCTTGTCCACCAAAACCACCAAAACCAGATGCGCCCATTGCTCTAATTTGGTCGTATTCTTGTCTTTTATTTGAATCAGAAAGTACTGAGCTTGCTTCAGAAATTTCTTTAAATCTTCTTTCTGCTTCTGGATCTCCAGGGTTTAAATCAGGGTGATTTTCTCTAGCTAATTTCTTGTAAGCTTTTTTAATTTCTTCGGTTGATGCATCTTTTGATACACCTAAGACTGCATAAAAGTCTTTATCTAACCAGTCTCTACTCACTTAAAACCTTCACCATAGCTGGTCTTATTAAAAATGTTTGATAGAGATAACCTTTTCTCAATACAGCATCCACTATTTGTTTTTCGCCTTCTCCTGTATGTTCAACTGCTTCATGTATTGTTGGATCGAATTCTTCCCCCACAACACCAACTTCAGTTACGTTTAAATCTTTTAATACTGTTTCGAGTAGGAGTTGCAAAGTCTTAGTCTCATCGCTTACACTTTCTTGAGATATTGCAATTTCAAAGTTGTCAATTAAAGGAAATAGCTTATTGATAAATAAACTAATGGTAGTTTTAGTTATTGACTCTTTTTCTTTTTCTGTTCTTTTGCGAAAGTTATCAAAATCTGCAGCAAGTCGAAGATAGTCATCTTTAATTTTTTCATATTGAGACAAAGGAATAGTTGATTCTTCTTGTATTTCCTCAACTGATTCAATTTCATCAACTATTTCAGTTTCTGAATGCTCCGAAGTAATGTTTTCTACTTCGGAGTTATCAGACTTCTTTTTTTTACTCATCTTCTATAACTTCACCTTCAACTACATCATCTTCAGTTGAGGGTTCTTCGTTTTGTTCAGATTTTTGTGATTCTGCATAGAGTTTTTCTGCAAAACTTTGACTTGCTTTAGTAAGTTCTTCTATTGATTTTCTAATTGCTTCAATATCTGAATTTTCATTTTCAAGTACTTTCTTAAGCTCATCTTTTGCTGAGTTAATTGCAGTTTTTTCTTCTTCAGATGCTTTTTCAGAATTTTCATCCAACATTTTTTCAGTTGAAGTTATCATTCCTTCAGCTAGGTTTCGGGTTTCAACAAGCTCTTTTTTCTTTGCATCTTCGTTTGCATGTGTTTCAGCATCTTTGATCATTCGATCAATTTCATCTTTTTCTAAAGCTGTTCCACCAGTAATAGTTATAGCTTGTTCTTTACCAGTACCTAGGTCTTTTGCGTTAACATTCACAATACCGTTTGCATCTATATCAAAAGTGACCTCGATTTGAGGTGTCCCTTGTCTTGCTGCAGGTATATCAGTTAAAGTAAATTTACCTAATGATTTATTACCGGAAGCCATTTCTCTTTCACCCTGTAGAACGTGTATTTCTACCTGAGTTTGATTATCTTCAGCAGTGGTAAATGTTTCAGAACGTTTTGTTGGAATAGTGGTATTTCTTTCTATCATTTTTGTCATTATTCCACCTTTTGTCTCAACACCTAATGTTAAAGGTGTGACATCAAGTAACAAAACATCCTTAACATCGCCCTTTAAGACACCAGCTTGAATAGCTGCACCAGCTGCCACTACTTCATCTGGATTAACTCCTTTGTGGGGATCTTTACCAGTTAAAGTTTTAACAAGTGATTGAACTGCTGGCATTCTTGTAGAACCACCAACTAATATAATGTGATCAATCTCTGAATATTTCAAACCAGCATCTGATAATGCTTTTTGAACAGGTTCTTTTGTTCTCTCAACTAAATCAGCAGTAATTTTTTCAAATTCAGCTCTAGTTAGTTTTTCTAACAAATGTTGTGGTCCTGCATCATTTGCAGTTATGAACGGTAAATTGATTTCAGTTTCACTAGTTGAAGAAAGTTCTATTTTTGCTTTTTCTGAACCTTCTTTGATTCTCTGAATTGCCATCTTATCATTAGACAAGTCAATACCAGTTGAAGACTTGAATTTCTCAATTAACCAATCCATTATTCTTTGATCCCAGTCATCTCCACCTAATTTAGAATCTCCAGAAGTAGACTTTACTTCAAAAACGCCTTCTGAAATTTCAAGAACTGAAACATCAAATGTTCCACCACCAAGATCGAACACTAAGATTTTTTGGTCTTCGTTATTCTCTAACCCATAAGCTAATGAAGCTGCTGTAGGTTCATTTATTATTCTTAACACATTTAACCCAGCGATTTGTCCAGCTTCTTTTGTAGCTTGTCTTTCAGCATCATTAAAATATGCCGGAACAGTTATCACTGCTTCAGTAACGTCTTCGCCAATATAGGATTCAGCATCTCTTTTTAATTTTTGTAATATTCTTGCTGAGATTTCTTGAGGTGTATATTCTTTTCCTTCAAATGTTTCTTTCCAATTAGTACCTATTTCTCTTTTAATAGATCTAACAGTGTTTGTAGGGTTAGTTATTGCTTGTCTCTTTGCAAGCTCACCTACTAGTACTTCTTGACCTTTGAAAGCAACTATTGAAGGTGTTGTTCTATTACCTTCTGCATTTGCTATAACTGTTGGTTCGCCACCTTCTAAAACAGCAACAACACTATTTGTTGTACCGAGGTCTATACCTACTGCTTTTCCCATTTTTATTCCTTTCTATTTAAATTTTATTTAGTTTAATTCTTGTTCTCTTGGTAAATGCCCTCTAACCCTTGGGTAGGAGACTGGGGCATGAAGAAAACAATATTTTTTCTTGTTGTACATGCTGATTACTGTCTCGCATGATTCAAACGCACAAATTCGACCTGAAGTGTATTTTTTTGATCTACGCACACCAGGTTTTACTTGTGAAGCTGTTAATGTGCTACTCATTTTTATCCTTTTCTATCTATATATACTTATAAAATCTAAGTAAATAAACTTAGATTTAATATAAATATAACACGTCTAGGTTTTAATGATAAATATTTTTTATTTTTTCTAAATTAAATTCAAATTTTAAGCTGATAATATGTAGTAATGAAAAATCTAAATATCCATATAGTAGGTTTAGGTAATTTAGGTAGTGCTTTTCTAAATGGTTTAATTAAATCTAATTTATTTGATCTTGATTCCATAAAATGCTATGAAACTAATGTCGAGCTATCAAAAGAAATTGAAAATAGTTTCAATTTAAAAGTAAGTAATGAAATTCCATTAATCGATACTGGAATTTTGGTTATGTGTATTAAACCCCAATTCGTAAATCAATTTTTACAAATTAATAGCTCAAAAATAGGTAAAAGTGTTTTAATTTGCTCACCAATTGCAGGATTAAGAATTGATCATATTGAAAAACAGTTTTCAAATAAGATAATTAGAATTATGCCGAATTTATTAATTTCAAGTAATAAAGGATTTATTCCATTTTCTAAAAATTACGAAGGTGATTACTTAAATTTTATTTCTGAAACTTTATCAGCATTAGGAATAGTGAAAGAGTTTGATGAAAATCTTTTTCCATTGATTACTGCTTTGTCCGGAAGCGGCCCTGCTTGGTATTACCAACTTTCATCTCATCTGGTTAAAGCTGGTTCAGAACTTGGATTGAGTTTAAATGATTCAGAAATTATTATCAAGCAACTCATAAAATCAATGCCAGATTTAGTTAACGATGATGATAGCTTTTCAAACTTAGTAGAGAAAGTTAAATCACCTAAAGGCACTACAGAAGCCGGTCTTAATTCGCTTGAGAATGATTCTTTTGATAATATAGTTCATAATGCTATTAAGAAAGCAACAAACAGATCTATAGAGATTTCAAAAGAGTTAGAGAGTGAATAAATTTTTTTCAAAATATAAATCAAATGATTTAGTTTTACTTTTTTCTGCCGGAGCTTCTCTCGGGACCATTTTTTTATGGGCAGCTAGTTATTTGTTTCCTGAAGGTGATGTAAATATAGGTAGGCAGGTATTTGTTAATATTCCTAAAGTTTTACAGTATATATTTTATGTTCTAAGTTCTGCGACAATTTTTATCTCTGGATATTTGTTTTCACTAAGAGTAAAAAATTGGAATCGTGGAAAACCTGAAAAGAGATCTGCCAAAACTTCAAAAAGAATTGCAAACCTTTTAAATGGTTTAACAATGAAAACTTTGCTGCGGTTTAAATCTGCTGGTTTAATGCATTCATTAATTTATGTTGGTTTTCTTGGTTTGTTTGCAGGCACAGTTACTTTAGAGATTCACCACTTAATGCCACCAAGTTTAAAATTTTTAAAAGGGCAAACTTATATTGTTTACTCATTTCTATTAGAGTTAGCTACTTTAGCTTTTTTAATAGGTTTATTCTGGGCATTATTCAGAAGAATATTTGGTACAGAATTTAGAATTAAAACAAAAACAAATTTAGATGATTATTTGACCTTATCATTACTAATTTTACTTGGAATAACAGGTATCACTACTGAAGCTGGAAGAATAGCTTTAGAAAACTTTCCCGACTATGAGAAATGGTCATTTGTAGGATATTTCTTTGCAAAGCTGATTCCTTTACAAAATCCTGTAATTTTTCATAGGCTTTCATGGATAATTCATGTTGTATTATTCTTAGCGTTTTTAATTTCAATTCCTTTATCTAAATTAAGACATATTTTTACATCTCCAGCAAACATGTTTTTTGCACCCAAAGAAAGACCAAAAGGTGCAATGAAAGATATTGGAAACTTACTAGAAATGGAAGATATCGATACAGTTGGTGTGGAAACTATTGAAAATTTTTCATGGAAACAATTAATGGATTTAGATGCTTGCACAGTTTGTGGAAGATGTACATCTGTGTGTCCTGCTAATCAAACAGGAAAAGCATTAGACCCAAGAGAAATAATTTTAAAACTAGGTCAAGTGATGGCAGATTCAGGCACTCCTCAAGTAGCTTCTACTGTAATGACACCGCCTGTTCTTAAAGTAAATTCTTCTAACGTTTTTGAAAGAATTACCAGTGAAGAAGTTTGGGCCTGTACTTCTTGTAAAGCATGTGATGAAATTTGTCCAGTCAATATTGAAATCTTAGACAAAATATTAGACATGAGAAGGCACCTAGCTCTCATGGCCTCTGATTTTCCTACTGAACTTGGCAAAGCATATGTTGCAATGGAAAACTCAGCAAATCCATGGGGAGCATCACAAAACGATAGATTAAAATGGTCAGATGATTTAGATTTCGAAGTTCCTGTTATTAATGAAAGCAACTGCGAAGAGTATGATTATTTATACTGGGTCGGTTGCGCAGGAGCTTTCGATGATAGAAATATACCTGTTACAAAAGCTGTTGCGACTCTATTAAAACGCGCAGGTGTATCATTTGCTGTTTTAGGATCTAAAGAAGTATGTACTGGAGATTCAGCTCGAAGAACTGGAAACGAGTACGTCTTTCAACAACTTGCAATTCAAAATATTGAGAATATGAAAAATTTAAAAGTTGAAAAGATAATAACTCAATGCCCACATTGTTTTAATACTATTGCAAATGAATATCCTCAGCTTGGGGGAGAGTTTGAGGTTATACATCACAGTCAATTACTAACAGAATTAGTTCAATCAGGTCGAATTGAAGTTGGAACCAGCGATAAACCACATAAAATAACTTACCATGACTCCTGTTACTTAGGTCGACACAATGATATCTACACTGCTCCAAGAGAGATTGTTGGGTCAATTGGAGGTATTGAAATAAGAGAAATGAAAAGACAAGGAACAAAAAGTTTTTGCTGCGGTGCAGGCGGTGGAAGAATGTGGATGGAAGAGTCAGTTGGAAAAAAAGTTAACATTGAAAGATCTCAAGAAGCAATTGATACTGGTGCGGACGAAGTTGCAGTAGCTTGCCCATTTTGTTTTATCATGATGGACGATGGTGTAAAAGAACTTGGATACGGTGACCAAGTTAAAGTTCGAGATGTTTCCTTAATTCTTTTAGATAATTTAAAAAAAGATTAAATTAAATATTTTTACCTAGAAAAAATTTTTCCATACTTCCTTCAGCTTTTTTAAAACTGTAAAGTACATAAATTGCTGTTGTTAAATTTCCAAGTATCATCATAAAAATTGTCCAGACGAAAGCTGTTGAAAATTTTTCTTTAAAGAATATCCAAATGCTTATAAAAATAAATCCAGAATATAAGTCAATTAATGAGACAATTCCCCAGGGTAGTTCAGGTATTTGAGAGTCTGTAATCGATATTTGATTTTGTGCCCAAAAAATTATAAAAGTCATTGCAATCACTACAAGATACGAAAATAGTTTTGTTATAGTCATAAAATAGATTCTAAATAATAAAAGAAAAAATGAATGAAAAAAATATCTTTATAAAAATTCTCAAATTAGACAAGAATATTTATTTTGATTTAATTGGAAATCAAACAAATATCCAGAAAGGTATCGCTATTTACTTGGCAACAACAATCTTAAGTACATTAGGAGTTGGTAAACTTTTTCAGAGTACTGTTGAATTTTTAAATACCAATATCTCACTAGTGTCTCAAGATTTACCAAGTGAAGAATTGTCATTAATTAGACAACTAATTGTTGAATTTGAACTTTTAAACTCCCAATATAATGACACTGGAACATTGTTAACAACCCTATTCAATTCAATCGTTTCAGGAGTCATAGTTACTGGAATTATGTTTTTTTTATTAAAATACCTCTTTAGAAAATTTCCTAAATATTCAGACTTAATTATTGTTTTTTGTTTTTCCTCAGTGCCTAGTTTTCTATTTGGAATTTCCTTATTTTCAAGTTCTTTTTTAGTTCAAATTTTTCTTCTTTTAGTCATAGGTGTTTATGGATTAGCAACCCTTGGTTCTGGATTAAAGCAAATATATAGCTTAAGAGGTATTGAAGTTCTGCTTCTCTTGGTGACTGTATTTTTTGGCTCATCAATTGCCTCATCATTATTTGTATGAATGCGGCAGTAATCCTTGCAGCAGGTGAATCAACCAGAATGGGTTTCCCAAAGCTTCTAGCAGAAGTAAAAGACAAACCATTACTCCAATTTATAATCGACAAAGTCCATCCTTATTATGAAGAATTAGCAGTTGTTCTTGGGTCAGATAATGAAGTTCTCAGTGAAACCATAGATTTTCACAATTCAACAATACTTATTAACGAGAACTGGGAAGAAGGGGTTATTTCATCGCTTAGAACCGCTCTTTATTATTTTCAAGGAAATAAGAAAATAGAAAATTTAATAATTTTTTTAGGTGATCAACCAGAGGTAAAGGAAAAAGTTATTAAAAAGTTTCAAGAAGCATCTGAAGAAGTTTTAATTTCACAGTACAGATATAAATTAAGTTACCCAATTTCAATACCAAGAAAATATTGGGGAAAGTTAGAACTCCTGACTAACGATGATGAAACTGAAAATATAACAACTGATGATGATTTTGATTTGATTCATTATTTTGTTTCATCTGAAATAAAATTTAAAAAAGTAAATTTTAATTTTTTAGGACCAACTGATTACAACGAAGAAAAAGATTTTTAGAGTGGGAAAAACTCTCCAAAAAAATAGTTTGTTTATAAATTTATTTTTGTAAAATTTAAAACATGCATTCAATTGATTCTATAAATGGGATGACCCACACAGAGGCAACCAAGCTCAGGAGAGCTAGAGTCAGAACTACAAAAACTTTTCTACAAATTGCTTCAACACGTTCTGGTAGAGCATTATTAACTAGAGAGACCGGAATCAGCTCACCTAAATTACTTCATTGGGCTAGAAGAGCTGAACTAATGAAGATTAAAAACTTAGGACGTGACTATGCGGATCTTCTAGAAGCAGCAGGAGTTGAAACTGTAGCAGAATTACGAAGAAGAAATCCTGAATCACTTCATGAGCTCATGCAAAGAATTAATAATAAGAAAAAAATTGTCGATAGAATGCCATCTCTTAAAAGAATTACTAATTGGGTTGAAGACTCAAAAGATATAGAAATTAACGTTACTTCTTAAGCATCTTTAGACGATACAATTAAAGAGTGGTACAAAAAAAAATTAGAATAACTGGAGCACAACTATCTTTTCCGGTCGGTGCAATTCAGCAAAATAAAGAAACTATTTTAAATACTATTGAAATTGCTGAAAGTTTTGAGTCCGATATAGTTATATTTCCTGAGCTTTGTTTAACTGGTTATCCTCCAGAAGATTTGTTGCTGAGAGATAGCTTTCTCGGAAAAAATTATTCAGTACTTGAAGAGATTGCAGAGTTTTCAAGTGATTCAAGTGCAATAATTGGATTTGTTGATAGAAATATAGACGTTTATAAAACTGACAAAAAAAATAGAGAAATAGCAAATGCTGCAGCAATAGTTCAAAATGGTGATGTAAAAGGAATTTATCATAAATGTTTTTTACCTAATTATTCAGTTTTTGATGAGGCAAGATATTTTTCCAAAGGTAGTGATCCAGGGAAGTTGTTTTGGTATGAAAACATAGGAATTGGAATAAATATTTGCGAAGATATTTGGATAAATGACGGACCATCTTCATCTCAAGTAAAGAATGGGGCATCTCTAATTATCAATATTAACGCTTCCCCATTTGATATAAACAAATCAACAAATAGAAGAAATCTAGTTATTGAACAAGCAAAGCTACTAGGAGTTCCAATAGTCTATCTAAACACAGTAGGAGGTCAGGATGAGCTTGTATTTGATGGAGGTTCATTTGTAGTTGATAAAAATGGTGAGGTTATACATCAAAGTAATCAATTTGAAGAAGAAATATTTCATATTGATCTTGATTTAGAAGTAAAAAATGAGAATACACAAACAAATTTAAAAATTAGAGAGAAAACACTCAGTATTGAAACTGGAACGATTTACAAAGAATTATCTAAAAATGAAGAAGTTTATAGAGCCCTTAAGTTAGGTCTCCATGATTATGTTAAAAAAAATAACTTTAAAAAAGTATTAATAGGGCTTTCAGGGGGTATTGATTCTGCACTAACTGCAACAATAGCAGTTGATGCTTTAGGTTCAGAAAATGTAGTAGGTGTTGCTATGCCAACAAAATTTAATTCACCTGACTCCTTAAGAGACGCTACGACTTTAGCAACTAATTTAGGAATTGAAATGAAAATTATTGAAATAGAGAATTTAGCTGAGAGCTACAGAGATCTCTTAAAAAAACAATTTGAGAAGATATTATTTCCGTTACTGATGAAAATATTCAATCTCGAATTAGAGGGAATTTACTTATGGCACTATCAAATCAGACTGGGGCAATGGTAGTTTCAACTGGCAATAAATCAGAAATGGCTGTTGGTTATTCAACACTTTATGGAGATTTAGCTGGTGGATTTGCACTATTAAAAGACGTTTATAAAACTGAGGTTTATAAACTCTCAAATTACCGAAATTCTATTTCAAAAGTAATTCCAGAGAATATAATCACAAAAGAACCAAGTGCAGAGTTAAGACCAAATCAGTTAGATAAAGACTCGCTTCCAGATTATGAATTATTAGATAAAATTTTGTATTTGTATATTGAGGAAGATAGCTCTTCTGAAAAAATCATATCTAAAGGAATAAACGAAGAAATAGTTTATGAAGTTCTAGAAAAAGTAGATAGGAATGAGTATAAAAGAAAACAAGTTGCACCGGGGGTTAAGTTAACTGAAAAAGCTTTTGGTAAAGATAGAAGAATGCCTATCACTAATACATATATAAGGGACAGGAGTTAATTTGTATTTAAAAAACGGAACTGAAGTTTCAAAATCTGAGTTCAATATCTCCATTGAAGACCTTGCTGTTTGGAGAGGCGATGGAATCTTCGAGGCTATTAAGATACATCAAGGTTTCCCTTTTGGAGTTGAACGACACATTCAAAGGTTTAAAAAATCAGCAGAAAAAGTATTTTTTAATGATATTGATTTTGATGAAATTAAAAATAACATAATTAAGGTTGCTAATTCTTTTGAAACAGGATATGTTAGAACTCTTATTTTAAGAGATAGTAAAAATGGTTACAATGTATTTTGTTTCCACCAACCACCAGTTGATATTCCAGACTATTTTACTTTACAAACTCAAAAAGCATTCTGGCAGAGTTCTGGTGATTATAACCAAGAAGAAGCATTTAATATTGGAACAAAGTCTACATCATATGGAATGAATATTAGTCATACTAGAAAAGCAGAAATGAATGGGTTTACTGATGCACTATTAATAGGAAGGGAAGAAGAAGTTCTAGAAGGTCCAACTTTTACTTTTGGATGGATATTAGAAGACCAAATCATTGTTCCAAAACTTGAATTAGGAATTTTAGATTCTATTACTAGGAAATATTTGTTGGATTTCGGAGCTGAAGGAAAATTACCAGTCAAAGAAGGAACTATTTATAGAGATAATTTAAATTCTATCCAAGGAGGTTTTGTATTATCAACTGCAAAACATGGACATCCAGTTTCTCGTATTGATGGTATTGAATTACCTAAACATGACCTTATAAATCAAATTAAACTAGCTTTTCAAGAAAGAGTCGAATTCGAAAGAAAAAATGCATAACATTGGGGGTGATTAGTGAGATTAACAGAATACTCTCATGGTTCTGGTTGAGCTTGTAAACTCTCTCAACGAGAGCTTGCTCAGGTACTGAAGCATATTACACATCAAAATAACCCAAATGTTTTAGTTGGATTAGATATCCCAGATGATGGAGGAATAGTACAACTTGAAAATGGACAACAACTAATTCAAACCGTTGATTATTTCACTCCGATTGTAGACAGCCCATTTGACTGGGGAAGGATTGCAGCAGCTAATGCGTTATCTGATATTTACGCTATGGGTGGCAAGCCATTAACTGCTTTGCAATTGGTTAGTTGGCCTAGAGATGAAATTAGTTTTGAAATATTATCTGAAGTAATAAAAGGTGGTTCCGAAATTATGCAAGAAGCGGGTTGTACTATAATTGGTGGTCACAGCATAGATGATAAAGAACCAAAATATGGTTTTGCAGTAACAGGAATAGTTGATAAAAAGATTTATAAAAAATCTGATGTTCAAATAAATGATAGGTTGTATTTAACTAAGCCTCTTGGATCTGGAATAATAGCAACAGCAATCAAAAAAGATTTGGCAACTAAAAGTCAAATCGAAAATATAACTAAAGTTATGACAACATTAAATGCAAACGGGTTAAAAGTAGCAGATTTTTACAACGCAAATGCTATAACTGATATAACAGGTTTTGGTTTGCTTGGTCACTTAAGTGAAATGTTGAGAGATGAAAATTTAGCTGTAGAAATTTTTGCTAACAAGGTTCCAGTAATTAAAGACGCTGAAGAATTCTTAAGAGAAGGTATTTTTTCCTCGGGCAGTAAAAGAAATCTAGAAGCTGTATTAGATGACTTACATTACGAAGAAGAGAATGAGGACAGAGTGAAGTTATTTGTTGACGCTCAAACAAGTGGAGGTTTACTATTATCTATTTCTAATGAAATTAAAGTAGACTCCAGATTTGTTTCAGAAAATTTTGGAGTAGAAATATGGGAAATAGGAAAGATTACTAAAAGATATAACCATAAAATCAATATTATTAATATTTAATGATTAAAAATTTAACTAAATTATTTGCTGTTACAGCACTAATAAAAAAATTAATTGAGACAAAAGAAAGTAAGTCTGAAGGAATTACACAACTTCATCCAGTAAAAATTCCTGGAAGAACAATTTTTATTAGGGAAAAAGAGTATTTAATAAGAGAAAATTATATTGAAGGCACAACTCCTATTGTTTTTTTACATAGCTGGGGCTCGGATTCATTAGGTAGTTGGTTTAAAATTTTACCTTCTATTAAGAAAAAAACTTCATTTGTAGCAATAGATTTAAGAAACCATGGTAAGTCTGACTCAAGTTGGAAACGTTGGGATGTTGATGAAAATGCTGATATTGTAGTAAGCATTTTACGTGAACTAAATATTAATAAATGTCATCTAGTTGGCTGGTCAATGGGGAGTGCGGTAGCTATGGCTATTGCAAAAAAAGAATCTGCTTTAGTTGATAAGCTTGTACTAATAACTCCTTTCAGTTGGTTAGGTGGAGCTGTATATAAAGACAAAACCCCTTTCAAAATATTTATAAGTTTTGTAAGAATCAGAGAAAGACTTTTTCCAAATCTCAATCCTCAATCAAAATTTTCCTTTTTAATGAAATCCCAAGCAATTAAAGAAGAGTTTTCAGATTGGGCATGGAATAATTTACACAAATCTAAAGATGATTTTATTTACGCTGATGGTGGGAGATTTGTTGTTCCATATGATGCAAGAGAGTGGATAAATCAGATACAAAATGAATCTTTAGTAATTACTGGAGGAAAAGACAAGCTAGTTCCTGAAGAAACGTCAAATGAAGTTGTGTCTAGACTCAACAAAGTTAAATTAAAAAATTTTAATGACGCCGGACACTCAATACCATGGACACACGACAAAGAACTATTAGAAGAGTTAATATATTTTCTCGATATATGAAAAAGTTACTTTTCTTTGGTCCAACATTTTACGATCAACCGTTGAATGATAATCTTAGGAAAAAGTATAAATATTTAAGTGAAATTGCAAAAATTTACGTAGTTGCATTTAGTGAATCTAGATATAAAGGGGAAGTTGATGAAACAAGTTTCATGTTTTATAAAAAAAATAAGTTTAGACTTCTCAACTATTTCAAAATTTATTTGATTTCCTATTTTCAACTTCCAAAATTAGTAAACCAATTCGAAATTGATGTAGTTGCATTTCAAGATCCAATAACGAGCTATTTTGGAATACGTAAATTAAAGAAACAAAATAAAAATATAAAAATTGTATTGGAAACACATGGCGATTTTATAAATACATTACAACTAGAAAAAAGTTTAATTTTTCCAAAAATTTACAAACAATTGTTTATGAAAATTGCAAAATACACAATTAACAATGCAGATGTAATAAGAGCAGTCTCTTCTTCTACAGAGGCACAAGCACGCTCGTTCAGTAGTGATAAATTGATAGTTAGATTTCCTGCATGGGTTGATTTTGAAATTTTTGAGTCTATTTCTAATAAAAGAGAAATACATGAAAAATTTAAGATTCTTTTCATTGGGAGTGTGACTGATAGAAAAAAACCACATCAAATTGTAGAAGCAATATCTCATATAAATGAATTTGATTGTGAACTTGCTATTGTTGGTCCAACTCCCAATCTCAAATACTTAAACCAGTTAAATAAACAAATAAAAAAATTGAATTTAGAAAATAAAGTAAACATATTTGGTCAACAAAATTTAGAGGAAGTACTTGAACATTATAAAAATAGTAATTTAATGATTTTACCATCAGTTTCAGAAGGTTTAGCAAGGGTAATTTTTGAATCACAAGCAACTGCTTGCCCAGTACTAGTTACTGATGCTCCTGGTATGCAAGATATTGTGATAGATCAACAAACAGGTTTTATTTTTGAAAGTAATAACGTTAAAGATATGAAAAGCAAAATTGTCAGTATTTATGAAAACTATCATCAAGCAAGTCAAATAGGACTTAATGCCAAAGATTTTATTTTAAACAATTACTCAGCAGAGAACTTTAAATTTAGCTTTAAAAAGTTAATTGACTTAGTTTAATTACTTACTATAGATTTTTTGTCTATCTAAAGTATTACAATTAATTTCATGGAAATTATTAGTATTCTAATCCTTGTTCTACTTTTGCTGAATGTATATATTTCTTTGAAAAAAACTAATACAAAAAATAAAGTTGAAGATGAGTACCTAATTAAAGGTATAGTTAGCGAGCTAATTGAAAATGAAGAGTCACAAATTTATAAATTACTCAGTAAATCTGATCAGACTGTAAAAGATTTTATTGAAAAAACAGGTGAGATAAAATCTTCACTCACAGGAGTTGACCAGCAAACTAAAAATTTAATATCCGTATTAAACAATAATCAAAGTCGAGGTCAGTGGGCAGAGTTTCAGGTAGAAGATTTATTAGGAATTATGGAATATAAATCCGGGATACATTACGTAACCCAGAAACAAATGAAAAGTGGAACCAAACCTGACTTTACCTTTTTCTTACCTGATGATAAAACAATCAATATGGACTCTAAGTTTCCACTTAATAGTTATTTAGAAATTTCACAACTAAATGCTGAATTAGAAGATTCCAGTAATGACGAGCTCAAAAGAAAACAATTAACTGAATCAATAAAAATAAAAAATAGAGAGTTTATTGATAAATCTATAAAATTAAAAATTGATGATACATCATCTCGTGAAGGATATATTTCCCAAGAAGAAGGAACAGTTGATTTTGTCTTAATGTATATCCCACTTGAAAATCTTTATCATTATTTACTTACAGCTGAAATTGGGGCACAAAAAATTCCTGTTATAAAATATGCTTTTTCAAAAAAAGTTATTTTAGTTAGCCCACAAACTTTAATGGCTTATTTGGAAACTATTAGACAGTCTATTAAATTGTTTAATCTTCAAAACGATACAAAAAATATATTAATTGCACACGAAAAAGTTAAAAATGAAATACAAAAATTCTTGGAATCTTTTGATGATGTAACGAAAAAATTAGATCAAACAGTACAATCTTTTGAAGCTTTAAAAACAACCAGGGTAAATAAATTAGAAAAATCATTTAATGATCTAAATGAAGCAAACAAAAATAATAATAATTAATTATTTAAGTTTTTAGCCTCGACCATAATGCACTTGTCATCAATATAATTTTTTTTATTTAAAGTTAAAAAATTTGATATCTCTTTGCTTTCTGCACCTGGCTGGTACCAAAAGTTATCGTATCCTTGGTTAACCAGCTCAACAGTTAAGCCGTAACCTATATTTGGGGGCACCACAAAATTGATAATGTCAGGAATAAAATTTAAATCTTTTATTTCTGAAAAACATTTTTGATTAGCTATTTCTTTTTCTTTTTTACTTATTGGAAAAACTTGATGTCCTTTAGACAATAAGTTTAATAAAATTTTATTTCCAAATTTTTCTGGATTATTACTTGATCCAATAATTGCGATTTTTGTATCTTTTGAATTTAGTTTTTTTAGCACTAAAAATTTTCTGCTTTAATTTTGTAAAGATCATCTTTTCCTGCAGTAATCGCAGAAGCATATCCAGATGCAAGTGGTAGAAGTTGTTCTATATAAAATTTACTTATTGTTAATTTATCTGAATAGAACTCGCTGTCACTTTCCTTTAGTTTTGATTCAGCTAAAACTGCAGCTTTGCCCATATAATATCCGCCCAGCACTTGACCAAACATTTTTAAATATGGAGTTGCTGCAGCACTTGCATCAACTAATTGACCATCAAGCATTTTAGTTGCAAGCCACATAGTAACTTCTGATAATTTGTTTACATGTAGTTCTAATTCATTAGCAAGGGAAACCATCAGGTCAGATCCACTTTTCATGATTTGAATCTGTTCTGTTACTTCACCAAGCAACCTTTGCATTGCCTGTCCGTTATCCAGTGGAAGTTTTCTAAACATCAAATCTAGTGCTTGAATACCATTTGTACCTTCATAAATTGGTGCTATCCTTGCATCTCTTAAGTATTGTGCAATACCAGTTTCTTCAACGTAACCCATTCCACCGTAAACTTGAATTGCAAGAGATGAAAGTTCAACTCCAAGGTCGGATAACCATGCTTTAGTAACTGGAGTTAAAAGAGCACACCTTTCTTCACCAAAAGATTTAGTGGCTTCGTCCTCACCAAAGTATTCTAAATCCAACATTAACTGGTTATCGAACATTAAATATCTCATTGCATCAACATAAGATTTGATTGTTAATAACATTCTTCTTACATCTGCATGTTCAATAATCGAAGCATTTTTTGCTTCTTCTTTACTCATCCCAACTGGTCTACCTTGAATTCTGTCACGAGCATATTGAGACGCTCCTTGTACAGCAGCAGATGCACAAGCTAAACCTTGACCACCAACCCAAATTCTGGCCTCGTTCATCATTGTAAACATGTAGTGAAGACCTCTATTTTCTTCGCCTACCAAGTAACCAGTAGCATTATTGTATTCCATAACACAAGTTGGGCTTGCATGTATACCTAACTTTTCTTCAATTGATAGGCACTGAACATTATTTTTCTCTCCTAAAGTTCCATCGTCATTAACTAGAATTTTAGGAACAATAAACATAGAGATTCCTTTTGTGCCTTCTGGAGAACCTGGTAACTTTGCTAATACTAGATGAATAATATTTTCAGTCATATCATGGTCACCGAATGTAATCCAAACTTTTGTACCTGTAATTTTATAAGTACCATCATTAGAAAGTTCGGCTTTTGTTTTTATAGTCCCAAGATCTGAGCCAGCTTGAGGTTCACTTAAATTCATAGTTCCAGTCCAATCACCTGAAACAAGTTTTGGTAAGAATTTTAATTTTTGCTCTTCACTTCCATGAAAATTGATTGCTGAAATTGCTCCAGCACTTAATCCTGGTGCAAGTCCAAAAGCTAAATTAGCAGAACTTAAAATTTCTAATGTTCCTCCAGACAAAGCAATTGGCATTCCACCTCCACCAATTTCCTCAGGTAGAGAAATTGAAGCCCAACCAGCTTCTTTAAATTTGTTATAGGCCTCTTTATAGCCTTCAGGCATGGTAACTATACCATTATTTATAACTGCACCAACTTGATCACCTATGCTATTAATTGGAGCCAGAACTCCTTCTGCAAATTTTGCGCATTCTTCCATAGTGGGAACTACGATATCTTCAGAAAAATCTTTAAACATTGAAATTTTATTTAAAATATTATAAGAATCAATAACTTCATAGCCGAAAACAATATCTTTTATTGGAGCTTTGTAAACAACAGCCATGCAACAACTATAGTCTCAGTTTTAGTTTATTAGAAATTACTACCGTGGGTTAACTTCGACTAATTTCGATATTTCATTAATTTTTGGGATTGAAGGGAGCTCGTTAGTGCCGGCTAATATAGCTCCAGCAGCACAAGCTTTCCTAACTACATCTATGATCTCTTCATTACCAAAAGCAGCGATATATGCTGCTGTACAATCTCCAGCACCGGTTGAGTCAACTGATTTAAAGTCTGGAGGAACAATTTCGACTGCCCCTTCTTTTCCAATTAACCTGGCAGGCAAATTAGAAGAAGTTAAAAGAATATATTTTGCCAAATCATTTTCTAAAATTTTATTTGCTTCACCAACATCAATTTCATTTTTACTTACAACGAGAAAATCTATTTTATAATCAATTTCTTCTTCATAGCCAGCTTGTACCAAAAATAAATTATTTTTTATTTTTAATTCTTTTAAGTTTTCACGAATAAAACTTATTGAGTAACGATCTATAAGTAGTGAATCATATCCGTTTAAATTGTTTAAATTACTCCATAAAGAATCCTTATAACCAGAAGAAACAATAGTTCTTTCTCCACTTTCCTCAACAAATATTGAACACGAAGGTGTAATTTTTGAATTCTTAATTACCAAATCATGATTAATATTTAAATCATCTAAATATTTTATTAAGTAGTTACCTAGAGCATCATCAGCTAAGCTATTTCCTGCAACAGATACTTTAAGAGACCAATTGTTAATATTTTCAGCACAATTTATTGCTGTTCCGCCTGGTCTAATTTTGTACTTGTTACTTCTTATATCACCACCTGAATTTGGAAGTGAGTTGACATAATAAATTAGATCCGGATTCAAAGTACCATAACAAAGTACATGATTAAAAGACATAGTTCTTATAATAGTATCTGTGAATAACGCTTTAAACCAATCAAAAAATTTAATAGTCCTAACAATAATCTATAACGTTGTTGAAGGATTCGCTGCGTTATACCTAGGTATTAAAAACAACAGCACGTCTCTTTTAGGTTTTGGTTTTGATAGTGTTATTGAGATAACAGCTTCTTTAGTTGCAATTTGGGGAGTCTCATCTACAAATAAGAAAGTTGCAAGAAAATCTGAAAAAATAATTTCCTATTCATTTTTAGCTTTAGCAATTTTTATTTTTATTAAATCTGCTTATGATTTATTTAACACAACAAAACCAGAAGCTACATTACTTGGAGTTGTACTTGCTACGGTTTCAATTTTGGTAGAAGGCCCATTATCATACAAAAAATTAAAACTTGGAAAAAAACTAAATAACCAAGTTTTAATAGCAGAAGCAAAGGAAACATTGTTCTGCCTAAATTTATCAATTTTGGTTATTTTAGGTATTGGACTTAATTATTTATTTAATGTTTGGTACTTTGATCCAATTGCCGCATTACTCATGATTCCATGGCTAATCCATGAATTCAACGAGCATAGATAAAATATATTAAACTAAACCGCTAACCACAGCTGTGACTATCAAAATTACTATATAGCTTAAGAGTCCTCCACCAATAGCTGCTATTTTCATAGATTTTGTTACAGAACTTGGTCCAATTAGATGATAGGCTAGCACTCCAAAAAATGGCACAAGAAATACAATTCCTAGCCATAGATATTTTTTTGAACTATTCATTTCTTTTGAATTCAAGTCACTTAATGCTAATGCTGTCCATGCTGCATAAAGCACAAATGGCATTAAGTATCCATACAATTGAAACAACAATTGCCAAATACTTGGGCTTGAAATCGGAACTCCACTCATTATTATCTCCTTTTTTGATCCAAAATTTTCTTCAAAATTTTTGTTATTTAATAAGTCATAAGGAACTTGAATATTTGCTAAATCAGGAATAAAAAATATATCTATTGCAGGTGCTGGTTCTAGAATGTTTGCAAAATTCATATTATTTTGATCTGCTGGCCATGGATATTCTTTATATCTGTTTTTATCAACTTCTTGATTTTGTGCATCAGCAAAAAAACCAGCCAGTAGCATTAATCCAGACGAATCTCCTTGTAATGGGAAGCGTGATAATAGAAAACTTGAATTTAAATCACTACAGTTATGCAACTGTTCTAATAGTGGAGGAGTTGAAGTTTGATAAATATTATTTTCAAAACAATTACCTGGACCCCACGGTCCTGCTAAAGCTAGGTCAGTATAACCCGAGTCAAGTACAACGTTATCAGTAATTTTGACATGTTGTGAAAAGTAGAGATTTGCATCCAACATCGGGCTAGCTACAATTCCGTACTTATCATGGTTGATTACTAAGTTTTTTTGAATGACATCACCAACACGACCAGGTACAACAATTCCATTTCCTTTTGCTACCAAACCAAACCGATTAGTTGGTGCATTGTAATTGTTATTATCAAGAACTAAGTTTCCAATTATTGTTGTTTCACGTCCTGGTGGATTTAATTCTGAGTCTAAAGTATTAGGTACAATCCCAGACATATTGTCATACCAAACATTGTTATAAATATAAAGATGTCCACCAGCGTTAGTACCTGAATAACCCAGTGCATTCCCTTCTACTACACTGTCATAAATTAATGCGTTACAAGGATAGCACTGTCCTATATAGATTCCACTATCTGGATGTCCAGAGGCATATATATTATTAAAAATTCCATCTGTTGAATTAAAAGCATAAACACCATAATCACCATTGTTATAAACAGTTAAGTAAGAACCCCTGTATCCTAATGAAGAATTCCAATAGACTCCATTTAAAGAAAAATTCCTTACAGATAAATTTTCTACAGTAACTCCATCAGTATCATAAACTTGAATACCGTTTTCAAACATGAATTCTCCATCCAAAATTACATTGTTTCTATCAACACCCCTTATCGTTATAAAATCAGTAGTTACAGTAACACTTTCGTTATAAACACCAGGATAAATTAAAACTAAATCACCTTGGTTGGATGAATCAACAGCATCCTGAATTTTATTAAATTCTTGATCTTTACCTACTTTTAATACATTGTTACTTAGTTCAGTTTCGTTTTCTGTTAATTCAACTGAATATTCAACATCGCCGACAATAACAGTTCCAACCATTCCTTTGTCATTAGTTCCATGGAATGGGCAATAGTACTCATAAATACCAGGTTCTGTAAAAGTATGTTCAAATTGATCACCTTTTGTAATTATTCCGTATTCAAAATAATCCGATGAAATTGCTTGCCACGAGCCATCACTAGCAATTACATTGTGATTATTCGAACCCCCAGATTCCCATATAACTGTAGTTCCTGGTTCAACCTTTAGTATTTTTGGAGAAAATTCATCATCAACAACTTTGATAATTTGAGGTTCTGTGCCACTAGCTTCTTGAGAACCACAAGCAGCAAGAGAAACAAGGAGTAAATAAAAAATTATTTTCACAATTTTCGGCATATTAAATCTTACCTTTAAAAAAATAATTATTCCATTCACCTAATTTGTATAAATCAGTTATGTTAAATTTAGGCTTGTATCCAATCTTCAGGATTATCATCAACAAAAAAATCAGAAACTAATGTTGCTCCTTTTTCTATTGCATATTGTTCAAAGTCTGTAACACCTTCTTCTTCCAACACATCTTGATCAAGAAAGAAGTTTCCAGTGCATGATTTAGAGTCTCTTTGCAAAACTGCATAAGCTGCATCAGCATAAATAGTTGGTTTTCTAGAACCTTTTACTAATTCTGCTCCAATGACATTTCTGACTGCTGCAGTGTCCAAAGAAGTTCTTGGCCACAAACAGTTTGAAGCAATACCATACTGACCTAATTCTTCTGCTAAACCATGAGCTACTAGAGACATCCCATACTTTGCTGTTGTGTATGCTAAAGTCATTCCAAACCATTTTCTATCTATGTTTAATGGCGGAGACAGGGTTAAAATATGTGGATTTTTTCCATTTTTTAAATGTGGGATGCATTTTTGACTGAGTAGAAAAGTTCCTCTGACGTTAATATTGTGCATCAAATCGTATCTTTTCATTGGTGTATTTTCAGTATTAGATAGGTGAATAGCACTTGCATTATTGATGCATATGTCTATTCCACCAAATTTATTGACAACTTCATTAACAGCATCTTGAACTTGATCTTCAAAACGTATGTCGCAAACTATTGGAAGAGCTGTACCACCAACAGACTCTATCTCCTCAGCTGCAGAAAATATTGTACCTGGGAGTAAAGGATGTGGCTCTGTAGTTTTTGCTAAAATCGCAATGTTAGCACCATCTTTACCAAGAGATTTTGCTATTTCAAGGCCAACACCTCGTGATCCACCGCTCATAATTATTGTTTTATCTTTAAAATATGTCATTTCTGTATTCTATTAAAATTGTGTATTCTCTGTAGAGTCTTTTTTTGAAAGTAGTTCTGATTCATCTCCAAGCAATGCTTCACCAACTAGTTCATAATAGTTTGAACCTACTTCTTGTTGGTGTTTTAGACCTGTGTAACCAATTTCTGACATTTGGGTTTCTTTCATTTGTAAATTTGCAATTGCTTCCATGTTACTTTCTTTAAAACTAGCACCAAGCTCATAAAATGAACTAATCATCGAATGAAATCCTGCTAGTGATACAAATTGTAGGTTATATCCAAAGTCAAAAAGAGACTCCTGAAAATTATTCAACTCTTTTTTGCTAAATTTGTCCATCCAATTTAGCGAAGGAGAGCAATTGTAAGCTAAAAATTTATTTGGAAATCTACTTTTTATTTCTTGAGCAAATTCTTTTGCAAATCCTAAATCTGGATCATTTGTTTCACACCAAACTACATCTGAGTATTCTGCATAAGCTAGAGATTTAGTGATTGCTAAGCCTTTATTGTCTTTAATTTCGTAATAACCATCTGATGTTCTATTTTTACTCAAATATTCTTTATCCCTTTCGTCAAAATCTGAAGTAGATAATTTTGCGTGTAGGGAATCAGTTCTAGCAATTATTACAATTGGGACTCCAGTTACATCAGAAGCCAATCTTGATGCATTAAGTTTTTTTATAAATTCAAATGTTGGAATAACAACTTTACCTCCAACGTGTCCGCATTTTTTTTCTGATGCTAGTTGGTCTTCAAAATGAACTCCAGCTGCTCCAGTACTAATAAATTGTGATGTTATGTCAAAAACACTATAAATACCACCAAATCCAGATTCACCATCAGCAATTATTGGAGGAAGAGTAGTTTTTTTGTTTTCAGCTGATTTTCTTAGTAAAGTATTATTAATTTTCCTAACAAATTCAGGTGTGCTGTTTGAAGGATAGAGAGAAAGATCAGGATAAGTATTGGTACCAAAATTACTCTCAGCAGCTATTTGCCAACCACTAACGTATAAAATTTGATAGTTTAATTTTTCTAATTGCATTGCTTGTTGAACTGTTGCAGAACCAAGTCCAGAGACCCAATTTGATGGTTGGTTAAGAAGTTCCCATAAATTTATAGCACCTAAGTTTGATAAGTCATATGAAATCTTTATTTTACTTCTTAAACCTTGTACTTTTTCAGGAGAGTAGTCTCTTTTTATGCCTTCAAATCTTTTTGACTTTATATATGTTTTGATTAACTCTAAGCTATCAAAATCAACTGACATAATTTAGTGTTGACTTGCAGCAATGCTGCCTATGATAATAATTAAAATTAAAATCCCCGAAAAAGCAATTATAAACTCTGTTTTCGTAACTTTAATTTTTGGAGCTGAACTAATAACACTTGCAAAAATTAAAATTGCAGCAGAAATTATAAGTGCAAAGAGTGGTGCAAGCTCATGAAAATTTAAAAAAACTTGAGATATTCCAAATGCAATTAATCCACCAAATATTATGGATGCTATAGGTACTAAAACTGATCCAATGATTCTTTTTCTTACTTTTTCAGCTTCAAGAAACTCTTCATTCTCAAGACCTTTAGGAACCCCGAGAATCATAGAAAGGCTTGAAATTATAGCTTGAACTATTGAAGAAAGAATAACTACTCTCCAAAATGCACCCCTAACATTTATTAAATTGACTATAGGATCTTCAGGTAAGATAGCTTCGATTGTCTGACCAACAGAATTTATTATATAAAAAGCACTGATAGCCCCAAAAATCAAACCCAATCCAGCACCAGTAATTAGTGATTCTCTATCAGAAGAATGTATTGAGTACCCACTAAAATTAGTCTCAAAATACTTTTTGATATTTATTGAATTTAACATGCCGAATAACGAAAAACCTAATGTTATAACTAATAAAAATGAAATTGAATTGTATTGAGAGATAATATTTTGTGTCTCAGCTTCGAGTATTAAACCTTCAAATAAAAATGAACTAATAAAAATAGCTTCTAAAAAACCTACAATTAAACCAAATAATGAACCATATTTTAGAGATTTTTGAATTTTTTTACCGAGTTCAATTGGTGGTTCTACTTTTTCCTCTGTTAAAACAGTAGATTTTACGATTTCAGTTTCTATCGCTTGCTCTTTAGTAGAAGCTAACTCTTCAGCTACTGAATCTTCTAATATAGGAGTTTCATTTTCAGCAGTAACTTCTGGCACATTTACATTTTCATTTACTACAGAAATTGAGTTTTGAATAGGTTCTCCACCTAACCAGCTATTAAGAACTTCATTAGGTTTAGTTCCTGAAGCTTCAGCTCTAGCTTGAATTGAACGTGAAAGTAATAATTGAGGTATTCCAGAGGAACTGCTAAGTTGTTCTAATAATTTTTCGTCCATATTTTAATTCAATTTTAATCTACAGAATTTTTTCTAACTACATCGTCAAATGTTTTTTCTTCTTTAAACCAATTTAGCCAAATAATTAAGATAGTTACCCATATGATTACGCCTCCTCCGAGTTTTAAGACAAGACCCGCTAAAGTTTGATCATTAACTGTTGAAATATTAAATATATTTTCTCTTAATAAATATGCTGAGTAGATTGGTTCTGTTCCAAAAGTCAAAAAACTTGCTGGAATTGTGGGAAGTAAAGACTGTAAAAACATATAACCAATTTTTCCAGCTTGGCTCAATGATTTTATTTCTTCATTAAACCCTATAACAGGAACCCACATGTTCAGTGAGATTAAGAGCATTATGGAATGAACAAAAAAATGAAATATACTATTCGTTACCATTAAATTAACTACATTTGTCCAATGCATTCCCACCATAACTGTATTAAATAAAAAGAATGCAACAACAGGCTTTGATGTTATTTTTAAAATACTTATAAAAATTGGAATTGATATCAGCTTCTTCATTTCAGTGTGCATGCCTAATAGAAGTAGCGGTGGTGCAACCAATGCTAAAACAAGATGCTCAACAGAATGGACAGAAAACAAATATTTTTCTCCTATATCATGCAGCGGATAATCAGTAAATATCCATAAAATTAATAGACCTGAATACCAAGTTTTTCTTTTTTGAGATTTTAAAAAACTATTATTTGAACTAAATTCAAAAAAAATTATTAAACCAATTATTAGTGCCCAAACATCGAAATGAGGGTGCCAAGGTAAAGATTGCATTTATATATTAAAAATAATTAGCAGACGCTCTTTCGAACATAACTATTGCAAATAAAATTAAAGCCAAAATCATACCACCAGTAAAAAATCTATTTACAGTTTTATTTTCAAATCTTAGATGCATGAACCAACCTACGACAATTACAAATTTTCCAACTGCAAGTGTAATCAATAAAGGTGCTGTTAACGCTCCAACAATATCTTCCGTATAGTAAAGAGCTACTTCAATTGCAGTTAAGATTCCTAAAATTACTGCAATTTGAACATATTTTTTTGGCGTTGGATGATTTGAGTGAGAGTCTGACATATTAAATCAAATAAACAACAGTAAAAAGTACAATCCAAACAATATCAACAAAGTGCCAATAAAGTGCAACAAATTCTAAATTCATTCCACTCTCTAAAGATAAACCATTTTGTCTTTGACCAATTCCCCAAAGTGAGAGTAATAATATGACACCAATAAAAACATGAAGTCCATGAAAACCAGTAAGTACATAAAATGATGAACTAAATATATTTGTACTTAGCTCAAAACCTTTATGATAAAATTCTGTAAATTCATAAATTTGTCCAGCTAAAAACACAGCACCAAGCATAGCTGTTGCTAGTAACCACACTCTTGTTTTATCTTGGTCATCAGCCTCAATGGCATTATGAGCAAGAACCATAGTTAAAGAACTCATAAGTAATACGAATGAGCTAATTGAGGTGAAAGGTATATCATAAACATCAGTTAATTTAATTCCTGGAAAGCTTCTACCTTTAAAAATCATAAATGTTGTAATTAAAGTTCCAAAAAATAAAATTTCTGTGGATAAGAAAACCCACATTCCTAACTTTCTAGTTTCTACACCAGTATGTTCATGTGGGTAGGCATGTGCATTACTCATTCTTATTCATGACCTTCTTCTAGCGGTTCTGTACCCCAACCAAAACTACCTGCAAGCAACAAAATTACTCCAACACCTGCTAATGCAATAGATTTAAAAATTACAGCATAAGCGAGTAGCGGTAAGCCGGAAGCTAAGATAATTGGGAAATAAGAAGGATTAGGAAGAGTAATATCTTCTTTTGGATTTAAACCGTCTTCTTCTAATTCAATAAGTAATTGATCGGCCTCAGGTTTTCTTATTGCTCTACCTTCTTCATCTTCGTCATATTTTGAATGCCAGAAATCGTCTAAGGATTTTATCTCTGGAGCAGTTGAAAAGTTCCACACTGGTGTTGGTGACGGTATTGACCATTCAATAGTTCTTGCATCCCATGGATCGAATGGTGCTTTTTCACCATTTCTCTTTGAGAAAATCCAATTTATCATAAATACAATAATTGAAATTGCAATTGTAAAGGCACCAATTGTTACAATTACATTCCAAAATTGTAAATTAGTTTCTGCAGCATAAACCCAAGTTCTTCTAACTTGGCCTTGCAACCCTAACCAATGCATTGGACCAAAAGTCAGATTGAAACCAATCAACATTAGCCAAAAATGTATTTTTCCAAGAGTTTCGTTATACATTTTGCCCCAAACTTTTGGAAACCAGTAGTATAAGCCGGAAAAAATTCCAAACATTGCACCACCAAACAAAACATAATGAAAATGAGCAACTATATAATAAGTGTCTGTTTGTTGTGTATCTGCTGGAACTATTGAATGTGTAACTCCACTCAAACCTCCAATAACAAACATTCCAATGAAACCCAAAGAAAACAACATCGGTGTATTAAGTTTTAACTTCCCACCCCAAACGGTACCAAGCCAATTAAATATTTTCACTCCAGTTGGAACAGCAATAACCATTGTTGATAAACCAAATCCAGCTTGAGCTACAGTACTTATCGATGAAGCAAACATATGATGTGCCCAAACACCAAAACCGATAAATGCAATTCCAAAACCAGCGAATACAATTGCTGCGTAACCAAAAAGTGGCTTTCGAGAAAAAGTTGGAAGAACCTCAGATACAATACCAAATGCAGGGAGGATTAAAATATAGACTTCAGGGTGTCCGAATAACCAAAAAAGGTGTTGCCATAATACCGGATCACCACCACCTTCAGTTAAAAAGAAAGTTGTTCCAAAATTTCTATCAAAAGTTACATAAAATAACGCAATAGCAATAATTGGAAGTGAAAAAGCTAGTAAGAATGATACTGCGAATGTCATCCATGTAAACACTGGCATTCTCATAAACCTCATACCTTTTGTACGCATGTTGATAATTGTAGTTATAAAGTTGAAAGCTGAAATAAGTGAAGCTATACCAAGAATCTGTAATCCTAAGGCCCAAAAGTCCATAGCTGTACCAGGTGAATATTTCATACCAGCATTTGGTTGATAACCAAACCATCCTCCATTTGGTGCTGAACCTAGCCAACTTACTTCCTCTGCTAAGTATCCACCTTCAGGTGCACCAGCAGTACCAAAGATGAATGTTGAATATAAAAATATTCCACCAAAGATAAATATCCAAAATGAAAGTGCGTTTAATCTAGGGAACGCAACATCTCTTGCACCAATTTGAAGTGGTAATAAATAATTGAAAAAAGCGGCACTTATAGGCATAATTGCCAAGAAAATCATAGTTGTACCGTGCATTGTAAACATAGCATTGTATTCAGCTGCTGATAAGAAATTGTTATCAGGTTGAGACAACTGAATTCTAAGAACTAAAGCTTCAAGACCACCAACTAAAAGGAAAAAGAATGCAGAATAACCATACATTATTCCAATTTTTTTGTGATCAACTGTTGTAATCCAAGACCAAATCCCTGTTTCTGAAGATGGTCTTCTGAAAATGCTACTTTGTTTTTTTGGTTCTAAAATTTTTGTCATTTTAAAGTTCCTAAGTACGCAATTAAAGCATTGATTTCCGCTTCAGTCAATTCTAGATTAGGCATAAATGTTCCTGGTTTTATTTTTGGAGGGTTTGCTAACCAATTAGTTAAATTTTCTTCGTTATTTTCTAGAGAAGCGCCAGCAAAAACAGTCCTTGTAGCAAAATGTGTTAAATTTGGTGCAATTCTATCTCCTTGTGTGTCCCAAACGCCATTAATAACATGACATTGTGTACAACCAGCATTTAAATAAACTGTTTGACCTTCTGCTGCTAAAGATCCGTCTTCAAGTTTTGTAGCATTTTGTTGTTGATTTTTTATCCAAGAATTAAAATCATCTTCGCTTAAAGAAACCACTCTACCTCGCATCTTAGAATGACTTAATCCACAATACTCACCACATTGTGCCCAAAATTCATCAGGATTATCAGCATGTAAATTAAGATAAGTTTTTTGTCCAGGCACCAGGTATCTTTTACCGTTTAATTTTGGTACCCAGTAGTTATGAAGTACATCATTTGACCACATTTCTAACCTAATAGGTTTATCACTAGGTATAACCAAAACATTTGCGGTTGTTATACCATAATCTGGATATTTATATTCAAACCACCATTGGTGTCCTATTACTTCAATTTTTAATGCGTCTTCAGGTTCTCTTGCTAAATCAAAAATAGTTCTAACTGTTGGCACAGCAATAAAAGCAAGAATTAAAACTGGTATAACAGTCCAAATAATTTCAAGTTTTGTATTTCCATGAATTTGTTTAGGTTCTGGTTTATTAGGCTTTTCTCTAAAAACAAACACTGAAATTAAAAGCACACCTTGAACTAAAACAAAAATTACGACCGCTATCCAGAAAGTTAACCAAAACAATTCATCGATAGATCTTGCATAGGGTCCTTCAGGGCTTAAAGAATCTAATGGAGCATTTTCAATACACGCAGAAATAAAAACTAAAGAAAAGTATTTAAAATTTTTAAACTTAAAAAATTTTTTCATCAACATATTTTATTAATAACAGTATTTAAGGATAGCGTTGTAACAATATATAGTGTAATCACAAGTACTATGTCCATATGGAAATTCAGACCAAAAAATTAGTTTTATCTAGCTATATTAAGCTTTCAAAACTCAGAGTTGTTGAGTTATTGTTAATAACAACTGTTCCTGCAATGATTGTTTCGATTTATAGTTTTCCTCCAATTAATTTAATTATTTTAACTTTGATTGGCGGTACTTTATTAGCCGTCAGCGCTAATGTTCTAAATCAAATTTTTGAAATTGAACAAGACAAATTAATGTCTAGAACTTCAGGTAGACCTTTGGTAACTGGAGAAATTTCAATAAAAAGAGCCTATGCTTTTTCTTTAATTGTTGGTAGTTTAGGTTTTTTTATTCTTTATTTTTTCACTACAACACTTGCTAGTCTTATTGCTTTATCAGCAAATTTATTTTATTCATTTATTTATACATTATTTTTAAAACCAAGAACTAATCAAAACATTGTTATAGGAGGTGCTGCTGGTGCTGCTCCTGTTTTAATCGGTTGGACCGCAACGGGTTCAAATTTAGACATTGGTTCTTGGTTACTTTTTTTATTAGTTTTTCTCTGGACACCAGCACATTTTTGGGCACTTTCTCTTCATAATGTTGAAGATTATAAAGAAGCTCAATTTCCAATGCTTCCAACACAAGAATCGGAAATTAGAACAATTATATTTATTGCAATTTATGGTTGTGCAACTGTCATTACATCCATACTTTTATCTCCCATATTGCAGTTAGGAATTGTATATTTGTATTCATCAGTTATTTTGGGTAGTTATTTATTATTAAAAACTTATAACTTATATAAAAAAAGAATTACTCCTATAAGTTATTTTGTATTCTCAAATACTTATCTTGCACTACTGTTTTTAAGTATGGTTGCTGATATAATTTTTACTTTAAGAAATATTTAATTATGCAAGAAGTTTTACTGTCTATAACATATCCTCCAATACCCATTACTCAAATTGGGCCGTTGTTTTTTTCTTTGCATGGAGTTTTTGCAGCGATTGGTTTCTACTTTGGAGCCAATCATGCGTTAAAGCTTGCTGAAAAAGACGGTGCCGACACAATATTGTTTTCAGAAGCTCTAACTTGGGCAATTTTTGGAGCGATTCTTGGTGCAAGATTTTTCACAGTTCCAGCGCATATTCTTGAACCAGGATATGGATTGGACGATGTATTTACTCTTTCAGGAAGCTACTCAATTATGGGTGGTATGGCAGGAGGAATTATTGCAGCCTATTTAAAAATTACTATTTTTAATAAAAAAAGTTTTAAGCAGTATGGAGACTATGCAGCTACCGGATTAATCTTAGGCACCGTCATTGGAAGAATTGGTGACTTAGCTATAGTTGAACATTTGGGTAGAGCAAGTAATTTTATTTTAGCTTATGAAATAAGACCAGGCTATGATGTTGCACCACAGCATAATGGTTTAGAATGCGATTCACCTTTATTGACTTGTGGTACCTATCACCATGTAGCTTTATATGATTTACTTTTAGCCTTATGTGTTTTCTTCTTGTTTATGTATATGAAAAAAAAGTTTTCATTTGGTCAAGGCTCTTGGATTGGTTTGTGGGCTTTTTGGTACGGATTCCAAAGATTCGTTTTAGATACCCTACGTTTTGGTATGGGCGACTCAACAATTGGCAATGTAACTTATAATCAAATTGGTGGGTTGTTGTTGTCATTTATTGGTTTACTAATATTTTTTCGAAATAAAAATTTAGAACAAATTTAACAAGTAGCTTACATATATAGTTAATAAAATTATACCTAACAATATATTTCTCGATACCTTGGAAAAAGCTAAAATTAATAAAATTACTCCAGAGATTAATAAGTAATAAATAGAAATAGATATATCAGAACTTAGTTGGTTTGGGTTAATCATAAATATTGAACCACCAACCAAACCAATATTAAATAAGTTTGAACCAAAAATATTTCCAAATACCAAACTTGGTTTTTTCATTCGTGCTGCTGCAATAGAGCTTGCTACTTCAGGCAAACTAGTACCAACTGCAATTAATGTTGAGCCAACAATCAGAGATGATACTCCAAATTTTTCGGCCAGTTGTAATGAATTATCAACTACTAAATTACTTCCATAAATCGTTGCACCTAATGCCAATGTAGCTCTAATAACTAGATTTTTTCTTTCTGTTGATAGCAACTCTTCTTGCTCTAGGCTTTCTTCTCTTATTAATGAAATGATTATAAAAGAAGTAATTACTAAAAGAAGAACACCAAATAAGTAGGAAAAGTAATTAAATATCATATAATAGCCAGCAAAAAGCACGGTTAGAATTCCCATCCAAATAGGACTTAACTTGTTTAGTTTTAAATTTTTTATTAAATCTTTGGGAAGAAAAATATAAAGCACAGAAAGAACAAGAAGTGAATTTGCAATATTAGAACCAATAATATTTCCTACACCTAAGTCCAGATCTCCTTTAATTGCCGCACCAGCGCTAGCAAACAATTCTGGAGTTGATGTTCCAAAACCGATAAAAATTGCACCTATTATTGAGCTTGGGATGCTAAATTTAACAGCTATTTGAATTGCTGATTGAACCATTTCATCAGCTCCTTTTATTAACAAAAAGAGTCCGAATATCAAACCAACTGAAATTATTAATATATCCATTTGTTTAATGAAGATTTATTTATCTCTCCACTCAATCCAGGGTTGCAATTTTTCAATATCTGTATATGGTCCATTTACTGCTAAAGTCAATTCAGTTGCACCTGCCTCTACCAACTTGTCAGCCAAATCTACTCTGTTAATATCAACACCTATTGATCTTTGAATCTCACTTGGATCTCTTCCAATTTCTTTACACCAGTTATTTAAAACATTATTTTTATGTGCAACAGTTTCTACACCACTTCTTTCTTCAGTCTTGGTTGCAAATCCATGCCAGATATCTGCGTATTTAGCAACCAATTTTAGTGTTACTTTTTCACCACCACCACCGATTAAAATTGGAATTTTTCTTGTTGGTTGAGGATCTAATTTTTTCATTCTTTCAACAATACGTTCTAGGGATTTTTCAAGCTCTTTTAATCTCCAAATAGCTGTACCGAATTCATAACCATATTCTTCATAATCCTGCTCAAACCAACCTGATCCAATTCCAAGTATTGCTCTTCCATTTGAAATATGATCAACAGTTCTTGCCATGTCTGCTAATAGTTCTGGATTTCTATAAGAATTACAAGTTACTAGTGGTCCGATATCTACTGAGTTTGTAGCTTCAGCCCAACTTGCTAGCATAGTCCAACATTCAAAATGTTTACCTTCTCTTCTTTCACCTTCAGCCCACTGGGTTCCATCTTCTTTGTAAAGCGGATAAAAATGATCCCAGTTGTAAATTACATCTACTCCCATTTCCTCAGCTTTTAATGCAGCTTTTCTTATTTGGTCATATTCAGCATGTTGTGGTTGTAAAAATGCAGCAATTCTTGTTTTCATTATTTCTCCCAAAATCAGATTTTTAAATTTTCTAAATTGCTTTAATTATATTTGCAAAATTAATGTTTGCTTGAAGTCTTTCCAGTTTTTGTTTTGTAATTTTTTCAGCAGCAGGCAATGGATTATGAAGTAAGAATTTTTCAATTTCATCACCTAATTTTTTATCGTATATTGATGGTAAGTAATCTAATATTCTTGATGCAGTCCACTCAGGCATCATGTTTAATAATTCATTCCAATTTTCAGTTATTAACTTCCAAGCATTATTACCGTTGTTTGAATTAGCTATTAGTAAAGACAAAACGTATGGAGCATCAGCACCTCTTATAGTTTCATCAAGAATTGAATTTATAATATTTGCTGGCGAATCCTCATTTTCAACTAATCCAAGTACGTTACGATATCTTGATTGAAGTTGTGGTGAAGATGCACTATTAAATTTATCTATAAATAATGTACTTGATAATGATTTGTCTAAAGAAGATATTGAAAGAACTAAATTGTAATAACTACCGTCTGAATATTCTTCATAATCACCTGATTTAAATTGTTCTGAAAAGAAGTCTATAAACTCATCATCTCTACAAACGCTTGCATATAAATTACAAACTTGTGATTTCAATTGGGCTTGCTCTTTTTCGATACCATTTACATATTCTTTACCGAGCTTTGTTAAAAGTGGAGAACAAAATTTCTTTGTAAACTCTTCTATGGATTTATTTTGCAGTATTTTACTAAGTGTAGATATAATTCCAGAAATTAATGACCAAATGTTTACTTCTTCAATTTCTGAATACAGTTTTAATATTTCCAGAAAGTTTTCATATGTTAACTTTCCAACTCTTAAACTCATCCAAGCATCTTCTAAGAATCTATATTTTTCATTAATATCTAATTGATCAAAATTTTTGATAATCAAATTAAACAAATCTTCACTATATGAAGTATGAAAAAATGACCATCCTCCGTTATTTACAAAAGGAACTTCACTTTTCTGTTCAAATGAAGATTGTTTATTTGAGAGAAGAATTTTATCTGTAACTTTTGAATCAAGATATCTTATATTTAGTGGAACTTTCCAAATTGTTTCATCACTTTCTCCAGAAATTAAAAATCTTTCTTGGGTAATTTTTATTTCTTTGCCATCGGATTGCACTGAAATTATAGGATATCCTTCTTGATGTATCCATGTAGGTAAAATATCGTCAAGTTTGTATTCACTTGTTTTAGATAATTCATTCCAAAGATCTGACGAGTGTGTATTTTTGTATTTAAATTTATTTAAATAATTTACAACACCTAACCTAAAGTTTTCCTCTCCAATAAATGTTTCAAACATTCTTAAAACCGTAGAACCTTTTTGATAGGTTAGAACATCAAACATTTCTTCGGCTTGTTCAGGTGTTTCAACTTCAAACTCAACTGGTCGAGAAGTTCTTAGAGAATCAACATTAAAACCTTGTGTTCTAGCTAGATTTAATTCATTCCATAATTTAAATTCTGGATAAGTACCCTCTGAGGCGATTACTTCCATTAAACTAGCAAATGCTTCATTCAACCATATCCCATCCCACCACTTCATAGTTACAAGATCTCCAAACCACATATGAGCTAGCTCATGGGCAATAACTTCTACAGATCTTGATAGTTCTGCTCGCGTTGCTTTTTCTACATCTATTAGTAAAAGAGTTTCTCTAAATGTAATTGCTCCAATGTTTTCCATAGCACCCATTGCAAAATCTGGAATAGAAATCAAATCTAGTTTTGACCCTGGATAATCTATTTCATAATATTTCTCAAAGAAATCTAAAATTTTTATTGCTGCTTTCACCAGCAAATTTAGTTTGTTCAGCAAATCCTGGACGGTGAACCACTCTGACACAAGTTCCATTTACTTCGCCAATCTCTGTTATTTCAAGATCTCCAACAACAAACGCAACAAGGTATGTAGACATCCTCATGGAATCAACAAATTTAGTAGTTGTCTTACCATTTTCTGTACTTTCACTAAGAACTTTTTCATTACTAATTCTGACAAGTTCTGAGTTTGAAGTTAATGAAATTGAAAATACAGCTTTATATTCAGGTTCATCCCAACAAGGGAAAGCCATCCTTGCAGCAGTAGGTTCAAATTGTGTTGTTGCTATCCATTTTTGCAAACCCTTTGAATCCTTAAAGCTACTCCTATAGAAACCTCGCAAATCATCTACAATTTGTGCATCAAAATTAATATAGAGTTTCCAATCACCAGCTTTTACAGTTTCTTCAAATGTTAAAATTATTTTTTCTTCTTCTTTGATGTAGTTCACAGAAGCTTCATGGTGCATATTATTGTCATTTTCTACAAACGCATTTTGTACCTGGATCCCAAGTGCATTTAGTTCAATTACTGCTGTATCTTCAACTATTTCTATATAGATAACCTCATCACCTTTGTACTTGAAATTTTCTATGTCGACATCAAGGTTTATCTCATATCGATTAGGTATTGCAATTTTTGGAAGTCTATTTTTTTTGGTCATCAGCAGATATTAGTAAAAAATAATTTCAATCCCACTGAAAGTGTAAAAAATCTTCACTACCAATTAACTTTACTTGGTGTGCTCCAAAATAGTCTCTCTGAGCCTGAATTAAGTTAGATGGGTTGAAATCAGTAGTTAAATTTAAGTACCAGTTAAGAGATGTTGTAATGACTTGTAATGGTATGTTTGAACTTATTGCATTTCTAACTATTTCTTTTGTGTCCTCAAAATATACATCTAGTACTTTCTGAACTTTGCTTATATCCAGCATTCCTTTTTCGTCGCATATATTTGTTAGTTCTGTTAATAGTTCAGATCGAATTATGCAACCAGCAGCCCAATTGTTTAGTATATTTTTTGTTTTTATATCGTATGAATTATTATTACTTAAAAATTCTATAAACATTAATCCTTGCAACATAGAAGACAGTCTTGAAAAATAAATAGCATTTTTAAGTTTATTAGTTTCTAGCTCGGTATCTAGCTTGTCATAATTTTGCAAAAAAATATTTTGATAATGACTTTCAACTCTTGCATTAAAAGCAGAGAATATAGAAGGTATTGGAAAACCGTAATTAAGAGCAGTTTCAATGGTTAGTTTGCCAGTACCTTTATGGTTAGCTTTAGAGTCAATTTTGTCAATAAGATAAGTACCATCAATTTCTTTTTTTAAAATATTGGAAGTAATTTCAATTAAGTATGAAGACTGATTGATATCAGATAAAGATTTAAAAAAATCAGAAATTTCAAGATTTGAAAAATTATAAGTTTTTAAAACCGAATAGGCTTCAGCAATTATTTGCATTTCTGCATATTCAATTCCATTATGAATCATTTTTACAAAATGTCCTGTACCAGCACCTTTATAATACCCAGTACAAGGTACCCCTTTTTTGTTTGCCGCAATTGAATCAAGAATTAATTTAATTTCATCTGAAATTTGATTTTCTGAACCAACCATAAGAGCTGGTCCAGTCCTAGCACCAACTTCGCCACCTGAAACACCCATGCCTATAAAAGATATATTATGCTCATTACAAAGACCACCTAATTTATTGCTATCTTCAAAATAAGAATTTCCAGCATCGATAAGAGTATCTCCAGCATCGATTAAATCTAAAAGTTGATTTGAGACTTCAAAAGTAGGGGCACCTGAAGGTACAAGTAATAATATTGTTCTTGGTTGCTGAAGATTATTAATCAACTCAGATAATGATGTATAACCTTCAATATTATTATTTGAGTCTCTTTCGATTAAATTTTGAATTTTCTCATCTGAGTTATTAAATACCTTAACTTCAATATTTTTATCAGATAGATTTAGTGCAAGGTTGCTTCCCATAACACCAATACCTATTAATCCAATTTGATTCATCATTATAAAAGTTTAACAATATCTTTAGAAATCAATTTTTCTAAATAGTGATTTCTTATTGAAATTTTTACTATTAATGATCCTTCAGAATTTTTAACATCAATAATTGTTGCAAACTTATGAATTTTTTCTAAATTGATTGGCTTAACTTCAATAACTACCTCAAGAAGCTCTCCGAATATTTTATTTGTAATTGTTTTAATTAGTAGATCAATATTTATTTCATTAATTGCTGAAACAAATATTGCATCTTTAAATTTTTCCTGTAATAAGTTAATTGATGCTCGATCAATTTTGTCTATTTTATTAAACACCAAGACCTCAGGTACTTGACTATTAATTTGTTCCAAAATATTATGAACAGTTTCTATATGCATGCTTGGAAGTGCGGAAGCAGCATCAACTACATGAATTAGTAAGTTAGCATCATTAACTACAGTAAGTGTTGATTTAAAGGACTCAATTAGAGTAGTCGGTAAGTTTTGTATGAATCCAACTGTATCTGAAATAATCATTGGTTCGTTTAAACCATCAACTTTTAATTCTCTTTGTAAAGAATCAACTGTTGCAAATAGTTCATTAGCAACATATGTTTTTGAAGATGTAATTTTTTCTAATAGTGTTGATTTTCCAGCATTTGTATATCCAACGATTGAGACTAGTGGAGTGTTGTTCTTTTTTCTTAAACTTGACTGGACTTCTCTTTGTTTTGAAACTTTCTTTAAATCTTTTTTTAATTTATTAATTCTATTATCAATTAATCTACTGTCTGATTCCAGTTTTGTTTCTCCTGGACCTCTAGTTCCTATTCCACCTCCTTGTTGGTTCAGTGTTTTTCCGAGACCAGCTAAACGAGGTTTTAAATATATAGATAATGCTAGTTCAACCTGTAAGCGAGCCTCTTTAGACTGAGCATGCAAAGCAAAAATATCTAAAATTAATCCAGTTCTATCAACAACGTCACATTTAAACATTGCACGGAGCTCTTTTTGTTGATTTGGAGTAAGTTCACAGTCAAAAATTACTACATCAATATCATTTGTTTCAGAAATGTCAGTAAGCTCTGCTATTGAGCCTTTCCCAATAAAAGTTTTCGGATCAATTGATTCAACTCTTTTTGTTTGAATTATTGTTGGACTTGATCCAGCTGTCTTTACTAAATTTATCAGTTCTTTTAACGACTCCTCTTTATCTGCTCTAATTTCATTTTTTAAAATTATTCCAATCAATAGAGCTTTCTGAGTTGTTACAAAGATATCTCTATCTGAGACAGTTAATAGTTTTCTATCAATTTGATTGGGATTAATTCGTTGATTCAAAGATAATATTTATAAATAGTTTCCATTATCAGGTGAAGATGCTACTTCTTCTTCAGCGATAATTTGAGATTCTCTTACTGCTAATACAACTTTTCCAGTTGGTGGCCAAATAAATTTCCAAGCCCCACTAGCAACTGCCCAAAATTGTTTTCCACTATCGACATCTATTAATGGTAAAGCTTCTGAAGTTTTTTCACTTCCTGCGGGAACTAATAATCCTGATTTTGTTATAGTTTCTTCCTTTAAATGTCCAACTCGCCAGCCAGGCGAAACTTTAAAACCTGCTGGAGCAAAATTTAAAGATTCAAGGATGTTTTTTTCTGATTCCATTTTCTTATAATAATCAACAAATAAGTATAAAGTAGCGGAGGTGGACAGGAATCGAACCTGCCAAAGATTGTTACACCTTTCAACAGTTTTGAAGACTGTGGAGCCCACCAGGCGCTCGTTCACCTCCAATGTAAGAGTAGTTACATAAAAGATTTTTATTTGAATAGAATTATTAATTATGAACAGCTTTAACTCAGTTTTTAATAAATTAAAAACAGAACGAGGTTTATCAAACAAACAAATAGCTTCTTTCACGGGGGTTACCCAAAAGGAAGTTAAAAAATGGGAATCTGGCGTAAGTTTTCCAACAGATTATAAAGTTCTAAATGCTCTTGAAGGTTTACTAGGTACTGAAATTACAAAATCTTTAAAAAATTTTGATCAATATTCTCAAAATAAAATTGAAACCAAAATTGTTGAAGAAAATATTTTTAAAGTTAATAAAGAACAAATTAGTGTAAAAAATACAACAATTGATCGTGTACGAACATCACTTAAAAGAAAAAACTCTAATATAAAGAAAACTAATGATTTATATGAAAATAAGGTTGATGATACATTTATTTCTAATTACCAAGATCAACCGACTAACTTATTAAGTTTTGATAATTCAGAAGTCCCATATATACAAGATGCAAAGCAAGTTGGTTTCTATTTTACGAGAAATATTAAAACTTTTGCAATGCTGAGTTTGTTTTTAGTAATAATTATTACTTCATTTAATTTATTTTGGGATTCAATACGTTTAATTATCGATACTTTATTTTGAAAAATTATTTTTTAGTTAAATCTGGATTAGTCGTTTCTATAATTTCAATTTTGGCTGGTGCGATAGTTCGCGCAACAGGTTCTGGAGATGGGTGTGGTTCAACTTGGCCAAAATGTAATGGAAATTTTATACCTAATTTAGAAGAGGCTTCAGAGATTATTGAATTTATACATAGAAGTATAAGTGGAGTTTTACTTGTTATAACTCTTATTTTATTTGTGAAATCTACAAAATCACCAAAAGTTAATTTAACTAGAAAAATTACTCTTTTTTTAACATTCTTTGTTTTACTAGAAGCAGCTATAGGGGCTGTTATTGTTTTATATGAATGGGTAGGTATGAATAGTTCATTACCACGAGTCATAGCTGTACCAATACACTTAGTTAACACATTTGGATTGCTTGGATGTTATGGAGCCCTATTTGCAGTTTACAAGTTCAATATAAAGAATTTAGACGGTTTTCTAGATTTTGATTTTATAAAGGTGACTATTTTATTTTTGCTAGCTGGAGCAACAGGTTCAATCGCAGCTCTTTCAGATGTTCTCTTTCCTAGTGAAACTTTTATTCAAGGTTTAGTATCTGATTTTGATACATCTTCAGAACTCCTAACCAGACTAAGAATTTTTCACCCAATTATTTCATTAGTTTTGTCATTAGTTCTGGTGACACAAAGTAAAAAAATTCACAAAAATCATGGTGTTGATACTAAATTTTTAATTTATCTTGTTTCAGCATCAATTTTATTAGGATTAACTAACGTAATCTCAAATATAGTGCTACCTTTAAGTGTTTTACATTTAGCAATGGCAGATATTCTATGGATTACATATATATATGTATCTATAAAAAAATTCGAAATTAATAATACAAATAATTAGCTATATATTAAATTTTGGTATATTATTCACCTTTGTAACTAGATACTAAGTGAAAAGGTCAAATAATTAATGGTAACAAAAACAATACCTTCAAAACCTAAACCTGTAAAAAAGGAAGTAGATTTTTCTGCTGAAGATACAACATTAACTCCTGAACAGGAAAAAGCTGCTCGTGAAAAAGCTAAATCTCTAACAAAAAAACTTGCAGATGATAAAGGTAAGTTAACTACTGACTTAGTTAGCCAGTACCTAACTGCAATTGGAAATTTCGATCTATTAACAGCTGAGCAAGAAGTTGAATTAGCTCAAAAGATTGAGTCTGGTGAAAAAGCAGCAATTAAACTTCAAAAAAAACAATTTAAAGATAAAAAAGGTGAAATTAGATTAAAAAGAGATAGAAAAAAAGGAGCTGAAGCAAAAGATGCTTTCTTAACAGCAAATCTTAGATTAGTTGTAGCTAATGCGAGAAGGTATGCAAATACTTCAGGTATAGATTTTCTAGACTTAATTCAAGAAGGTAACCTTGGATTAATAAGAGCAGTTGAGAAGTTTGACTGGAGAAAAGGATTTAAATTTTCAACTTATGCAACATGGTGGATTAGACAAGCTATTACCAGAGCTATTGCAGATAAATCAAGAACTGTAAGAATTCCTGTTCATCTACACGACACAATGGCCGCTGTTAGAGCAGCACAAGCACAATTGAAAGCTGAATTAGGAAGAGATCCGAAACCACAAGAAATTGCTAAAGAAGCTGGTGTTGGCGTTGACAAAGTAGAGTTAGCACTCAGCGTTGCTGACACTGTGTCATTAGAGCAACCTGTTGGTGAAGACGGTGCTCAACTAGGTGATTTTATTCAAGATGAAGATGCAAGCGATCCATCATTAATTGTTCAAGATTTAGATGTTGCAGAAAGCTTGAGAGAAAGTATTAGTAGATTGCCTGATAGAGAAGGCAGAATACTTGCTTTAAGATATGGTTTTTACGATGGAGTTCCTAGAACTTTAGAAGAAATAGGTGAAGAATTTGATCTTACAAGAGAAAGAATTAGACAATTAGAAAAATTAGCACTTTGTAGGTTACGACATCCTTCCTTTGGAATCAGAGAACAAGACTTAGTTTAAATAAATTTTCAAGCCTAGTTATTATTCATTTGTTAATCTAATAGCATGTTTGATTTTCTAGATATTGCAATAGATTCAGCAATAAATAATGGTGCAAAATATTCAGATGCAAGAATTTTATTTTCTAAATCTAGAAACATATCTGCAAAAAATGGAGAAGTTGAAAACTTTAACGAATCAGAAAAAGTTGGGATTGGAGTAAGAGCATTAGTAGGTTCTTCATGGGGCTTTTACTCAACATATGACTTAAGCACAAGTTCACTAAAGAATGCAGGTAAAAAAGCTTTTGATATTGCTAAAGCTTCCGCACTAGTAGCTGGAAAAGAAATGCCTTTCGCAGATGTGCCGGTTGTAGAAGATTCTTACACGACTCCGCATGATTTAAATCCATTTGAAATTTCTAGTGATGAGCAAATAAATCTTCTCTTGAGTTCAACAGAATATATGAAAAAACAAGGTAGCTCAAGAGCATTTGGACGTTTAGATTTTTGGGATACTCAGAAGTGGTTTTCTTCTAGCCAGGGACATAAAATTTTTCAAAATATCATTGAATCTGGCGGAGGCCTATCTTCCCTATCTGTAGGAGATGGTGAAACACAAATAAGATCATACCCTCAATCTTTTGGAGAATACAGAACAGGTGGATGGGAAGTAATTAAAAGTTTTGAATTTGAAAACCATTTAGACAGACTAGCTGAAGAATCACAAAGATTACTTGTAGCACCACAGTGTCCTGAAGGAACAATGGATTTAATACTGGAAGGCAGTCAACTAGCTTTACAGATTCATGAATCTGTTGGTCACGCTATTGAACTTGATAGAATTTTAGGTTGGGAGGCTGCGTATGCTGGAACTTCTCATCTAGAGTTGGAAAAATTAAATTCACATAGATATGGATCAAAATTGATGAATATTATTGCCGATGCAACTCTTCCCGGAGCTTTGGCAACGTTTAAATATGATGATGAGGGAACTCCAGCACAAAGGGTAGATATTGTAAAAGAAGGCATATGGACAGGAGTTTTGTCAGGAAGAGATAGTGCTGCGGTAGCTGGAGTTAAGCCTGGGGGTATGGTTAGAGCAGATGGATTTGGTAGGTTACCAATGGTTAGAATGACAAACGTTGGATTACTTCCGGGTGATTCATCTTTAGATGAAATTATTGAATCAACTGATAATGGAATTTATATGGAGACTAACAGATCTTGGTCAATAGATGATTTAAGGTTAAATTTTCAATTTGGATGTGAAGTAGGTTGGTTAGTAAAAAATGGAAAAATTGTTGATATGGTTAAAAATCCAACTTATACAGGTATAACACCAAAATTTTGGGGCAATCTAGACATGCTTGCTGGAGAAGAAGAATGGGTTTTTTGGGGAACACCAAATTGTGGCAAAGGGCAACCGAGCCAAATAGGACATACAGGACATCCGGCATCACCAGCACGATTTAAAGATACTAGGGTTGGAGTTAGAGGATGAAAATTTGGGATGATTTTTTAGAAGAGGCTAAAGAAAATCTATCGAGTGGTATTGAGTGCGAAATTAAAATGATGCACTCTAAAAGTGCATTAACTAGATTTGCTAATTCACATATTCACCAAAACGTTGATGAAGAATCTGCAGAAGTCTATTTAACAATTCATAAAGATAATAAAACAACAACAGTATCGAGTAATATAACTGCAATTAAAGATGTAAAAGAATTTATTAAAAAAGCTGAAAAATCAATAAACAACTCACCAATAGATAAGGGTTGGGCTGGACTTGCTGATAAGAATAATTCTTATATTGAAACTAAAAATTTTCAAGAATCAACTCCAGAAGAAAGAGCTATTAAAGTAAAAGAATTTATAAGCAAAGGAAACGAGTTAAATTCTGCAGGATACTGTTCAACTAGTATTAGTAAGTACTTTGCTTGGAATACAAACGGTCTAAATTCTAGCGACTCTAGCTCTAGCGCATTTATTGATGGAATTTTTAGAACAGAGAATTCTGCTGGCTCTTCACATCGTGGTGCACAAAGTTTGGATCAACTTGATTCAGAAACTGCAGGAAGTGAAGCATCAAAACTTGCTAGGGATGGACAGAATCCTGAGGATATTAATCCAGGTAAATATGAAGTAATACTTGGAAATGAAGCCGTTAGTACAATATTGGTTTTTCTTGCAGTTTATGGTTTCAATGCAAAAAGTAAAGTTGATGGAATGAGCCCTATAAATCTAGACCAACAGCAATTTGATGAAAAAATTACATTACTCGATACACCAGAAGATAAAGATTCAATCGGTTTTAAAATTGATGCTTCTGGGTCGAAAAAAAGTAATTTAGAGATAATCAAAAATGGAGTTTCAAGTAGTTATTTTCATACAAGAAGAACCGCTAAAGAATTGAACGCTCAGAATACTCACCATGAGCTATTTGGGTGGGGAGAAAATTTTGGAGGAATTGGTACTAATTTAAAACTTCAATCTGGATTCAAAAGTCTTGAAGAAATGATAAGCGAAGTAAAGAATGGAATTTATATAAATGAGTTCTGGTACTGCCGAGTTTTAGACCCAATTACCCAAGTCGTTACTGGTCTTAATAGAAATGGATCATTCTTAATTGAAAATGGAAAGATTGTAAAGCCTATCGGAAGATTAAGGTTTACTCAAAGCTTTATTTCTTCATTAGCTCAAGGAAATGTTCTTAACATTGGAAATAACTCAAGGTATGCTGACTCAGAATTTGGTGAGGGTATTCTTAATGTACCTTCGATACATCTAAAAGAATTTAATTTTACTGGTGGAGTTGCTGGTTAATCACCAATATTTTGCTGGTGATAAACCACTTATTATTCCACACAGAGGTGGGGCTAAAGTTGTACCTGAAAATACACTGGAAGGTCTAAATTTCATTAATGATCAGAAATTTACTCATTTTGAAACAGACCTAAGAATGTCAAAAGATGGAGAAATATTTTTACATCATGATGAAACTTTTGATAGAACTACAAATGTAACTGGTAAAGTAACCGAATTTACCTGGAAAGAAATTCTTAAAATTAATGCAGGGTATAAATTTTATCAAGCTAGAAGTCAGCCAGAAAAATCAACAGAATTTGTTAGATTAGAAGATGCTTTATTGAATTTTCCAAATCTAAAATTTAATCTTGATTTGAAACAAGCTGGGATAGCTGAGAAGGTCTTTAAATTATTAAAAAATACAAATTCTCAGAACAGAGTATTAGTTTCATCTTTTAGTCCAAAGCGATTGGACGAATTTAGAAGCATTTCTAAAGGAGAAGTGTTGACTTCAGGTAGTTTTAGGGAAAATTATTTAGCTAGATATACAAAAATTAAAAAAAGAGATTTTGATATCTCTGCTATACAAGCACCATATATTTGGAGAGGTTTGAAGGTCTATTCGAGAAAGTTAGTTGAATTTTGCAAGTTAAATAATCTCCACCTACATGTTTGGGCAGTAAATACTTTAGAAGTATTTGAGGATGTTTTAAAAACTGGTTGCGACGGTGTAATTACTGACGAGCCTATAGTTTTTAGAGATTATTTGGAAAATTCTAAATAGTATTTTTAGCAATAAATTTTTCAGCTTTTTGAAAAATATCTTTCTTTCTATCAAGATTCATCTTTTCTAAATTTTTAGTTAAAACTGAAAGTCTTGGATTAGTTTTATAAAAATCTATGTTGTCTTCTGTAAACTTCCAATAAAGTCCATCAACTACATCACACCATTCTCCTCTTTTATAGTTGCTCATTTTAAGAATATAATTCGAACCACATGTGTATGGTTTAGTTGACATTAAACCGCCGTCCGAAAATGTTGCCATTCCAAAAACATTTGGAACCATAACCCAATCTGAAGAGTCAATAAACATTTCCATAAACCATTTGTAGATTTCTTTTGGGTGGATTCTCGAAAGATTCATAATATTACTCAATATCATTAAACGAGGAATGTGATGAGTGTAACCATCCTTGTTTACTGTTTTTATTATGTCATCAAGGGGCTCTATTCCAGTTGTTCCTTTGTACCAAGATTCACCAAGTTTATTATTATGATTCCAGAAATTAGATTCATACTGAAAGTTACCTTTTACTCGATAAATACCTCTTACAAACTCACGCCAACCAATAATTTGTCTAACAAAACCTTCAATTGAATTTATAGGTATATTATTCTTTTCACCAAATAACAAAGCCTTATCGACAACAGCTTTTGGCTCTAAAAGCCCAACATTTAACATTGGACTTATTGAACTGTGAAATAAAAAATTAGATTTCTCTAAAACAGCATCTTCATAATCGCCAAAATGTAAGAATTTGTGCTCAAGGAAATACTCTAAATGTTGTTCAGATTTTTTTCTAGATGTAGGAAACCAAACATTCTCTAGTTCACCAGGATGATCATTAAACTTCTGTAAAATTAAATTTTTAACTTCTTCCAAATGGCTACTCGATGAATGTATTATTTCTACAGGTAATGATTTATCTTTTGGAATTTTTTTTCTATTTTCTTCATCAAAAGACCACTTTCCACCAACAGGTTTCATTTTTTGATCTATGAGTATATTTAATATCGTTCTTGATTGTTTATAGAATGAACCCATTCTGTAATTTTTTGTATCTTTCGTAAGCTCATCAAATTCATCTGGTGTAAAAATAAAATTAGGGCTCTTCTCTATTTGGTATGAAATATTATTTATTTTTAGTTTATTTAAAATTTCTATCTCTATAAATTTGTCTTCTATTTGAAACAAATAAATTTTTTCTATTTTTCTTTTTATTAGAAATGTAATTAAAAAGTCTGCATAATTTTTTGAATCAGTTCTCTCGTCTAGCTTAAAATAATTAACTTTAAAATTATTATTTTCGAGCTCATCTCGATAATCGCGCATTGCTGTCAAAAAAAAAGCTAATTTTAATTTATGATGTTTTACATATGTGCACAAGCTTTCATCTTCAGCCATAAAAATTTCATCACAACCTAGTTTTTTTAGTGTTGAAGGATTGAAAAGTTGATTGCCTAATATTAAAAAAAATTTTTTCGCCATCTTATTTAAAGATAGTTTACCATTGAATTTGTCACTAAAAATATTGTTAAAATGGAGATGAAATGAACTTAGAAATTTTGCAAGAAGGATTTATACCTAGAGAAATATCAGAAAAACTTCCTGAGAACTTTAGTGATATTGAAAATTTAGCTAACAATTTGCCAAAAGTTCTTGGTAATGAGCAAATTGAAGAACATGTATTAAAAATTGAAACAGATAAAGATATCACAAACTTAGACTCAAGCCAGCTAGAAAGAGCAATGTTACTTTATTCTTATATTGGCCATGCATATATGTGGGGGAAAAAAAATGAAGAAAATGTTATTCCAAAACAACTAGCAATAACATGGCATAAAATCTCTCAAAAACTAGATAGACCACCGATACTTTCCTATGCATCATACGCTCTAAATAATTGGCGATTACTAAATAAAGAAAAGCATTTTGATCTTGAAAATATAGAGATTTTGCAAAACTTTTTAGGCGGTGTTGATGAAGATTGGTTCATCATGATTCATGTTGCAATAGAGTATGAAGCAAAAAATATATTAGGAAGTTTAAAAAATTATTTTTTTGGAGACTCACAAGATTTAGAAGATATTCAAGATGCGCTAAATAGTATAAAAAAAATAAATGAAATTATGAATAGGATGCCAGAAAAGTGTGATCCCTTTATTTATTACAACAGAGTAAGACCATATATTTTTGGTTGGAAGAATAATCCAGCTACACCTAACGGAGTGATTTACGAAGGTGTTGAGGAATATGAAAATAAACCTGTTTCATTCAGAGGTGAAACTGGAGCACAGAGTTCCATAGTCCCAATGCTAGATGCATTATTAGGTGTTACACACTCGAATGATCCATTACGAGAATATCTAGATGAAATGAGAACTTATATGCCAAAAGAACATCGGGATTTATTAAATGATTTAGATGAATGGTCAATAAATTCCAGGAAAGAAGTTATTAATGGAATTGATAAATCACATATTGAATTGTTGAATTCGATAATAGAACAAGTTCATATTTTTCGAAACAAACACTTAGAGTATGCAAGAGTATATATTTTTGAACAGTCTTTAACAAACAACTCAAACTCAAATATTGTAGGTACAGGTGGAACACCATTTATGAAATACTTAGATAAACATCTTCAAGAAACTGTTCCTAGTAATGATTAAAAAACTAGGAATTCCAAAAGAAGTTAAGCAAGACGAGGGTAGAGTAAGTTTAATTCCAGAACATATAACTCAATTTACAGGTCAAGCGGACATCTTTGTAGAATCTAATGCAGGTCTTAGTTCTGGGTTTACTGATGAAGACTATGAAAAAGCTGGGGCAAAAATTGTAAATACTCCTGATGAACTGTATGAATTATCTGAGATAATTTGTAAAGTAAAAGAACCTCAAGAAGTAGAGTTCCAAAGAATCAAATCTGATCATGTTATCTTTGGATATCTACATTTAGCTTCGAATTTAAACCTGACTAAGAAGCTTCTAGAATTGAAAGTTACTGGTATTGCGACTGAGATGATAAAAGATGGAAATGAGTATCCTCTATTAATCCCAATGTCTAAAATTGCAGGTAATTTGGCAGTGCAAAAAGGTATGCAATTTTTAGAGTTTCATTCCGGAGGTAAAGGTTTACTTTTGTCTTCAATAAATAGTGAGCAAAATGGAACAGTTACTGTAGTTGGTTGTGGAGTAGTAGGAAGAAGCTCAATTCATAAAGCAATACAAATTGGTGCAAAAGTTAATGCCATAGATATAAATAGCAATACCCTAGAAAACCTAAAACAAGAATATGGTAACAAAATTAATACATTTTTAAGTAGTACAGCAGAAGCTACTAAAGCAATTAGAGATGCGGATTTATTAGTTGGTGCTGTTTTAGTTCCTGGTAAAAAACCACCAGTTGTAATAACAAATGAAGATCTTTCGCATATGCAAAAAGGTTCAGTAGTTATAGATGTTGCTATTGATCAAGGTGGATGTGTTGAAGCAGTTTCTTCAAACTCACACTCTGAACCTTTTGAAAATAGAAATGGAGTAATATTATCTGCAATTGCAAATCTACCTGGTGCTGTGCCTAAAACTTCTTCAATTGAACTTTCCAGCTCATTACAACATTATGTGGGTTATTTACTTGAGGAAGATTGGTTTGAAAATTATAGAAAGAATCCCGATTTGAGGGGTTCTCTACAACTGCATAATGGTTTGTTACTTTCTGAGGAAGTAGCTGAAAGTTTAAGTCTTACGCTGTCTAAATTAATCTAGGCTTCCAAGATTTACGCTTGCTAAAATAATTTTCGATTTCTTGAGTGTATTTCAAACTTAGATCAATTTTGTCTAAACCGTTTAAAATTCTATTTTGAGAAAATTCATCAAGTTGAAATTTAAACTCTAAGTCCTTACATTTAACAGATTTCTCCTCAACTGAAATTTCTACAACACAATTTGAGTCTTTGTTAATTTGTTCAAATAAATAATCAACATTTTCCTTAGAAGTTTCAATAGGCAATAAACCAATATTTATTGAGTTTAATTTAAATATATCAGCAAATTTAGAGGAAATAATTGCATCAAAACCCCAATCTTGTAATCCCCAAGGAGCATGTTCTCTTGAGGACCCTGTTCCAAAATTATCTCCAGCAACAAGTACTTTTGCACCACGATATTTTTCATTATTTAATACAAAAGAGGGATCTTTTTTCCAGTCAAAAAATAAATACTCACCATAACCTGTTCTTTCAACTCTTTTTAAAAATTGTTTAGGCATTATTTGATCTGTGTCAACATTTGACATTGCTAATGGAAGCATAGTTGTTTTAAATGTATTGAGTTTTTTCATTTAAATATTTCTAATGTCTACAAAATGTCCATGTAGTGCAGCTGCAGCAGCCATAATTGGGCTTACCAAATGAGTCCTTCCACCCGCACCTTGTCTTCCTTCATAATTCCTATTCGACGTTGAAGCGCATCTCTCACCAGGTTGAAGAATATCAGGATTCATTCCTAAACACATTGAACAACCAGCTTCTCTCCAATCAAATCCTGCTTCAATAAAAATTTTATCCAAACCTTCTTCCTCAGCTTGTTTTTTAACCAATGTTGATCCAGGCACTACCATTGCTTCAATATTTTCAGCAACTTTCTTACCTTCAACAACCTTTGCTGCAGCTCTCAAGTCTTCTATTCTACCGTTTGTACAACTTCCTATAAAAACTCTATCTAATAATATTTCGTTAATTTTTTGACCTGGTTTTAAATCCATATAATCAAGAGCTCTTGCAGCAGCTTCTTTTTCACTTTCGTTTTCAAATTCATCAGGATTTGGGATAACGTCATTCACAAAAATAATTTGTGATGGATTCGTTCCCCAAGATACTGAAGGTTCAATTTCCGAAGCATCAATTAAGATAGTTTTGTCAAAGTTTGCATTTGGATCAGAATATAATTCTGACCATTCAGAAATTGCATCTTCCCAGTCGACACCTTTAGGAGCATAGTTTCTGTTTTTAAGGTAATTAAAAGTTGTTTCATCTGGTGCAATCATCCCAGCTCTTGCACCACCTTCTATACTCATGTTGCAAATAGTCATACGATTCTCCATGCTCATTTCTTTTATAGCATCACCAACATACTCTATTACATGCCCAGCACCACCACCAGTTCCAATTTTTCTTATTATTCCAAGAATTAGATCTTTTGGCCCTACTCCTTTAGATAATTTACCTACAACTTCAACTTTCATTGTTTTTGGTTTTTCCATGGCTAGAGTTTGGGTTGCTAGTACATGTTCTACTTCTGAAGTGCCAATACCAAACGCAAGAGCTCCAAAGGCACCGTGTGTTGCTGTATGGCTGTCCCCACATACTATTGTCATACCTGGTTGTGTAATACCTTGCTCTGGTCCAATTACATGGACAATACCTTGTCTCGGATCGTTAATTCCAAATAAAGTAACACCAAATTCTTTGCAGTTATTTTCTAATGCATCTATTTGAATCTTTGAGAGTGGATCTTTGATTCCTAAAACCCTATTTGATGTAGGCACACCATGATCAACAGTTGCAAGTGTTAACTCCGGATGCTTGACTGACCTTCCTGCAATTCTCAAGCTATCAAATGCTTGAGGAGATGTTACTTCATGAACCAAATGTAGATCTATAAATACTAAATTTGTACTCTCATCTAATGAAGCAACTAAATGTCTTTCCCAAATTTTTTCAAATAATGTTTTTGTCATGTATAAATTTCTATATTAATCTTTGGAATTTTGATTTAAAGTATTATTTTTCGTATTATCAATTAAGTTTTGAGATAAAAGTTTAAAAGCTGTCAAGAATACAAATAACATACAAATTCCAGCAATAAGGAATGGTAGTCTCAAAGCAAATTCTCTATCTAGGTTAAGTTCTGTTAGCTTTACCAATGTTCCACCTACTAAAGCACCTATAGGGGTTAATCCTAAAGCCAACAATCTATACACACTATTTACTCTTCCTAATAAATTATCAGGAATTATTGATTGTCTAATTGATACAGCTTGCACATTCCATATAATCGAACCAAAGCTAGTTAATGCAAATGCTGATGCTACTAAAATTGCATTCTTTGTTGTATAAGGTAAAAACATTCCTATAGAAAACAACATCATACCAACAAGTAATGTCTTGGATTCTTTTAATATGTTGTTAATCTTTTCTGCAAAATAACTTCCTAAGACACCGCCTATTGCAGCTCCATAAGCAAGAAATCCATACTGTACTGAGTTTAAGTTAAGTATTTCTTGTGCAAATAAAACCATAATTGGATATTGCATTGCTCCAAGAAAATTAGCAAGACCTGTGTATATTGCTAGACGTTTTAACAAAGATTGAGATTTTAACCAAGTAATCCCGTCCTTAATCATCGGAATAGTTTTTTGTCCAGAGTTTGAATTGTTTTCCCTCTTAAAATTACCTTTAATTTTAAATATAAAAAAGGATGAAAAAATCAATAAAAGTGTATCTGCAATAAATGGCGTTATCAAAGATATTCCGATTAAAAACCCTGCAATTGGTGCACCTAAAAAATTATTAGTTATTAACTCTATGCCAAACAATCTTCCATTAGCTTTTTGTAAATTTTCTTTTTCAACTATTTGAGGTAAAAAGGACTGTGCTGCATTATCTCTTGTAACTTCAAGAACACCAAAAATTAAGGCTAATATATACGAGATTGTAATTATCAAAAACTTGGATTTAAATTCAGGTTCTGTAAGTTGTACTGATTTAGGTATGAATTCTAAGTTGATAAAAATTATGACAACATAAATAACAGTTAAAACAATTTGTATGACTCTAGTAAAAACTAATATTGACTGCCTGTTGTATTTATCAGCAATTACACCTGCAAATAACACAAACAATAAATGAGGTAAAGTACTGCATACGACAATTAACGAAATTAGTTGGGGATCTCGAGTAATTAGCGAAAATAACCAAGGATATGCGAACCCTGCTATTCCATCAGCTAAATTACTGAAACCAGATGCTGATAATAGCAAATTAAAGTTCGATTTAGATTCTTTATTCATGTGTATGACTTATCTTTTTTACTAACTAAATATAAAATAGTAGGTTATGGAAACAATAATTGATAACTTTTTAGAAATAGCAATAATTTTAGTTGCAGCAAAACTTGGTGCTGAAATCATGCGAAGAATACATCAACCTGCTGTAATAGGAGAGTTATTTGCTGGTGTCATTATTGGGTATTATGGATTGGGATTATTACCTCATGCAGAACCAGGTGATGTGTTTTCAACACTTGCGGAAATCGGTGTAGTTTTACTTCTTTTTGAGGTAGGTTTAGAGACAAAGTTAGATGAATTTATTCAGCTAGGATCCACATCTATTCTTGTTGCACTGATTGGTGTTGTAGCACCTTTTGCTTTAGGATTTGGGGTAATTTACGCTCTTGATCTAGGTCACGAGTATCAATTTGAAGTTGCATTGTTTGTAGGTGCAGCTATGACTGCAACCTCCGTAGGGATAACTGCAAGAGTGTTTGGAGATTTAGGAGCATTGAAATCAAAAGAAGCTAAGACAATTATTGGAGCAGCTGTTGTAGATGATATATTAGGTTTGCTTATTTTAACTGTTGTAGCAGGTCTTTTAGGAAGCGGAGGTGCTTTATCAGGATTAGATTTATTAATTATAAGTGGTAAAGCTATCGGGTTTTTATTATTAGTTGTTTTAGTCGGTAGGAAACTTTCCCCTATAATTTTCAATGTTTTTGTAAAGATTCCATCAATGGGCACATTTGTAACAGGTAGTTTTATATTTGCAACGTTACTTGGAGCTGCTGCACATTTTGTAGGACTACATCCAATTGTTGGTGCTTTTGCAGGTGGAGTTGTTGCAGGTGAGTCTGGTATGACTCATAGAATACGTGAGGAATTAAAACCACTAAATTATTTATTAGTTCCTATATTTTTTGTTTATATTGGTTCAGAAGTAAATATAAAAGTTTTAGCTTCATTGGACATATTTTTATATGGTGCTTTGGTCAGCGTGCTTGCATTTATCGGAAAATATTTATCTGCCCTTGGAGCACTTGGAAAAGGCATGAACACTTCAATTATTGGAATTGGAATGGCACCTCGAGGTGAAGTTGGTTTAATTTTTGTTGCTGTAGCTGCGACAACACTTTCTTCTGTAATAAGTGAGGAAATTATTTCTATAATTATTTGGATGGTGATACACACTACTGTGATTGCACCAATTTTGTTGAATAGAATACTAAAAAAAGTTCCAGTTGAACAACGTGACAATGATAAGCGTTTTGAAACACCTGTTGTTGAGTAATTTTTGACGCAAAAGTCCTAACTCTTATTATTATTAATTTGTTGAAAAAGGGGAAAAATAAATGTTATTAAACTACCAAGGTTCAATTATTGCTGCGTTATTGGGTCTTGCATTAGCAGCTTTTTTTGCAAATAAAATTTTATCAATTCAGGTAACAGATGAAAAAGTGCAGAGTTTATCTGATGCAATTAGAAAAGGCTCAATGGCTTTTCTTAAAAGACAATATTCATGGGTAAGCATCTTTGTAGTAGTTCTTGCAATTTTAATTTCTACACTAACTGACTGGGGATACCCTTGGGGGTCCGTTGCTTTTGTTGGTGGAGCTCTTTTTTCTTCTTTAGCTGGATTTATTGGAATGAGAATAGCCACTGCTGCGAATGGAAGAACAACTGAAGCGGCTAGAGATGGCGGAACATTAAAAGCTTTACCGGTAGCATTTAGAGGCGGTGCCGTTATGGGTTTCTCAGTAGCCGGTTTGGGTTTATTAGGCGTTGCTTTAGGCTATTGGATATTTATTGATGTTATGGAACTCAAGAATGGTTATGATATTTTAGCAGCAATTGGTCTTGGAGGTTCTTCAATCGCATTGTTCGCAAGAGTCGGTGGAGGAATCTACACTAAAGCAGCAGATGTTGGTGCAGATTTAGTAGGAAAAGTCGAAGCAGGTATTCCTGAAGATGATCCAAGAAACCCAGCAACAATTGCAGACAACGTTGGTGACAATGTTGGTGATGTTGCCGGTATGGGAGCTGACTTATTTGAAAGCTATGTTGGATCACTTGTAGCACCACTAGCCTATGCAGCCATAGTATTTAGCAATCAAGATGTATTACCTGCTTTATTATTTTTTCCACTAGCTGTAGGCACTATTGGAATGTTAGCTTCAATAGTGTCATCATTTTTGGTCGTACCTAAAGAAGGTAAATTAGCTCAAGCATTACATAGAGGCACATATTCCGCAGCTGCCTTAACAGCTGTAGGTGTTTACTTTTTATCTTCAGTCATGTTTTCAGATTATACGAATAATCCTATTGGATTATTTATAGCAGTTATAGTTGGACTATTGGTAGGTATCATTGTTGGTCAGATTTCAGAATGGTTCACTTCAGATCACTATTCAATTGTAAAAAATATCGCAGATCAGGCTAAAACTGGACCCGCAACAGTAGTGCTATCAGGAATATCAGAAGGTATGAGATCAGCAGCTTTTTCAGTTGTTGTGGTAGTACTAGGTGTAGGCGGAGCTTATACAGCTGGAGACTGGGCATTAGGTGATGGTGGTGGAATCTATGGAGTTGCTATTGCAGCTATTGGTGTTCTTGCAACTTTAGGTATTACGGTGGCTGTGGATGCTTACGGTCCAATAGCCGACAATGCTGGTGGAATTGCTGAGATGGCTCATCTTGCACCAGAAGTTCGAAAGGCAACTGATGAATTAGATTCTCTTGGGAATACAACTGCTGCTATTGCAAAAGGTTTTGCTATAGGTTCAGCAGCTGTTACAGCTCTAGCATTGTTTTCAGCTTTTGTTCAAAGTGCTGGTTTAAGTGAAACTGGATTAAATTTAACTAAAGTAGAAGTCACTGCAGGATTGTTTTTAGGGGGAATGTTCCCATTTTTATTTGCTGCTATGACAATAAATGCAGTTGGTAGAGCTGCTTTCAAAATGATTGAAGAAGTTAGAAGACAGTTTAGAGAAATTCCAGGACTGAGAGAAGGTAAAGATGGAGTAACACCTGAATATGAAAAGTGTGTTGACATTGCAACAACAGCTGCTCTGAAAGAAATGTTATTACCAGGAGGTTTGGCTATTGTGCTACCTCTAGTAATTGGTTTTTGGAACAAAGAAGCACTAGGTGGATTTTTAGCAGGCGCACTAGTTACTGGATTTTTATTAGCTATATTTATGGCTAACTCAGGTGGCGCATGGGATAATGCCAAAAAATATATTGAAGCTGGTGGGGGTGCTGGTAAAGGTTCAGAAGAACATAAAGCTGCAGTTATTGGTGACACAATTGGAGATCCATTCAAAGATACTTCAGGTCCTGCTATGAATATTGTTATTAAAGTAATGACAATAGTCAGTTTGATATTTGCTTCAGCTTTTTAATATTTAGTGAAGACACTTCACTTCATAAGACATGGTCAAACTAAAGAAAATTTACAAAAAATTTGGCAGGGCCATACCGAAACTGCTTTAGATTCAATCGGTTTAGAACAAGCAATAAGTGTATCTAAAAGGTTAAAAAACTTTAATCATGTATTCAGTTCAGATTTAAAAAGAGCTCTAGAAACTGCTAATAAAATCTCTGCAAAAGTTGAAAAAAGAAAAGAGTTGAGAGAGGTAGATGTGGGTAGTTTTGTAGGAAAAAAAGTATCAGAAACTTATTCAAACAATCCATTAATTCTTAAGTCATTAATAGATGATTCCTTCACTTTTCCAAATGGAGAGTCAATGAAAGATTTTAGAGATAGGGTGAAACATGAATTAGATTTTTTATTTTCTCAGACTAAAGAAAATGAAACTTCAATTGTTGTTACGCACGGATTCTTTATTGGCACTGCAATAGGAATTACGTTAGGATTTAAAGAGTTTCCATACCCACTTGGAAATATAAGCAATACTTCAATTTCTACAATCATTGAAAGAGATGGACTAAGACAAGTAAATAAATTTAACGATTCAATTCATCTTGATCTTAAACACGACTTTCCAATCAACTTATTCAACTCTCAAATTACTTTTATGAGACACGGCCAGACCGATTCTAATACTGAAGGTGTTTGGCAGGGTAAATTGGATAATCCATTAAATGGTTTTGGAATTAAAACCGCTAAACAGTTAAGCACAAAGATATCCAAATACAATGAATATCTATCATCTCCTCTAAAAAGAACACAACAAACGATGAAAATAGCAACAAATGAGAAGTTTAAAACGTATAAAGAGCTTGTTGAAATTGATTTAGGAAAATGGGAAGGTATGACAACTAAAGAAATATTGGAAAAATTTAGGACGAATTTTATTAGTTCACTTTTTTTAGATAATAAATCTAAATATGGTGAAGTTGGTGAATCTTTGTTAGAAGTAGGTGAAAGAGTTGAAAATCTAATAAAGCAATTTAAAAATAGAAAAGTCCTAATTTCCTCACATGGTGGAACCATTAAAGCTGGTATTACAAAACTTCTAAATTTGCCTGATATTAAAGCCGCTTCTGGTTTAACTATTCCAAATAATTTGGGGATTTCAACTCTTGTATTTGAAAACAATCAATATCAACTATGGTCATATAATGTAGGAGAACTTGGATATGAAAATTTTACTTATAACAAATGATATTGCTCCAAAAAAAGGTGGTATATCTACATATATAAATTCTTTAATAGAACATATGAAGAATGAAGTTATTATATATTCTCCAAAATGGGCTGAAGGTAATCAAGAAACAAAATCAAATCAGTCATTTATTTACCCTAATAAAAGTACATACAAAGAAATCCAGAAAATAATAGAAACAAATAAAATAGAAGCAATACTTCATGCTTCAAGCAATCCACAATTTTTGTTGATTAAGGGATTGAAAAAATTTAATATTCCACAGTTTATGATCATCCACGGTGCTGAATTTAATATTCTTAAAAGTATTCCTATTTTGAATAGGATTTTAAAAAATAATTTAAATGAATTAAAAACAATATTCTCCGTAAGTTTTTTTACTGCAAGGAAATTAAAAGATTTAGTAAATACAGAAATCCAGATAATCAAAGCCGGTATAAACAAAAATGATTTTGAAAAAGAGTATAAAAATAATGAGTTTCTGACTGTAGGTGTAAGCAGTAGATTTGTTCCGAGAAAAAAAATTGATTGGGTTATTGATTCTGTATCTGATCTCGCAGATAGAGGTAGAAAAGTTGAATTAAAAGTTTTTGGTTTTGGAAAGCAAGAAAGTTATTTGAAAAAATTAGCAAATATTTCTCCAGTAAAGATTGAATTTTTTTCTGATAAGAATCAGAATCCTATTGAAGATTTTTATAAATCTTTAGATGTGTTTGTAATGCCATCTAAGTCTCGTTATTTTGGAAAAGAATATGAAGGTTTGGGTTTAGTTTACCTAGAAGCAGCTAGTTTTGGCTTGCCAGTTTTAGTTGGCTCTTCAGGTGGGGCATTTGAGACTATTATCCCTGGAAGAACAGGTTTTATAGTCTCTTCAAGAAAAGATATTTCAGATGCTCTTACATTCTTTTTTGACAATCCAGAAAAAATTAAAGAATTTGGTTTAGCTTCAAAAGATTTCGTTGAAAAAGAATTTAATTGGGAAAAAGTATCTGAATTAATTGAAAATAGTATTCAATCTAAAAACTAATCTTCTAAATCACCAAAAAGTTTTAAAATTTCTTCTTCAGTTATAGTCAGTGCTTGCCTAGGTGTTTCAAGCGGTTTATTTTTTTTGTCTATCAAAATTTTATTAATGAGGTTTTGTTTTGTAGCATCCTCAGCTTTCATTCTAAATCTACCTCTATAGAAAACTATTTCTAAGTTCTTAGCTAATAAAACTAAGGTATCTTTATTTAAGGATTTAATAAATTTTTCTTCTAATTTGAAATGATCTAATAGCGAATTAATAATTTCTTGTTTAGATTTGTTTTTAGAAATTTTCAAATTTTCCCCACCTAAATAATTTGATAAATTTTTGTATTTTTCTTGTTCTAATAAGTCAACAAGCTCTTCTTTGTTTAGTAAATTTAATTGGTCATTAATAAATACCGTTCTATCACGTTGTTTTATTGCATAACCTCCGTAAGGTCCGACAGCAGATAAATATGACCATTCGCCAGCTTTTGCTACCAATCGTGGATTTTTGGTTGAAAGTGAAAAACGTTGAATGCATTCATCAATATTTAAATTACTTGGATTCTCATCCTGAAAAATTGGTCCAATTAAGTTTTTGTAAGTACATTTAGTTTGTTTAACACCTTTAGTTCTTTCACCATGTTGTATATAGAAGCTTCCATTTGGCCCTAATTTAATATGAATATTTGTGTCACATTCCGGACAATTGCCAACAGTTCTCTCTTTTTCTAAACTTTTTTCTTGTTGTCCTTCTAAGTCATTCAAATAAGATTCAGTTAATTCTTCAATTGTAATTTCTGGTGGAAGTCCAACTTTAAAATCATCGTCTCTTAATAAATAAGGGTAAGGAGTTTTTTCCACAATTCTTCCAGTTTTTATTACATACCTAGAGTCATAAGGAAGGCTTACTGTTGTTAAAAGTGCTGGATCTTGAATGCCATATTCTTCAATATGATTAGTAATAGTTTTATAAGATTTTTCCAAGAAATTAATTTTTGATTCTTCCGGATTAGTACTTTCTAAAATTTTATCTAATTCGTCTTCCATTTCTTTTGAAAATTCAAAATCAATATACTGGTTAAAAAAAGGTTTCATAAAATTATTTATTAAAGCCATTGCTAAAACTCTTGGTTTTAAACTTGATTCCGCATTAATAAAAACTGAAGTAATACTGTCAATAATTGAAACATAGGTTGAGGGTCTACCTATACCTAGTTCTTCGAGTTTATTAATAAGTGATGTCGACGAATATCTGTTTGGAGGAGAGGTAAATTTTTCTTCTATATTGCACTTTTCTATTATTACTTTTTGACCTTCATTTATATCGGGGAGTTCCTGACTAGAATCATTATCATATCTTAATTGATCTCTAAAGCCTCCAAACTCCCAGGTTGTGCCTGATATTCCCAGAGTAATTAAACCAAATTCATTGTCATTTATATGTATTTCTATTGTTTTGGTATAACCTCTTGCATCAGTCATTTGTGATGCAATAGTGGTATTAAAGATTAAGGAGTAAAGTTTGTGTTCGTCAGTATCGCTTTTATATTGATTTTCAAGCTCTTTAGGTGTTGTAAAGAATTCTCCAGAAGGTCTTATTGCTTCATGAGCAGCTTGTGCATTCTGACTATCTCCATATAAATTAGGGTTCTTAGGAAGATGGCTTTCCGAAAAGTTTTCAGATATATATTTTCTTGCAGCTTTTATTGCAACATCAGATAATCTAATCGAGTCAGTTCTCATATATGTTATCAAACCTTCCTGATATAACTTTTGTGCAATACCCATTGTTTTTCCGGGTTGAAAACCTAAAGCGCTTCTAGCAGCAGACTGCAAAGTTGTAGTTTTAAATGGCTTTGGTGGGCGGGCAGTTCTTGGAGTACTTTTAATTTTTGCAACTGTTGTTTCCAAATTACTAAGGGAAGATTTGAGATTATCAATTTGGTTTGGATCTAAATAATATCTATCTGAAGTAGTTTTATTTCCTCTATTATCAAAATCAGATGAAGATGATACTTTTAAATCATTAATCTTCTTAACACTTGCTACAAATTCGTATCCCTCACTTTTACACGTAGTAGTTATCTCATAGTATTTAGATTTAATAAATTTTATTCTCTCTTCCTCTCTTTCAACTATTAATCTGATAGCCGGACCCTGAACCCTACCAGTTGAAATAAATGCTCCACCTAAATCTCTTACTTTTGGTGAAATTTCATATCCTATCATTCGATCTAAAGTCCTTCTAGCTTCGTAGGATTTAAATTTACCGACATCTATTATTTCTGGATTTTTAATCGCATTATTAACAGCTACATCTGTAATTTCATTAAATTTAATTCTTTTTGGTTCGTAACTTAAATCGAGGATTTCTTTAAGGTGATAAGCAATAGCTTCACCCTCTCTATCATCATCAGTTGCTAAAAATACATCCGGTGCATCTTTTGCAATTTTTTTAAGTTCATTTACAATTTTTTTTCTATCTTCGGGCACTACATAAATATTTTCGAAATTATCAGGTTTGACAGCACCCCATAAAATGTTTTTATTTTTATATTGAGTCGGAATAGATTTTGAATTTCTAGGCAAATCTCTAATATGTCCAACGCTAGATTTGACAATATATTCAGATCCTAAAATTTTTGAAATAGTCTTAACTTTTGTTGGCGACTCAACAATAACTAATGGTTTTGACATGCTTATATTGATAACATTATTTTTGTTTAATGTACAGTATTTAAAAAAAAAGTCTTGTCATCTATAAGAGTTATTAGGATAAATATAGATATGAAGTCAGTAAAAATATTTTCGAAATCCCAATTTTCAATACTTTGGTGGTCTGGTACTTTATCTAGTTTTGGAGATTGGGGAACTCTATTTGCTTCAGTTGCTTTGGCAAGTTACTTTGGTTCAAAAAACGGAAACTCTGAAATTACTGCAGTAATACCTGTTGTAGCGAGAATAATTCCAGCACTATTATCAACTTTTGCCGGATTATTAGCTGATCGATTTAATAAAAAAAATATAATGCTTTTATGTGATGGAATCAGAATGGTGATAGTTGTATTTTTATTTTTTGCTGAATCACTAATACAATTATTTTTGATAAATTTTATTTCTGAAATATTTTCATTAATTAGACAACCTTCAAGAGAAGCTGTCGTTCCAGAGGTAGTCAATGATGAATACTTAGTAAAAGCAAACTCACTATTTGCTATTGGGACTTATGCTTCTTTACCGTTAGCTTCTTTAATATTTGGAATTTTGTCAGATTCAGAATATCTACAATCAATAACCAGTTTTGGTAACAATTGGAGTGGTTCAATTATTTTTTTAGTTGATGCTGTGACTTTTTTGTTTTCTATTTCGTTATTGTTTTTCTTAAAGAGTTCTCAAAACAAATTTCAGCATAATAAAAGCCAGCCTGTTCTAAATGGTCTTTCTGAAGGTATAAAATATTTTTGGAATAACGCAGAATTAAAGATTGTTTCTACTGCTATTTCAATTAGTCTTCTTGGCGCTGGCTCATTATTTGTGCTTGGCAATACTTATTTAACAGAAACTTTACAGTTTACGCAAAGCTCATATGGATTTATGATTGCTTCTTTTGGATTTGGTGTAGTTTTTATAATGGTAGTTCTAAGTTACTTTGTAACTAGTTTTAGTAGGGTCCCATTTTTTATAGGCATTAGCATGACTATGACTGGATTATCATTGATGTTTAGTTTCTCATCCTCAGAATTTTCAACAATTTTATTTTTTATTTTTATTGCCGGGATCGGCTCTGGAACAATTTATGTGTTAACTCTAAGTTATTTACAAAGTACAACTACACAAGCACTTAGGGGAAGAGTATTTGGAAATTTTTATTCAATCGCGAGAATATCGTTATTAATATCAGTATTTTTGTCTGGATTTTTTGCAAATTTAGCAAACGATTTCTTAAATTTTGATGGAGTATTGTTTGTTTTAAGAATGAGTGCTTTATTGATTTTACTTACAGGTGTCTATACATTTTATAATGGATACAAAAACTTAGTAAGAGAATTTGGATTTGAAAATTCTAATTTTAACAAGTTAAGATTAAATCTTAACAACGATGAGGACCAACCATAATGGACAGTAGTTATATTGCATTTGAAGGTATTGATGGTTGTGGTAAATCAACATTAGCAGAAAAAATATCTTCACAATTAAATCAATCTGGTATAAATAATGTTCTAGTTCGAGAACCTGGTGGAACAAAAGTCGGTGAAGGAATTAGAAACTTGTTGTTAAGTCATGAATATGTTGTATCAGAATTTACAGAGGCCCTCTTATTTGCAGCCCAAAGATCACAACTAATTAATGAAGTAGTCCAACCTAATATTGAAAAAAATATAAAAATCATTTCAGATCGTTCAGCATATTCTTCCGTTGCTTATCAAGGTGTAGGTAGGGGTTTAGGTTATGAAAAAATTTATCAACTTAATGACATTGCTATAAATTCACTTTGGCCACAAAAAGTTATTTTGCTTGATATTGACCCTAATGTAGCTTTAAAAAGGCAAGCGATTGCAGATAGAATTGGTTCAGATAAAATTGAGTTTTTTGAAAAGGTAAGAGCTGGGTATCTTCAAATAGCAAAAAAAAATAGTTCAAACTTTCTAGTTTTAGATGGAGAGTCTTCAATTGAACATAATCTCACTGAAATTAATAACTGGTTAAATTTTGACGACACTAAATAATCAATTATTAAAAGAGGTAGAAAATCCTTTTCACGCGTATCTACTTTTTTCTAATTCAGCAAATTATTTAATCGACCAAGCTCAAAAATTTTCTAGTTTAATTTTGTTCAATAATTTGGAAACTTTTCAGCATCCTGACGTCAGATTGATAAAATCTGAAAATTTAAACACTATCGGAATAGAAGATATAAGAGATGTAATTGGAAACGATTCTTTAGTTCCAATTGAGGGAAAGTATAAAATCGTTATAATTCCACCGTTTAAATCTCTAACAGAAGAAGCATCAAATGCACTTTTAAAAACTATAGAAGAACCTTCAAAATCAAGTATTTTTATTATTTTATCTTCTGGAAATTTTTGGACACATGGAAAATCAGATTCGGAAAATTTTATTTTAACAACTATAAAAAGTCGATGTAGAACTCTATTTTTAAATTCAGATACTGAATTCACTTTTGATTATTCTTCTAAAGATATAATTTCTTTTTTGGATATAGAGATTGTTAATGAAAGAAACCTAAAAGATGAATTTGAAGAAGTAATTAAAATTCTCCGATCTCTTGAAAAAGACATTAATGATTCCTATGTTCACCTTGCTAGTTTCTATAAGTTGATTGATGTGTGTAAAGAAATTATTAAAAAATTTCCAGAAGAAGATAAAATATCATTAAACTTCTTGATTGTTCAAACTCTAAAATATTACTCATTTTGTCTAATTAAAAATAAAAATATGGATAAGCCTCTTTTCAATTATCTAGAAAACATTGAAGATGGTATGAAGCAAATAAGTTTAGGTGCAAGACCTCTAATTGTGTTGTCTTCATTTTCAGTTGGTCAATTAAATTGAATGAGGTAATTTTATTAGGAACTGGTTGCCCAGCACCAAGTCATGAGAGATTTGGACCTAGTACATTATTTATGTCACAAAATGTAAAATTTATTATTGATGCAGGTTCAGGGGTAACTCAGAGATTGAGTGAATGTGCAATTCCACCAAGTGAAATTGACTTTGTATTAATAACTCACCTTCATTCAGATCATATTGTTGATCTCTATCAGTTATTTATTTCTGGATGGCATACTGGAAGAAATTTTCCATTTAAAATATACGGTCCCGCAGGGATTAAAAAATATTTCGAAAAAATTTTAGAAGCATACAAGGATGAATTAGGTTTAAGAGAAACGTGGGAAGCAAGACCTAATGTTGAAGGTCTTAAAGTAGAAATTCATGAAATAAACTCAGAATCTTTAATTTCAATAGAAGGTATTGAAATATCACCAATTGAAGTAAACCACTTGCCAGTGGAGCCTGCTTTTGGTTATAAAGTAATAGTCAATAATTCAAAAAGTTTTGTATATTCTGGGGACACCTCATATTCTAAAAATTTGGAAGAAGCTTCAAACAATGTAGATTTATTAATTCATGAACTCTACACAGGTTTAGATCTCCACCCTGAGAGAATGTCAGAAGTTACCATTGAAAATGTTAAAAAGTATCACTCAACAGCTGAACAAGTTGGTGAACTAGCCAGAAATGCAAATGTAAAAAAATTAGTATTAAATCACTTTGTTCCACCTAAATTTGACGAAAAAGATATATTAGAAAAAATTCAAAAACTTTATAAAGGTGAAACCATTCTTGGAACGGATCTATTAAGAATTAAGTTCTAAAAATATAATTTTTCTCGTATGTATCTTGCATGTAAAATTATTTCATGGAAGCACCAGTAGTACCAAGTATTCCTTACATTGGCCATTCAATTCAATTTCAAAATAATGCGCTTAACTTAACTAAAAAAGTTCAAGAAAAATATGGAGACGTCTTTCAAATCTCTCTCCTCAATGAAAGAGTTTTAACTTTTTTGACTCCTGAAGCAACTAAAGAAGTTTTTCTTGATAGAAATAATATTTTTTCATCTAAGAAAGGCTGGGAGTTTTCTTTAGGAAAAACTTTTGAAAATGGTGTTATGCTTCGTGATTTTGAAGACCATAAATATCATAGGTCTCTTCTACAAGAGTCATTTAGGCACGATGCGATAGAAAATTATTTATTTCTAATTCAAGGCTCAATAGATCGATGGCTGGAAAATTTAAATGAAAAAAAGGAAATATTTTTATATTCATCAATCAAACAATTAATGTTCGATATATCTTTAGATTTGTTCTTTCAGGATGTGAATAGTGATGATTCTAAATTATTAAATAGAATGTTTAGTGATTCGATATCCTCAGCGACTTCAGTAATTCGATCACCCCTACCTTTTACAAAATTAAAAAAAGGTTTAAACGCTAGAAAGTTTCTTCTCAGCTATTTTGAAGAGAAAGCATTAGAAGTTGTGCAAAAAGAGAGAAATACTATTTTTGAAGAGCTTGTATTAACTAATAAGGAAACCTCAGGTTTATCAAATTTTGAGATAGCTGAGCATATGATATTTTTGTTATTAGCTGCACATGATACAACAACGATTACATTAACTAATTCAATCTATAACTTAGCCAAACAACCTTCGTTGATTAATGAGTTGAAAAATGAAGCAGAAAATACTAATTATTTAGATATTTCAGATTTGAAAAATGGACTAATCGCTGAATCAATTTTTAAAGAAGCTATAAGACTTTATCCACCTGTACCATTTTCACTTCGTTGTGCTGTTGAAGAAACATCAATTGAAAACTACAGGGTGCTAAAAGATCAATATATAGCAGTTAGTCCGTTGGTTCTTCACCATGATGCAAGATATTGGAGCAACCCTGATGAGTTTGATTCAAAAAGATTTATTGATGTTGAAAAAAATAATGAATCTTATTTTCCTTTTGCTGGAGGTGCTCATACTTGTCTTGGTAAATTTCTTGCAAGTTATGTATTTAAGAATGTTGTGTATAAATTTATTTCAGTTTTTCCTAAATTTGAAATTAAGAGTGAACTAAATATACGGCCCACACCTATACCGCATCCTATTAAAGATGTTCTTTTAGAAATTAACAGTTAGTCAAAAGTTTTCCATAAATGCAATGACGCAATAGTCTTGTAGGGCGACCATCTTTCAGCATAAATTTCAAAATTATCAAGTTTTGAATTTACTGGGACCATTTTTTTTTCAATCATAACAGATCTCAGTGCAGCATCACCAGATGAAAACACATTTACATTACGCATTGCAAACATTTCAAACATTTCAATACTCCATCTCCCAATACCAAATAAATTCAATAATTCTAATTCTCGTTGCTTTTGAATAAGGTTGAAAATTCTATCTTGTGAATTTTGTTGTAAAAAATAATTTGTTACTTCTTTAATTGATTTTGCTTTATTTGTGCTTAACCCAAGTGCTTTTATTTCATCAACATTTAAATTTTTAAATGATTTGACTTCAAATTTTTCTTTATTAAATGACTTCAAAATTTTCTTTTTAATTCCTTCAGCTGCTTTAGTTGAAATAAATTGTGAAATGATTATTTCAACTAAATTATTAAATGGATCTTGTTTTTTTCTAGAGAAACTTATTGACCCGTTGTTTTCTATAATTTTTGCTAATTTTTTATCTTGAGAAATTAAAAATAGTTCTTTTTTTGTAAAATTATCATTTTTCATTAAATGTCAATTCTCGAAAGCTTTTTTAAATTTAAAAATAAATAAAAACTTACAATTATTCCAACTAGTGATAATCCGCTATAACCAATAACTAAATAACTTATTCCTAGAGTTGAGTGTGCAATAAAGCTTCCAACAAAAACTAATGAATCGCTTTTTATATTAAGTGGAGTTTGATATTTAATTGTAAACTTTGAAATCGCATCACTTAATGCTACATAATTAAAATTCCACCCTAATCCGAGTAGGTAAAGACCAATCTTTAAATATATAGGACTTGAGTTAAAAAATGTTAAGGAGCAGCTTATTAGTAATATTCCTGAACCAATAAAAGTAAAATTTCTAAATCCATATTTATCGACCAGCTTTCCCAAAATAGGTGAAAGAAGAAACATTCCCAATGTATGGTAGCTAATAATAACTCCAACTAATTGTACGGTTTCACCTATGTCTTTAACGTGAAGTGGTGTTGCAGACATTACTACAACCATTACAAAATGATTAAGGACAAGGAGTAAAGATAATAAGTTACCGTCTTTGTATCTAGTTGAGTCATTTGATATGTTTAAGTCTTTTAATTGTGCTTGTCGTAGCAAACTCGTTTTAGACGTTAAAGTTGTAATAGCTAAGCCAGCTATTGACATACCAAACATTGCAATAACATAGCCAACTATTAAATCTGATCCGTATAGGTTATAAAAAAAGTTTGAGTATGAACTTACTAAACGAGGACCAAAAACGGAACCAAATACTGAAAACCATACTGCTAAAGCAAGTGATGTTGCTTTAAACTTTTTACTTGAAACAAATGATGCAGCATATCTAGTCTGTAATGTAGCTGAATGTCCTATTCCCAATACAAATGCACCAACTAATAAGAGTGAGAATGAATCAATTATTAAACTATACAATGAGATTAATCCACCAAAACCACCAACAAAAAAAGTTATTGATAATGAAACATAGCGAGAATATTTCTTTGATAAAAAATAATAAATTTGAGTTCCAAGGACTCCACCACCAACTCCTAGAGCATTTGGAAACCCAACAAATAATGGATTATCAGATACTTCTCTAGCAGCTAGAGCAGTAACTGTTATTGCTGCAATAAAACCAATTGATGAGAATCCAACTGAAATTAATAGACTTAATATATTTTTTATATCTTTAACCACAGAACAAGATTAGTAAAGGAAAAAAATTGTTATAAGAATAGTATATTTTTACTTACTAGTTAAAATTAGATGAGCATTTTGAGAGGTTAAATCCTCAGCAACCTGGAAGGCTATCCAAGGTGCTAAAACAATGTGGCATTCTGCAACATAGCCTTTCTACAAAATGAATTTTATTATGTTTGGTAGAAATTTAGAGTTATCATTTGAGTTTTTCCCTCCTAGGAATGAGAGGGAGTATGATTCATATGAAAAATCAGTAAAAGAATTAGCAGATTTTAATGCTGCTTTCGTATCCTTTACTGATGGAGCGGGATTTTCTAAAAATAGAGAAATAATTAGAGCTGTTGAAATTTTTAGGAAGTTTTCTAATTCAGAGATAGTTGCACACATTACTAGTTGTGATAAAGACAAAACTGATGTTGATAAAATTATTAACACGTATTTAGAAAATAAAATTGATTCATTTTTGGTTGTAAGAGGAGATTGCCCAAGAGATGAATTTTTAATGGACATTGACGATTTAGAAGAGTACTAATAGTGAATTTGAATATGCCAGTGATTTAATTGCATATTTAAAACAAAGTAATATCGAAAAAATAGGTTTTGGAACTTTTCCTACAGGTCATCCGGAAGATGATGATATTAATCAAACGCTTTCAACATATAAAATAAAAGTCGACCAAGGTGGTTTGTTTTCAGCTACGCAATTATTTTTTGATGCTCAAGAATATTTAAGTTTTAGAAAAAAAATAGATGTTCTTGATAACAACGTTCCAACTTATGCAGGCATTATGCCATTAATAAGTTATGAGCAAGCAATTAGATTTGCAAAAATTTGCGATATAAAATTACCTAAAAAATTAGAAGATGGTTTTAAACAATGTAATTCTAAAGATCAAGAAAGGTCTTTTGGAATTCAATATATTACAGAAATGTGCAATGAACTAATTGAAGAAAATGTAGATGGGCTTCATTTTTATACACTAAATAGACATAAAGCTTTTAAAGAAATATATAAAAATTTAGATGAAAAATTTAAAAAATGAAAGAAGGATAAATGACTGACAAAGTAAATATTATTGGATACCCAAGAGTTGGTAAGAATAGAGAATACAAGTGGGTTATAGAAAAGTATTGGAGAGGAGATTCCACCATTGAAGATGTTCTTGAGGTATCTGACAATCTTATTAAAAATAACTGGGAAATGCAATCTAAGAATGGAGCAGAAACTGTTTTAGCCGGAGATTTTTCTTTTTATGATCAAGTTCTTGATACTGTAACACATCTTGGTATTCCTCAAAAACGATTTGGTTATACGAGTCATGAAAATCTTGAGACATATTTTAAGGCATCGAGAGGTGGGAGTGTAAATGCAAAAGATGAACCACCGCTTGATATGACCAAATGGTTCGATACAAACTATCACTATCTAGTCCCAGAAATTGATTGGTCTCTAGATTTTGAACCTAATATTTTTAGATATAAATATGAATCAGAGTTAGCAAAATCTAAAAATATTAGTTGCCGACCTAAAATTATTGGTCCAGCAACTTTACTTACATTATCTAAAGAAAAAGGAATTGACGATAATAAGATAAACAAAATTGTTAATGCCTATCTTGAATTATTTAACATGCTTGAGGAAATTGGATTCAAAGAAGTCTTACTTGATGAAGGTTGTGTTGGTGTAGGAAAGCATATGGTTAATAATGATGCATTTAGTTCTCTCAAATTACTAATTCAAAAATCTAATTTGAAAATCCATCTATTAGGTTATTTTGGAAAGTATGAAGGTTTTTTAGATGAAATATTAAATTCAAATATTGAGTCTATACATCTTGACCTATGTTATGAAGGTTTTTCAAAAGAAGAAATACTTAATATTGCTTCAAAAAAAGATGTTGTACTTGGTTTAATAAACGGTAGAACAATATGGAAAAGTAATTTAGATGAGAAAATTTCCAATTTAATTGAACTAGGAATTGATAATTTTTCTATTTCTAGTTCTTGTTCGATGCTACATGTACCTTATAGTCTTGAAAATGAAGACGGTCTTGATATCAATTTAAAAAATATATTATCTTTCGCTGAAGAAAAACTAAATGAATTAAGAATCCTAAATTCATCTATAACAAATAACAATGATTTAAGCGAAATTAGTGAGTATGAAGGTAAAAGATTAGTTTCCGACAAAGCACTAGTTGGAAGAGTTGTGGAGGATGTTAGAAGAAGAATTTCTGATTTATCTGATGATGATTTTATTAGAAGTGAAGATAGAGAAATTAGATTAGAAAAACAATCCAAAGCACTTAATATACCTTTGCTACCAACAACTACCATTGGATCTTTTCCTCAAACTCTCAATACAAGAAATTTGAGAAAGCAATTTAAATCTGGAGAAATCTCTATTGATGAGTACAATTCTGGTCTAAAAGAAATAATTACTGAAACTGTAGAGATTCAAGAAAATTTAGGAATCGATGTCTTAGTTCATGGTGAAGCTGAAAGAAATGACATGGTTGAATATTTTGGTGAACTATTGGAAGGTTTTGCATTTTCAAAATTTGGCTGGGTCCAAAGTTATGGCAGTCGATGCGTAAAACCTCCAATTATATTTGGTGATGTTCATAGAACTAAATCAATGACAGTTGATTGGTCAGTTTTTGCTCAGAGCTTAACTAATAAGAATATGAAGGGTATGTTAACTGGACCAGTAACGATTCTTCAATGGAGTTTCTATAGAGATGATATCTCTAAAAAAGAAGTTGCCTATCAAATAGGACTAGCTTTAAGAGACGAAGTAATTGATCTTGAAAAAAATAATATAAAAATAATTCAAATCGATGAACCAGCAATTAGAGAAGGTTTACCACTAAATTCAAAATACAAAGATGAATATTTGGATTGGGCAGTAAACTCTTTCAAACTAGCTTCATCAGGGGTTGAAACAACTACTCAAATTCATTCTCATATGTGCTATTCAGAATTTGATGAAATTTTAGATGCAATTAATGCACTAGATGTTGATGTGCTTTCAATAGAAGCTTCAAGAAGCGGTATGGAACTAGTAAATCCTACTTTAAAAGAAAAATATAGAGGAGCTATAGGACCAGGTGTTTACGATATTCACTCACCACTTGTACTTCAAAAAGTTGATGCAGAAAATAGGGTGGGAGAACTCATAATAAGTTTAGACTTAAATAAAGTTTGGATTAATCCAGATTGTGGTCTTAAGACAAGAGGTTGGCCAGAAGTTAAAGAAAGCTTAACTAATATGGTTGAAGCAACAAAAAAAGCTAAGGAGAAGTTATAAATGGAAAAAATTGCAACCGCTGAGACAGTTTCACCGGGTCATCCAGATAAAATTGCAGACTTTATCTCTGATTCTGTCTTAACTGAAGCATTAAAAACAAATAAAAAATCAAAAGTTGCTGTTGAGACTTTTCTTACAGGAACCCATGATGGCGGACTTGTTGTAGTAGGTGGAGAAATAAGTGAAATAGCAGGAATGGATGACGAAAAAATTAACAACATTGTTAAGTTAGCTCTTAGTAAGACCATTAAAACAAGCTTTAGTGATTTTGATTTAAACAAATTATCTATTTTAAATGTGCTAACTCCACAATCAGAGGAAATTCGCTCAGCAGTAGAAGACGATCAGGATTTAGGAGCAGGTGACCAAGGTATCATGGTCGGATTTGCTAGTAATGAAACTAGTAACTTAATGCCAAAAACTTTTGAATACTCTCGTCAAATTCAACAAAGATTATGGGAACTTCAAAATTCAGATGAGAACTTAGATTTGGATTCAAAGGTGCAAGTTACAACTGGTGGGGAAGTAATAAAAGTTGTTGTTTCAACTCAACATCAACCAAACATAGATATTAGTGAATTAGAAGAAAAAGTCTCAGATCTTGTTAGCCAAGTAATAGAGTTTGAATACAAATTAGATTTAAATCCTTCAGGATCATTTGTTAAAGGTGGACCTGCAGGAGATACAGGATTAACTGGAAGAAAAATTGTCGTTGATGCATACGGTCCAACTGTTCCAGTTGGTGGTGGTGCATTTTCTGGAAAGGACCCTAGTAAGGTTGATAGATCTGCTGCATATGCAGCTAGACATTTGGCAAAAAATATAGTTATGCATGAATTAGCAGATAAATGCCAAGTTAGAGTTAGTTATGCAATTGGAAAAGCAGATCCTTACGAATTAAGTATAAATTTATTCGATACTCAAAAAGTTGAAGACAAAGTCTTGGAAGATTTTATTAAAAAGTTTGATATGAAACCAGGATCAATTATTGAAAGATTGAGTTTACTTGATGTTGACTATACAAAAGATACTTTATTTTCACATTTTGGCCATTCTGATAGAAATTGGGAACAAAAGGTAGATATTTAGTTCGCGAAAAATAGATTAGTGTTTCTCTTGCATAAGAACAAAAACTAACGTATATTTATAGAACACTATCGGAAAAGAAATCGCAAGATAGAAAAGAAGATAGAACAGAAAATCCCGAAGGGTCGCAAGATCAATCGGGATTTTTGCTTTTCTGCTTTAAAATTTATTACTATCAAATTATGGATTTATATCTAGTTGATGGAACTTATGAACTTTTCAGAGCACATTTTGGATATCCTAGTAGAAAAAGTAAAGATGGTCTGGAAATTGGTGCAACTAAAGGGTATATAAACCACCTATTAACACTTAGAAAAAAATATGAATTCCTATGTGTATCTTTTGATCATACAGTTGAGTCATTTAGAAATAAACTATTTGAGGGATATAAATCTAGTGTTGGAATTGATAAAGAAATTTTAAATCAGTTCAAGTTAGCAGAAGAAGTTACAAAACTTCTTGGAATAAAACTTTTATCAATGACTAAATATGAAGCAGATGACGGAATTGCTTCTGTGTGCAAAATATTTTCTAGTCAAAAGAATGTAAATATAGTTATAGGTTCTTTAGATAAAGATTTAATGCAATGCATACATGGCAATAAGGTAATCATGTACTCAACAAGGTATAAATCTTATATTCGCGAAAGAGATGTATTTGAAAAGTATGGAATTAAACCGAAGCAAATTCCTGATTTTTTGGCAATTGTTGGCGATAATGCTGATGGTTATCCTGGGATGAAAGGAATCGGTGAGAAAACTGCTTCGCAATTATTAAATATGCATAAAAATATAGATGAAATTTATTCAAATAGAGATAAGTGGTCTAAAAAAATTAGATCTGGAGAGAGACATTCTGAAACGATTGGTAATAATTTTAAATTATTGAAATTGTATAAAGAGCTTTCAACTTTAAAGACTGATGTTAAAGTTTCAGATGACCTAAGTAGTTATAAAGTTAAAAATATAAATAAAAGAGGATTGCAAATTTTTTCTGACAAATATTCTTTGAATTTATAAAAGTTTGTTTTTTTAAGTTGAATATTAATTGTATCTCTTTTTTAGAATTTTTTTTAAAATTGTAAAAAATCAGAAAAAAGTTAATACATTTATTTTTAAAAAATGATACATTTCAAGAAGAAGGAGGCATATGCCAGCTAAAAAACCAGCTAAAAAACCTGCAGCTAAAAAACCTGCAGCTAAAAAACCTGTAGCTAAGAAAAAAAAGTAGCAGCAAGTTAGCTGATATTGTTTCTTTCCTCGAAGCAATGCCAAAGGTCAGACACAATGAAGGGCTCCGAATAGGAGCCCTTTACTTTTTATCTAAATTTTTTTCATTCATAATTAAATATGAACTAAAAAGAACAATTGAAATTCCTAAAGTTTCATTTAAACTCACAGATTCATTAAGTATTAATACACCTAACAGAATTGAAAAAACTGGAATTAAATATACGATTAAAGTGGATTTCACAATTCCTATTTGATTTAAAAGTTCATAATATAAGTAATACGCTAATCCAGTACAAATTAAACCAAGTAGCAATAGTGAAATACTCGGTAAAATTTCTATCTCTAACCGCTTTATATTCATTGCGAAGAGTATAAAATTTATGACAGTTGCATAACCTAAAGTGTAAAAAAGAACATTTGCAGATCCAATTTTACTAATTAATGGTTTAGTAAGGTTGACGCTGATACTGTACCCAAGAGCAGCGCTAGTTGCATATAAAAAGCCTTCTGAGCTGTGTAAGTTTTCAAATTTAATTGATAAATTAATAATTGTTATACCAATAAAGCCAAGAAGTAGGTACATAAATATTTTCTTATTTACAGTTTCTTTAAAAAAGATTATTGAGATTACAGCAATAATAATCGGCGTTGTTCCATTAATTATCCCAACTAGAGACGAATCTAGAGTCTCAAGAGATTTTGAGTAAAAATATGAAGGAATTGAAAACCATAGTATTGCAATTAAAAATAAATTTAAATGAGTTTTCTTACTAACAGCAACTGGTTTACCAAAACAAAAAACTACAAAAACAAATCCTAAAGCAATTCTAATGAATGCTATATCGCTAGCTTGATACGAAACTAGAGAAATTTTTATAAAAAGGTAAGAACTTCCCCAAAAAATAGAACAAATTAAAAAATATAATTTTTGTTGCAGCAACATCTTAATTCAAATCTATACAGAATCATACATTTGTAAAGTACAGAAAGTGATATGTAGATTAATTAATCATAATTCTAGAATCATTGAATAATGCCGAAGTAGCTCAGTGGTAGAGCAGCTCACTCGTAATGAGCAGGCCGAGGGTTCAACTCCCTCCTTCGGCTCAAAATAAATACTTTGAAAATCTTCATATTTCTAATTACTTTTACTAATCTCATATTGTGAAAAAATTTGCAGTACTAATTGGTTTAATTATTATTTTAAATCCATTTCAATCAGCACTTGCAGACGATCATACACAACAAGATGATTCCCAACAGGTTGAAGAAATACTAGATGGTCCAGTACCCGCAATTTTAATTGAAGAACCTCCTGAGCAACCTGAAGATGTTGATTGGACTTATAGATATCTCATTCCAACGACTGTAGCTATTGCAACATTGGTTGTATTAGGAAATATCATTCAATATTTCAGACAGGTAACAAGAAAAAGATATAAAGTTATAGAGAAGTAAAAATACTCTTTATGCATGATCGAAATTAATAAAGTATTCCAAGATAACTTAGATATTAATAAAAAATACGTAGTTGCACTTAGTGGTGGAGTCGACAGCGCAGTTTTGGCATTTCTAACAGCTAATTATGTAAAAAAAGTAAGATCTGTCTTTGTACATCATAATCAGGTACATTCAAATGAATTAGAAATTTCAGCAAAGAACCTTGCTAGTAGTTTAGACATAGAATTTAAAACTTTGCATTCTAATTTAGATCAAAATGCTTCTGAAACTGAAATGAGGAGAGTTAGATATAAATTACTTTTGCAAAATGTGAATGAAAATGAGGTACTTTTATTTGGGCATCATAAAGACGACAGAACGGAAACTTTTTTAATGAATTTATTTAGAGGTACGAGACTTCATGGACTGTCTTCTATTCCAAAAGGGAGTAAGAACTATTTAAGACCTTTAATTTCTTATAGTAAGAATGAAATAATTGAGATTGCAAAAAAAGAAGGGCTTATTTATTTAGATGATCAAACCAATTTAGATTTAACAATTACAAGAAATTGGATACGAAATGATTTACTTAAAGAAATACAAAAAAGATTTAGTGGAAATTTTTCAGACAAGATAGAAATGTTAACAAATGAAATAGAAGTTGTTGAAAATAATACTAAAAATTTGCTCAATAATATAAAAGTTTCAAACGGGTATTTAGAAGCTCCAGCTGCTTTATTTGAAAGAAATAATTATCAGACAAATTTAATAATTAATAATATTTCACAATACTTAGGACAAGATGGAGCTCAATCTATTGACTTAGAGAAAATTTTTAAAGCATTAAATGAGAATACTTCAGTGAGTTACTTCAAAAAATGGTATGTTTCAAAACAACAGGGGCTTTTAGTTTTTATTAATAAAGAAAAATGGCAAGAAAAAAAAGAAGAAAATCAACTTGGATATTTTCAATTTCATTTTTCTAACAACTCAGCAATTAACAACCTTTGGAGCTTTTCATTTAATGGAGATAAATCGGAAATTGAGTTTAGAACACTTAAAGTTGGGGATACTTTGCAGCATAAAGGAGGGACTGATAAAGTATCTGAAATTTTAAGAAACTTTGATATTAGAAATATTTTAAGAGACGTTTGGCCAGTAGTGCTTTATCAAGGTTCAATAGTTTGGATACCAGGCCTTAAAAAAGCTGAGCATGTAAAAAATTTTGAATCTAATAACAATAATCATATAATTATCTCTTCAATAGAAAAGAGTGCAATTGAAAATATCTAAAATATTAATTTCTAAAGAAGAAATTGAAGCAAAAGTCTTAGAAATTGCTAATCAAATAAATATTGATTATAGAGATAAAGAACTCATAATTATTGGAATACTAAAAGGTGCATTTATTGTAATTAGTGATTTAGCTAAAAATTTAACAGTAGATGTAACATTTGATTTTATGAGTTTAAAATCTTATGAAGGTTTAAGCTCAACTGGACAAATAAAAATAGATAAAGATTTAGATACTGATATAACTGGAAAAAATATCTTAATTGTTGAAGATATTTTAGATACTGGGTTGACTCTTTCGCATTTAAAAAACTTATTAGAATCCAGAAATCCTAAGAGTATTGAGATGCTTTGTATTTTTGTTAAGAAAGATGTAGCAAAAGATCCTGTTGAAATTAAATACAAAGGCTTTGAAATAGGACCAGAATTTGTTGTCGGTTACGGTTTAGATTACAACGGAAAATATAGAGAACTACCATATTTAGCGGTACTTGCTGAAGAGTAAGTAGGCTTACAAACCTAAAGGTATTAAATTAAATATCATGGAAAAGAAGAAAGAAACTAAAAGCAATAAATCATTTTGGCTTTATGCATTTCTTGGTGTAATTATTTTTTTAGGCGTCCAACAATATAATTCAACTTTCAATTCACCAGAAGTTAGCTCATTTTCAGAATTTAAAAGTCAAATTAATAATGGAAATGTAATTGAAGCCACAATCAAGGAACAATCCAATCTGGTCGAATACAAGCTTTCTAGTGGAGATACTTTATATCAAACAGAATACCCAGAAGGTTTTGAAGGTGAAGTTTTTCAACTTCTTATAGATCAAGATATAGTTCTTTCTACAGATACAGAGCCAGCTGGTTTTCAAGAATACCTTTTTGCTTTTTTACCATGGTTATTTCTTGCTGGGTTTATGTTTTATATGTTTTCTCAAGTTCGATCAAATGGAAATCAAATTATGCAATTTGGTAAGTCCAAAGCAAAAGAATTAGACGAAGAATCTCCAAAAGTAACATTTAAAGATGTTGCTGGTGTTGAAGAAGCAAAAGAAGAACTAGAAGAAATTAAAGAATTTTTAAAATCCCCAGATAAATTTAATAAGCTTGGTGCAAAAATTCCTAAAGGTGTTTTACTTGTTGGCCCTCCAGGAACTGGAAAAACTTTATTAGCAAAAGCTGTTGCTGGCGAAGCTGGAGTTCCATTTTTTAGTATTTCAGGTTCAGATTTTGTTGAGATGTTCGTTGGTGTTGGAGCTAGTCGAGTTAGAGACTTATTTAAAAAAGCAAAAGAATCTTCACCGGCAATAGTTTTTATTGACGAAATAGATGCAGTTGGACGAATGAGAGGTGCTGGTCTAGGTGGTGGACATGATGAAAGAGAACAAACTTTAAATCAGTTATTAGTTGAAATGGATGGATTTGAGACTAACCAAGGTGTCATACTTATGGCAGCAACAAATCGACCTGATGTTTTAGATCCAGCACTATTAAGACCTGGACGTTTCGATCGTCAAGTAATTGTGGGTCGACCAGATTTAGCAGGAAGGACTGAAATATTAAAAGTACATTCAAAAGGTAAGCCACTTGCAAAGAATGTAAATTTTGAAACTTTAGCGAAACAAACACCCGGCTTCACCGGTGCAGATTTAGCCAACTTATTAAATGAAGCAGCACTTTTAGCTGCGAGAAAAAACAAAAAATCAATCAGTATTACTGACATTGAAAATTCAATTGATCGAGTTATGGCAGGACCTGAGAAAAAAAGTCAAATTATGACAGAAAATGAAAAAAAGATTATTGCGTATCATGAAACTGGTCATGCACTAGTTGGATGGGCATTGCCTAATGCAGATCCAATACACAAAGTGACGATAATCCCACGAGGTAGAGCACTAGGATACACACAAGCTTTGCCAGAAACCGAAAAGTATCTTTCCTCTAAAGCAGAGTTGAAAGACAGATTAGCAATGTTGATGGGCGGAAGGGTTGCTGAAGAATTAATTTTTGCTGATCCAACAACGGGAGCTTCAAATGATATTGAAAAAGCTACTGACATCGCTAGAAAAATGGTAATGGAGTTTGGTATGAGTGAAAAGATGGGACCAATGCTTTACGGTAGAGGAAATAGTGAAGTTTTTCTTGGAAGAGACTATGGTCGACAACAAGACTACTCAGATGAAATAGCTTCTTCAATCGACGAAGAAGTTCGCAATTTACTAAATGAAGCTCATTTAATAGCTAGTAAAATTCTTAAAAAATTTAAAAAACAAATGGATGATATGGTAAAGCTTCTCCTAGAAAAAGAAACTATAAATAAAGAAGAAGTAGCAGAAGTATTCAAAAGTATTAAAAAAGTTAAAATAACTGGTTCTGGTGCAACATTGAAATTAGCACAATGATTAATAAAAAAGTTTCAGTTGAATTGACCTCGGAGTACTTAGCTGAATTTTTGTACCAAAATGTTAATTTACCTAAGGAAGAGTTGTTAAGTATTTCCAAAAAGTTTTTAGGCCAACTTTCAAAAAAGCTTTCAACTTCAGATTTTGAATCTTCTATTTTTTCATCATTAGAAGATGCATCACATACTCAACCAATTTATGTAAATGGTTTAAAATTTGTAAGTTTGTGCAAGCATCATTTAATGCCGTATTTTGGTTCAGTGAACATTGCAGTAATGCCAAAAAATAAAATTGCAGGCATTTCACAATTTAATAAGCTTATTGAAACACTTTCTAATTCACTTTCACTTCAAGAAGAGTTAACTAAGAATATCTGTATTAGGATAAATGAAGCTTTAGATGCAGATGGTGTTTTTGTTCAACTAAAGGCTAATCATCTATGTTCAGAAATAAAAAACAACAATAATGCAGTTTCTGAAATAATTACTACATACTCAAGTGGTATTTATGAACTAGATTTCAACCTAAGAACAGAAGCTACTTTAAATTTTTCATAATTGCTTAGCTGGGGTCAAATTCTAAAAGATATTCAAGAACCTATTTTGGGCATTATCAATATAACTCAAGATTCTTTTTCTGGAGATGGAGTTTTGGGTAATGATATTATGCTTTTTAAAAAATTTGAATATGCAAAAAAACGCAACATCAAAATTTTAGATATTGGATGCGTTTCAACAAAACCAGGTTTTCAAGAGGTATCTTTAGTTGAAGAACAAGATAGACTTTATTCATTTTTAATTAACAAGAGCAATGATTTTATCTATTCAATTGACACTATGAATTCCAATATTGCCAAAATAGCAATAGATAATAATTTTTCAATAATTAATGATGTAGGCGGGTTTTTATCTCGAGAAATGATTGATATAGCTATTAAAACAAATGCAAATATTATCTTGGTACATAGAAATCAAGAATCAGTAACATTGCATGAAAAAAAACAATATAACGATGTAATTAATCAAGTAAAAGATGAGATATTAATTAAAGTTTCTGAGCTAATAAACCTAGGAATTAAAAAAGAACAAATTGCTATAGATCCTGGTCTGGGTTTTGGAAAAGAAATGAAAGATTCTGCAAATATTCTAAAAAATATAGAACAATTTCAAGTTGGGTATCCTTTAGTTGTCGGGTACTCAAATAAAAAGTTCTTACAATTTGTTGAATTGTCTAGTGAAGAAGTATATAAACATTGTAAATCATCAGGAGTATCACTCATGAGGCTTCACCTAAATGACTAGATTTAAAATTAAGCTATTATATGTAACTGGAAGGAAAGTATGGCTGGATTAAAACCAAATGATTTTCATTGGATAATTGAAGGTAGATTAGCCGTTTCAGAATGTATTGGTGGTGGTGGTCTCACTCCAAGAAAAATTAGAAGAGAAGAAGAAGTTCAGTGGTTAAAAAGCCAAGGTATAAATTCAATCTTTTCACTACTTGATTCAGATTTTAATCTAAAGAATTATCAGGAAGTTGGTTTTAGAACTTATCATTTTCCTCTTGGTGAAGAAATAGATAAAGACTCACTAAAAATTATTTTTGAAGCTATTAAAGAAGCTCTTTCTGATAAAGATAGGAAACTGCTTATACATAGAGAAATATTAGATGAAGAAATACCAGGTATTCTTGCTGGGTATTTAATTTATTCAAAATTACTTAAAGATCCGATACTTGCTCGAACTATTCTTGAAAAAATACTCGAGAAACCACTTTCTCCAAAAGCAATAGCACTTATACCTTCAAACTAAATATGTCATTTGACATATCAATTAACAAAATCCAAACCCTTGGTTGCCATGGAATATATGAAAATGAGAAGAGTAACCCACAAAAATTTGAAATTGATCTTCTGATTAATTTCGAAAAAAAAATTTCTGATGAGATTTCTGAAACCTTGAATTATGAAATTCTAATTGAAGAAACCATAGATTTTGTTAAAAACAATTCTTACAATCTAATTGAAACACTTGCCTACAACTTGGTTTATCACATTAAATCGCTTGATATTTTATCTAACTTCAATACAGCACTTGAAATCAGTGTCACAGTTTTTAAACCTGAGACAAAATTAAACAAAATATCAGACAATATATCTGTAAGGTATAGTGAAAAATTTTCCTAATATTTTTTTATCTTTAGGATCAAACATTGGAGATAAAAAATTAAATTTAATAAATGCTTTAAGTGAGCTTTCTGAGTACGTAAATATCAAAAAAGTATCTTCACTTTATGAATCAGATCCTCTTTTATTTGAAAATCAAGATAATTTTTACAACATAGTAATCGAAATAGAATATGAAGAGACAGCCTATGATTTATTGAATATTATAAAAAATATTGAAATTAAACTTGGAAGACAAACAACTTTTAGATATGGACCAAGAATTATAGATATTGATATTCTATTTTTTAATAACCAAATTATTCAAGAAGAAAATTTAACAATACCTCATTACGATTGGCATAATAGAAAATTTGTAGTTGAACCATTATCTGAGTTAATTAATCAGCAAATATTAATTGATGAAAGAAATATTTCTAATCAAAATATTAAAAATATAGGTAATATTATTTATTAAGTACGGGCACCAAGTATAGGGCACGATAATGACTCAAATATTAGAAAAAATTGATACAAATATATTTAGCCTCGAAAAGGTTTTTGTTCCAACCATGGGTGCTTTACATGAAGGTCATATTGCGTTAATAAAAGATGCTAAAAAATTTGATATTCCAATACTTTGCTCAATTTTTGTCAATCCTATTCAGTTCAATGATAAAAATGATTTTAAAAACTACCCAAAAAACTTAAACAAAGATATTGAAATGTTAAATGAATTAGGAGTAGATTTTATTTTCACACCTAAAGAAAATTACATATATCAGGAGAATCAATTCGAGAATATTTCATCTGGTTACACCGGCACTCTTTTTGAGGGTAAATCTAGACCTGGGCATTTTGACGGAGTGTTAACTGTAGTAAAAAGACTATTTGAACTTGTAAACCCAAAAGTAGCTATATTTGGAGCAAAGGACGCTCAGCAATTATTTCTCATCAAAGAGATGATTAAAAAATATTCATTACCAATTTCAATAGTTGAAAGTTCAACTGTTCGTGAAGAAAGTGGTCTAGCTTTGAGTAGTAGAAATCAATTACTTACAAGTAGAGGAAAAAAAGAAGCTCAAAAAATATTTCAAAATTTGATTTTCGTTTCAAATTTATATTCGAAAAATAAGGATATTAACTTGGCCATTCAGCAAGGAATTGAAAGATATAAAACATTTAATCTTAAATACGATTATTTAGAAGTAGTAGATAAAAATACATTTCAGTATCCTGATGAAAGCACAAAAGAATTATTATTTTTAACTGCGGTTTATGTAGATAATATAAGATTGATTGATAATTTGAGTGTAAAACTATGACAAAGATAATAGCTGCAGATATCGGAAATACTGAAACAACTATTGGAATAAAGCATCATTCTAATTGGAAGTCTTATAGATTTACAACAAGAGACAGCTACACCCCGGATGAGCTACTTGCTTTATTCAATTCTACATTTCAACTTAATAATGAAACAACAAGAGAATTCAACGGCTCCATTGTTTGTTCAGTGGTACCACAACTTACAAACAATCTAACTCAAGCACTGAGTACTTTTATAGAAAAAGATCCAATAGTTGTTGGGCCAGGTGTAAAAACTGGCTTAAAGGTTAATATTGATAATCCAAAAGAGTTAGGTCCAGATAGAATTGCTAATGCTGTTGCAGGTTTTGAAATAGCTAACACAGATGTAATTATTGTTGATTTAGGTACAGCAACTACATTTGATGTTGTAACTAAAAATAAAGAATACTTAGGTGGGGCTATTGCTCCAGGTATAAAAATTAGCTTAGACGCCTTGACCTCGAGAACAGCATCATTAAAGTCAGTTGAGTTAAATTTACCAACAAAAGTTATTGGTAAAAATACATACGAAGCTATTCAAAGTGGGCTACTAATTGGCCATGCTTCAATGATTGAAAATATGTTAGAGAGAATAATTTTGGAACAAGGATTTACGCCTAAGGTAATTTTAACTGGTGGGTTAAGTAGGATAGTTTCAGATGCAATTCAAGTTAATGTTGAAGTAGTCGAAAGTCTTACTCTTGATGGACTTGAAGCAATATATAAATTAAATAATTAGGTTGTAAGTGTGACGGAACTATCAAAATCAGAAGGTGAAATTTACTCTCTTAGAAAAGAGAAAGAAGAAGCTGTTAGAAAATCTAAAATTCCTTCTTTTCCAACTTATTATGAAAACGCTACTTATGCTTCAGAAATTATTAGTCTTCACACCAACCTAGAAGATGGAGAAAAAACGGAAATTTTTACATCTGCTAGAGGAAGGATTGTCAATATAAGAAGTTTTGGAAAGCTTACTTTTATGGATTTAAAAGATTTCAGTGGAAAAATTCAGCTAGTTATATCAAAAGAAGACTTACCTGAAGAATTAATTGAGTATGTAGAAAATTACGATGTAGGAGATATTGTCGGTGTCTCTGGAACAATTATGAAAACAAAAAAAGGTGAAATTTCCATAAAAGTTACAGAAAGTGTTTTATTATCAAAATCTTTAAGAAATTTTCCTGAAAAATGGCATGGTTTAAAAGATAAAGAGACAAGATTTAGACAAAGATATCTTGATTTTTTAGTTAACGAAGAAGCGAATAAGACAATTCAAATTAGATTCCAAGTAATCAAATTAATTAGAGAGTTTATGGACTCTAAACAATTTTTAGAAGTTGAAACTCCGACTTTACAGCCAAAAGCAGGAGGAGCAATTGCTAGACCATTTACAACGCACCACAACGCGATGAGTATTGATATGTTTTTAAGAATTGCACCTGAACTTTATCTAAAGAGATTAATAATTGGTGGGTTTGAGAGAGTTTATGAAATAGGAAAAGTATTTAGAAATGAAGGTGTAGATATGACCCATTCACCGGAGTTCACAATGATGGAAAGCTACCAAGCGTATACCAATGTTGATGGTGTTATGGATATGGTTGAAGAAATGTGTCGTTACGTTCTCTCAAAATTAAATATTGATTCAGAGCTTGAATATATTGCAACAAAAGCAGATTTTTCTTTCCCCTGGAAGCGAATTAGTATGTTTGAACTAGTTAACAACAAATTCAATTTAAATATTGATTTTGATTCTGACTTAAATTCTACGCTTCAAACACTAGAAGATAAGCATGGTCTTAAATATAATTCTGAGAGTATAGGTTCACTAGTATTTGAATTATTTGAAAACCATATTGAAAAAGATATAGTTAATCCAACTTTTGTGACTGAATATCCAAAAGAAGTTTCACCTTTTGCAAGAGAAAGCAAAGAGAAGAAAGGTATTACAGAAAGATTTGAATTATTTGCTTTTGGAAGCGAGCTAGCCAATGGATTTTCAGAATTAATTGATCCAGAAGATCAAGAAGACAGGTTAAAAAAACAAGCTATAAAGAAAAATGCAGGCGACGAGGAAGCTCATGTTGAAGACAAAGACTACATTGATGCTTTAGAATATGGCTTACCCCCAACAGGTGGATTAGGTTTTGGAATTGATAGATTTATTATGATGTTGACTAACAATGAATCTATAAGGGAAGTTATAGCTTTTCCACATTTAAAGCCAGAAAATTAATTAGTCCTGTTAATTAAATAGCTGTTTATATTTTCCAAAACACTAAATAATTCATGATTTTTAAGATTATAAATAGCTTCAACACTTCTATTGTAATAGCGATTTATCACGTCTTTTGTTTCACTGATAATTTGTGAATCTTTAAATTCTTTTAATACTTTAGTAACTTCAATTTTACCTTCACTTATCCCTTGTAAAATTTCTGAAAATTTTTCTTTGTTTTGATTTAATGCAATTAAAACTGGAAGGGTATATGTACCCTCTAAAAGATCATTTCCGGCTGGTTTTCCTAACACTTCACTAGTTGATGTAATATCTAATAAATCATCTGAAATTTGAAATATAATTCCACAATTCCACCCCCAGTTACTTAATGCATCAATAACTTCTTCATCAGCATTGGAAGCAATCGCACCAAGTTTTGCACTTGTCCTAATTAAACTTGCAGTTTTTCCTTCAATTACTTTCATATAGTCATCAATAGAATGATTTAAATCATAAGAAATTTCTATTTCTTTAGTTTGTCCCTCAACTAACTCTGCATAAGTTGATGCAAGAAGTTTTACAGATTCCAATCCAAGTTGTTCAGCAGCAAGTTCTGAAGATCTTGCAAGGAGGTAATCTCCAGCTAGTATTGACAATGTTGAGTTCCATTTAGAATTTGAACTTTGAACACCTCTTCTTGTTGTAGCGTTATCAATAACATCATCATGATAAAGACTCCCAATATGAATTAATTCAACTGCAACGCCAGCATCAATAACTTTCGCAGTTTTTAATGGATCACCAAACTTTCCAGCTAATAATGCGATTAATGGTCTAAACCTCTTTCCACCTGCTTTAATTAGATATTGAGATATTTCTTCAAGATATTTATTTTGTGAACTAGAAACTTCTATTAACCTATTTTCAAGATTTGATAAATTAACCCATATATCCTCATAAGGGATAATTTTTTTTATTTCTGAGCTATTCATACTAAAAGAATACGTTAAATGTATAAATACCTGTAATTTTCATTTAAGTGTATAAACGAGTAGTTATTATTATGAGAACATGTTTGAAAGATTTACAGATCGAGCTAGAAGAGTAGTTGTACTTGCTCAAGAGGAAGCAAGAAGACTAAATCATAATTACATTGGCACCGAACACATCTTACTTGGGCTAATCCAAGAAGGAGAAGGTCATGCTGCAAAGGCTTTAGATGAGCTAAATATTAACATCGATAGTGTTAGAACAGAAGTTGTTGAAATTATTGGAGAAGGTCAGCAATCACCAAGTGGACACATTCCATTTACCCCGAGAGCAAAAAAAGTTTTAGAATTATCACTTAGAGAAGCTCTTCAACTTGGCCATAACTATATTGGCACTGAACACATTTTACTTGGACTTATAAGAGAAGGAGAAGGTGTTGCAGCACAGGTACTTAAAAAACTTGGAGCTGAACTTTCTCAAGTACGACAAACTGTAATTAAGTTAATATCTTCAGCTGGTGAATCAAAGAAAGAACAATCAGCAACAACTGGTGGTAGAGAGAGACCTGGCTCAGGTACTGGATCAGCTATTCTTGATCAATTTGGAAGAAATTTGACTCGAATGGCAAAAGAAGGAAAACTTGATCCTGTCATTGGTAGAACAACTGAGATTGAGCGAGTAATGCAAATTTTATCAAGAAGAACCAAAAATAATCCAGTTTTGATTGGAGAACCTGGAGTTGGAAAAACAGCAATTGTAGAAGGTTTAGCACAAAAAATTGTCTCCGGTGATGTTCCTGTAACTTTAGAAGGAAAACAGATTTACACGCTTGATTTGTCAGCTTTAGTTGCTGGTTCAAGATACAGGGGTGATTTTGAAGAAAGGCTCAAAAAAGTACTCAAAGAAATACGTACCAGAGGAGATATAGTTTTATTTATTGATGAGATCCATACTCTAGTTGGAGCTGGTGCAGCCGAGGGAGCAATTGATGCTGCATCAATATTAAAACCTATGCTTGCGAGAGGTGAACTTCAAACAATTGGTGCAACTACTTTAGAAGAATTTAGAAAGCATTTTGAAAAAGATGCTGCTTTAGAAAGAAGATTTCAATCTGTTCAAGTTGATGAACCTAATCTCTCAGATGCAATAGAAATTTTAGATGGATTAAAAGACAGATATGAGGTTCATCATGGTGTTCGTTACACAGATCAAGCTATTGCTTCAGCAGTTAATATGGCTGATAGATATATTTCTGACAGATTTTTACCAGACAAAGCTATAGATTTAATAGATGAAGCTGGAAGTAGAATGAGAGTCTATAAAAAACCACTCGAAGGAAATAAAAAAGAATTAGCTGATAAATTAAAAAATTTAAGAGAACAAAAAATTGATGCTGTTCAATCACAATTATATGAAAAAGCAGCCCAGATAAGAGATCAAGAAAAATTACTTCTTGATGAAGTATCCTCAACACAGTCAGATGGTGTCTCAGAAATTGAAATGGTAATTGATGAAGAAGAAATTGCCGAAGTTTTGGCTCAATGGACTGGAATTCCTGTGCATAGGTTAACACAAGAAGAAACTGCACGCTTATTAGATATGGAATCTGAGTTACATAAAAGAATCATAGGTCAACAAGAAGCAATTTCAGCAGTATCTAAAGCAATTAGAAGAACAAGATCAGGATTAAAAGATCCTAAAAGACCATCTGGTTCATTTATATTTTTAGGACCTTCAGGAGTCGGTAAAACTGAGACTGCTAAAACATTAGCTGAATTTTTATTTGGAGATGAAGATTCTTTAATACAGATTGATATGTCCGAATACATGGAGAAACATACAGTCAGTAGATTAATAGGTTCTCCACCAGGCTATGTCGGATATGATGAAGGTGGTCAATTAACAGAAGCTGTCAGACGCAAACCTTTTAGTGTTGTTCTTTTGGATGAAGTTGAGAAAGCCCATCCCGACGTATTCAATACCTTGCTGCAGATTTTAGAAGACGGTAGATTAACGGACGCACAAGGAAGAACAGTTGATTTCAAGAATACAATTATTATTATGACATCTAATCTAGGAACAAAAGATTTAGCTAAAAATATAGGGTTTAGTAACTCCTCAGATTCAGATAATTACGAAAAAATGAAATCAAAAGTTGCTGAAGAATTAAAAAGATATTTTAAACCAGAATTTCTAAATAGAATTGATGAAACCATTGTATTCCATGAACTAACTTTGGATGAGGTGAAAGAAATTGTAGACCTGATGCTTGAAAGGGTTCACAAACAATTAAAGAATTCTGATTTGGAAATTGTACTTTCTGATGAAGCTAAAGAATTTTTAGCAACAGAAGGTTATGACAGGGAATTTGGAGCTAGACCACTGAGAAGATCTATACAAAGATTATTGGAAGATCCGTTATCAGAAGAACTGCTTTTGGGTAAATATAAAAGATTAGAAAATATTTTAAAAACAAATACTAAAACTGGAGAATTCATGGTTGGTTTGATGGACTCACTCGCTGACTTAGAAATAGTTAAAAAAAAGTTTCCAGATGGTACACCTGTTCATGATGCGTTTGTTACAGCTTACTTAGTAGATAATTCATTAACTTCTGGTGAATTGGTAAATGTAGAAGTAGAAACTGATTCAATGTTAACACTTGGACAGACTGTAGTAGATATTAATAACATCTCAGGTAGGAAAAAAAATGTATTATGGATGAATAAAGTGAACGACGAAAAGTTGTTTGAAATCATTACTACTTCTGCAAAAAAACTACCTTAAAAATTAAAATTTTCATTAATCAAATACGACAGAATTAAATTATTAGTATACAATTATTTCGATCATTATTTAAATAATGAAGGAGTAAAAATAAATGATTACAAGAAAAAAATCTGTTATTTTACTTCTGTCGTTAATGCTAATTCTTTCCGCCTGTGGTGGAGGATCTGAAGCAACAACTGATGAAGCTGCTGAGCCAGCTGCTGAAGAATCTCTTGATTCTCCAGCAACAACAGCTGCTCAAGCTGAATCAGAGCCAGAAGTAGAAAAACTGAAAGTCGGAATTGTACTAGGTGCGCTTGGTGACCGATCTTTTATGGATTCAGCCAAAAGAGGATTTGATGAAGCAGTTGCTAATCTTCCTATTGAAGGTGACTTTATAGAAGCAGAAGAAACTGAACGAGCAGCAGCTTATCAAAACTTTATTGCTGATGGAAAAGACTTAATTATTGGAATTAGCTTTTCTGAAGCAGAAAGAATTAAGGAAGCTGCTTTGGCAAATCCAGATATTCAATTTGCAATTGTTGATATGGTTGTAACAGACGATGACGGCAATCTATTGCCAAACGTTGCAAATATTGTATTTAAAGAGCACGAAGGTTCTTTTGAGGTTGGTTATATAGCTGCAAAACTTTCAAAAACAGGAAAAGTAGCTTTCATGGGTGGAATGGATGTTCCAATTATTAGAAAGTTCCAAACTGGTTGGGAAGAAGGCGCTAAGTATGCTAACCCGAATGTAGAATTCTGTTCTGGTTATGCCGGAAGTTGGGGTGATCCTGCAAAAGGAAAAGAAATAGGTCTAAGTTGTTTTGAGCAAGGAGCAGATGTTATTTTTGCTGCTGGTGGAGCAACTGGTGATGGAGCATATGAAGCAGCAGCCGAAACAGGAAACTATGCTGTTGGTGTAGACTCAAACCAAGACTATATACAACCTGGAACAATGATTACTTCAATGATGAAAGGTGTTGACAAATCAGTTTATAAAGTAATTCAGGATACAATTGCTGCAAATGGACAAGTATTTAGTTCAATTGACAGTTATGGATTAGCTGAAAACTTTGTTGGATCAACTTGGTTAGTTGACGGTACAAACTTATTCAAAGAAGAAAATCCAGATTTAGCAGCTGAAATTGATGCAATTCTCGAAGAGGTTGCTGAAGTTAGAGCAAAAATTATTTCTGGTGAAATTGTAGTTACTGACGTAACAGCTGGTGGCTAAATAAATTTATTTCTAGCCCAAAGAAATTTGGGCTAGAAACTTTAAAATCTATATGGATTATTCAAAAAAACAAATTGCAATTGAACTTAAAAATATAACAAAAACATACCCAGGTGTTATTGCGAACGATAATGTAGATTTTAAAGTTTTAAAGGGTGAAATTCATGCTTTAGTTGGTGAAAACGGTGCTGGCAAATCAACTTTAGTTAAAATTTTATATGGAATTGAACAACCAGACTCAGGTGAAATTTATGTTGAAGGCTCAAATGTAAAAATTAATAAAGTAGAAAAGGCTATTGAGCTTGGGATTGGAATGGTACACCAAGAGTTTCATTTAGTTCCTTCTTTTACTGCTGCAGAAAACATTGGATTAGGAGACGAACCAAAAACAAAAAGTGGATTTATAGATTGGGATAAACTCAATAAAGATGTTGCTGAAATTGCCAGCAAATACGGCTTAGATTTAGACCCAACTTTAAAAATGATAGATGCTTCTGTTGGTACCCAACAAAGAACTGAAATATTAAAGACACTCTATAGAAATGCAAACATATTGATTCTTGATGAGCCAACAGCTGTTTTGACACCACAAGAAACTGATGAGTTGTTTGAAGTTATTAGAAGTTTAGTCAATGAAGGAAAAACAGTAATATTTATAACTCATAAATTAAGAGAAGTTATGGAAATTTCTGATCGTGTAACTGTCATGAGAGATGGTAAAGTCCAAGGCGTTAAAGAAACAAAACAAACTTCACCAGCAGAACTTGCAAAACTAATGGTTGGAAGGGAAGTATTTTTAAAAGTTGATAAAACTGATGCTGATCCTAAAGAAGTAGTATTAGAATTAAAAAATTTATGGGTTCATGACTCCAGAGGATTACTAGCAATAAAAAATTTAAGTATGGAAGTTAAAAGAGGCGAAATTGTAGGCATAGCCGGGGTAGATGGTAACGGACAAACAGAACTTGTAGAAGCTTTAGCTGGATTAAGATCAACTAGTAAAGGTGAAATTATTTTTGATGGTAAAAATATTGAGAAATTTTCACCTCGAAAAAGAAGAAGATTAGGTCTATCTCATATACCTGAAGATAGAGCAAACACTGGACTTAACTTAAGACTTGACATTTGGGAAAATCTTATTGGCACTTCCTATTTTCGTAAACCAATATCAATAAGTGGAATTATCAACATGAAAAATGTAGTTAAACATAGTAAAGTTTTAAAAGAAAGTTACGATATTAGGACTCCTGGTGTTTTTATAAAAGTTCAATCTTTATCAGGTGGAAATCAACAAAAAGTTGTTATTGCTCGAGAACTTTCTGAAGATCCAACTCTGACTATTGCATCTCAACCAACCAGAGGTGTTGATATTGGAAATATTGAAGCAATACATAAAAAATTGGTTGAAATTAGAGATGAAGGAAAAGCTGTGCTCCTTATATCAGCTGAGCTAGATGAAGTTATGTCTGTTGCTGACAGAGTAGCTGTAATATACGAAGGAGAAATTGTAACTTGGGTTAACCCAAGAGATGTAAACCAAGAGCAAATGGGTTTATACATGGCTGGAATTAAGGATTAGTTATGGATAAATTTTCTTTTAAAGATGTTTTAATACTCATAGCTGGTGTAATTATAACTCTTGGTGTAGCTTGGATAATTCTTACAGTTACAGGTTTTATACCTGGAGAAATAGCAAAACTGTTTTATGAAGGTGCTGTTGTTGGTCAAAGAAATATTGTTAACACATTAAATATTGCAACGCCATATATCTTGACTTCAATTGCAACTGTGATTTCATTCAGGGTAGGAATGTTTAACATTGGTATCAACGGCTCCATGTATATTGGTGGACTATATGCAGCTTGGGTAGGATATAAATTTACAAGCCTCGGCCATCTTTCACATGTATCTTTAGCTTTAGCAATCTCAATAATTTGTGGTAGTTTATGGATGCTTTTACCAGCTTTGTTAAAAGTTTATGCTGGTGTAAGTGAAATAATTTCTACAATTATTCTTAATTTCGTAGCTGTGTTGTTTGTTTCCTATATGGCTAATGGTCCTTTCAGAGCTGATCCAATTGCACCTGCTACACCAAGAATATTAGAAACTGCAGAACTAAAACAATATTTTCCTAATTCCCAATTTAATACAGGATTTTTTATTGCAGTTATAGTCGCAATTTTGACTTATTTTGTTCTCAAAAAAACAACTTTTGGTTATGAGTTAAGATCTGGTGGAGATGGTTTAGTCGGTTCATATCCGTCACGATATAGTTCTTATCTTGGAATACCTACAGATAGATCAGCTATAACAGGAATGCTCATTTCTGGAGGCCTTGGAGGATTGGCTGGAGGAATTGAAATATTAGGTAATGCAAGATATTTTTATCAAGAACTAGCTTTTAATCAAGGATTTGATGGCATTTTGATTGCTATTGTTGGCAAATTAGAACCATTAGGTGGTTTAATAGCTTCATTATTTTGGAGTGCTTTAAAAAACGGCGGTTTATTTGTTGACTATAAAACTGAAGTATCGCGTGAAATTGTTGTAATTCTTTTATCAATTTTAATATTTTTTGTAAGTGCTCAAAAAATTGTTTCTTCACTCGAGAGGTTCAGATTAGTTAGAAAACTAGATTCAATATTTTCAAGGAGAATTAAATAATGGAATGGTTAGAAATTTTTGATATTTCTCTATTTAGAAGTTTAATAAGGAGTGCAACTCCAATTGCACTTATAGGATTTGGTGCAGCTATGTGTTCCGCAGCTGGAGTATTAAATATTGGACTTGAAGGAAAAATGTTAAATGCAGCTTTTGTGGGAGTTGCTGCAAGTTACTATTCAGGCAGTGCTTTGACAGGATTTATTTGGGGTGTTTCAGCAGGTGTACTCACAGCTATTTTATTTGGAGTATTAAGTTTTAATTTAGGAGCAGACGAAGTTTTAGCAGGACTTGCAATTAATATCTTTGCATTAGCTTTGACAAGATATCTATTAGAAACCTTGTTTAAAAGAAGAGGTTTTTTCTCTGATCCATCCATTCAAGGGATAGATCCTATTGAAATTGGATTTTTAAAAGACACTCCATTCGAAAAAATATTTTCTGGTTATACACCTTCAGTTTATTTAGTTTTTTTATTAGCTTTTATGCTTTACCTGGTTTATTACAAAACTAGATTAGGAACTGCTATACGTGCTACAGGTGAAAATCCAGAGGCAGCTAAAGATGCAGGTATCAATACTCTAAGGATGAAGTGGTTAGTTGTATTATTTTCAGGAGTTTTGGCAGGAATTGGCGGAACATTTTTATCACTTGAGAACATGACTTTATTTACAGAAGGTATGTCAGCAGGTAAAGGTTATATTGGTTTAGTAGCTTCATCTTTTGGAAACAATACTCCTTTAGGTGTTTTTGGAGCCAGTTTATTCTTTGGATTAGGTGACGCAATAGGTATAAGATTGCAAGGAGTTTACGAACTAGACTCTCGATTGATACTTATGATTCCATATGCTTTAACTGTTATAGTACTAATACTTATTGGTATAAGGCAGAGACTTAGAGTTAGACCAGTTCCGATTAACGAAGACTAGATTACTATTAAAAAGTTTTATAAATCTGATTACATTATTGAAAACAAAGACGTTATTCATAACGATTCAGTATTAGTAATAGTTGATTCTCATGTCGAAAAGATTGTTAAATATGAAAGCTTATCAAACGAAGAAAAAAATACCGTTATAGATTTTGGAAATAAAATTATTTCTCCTGGGTTCACCAATGCTCATTCTCATGTTGGATTAGTTTCAGTTAAAGGTCTAGGGTATGCTTCAGCAAGTGCATTATATGATGTTATGTGGGGAGTTGAACCTTCTTTAACAGGTGATTATGTTTTTAAAATATCACTTCTTGGAATGATGGATGCATTAAAATCTGGTACCACCTCAATAAATGACCACTACTTTTTTGCTGACAATGTTGCACAAGCTGCTTCGCAAATTGGAATTAGAGGATTCATTGGGCACACCATTATGACCGAATACGGACCTTGGGTTGGTAGTGAACAAATCAATTATGCAAAAAATTTTATAGACAAATGGGAAAATGCAGAAACAATTCACCCGATTTTAGCTCCTCATGAAACTTCTACTGTAGATCCAAAAACTTTAATTGAGTTAAGTGAATATGCTAAAGAAAAAAATTTAACGACGCATATTCATTTGTCTCAAACTCAAAAAGAGATGGATTATATAAAAAGTAAATACAATAAGTCACCAATTGAACATGTTTTTAGCTTAGGAATTTTAGATAAAAATGTTATAGCAGCTCATTGTAATGTTGTTGATGAAAACGATTTAGAAATTTTAGCTAAAACAGGTGCATTCCCAGTCTTTTGTCCTACTACTCATGGTTTAGGTGGAAAAGTTCTAGATACAAATAGATTAAATCAACTTGGTTTAGATTGGGGGATTGGTTCAGACTGTTCAGGTGGAAACGATGACTATGACATGTTAGAAGAAATGAGAGCAACGCTTATTTTACATAATTCAAAAAATCAGAACAATAAAATTACACCAAAAGATGTTTATCACATTGCAACTTCTAAGAATATAAACAGAATTACTCAAGGTAAGCAAAATGGAACATTAGAAAGTGGACAAAACGCAGATTTTATTGTAATCGATTGTTTAAACTCTAAAATGCAACCTTTACATGATGTAATAAACAATATAGTAACATGTGCTAGCAATAATGAAGTAACTGATGTGTTTGTTAATGGTAAAGAAGTAATCAAGAATTCAAAATTTGTTAATGTTGACGAAAATGAACTAATAGAAGATGCAATTGTAACAATTAATGAATTAATGAGCAAAGCAGGTTTTAAAGAAAAAATTGAAAATGGGGAATTTAAATAATGGCTTATACTTCATTACATGATCATCTCGACGGTGGTTTGAGGGCAAATACAATTATCGAAATTGCAAATAATAAGAAAATACCCCTTCCTTCTGAAAATGAAGAGGTGTTAAAAAATTGGTTCTTTGAAAATATCTCTACAGAAAAGAACCAGGTATTTAAAAAATTTGAATTAACAATTTCTGTTATGCAAGATGAAGATTCTATTGAAAGGATTACATACGAGTCAGTACAAGATTTGCGTGAGGATAATGTTGAGTATGCTGAGCTAAGATATGCGCCACTACAACATATTTATCAAAACTTGATGCCACAACAGGTTGTTGATGCAGTGAATAGAGGATTAATAAATGCTGAAATAGATTTTGGTGGAGAATTTTATAGTATTTTATGTGCAATGCGACAAAATAACGATTCAGATCAAGTAGCTGAACTTGCTATTAATAATATAAACACAAAAGTTATAGGTTTTGATTTGGCTGGACCAGAATTTATGAATCCTCCTTCTAAACACTTAAAAGCAACTAATTTAATTTATAATTCTGGTATTGGATTAACAATTCATGCAGGAGAAGCTGCTGATTTAAGTTATATTGAGGATGCAATTTTTAATTGTAAAGCCCAAAGAATTGGACATGGATGGCAAATAATTGAAGGATGCCAGGAAATAGATAATATTTATTATCCGAAGAGCAAAATAGCTGAATATATAATTGCAAATCAAATTCCTCTTGAAATATGTATAAGTTCAAATGCAAAATCCGGAGCAAGCAGCGTTACGTTTGAAAGTCACCCTGCAGTAAAACTTTTAAGATCAGGATTCAATGTGACTTTAAATTCTGATAACAGATTAATGGCAAAAACTAAACTTTCTAATGAGTTCAAAATTGCTAAGGATAAAGGTCTAACAGATGAAGAAGAAATTCAGCTCATCAAAAATAGTGTTAACGCTAGATTTACAAACTTAAATTAAAGATCCAAAATTGTTGAAGCAATAAGCATACTTCCAGTTTCTATAGAATTAACAGCTCTATCAGTAATTGTTGCATCAGCAAATTCGGGTTGATGGTTTACAATTTTTCCATCATCCTCAACAATTTGTAAGAAAGCATGCAAAGCTGGAACAATTTTTGAAATATTACCAAAATCAGTGGAACCATTTTTTGTTTGATCAAAATGTTGATTTGTTTTCATATCTATTCCAAGTTTCGTAGCATTCTCTAAGAATATATTTTTAAGTTTAGAATTCGTTACTAAATTTTCATAGGTACCATTTCCATTAATAATATTTAATTTACATCCTGTGGCATTAGCGGCACCTTTAAAGCAATTTAATAGTTTTTTTTCAAGTTTGTATAGGTCTTTAGTTTTTTGAGATCTAATCATCCAACTTGATCTTGTATATTCAGGAATTATATTTGGTGAATAACCTCCATCTGTAATAATTCCATGAACTTTTTCAGTTGGTTCAAGCTGCTGTCTAAGAACACTTATAGAATTGTAAGCAATAATCTGAGCATCCAGAGCATTTTTACCAATATAAGCTGATCCTGTTTAAATCTATCCACTGTGTAGATGAGTTTTGATTTTCGAGCTCCTTTTCAACGGAAAACTCTGACTCGTCAGAAGTAATTAAAATATCTCTCGCTTTGAAATTTCTAGTAAAAGACTTAGTATCGTCTAAATTTTCAAAAGTTAAAAACTCGATATATATTTCCTTTGCAAACAAAAACTCTAATGTAGCATCTTGGCACTCTAAACCTTTATCTTGCCAAGAAGTTGGCTCTCTGTCGTAAAGGCTTTCACATGTCCAACCTTCTCCATATGTACTAGATGATGAACATGAAAACGGGAATTGAATTTGTAAATTACTTTTTACAGTTGTAGATGTACTTGTAGTAGTTGATTGTTGGACAATTTGAACTTCTTCGATTACCTCTTCAGCAATATTTTGATTGTAGTAATAACTTGCTGCCGCAATTAGAGGTATTACAACAGCCAAAAAAAAGACAGCCCTTATTCCAGGTACTTCCTTTCTCGTAGGTAAGCTCGTTGCACCGTAACTAGATAATGGTTTAATTAATAACTGACCGCAGTCATTACAATATTTCACAGATGGAGGGTTTAAGGCTTTACAATTTGAACATTTGAGTTGAGGTATCCTAGTTCTCTTTTCCCTAGGCTGTACTTCACTGGCTTTGTTTCCGGTAACTTCTCCTAATCTTAAACCTAGCCACTCTCCACAACTTGAACAAAACTCAAGTTGAGAATCAACAACAGCCTGACATGCTTTACAAACTAATTTTTCCATTTGAACAATTTTTTATCTTATTTATAAAATAATACAGTAACATTCAAATAAAAATATTATTCAAATTAAAGAGAGCTTTATGAGTACAAAAATAAATAATAACAAACAATATTTGTTACCAGGTCAACCATTAAGAATAGGTGTTGATCTTATAGCTGACAAAAAAGCAGGAGCATTAATTGTTATTGGCACTTCTTCAAAACTAGATAAAATTTCTTCAGGCGGAATTGATTTACAAAACTGTATTTTCACTCCAGAAATGTTAGCTGAGTTAGCAAAAATGGACGGAGCTATAATAGTAAACGAGGATGTAACAAAAATTCTAAAAGCAAATGTTCATCTAAATCCAAGTGACAGCATAATGACACATCAAACTGGCACAAGACATAGAACCGCCGAAAGAACATCAGTTGCAACAAGCCATACTGTTGTAGCAGTATCAGAAGAAACTTCTTTGATAAAAGTTTTTTCTGAAAAAGAAATTTACGAACTAGAAGAATCCAGCTCAATTTTAGCTAAGGTAAATGAATCATTGCAGTCGGTAGACAGAATGAGAAGAAGGTTTGATGATACTGTTGCAAATTTAGGTGAATTAGAATTAGAAAATTCTTTATCAAATCAGGATGTTTTAGAAGTTATTCAAAGAGGTGAATTATTAACTAGGCTAGCTGCCCAAGTAAGAAGTGAAGCATTAAAGCTTGGTCAGGATGCTGGTTTAATAATGATTCAAATTGACTCGCTAGAGTCTGGTGTTTACAACACGCTAAATTTAGTTATAAAAGACCACTTCATATCTAGAAAGTTGAGAAACATAGCAAAAGTAACTGAAGAGATTTCTAAACTAAGTTATGAAGAATTAAATACTATAGATTATCTTGGCCAAGTTTTTTCAAAGCTTCCTTTAGATTCCACTTCTGTAGCTAAAGGTTATAGAGTTTTAGCTCGACTTCCGGACTTACCTGAGACGCTGCATGACTCAATCATCCAAAAATTTAAAACTTTACCAAAATTACTTACTGCAACTCCAGAAAAACTATTTGAAGTTGAAGGTATTGGCAGAAGCAGGGCACAACAACTTAGAGACTATTTTGACACATTATTAAAGAATGTTGGATATTCTTATTTAAATGGGCACTAAATAGTTCTTAATCTATAGTAATGTTGACATCTATGGCAACAAAAACAAAAAAATCAACAGATAAATATAAACCAAATCAATTTGTAGTTCACCCTCATCATGGTGCAGCAAAAGTAGTAAGAAAAGTAAACAAGAATGTTGAAGTTTTTTTTGAGGGAGAAACAAAATCTAAGAGAATAGAATATTTTGAAATTGAAGTTCTGTCGGACGGTCTTGTAGTTATGGTTCCAACAGATAAAGTTGATGAGGTTATACGTCCGGTGATATCAAAAAATGCAGTAGCAACAAAAGTATTCCCAATTTTTAAACAAAAACCTGAAGAGGCTGGCTCTAATTGGAGTAGATGGTACAAAGTTTTAACTGAAAAAATGACTTCTGGTGACATTATTCAAGTCGCAGAAGTAGTAAGAGATTTAACTCATGCTCAGAAAAATAAAGGAATTTCTCCAGCTTTAAAAAGAATGTTAGCTAAAGCTAAAGTGACATTAGCAAGTGAAATTGCATGCGCATTAAAAATTAATGAAGAAGCAGCCATAGAAAAAATTGGACAATACCTACCCGAAGAAGATCCAGACGACGGTTTATAATAGTAATTAAGCATTAAAAAGGTTAATAATGTTTGTTGGTAACGGTTTCGATATTCATAAACATTCTCCTGATCGGAAACTATTTCTTGGCGGACTTAGCTTTGACGGAGATGGATTTGTAGCACATTCTGATGGAGATATTATTCTTCACGCACTGTCTGATGCCTTGCTTGGTGCATTAGGGAAGAAAGACTTAGGTTATTATTTTCCTTCTGATAGCTCAACACCAAAAGACATTGAAAGCATAGTAATGTTTAACAAAGTTCTAGAAATAATTGAATACTCAAAATATGTAATTAGCAATATTGACATTACTGTACTTTCTGAAAGTATTAATATTTCATCAAAAAGGGATGCAATTGAAAAAAATATAGCAGCACTTTTAGACATTGATGAAACAAAAATTAATGTTAAAGGAAAATCCTTTGACCAAATGGGTTTAATTGGAACTTCTGTTGCCTCTGCTTCAATAGTCACTATTTTGGTTAAAAATGCTTAAAGTTTATAACACTTTAACTAAACAAATCCAAGAAACTAAATTTGAAAATAATGAGATCAAAATATATTTATGCGGCCCGACTGTTCAATCTTCACCTCATATTGGCCATGGTCGTTCAGCAGTTGTTTTTGATTTCCTAGTTAGATATTTAAAACACTTAAATTATAAAGTTCAATTTGTTAGAAACATAACGGATATTGATGACAAAATAATTGAAAAATCACATTCAGAAGGTATTTCACCTGAAGAACTTGCAGAAAAAGTTATAAAAGATTTTCAAAAAGCCTATAGTGAACTAAATTGTGTTAACCCAGATTTTGAACCAAGAGCAACTGAATCAATTGAACAAATTGTTAATTTCATTGATTTACTAATTGAAAATGGTTATGGATATGTTTCTAAATCTGGAGTTTATTTTTCAGTCGATAAATATTCAGATTATTTAGTTCTTTCAGGAAGAAAAATGGATGAAGTTATATCTGGTACTCGTATTGGCATTGTTGAGGATAAAAAAAAGCCTGAAGATTTTGCATTATGGAAATTTGCAAAAGAAGGAGAACCTTATTGGGAAACACCATGGGGGAATGGTAGGCCGGGATGGCATATTGAATGCTCTGCGATGATTCGAGAAGTATTTTCAAGTGGTATTGATTTTCATTGCGGAGGTAATGATTTGATCTTCCCACATCATGAAAATGAACTAGCTCAATCTTCATGCGCATTTCAAGATGAGGTTTTTGTAAATTATTGGTTGCATAACGGCATGGTGAATTTATCTGGTCAGAAAATGTCGAAATCAGAAGGAAATATCAAATTATTAAATGAGTATATTAATCAATATGGTGGAGAGGCAATAAGGTTTTTTTATTTAAGATCACACTATAGAAAACCTCAAGAATTTTCAGAAAGCTTATTATTAGAAGCAAAAACTACTTTGCGTAAATTACAATCATTAATTCAAGAAGTAGATTCAAAGAAGTCAAATGAAGAAATTATGGAAACATTCTATGAATGTATGAACGATGATTTAAACACACCAAAGTTACTTGGGGAGATATTTTCAATTATTAAAGAAATAAGTAACAAAAGTGATGAAGAACAGAACACTATTAAAGAAACTATTAAATATATTTTTCAAGTTTTGGGATTTGAATTAAATTTCGAATCAGATATTGACAAAGAAATCCTTCCTCATTTCTTTAAAAAGTATGAAATTAATTTTAAAGATATGAATCAATCAATGGAAGAATTTATAAATTTGAGAGAAAATTATAGAAAAAATAAGGATTTTGAAAAAGCGGACAAAATGAGGCAAGATATTTATGAAATAGGAGTAAATATCTTAGATGGGGAATCTAGTGAGTGGAATTGGCGCACTAGTTGAAGGTATAAATGCAGTTAGTGCTGCAATTGATACAAATAGAGTCAGAAGCTTAATAGTTTTAAATTATCAAGCTTCAAAATCAACAAAGTTAAAGAACATAATATCAATTGCTGAAGAAAAAAAAATTGAGATTAAATATGTAAAAAATAAACAAGAATGGAAATTTCATCAAAGACATTCTGTTGTGGCTTTTTGTAATGAAAAAGATACATTTAAAGAATCTGAAATAGGCAAGCTCAAATGTAATAAAATTTTAGTTTTAGATCATCTACAAGATACCAATAACTTAGGTGCAATTATTAGAAGTGCAGCAGCATTTGATTTTAATATAATTTGTATACCAAAAAAGAGGTCAGTCCAAATTAATGAAAAAACATTTTCCTTTTCTTCAGGTGCATTGGAGTATGTTGATATTGTTTTTTACAATTCTATTTTTTCTTTAATCAAACAATTAAAAAAATACGATTTTTGGACAATTGGATTAGATATGCAATCTGATACAAGAGTCAATTTAGATGAGATAATCAATCAAAAAATCTCGTTATTTGTTGGCTCCGAGGAAAAAGGTTTAAGTTCTGAAGTGCAGAAAAAATTAGATTTTATTTATTCAATTGAAATGAACGACAAAATCGAATCATTAAATGCCTCAGTTTCAGCAGCAATTGGAATGTACCGATTTTTTAAAAAAATTCCTTAATTCATTGATGTCTTTGCTAATATTTTAATGTTCGCCGGAGTAGCTCAGTGGCCAGAGCAGCCGACTTGTAATCGGCAGGTCAGGGGTTCGACTCCCCTCTCCGGCTCTCAGTGAATAGATACCAAAATTCAATTAAAGTAATTATTCTGTTTTTAATTTCAATTCAATTATTTTTATATTTTATTGGTTTGTTACGTCCATCAATCATTTATGACTATCTTGATTTTTTTCCATTTACTTTAATACCAATAATTTTTGCATTTTATCTTTCTAGAAAAAGTAAATATGAAAATGTAGTTTCCTATTTGTATATTTATGTAGCCATAGTTCTTTTATTTTTTCCAACTGCTTATTTTTTAAAATTAGATTTTTTAACTACTTATTCAATAAATTCTAAAGTTCAAGTTGAAGAAATTGAAAGCAACTCTGAATATTTAGTAAAAGTTGATACCAACGGAATCATTAATTTATCCACTTTTAAAAATTTAGGATATTCAGTCGACATTATTAATAGACCAGGAAAAGTCGGATATCCGCAAGTAATTGAAACATTAGTCGGTAACCCTAGAGCTTTATTGATTCAAGAAATTGATACTTCAAGGCTACTTCAAGTTTCAGGTTGGAACATAAGCTTGGGAAACCAAAATACTTGGAGACTGGATATTTTGTCATTTGAATCTAAATTTGATTTAGAAGATATAAGTTTAACTAGCTCTAAAATTGCTGGAACGGGTGAGATAATTTTAGGCGAAAACTTAATTATTGATGAAATATTTATAACTGGTAGCTATAAAATTTATGTATCAGAAAAGTTGCCAGTAGTAGTTACAGGAAATGCAGTTGTGCCCTCGGATTGGATAAATGCTACAATAGGTTTTTTAAATCAAACTGATGAGGTTTATAAAACAAGAATAATTATTGAGGATGGTTCTCAAGTAGAGCTATTAAATTTAAAAAAGGAAAACGAATGATAGATCAGCTTGGAAATGGTTTACTTTTAGGAGTAATTATCTCAGTTGCTGCTGTTGCTTTGTCACTTTTGTATAGTGTCACAAGAATTGTAAATTTTGCACATGGTGAAATTATTGCATTAGGTGCAATACTGACACTATTTTTTTCTGGCTCAGTTGATTCAAGAGTATTATTCTTAGACAGATTTTCACCCTTAGAAATAAACTTTACAGTATCAGCAATTCTTGCAGTTATTTTATGCGGTATATTTGGTGGTTTATTAGAACTACTTCTTTTTAGACCATTAAGAAGAAGCAATGTTGGTAACATAGCTGTCCTCGTTGTAACGATTGGACTTTCAATTTTTGTTAGGCATTTGTACTTGTTGTTCGCTACAGGCAAAGTTCAAAATTTTCCACTTGAATTACAAAGAAGAGAAACCTATTTATTTTTTGATATGACACCAAGAAATTTAAAAGTTTTAATTGCAGCAATTATGGTGATGAGCACCGTTGGTTTGATTTTATCATATACAAAACTTGGAAAAGCAATGAGAGCCGTGAGAGATTCTGAAGAATTGGCAAATGTTTCTGGAGTAAATTCTGACTATATAATTTTTATTACTTGGGTATTTTCAAGTATGCTTGCTGGTTTGGCAGGTATATTTCAAGCAATAATTAACGATGTTAGATGGAATATGGGTTTTTTAATTTTACTTCTGATATTTGCCGGTACCGTACTTGGAGGAATTGGAACATCTTTTGGAGCAATGGTCGGAGGTTTTATTATTGGAGTTCTAGTACAAATATCAGTTGGACTTCCATTTATGGAAGGGCACGTTGAAGCAAAAAATGCTGTTGCACTTGCGATTATGATATTAATTTTATTGTTTAGACCTCAAGGAATATTTGGGAAGAAAGAGAGGATTTCTTGAAGCTTAGCTACAAGCTAATTACCACATTAATCCTTACTATATTTTCAATATATCTTGTATTTGCATTGAATCCAGAAGGTGCAGAAAGGATATTACTTAATTTATTAACATTTGCTGGTATTTATGGGTTAAGCGCAATTGGATTAAATGTGCACTTTGGATGGACAGGTTTATTAAATTTTGGCCATGCTTCATTTATGGGTGTTGGAGCTTATGTAACAATATTGCTTTTACCACATGCTGCGGGTAGAGAAGGAGAATTTTCTACTGAAGGACTACCTTTTATAGTTGCTTTAATAATAGGGGTTATTGCAGCAGCATTATTTGGTTTATTACTGGGTTTACCTGCAATCAGGTTACGAGGTGATTATCTTGCCATCGTTACAATAGCTGCTGCTGAAATTTTCAGATTACTAGTTAGAGACTTAGAGTCTATAACAGGCGGGGTTTATGGAATAATTTCATTTTCTGATTCATTGCAGAAATATAGACCGGGGTTTATAGATAATCTATTAAATAATTTTGAGTTTTCACCTGCTCAAGCCTGGGTAGGGATATTAGCTTGGTTGTTTATCTTTTTAGTTTTATTGTTGTTAAAAAGATTAAATAATTCACCCTGGGGCAGAGCATTAAGAGCTGTGAGAGAAGATGAAGATGCAGTTAGAGCAATGGGAAAGAATGCTGTTTGGTTAAAGCTACAAAGTTTTATGCTTGGAGCAGGTATTGCTGGATTATCAGGAGTTCTATTAGCTTTTAATTACGGCTCTCTTCAAACGACAACATTTGTGCCTTTATTAACATTTTATGTTTGGGCAATAATGATACTCGGAGGTGTTGGGAGTTTAACTGGTCCTATTTTTGGTTCTATTATTTTTTGGGTCATAATTTCAGAAACTGATAGATTTGCAGTTCTTTTGTTTGAAAATGCTAACGGACAACAAATAGCTGGAGTAAGGTTCGTACTTGTCGGATTATTAATAATGTCATTGATGATTTTTAAACCGAGTGGGTTATTAGGTAAGAAAGAAGAGCTTTTACTAAATGTCAAATAAATTAATTGAAGTAAAGAATTTATCTAAATCTTTCGGCGGGTTACAAGCAGTAAATGTTGATCAAATAGAATTTAAAAAAAACCAACTAACTTCAATTATTGGACCAAATGGAGCTGGTAAAACAACATTTTTTGATTTGATTTCTGGTTTTCAAAGTTCTGATTCAGGAGCAGTCTTTTTTAAAGATAAGAATATTACAAATATTCAACCATATAAAATTGCGCGTTTAGGCATGGTAAGAACTTTTCAGCTAACTAAAGTTTTTGACAGAATGACAGTCTTAGAAAACTTACTATTTTCTGGTTCCTCAGTCAATAATGATTCATTTGCTAGATCGTTATTAAAACTTCCAACTCAGAAAAGTTATGAAAAAGATCTTGAAGAAAGGGCTTATAACGTTCTAGAAGATCTGAACATAAAACAAATGGCTAATTCGTATGCTAGAGAGCTTTCTGGAGGACAAAAAAAATTATTGGAACTCGCTAGATCAATCATTAATAATCCAGAAGTACTTCTATTAGATGAACCTCTAGCAGGGGTTAACCCAAAACTAGCAGAAGATATTCTAAGTTTAATTCTTAAACTATCAGATCTTGGAATAACAGTAATAATGGTTGAACATAATATAGAAGCTGTAATGAAAATTTCTGAGCGTGTAGCTGTTCTTGCAGAGGGATCATTAATTGCAGATGGAACACCTTCAGAAATTAGAAACAATAATAAAGTTATTGAAGCCTATTTAGGTGGCAGCAATGAATAATTCAATACTTGAATGCAATGGATTAGCAGCAGGTTACGTTAAAGGTTTAAATATTTTGCAAGGGGTTGACTTAGTAGTTAATGAATCGGAAATTGTTTCGATAATAGGACCAAATGGAGCTGGTAAATCAACTTTATTAAAAGCAATAATGGGTTTAATAAAAATAAGTGGTGGTAGGTTTTATTTAAATGGAATTGAAAAAACAAATTTACCAACTTATAAAATAGCCATTGAAGGTGTGGGATATGTTCCTCAAGTAGCTAATGTTTTTCCATCTTTAACAATTCAAGAAAATTTAGAAATTGGTTCATGGACTCTTAACAAAAAGAAAGATAAGATATCTGATATTTTTGAGCAATTTCCTATGCTTAAAGAAAGAAAAAAAGACAAAGCTGGAAATTTGTCAGGCGGACAAAGACAAATACTTGCACTTGCTAGAGCACTTGTAACATCTCCAAAAATTTTACTTCTAGACGAACCATCTGCTGGCTTATCACCAGTAGCAATTAATGATGTTTTTCACACAATAAAAGAGATTAATTTGTCTGGCGTAGCAATTTTATTAGTAGAACAAAATGCAAAAAGAGCACTTAAATTTTCTAATAGGGGCTATGTCTTGGATCAAGGTAGGAATGCTTATCATGGAAAAGGTGAGGATTTATTGTCTGATCCTAAGGTAATAGATTTATATTTAGGCAAACTATAAAAAAGGCCTGCTAGGCAGGCCTTTTTTAATAACTAAATTAGTTCTAATTAAGAACCAAAGTCTACTGATTTTAGGACTGGGTTAGTATCACCCTCAGTTGTCCAAATATCATAAGTAGATGCTGTTGGATCACCATTTTCATCTAATTCGATTTCACCTGATGCACCAACATAGTCAACGTCTTCTCCAGCAGCAGCAAGTGCAATACACTCAACGCCAATACATTTTGTACCGCCTGATGAAGCAGCTACTAAACCAGCAGCAATTTCTGGTCCAGTTACTCCATTAGCAGCAGCTGAGATAGCCATTAACATAACAGCATCGTATGCTTGAGGTGCAAAGATAAAGTTATCTGAACCATCTGCGCTTGCAGCAGCATAAGCTGATTTAAAAGCTTCTAAAGCTTCTCCTGCAGCAGATCCAGGTGCTGTACCTTTAAATCCATCAAGTGCAGTACCAAGACCACATAATGATGCAAGTCCAGCATCTTTAACACCGTCAGTCATATACCAAGGAATATCAAGTAATCCTTGTTCAAAAGCAGGTTGTAAAACACCGCAACCAGTTTCTGGGAAAAGTATTCCCACGATTGCATCTGGTGCCCCTTTACCAACAGCAGTAACTTCAGAAGTAAATTCTGATGCATCTGTTGCATGATAAACAATTGTTTTAACTGTTCCACCAGCTGCTTCAAAAGCAGCAGCAGTAGCTTCAGCTAAACCTCTACCATAAGAGTCTGCTCTAGAAATAATTGAGACTGTTTGAACACCGTCTTCAACCAATAATGATGCTAATACATCACCTTGTAATAGGTCAGAAGGTGCGGTTCTAGCATAAAAACCCTTTGTGTCAGTTGTTGTAAACTGAGGGCTTGTGTTTGATGGAGATACCATTACAACTTGTGCTGCAATAGCAGTATCCAAGATTGCCAAGGAAGTTCCGCTACAAGCAGCTCCCATAACACCTTGAGCACCTTGTGCAATTGCATCATTTAAACTTGTAAGAGCTACTGCTCCATCACAACCGCTGTCGCCTTCAATAAGTACGACTGGTTGTCCGTTTATACCGCCAGCAGCATTAATTTGCTCTACAGCTATAGCAGCACCTAGCGCAATACCAGGGCCTAATGAAGCAAGGTCACCAGATAAAGGCATTAAAGATGCCAAAACTAGAGGGTCACTTGCTGGTGCAGTTGTTTCTGCAGGTGCTTCAGTTGTTGCAGGAGCTTCAGTTGTTTCAACAACTTCTTCTTCTACAACTTCATCAGCGCCACCGCAGGCTGCAGCCACTAAAGCTATAATCGCAATTAAAGCCAAAGCTTTGCGATTCTTCATATATAATTTCCTTTCAGTCACTGAAATTAAAAATTCCCACTAAATTAGTAGGAATTATTATTCAACAATAGCGTATTTTTAGTACTCTTCAATAGCAGAATGAATTATTTTTATAAATGTAATTAATACTTATGGAAAGCTTACAAAATACTTTAATATTTCTTTCAGAACAGCAGTATTTAGATATTTCTTTATATATTTTCATTGCATATTTTGTTGTAAAAGGATGGAAAAGAGGAGCAATTGTTCAACTATATTATCTTTTCTCTTTACTATTGGCGGTTGCATTAAGTTTTAGATATTCAGCTGTAATAGGAAATTATATTAGTAGTTGGTTAAATTCCAATTTACAAATTTCAGAAATTTTTGGCGGAGTAATTGTTTTTGCGGCAACAATTACAATTGCTTCATATTTAAACAACATTTTAGTAAACAGAGTGAAAAAAAACGATATAGGAAGTAAATTGCTTGGATCTTTGGTATCAATATTAGTAAGTAACTTAGTTTTAACTTTAATTTTTACTTCTAGCAGTGCTTTGCCTTTACCAAATTTAATAAAAAACTCCTTTAATGATTCAAAGTTAGTTTCTTTTTACACAAACCCTGAAGGTGCACCGCAACAAACATTAGAAGTTGTAATTGGTACAGATTTGTTAAAAGTAGTTTCAAGAATTAATGAATTAACCGGAAAGTCAACTGTAGTAGTTGATGAAGAAGGCTGTCTAGAATTACCAGCATATAAGTTATCCGATTTAAAATCGGAAAAATATATTGAAATTGAATTTTATAACTTAATAGCACTAGAAAGAGAAAGTCAGGATATTGATGCGCTTGAGTTGAATCAAAATTTATCTGAAGTAGCTTTAAATTATGCTTTTGAAATGTATACAAATGGTTTTTGGTGCCATCAAAATCCATTGAATGGTGAGAAAGCTAGTGACAGAGTTTCTTCAATTGGGTTTCCATTTAAAACTGTCGGAGAAAATTTAGCTATCGCATCTTCTATTCGTTCTGGACATGATAGTTTAATGAACTCAGAATCGCATAGAAACACAATATTAGACAATGAATATAGAAGAGTCGGGATCGGGGTTGTCTCTGGACCACTTGGACTCATAATAGTTCAAATCTTTACTTCATGAACAATTTTGACCTAGAGCATTTTACAAGCACACTTTCAATTGGTGTTAGTAATTATCTTATTAAAAACAATATTCAATTTAATGAACATAGTTTAAATAAGTTAAAAAATGAATTAACTAACGAGTTTAAAATAAATTTCTTGAAACAAAGTAAAACACCAACACAAATAATTAACAATTTTTTAAAAAAAGAACTGAAAACTAATTTTAATTTGACACCACAAGATTTAGGAGAAGAAGCACTTAATACAATTCTGAATTGGGGAATTCTTAAATCAGAATCATATTTAAATGAATAATACTCAAAAAGAAATATGGATAAATTCATATCCAGTTTTCATATGGTTAGTTCTAGAGCCTGTAGTTGGTTTGATAGATTCAAAAATTGCAAGCTTGATAGGGATTACAACTTTGTCTTCAATTGGTATTGCAGAGACTATTTATTTTGTATTTATTTGGATATTTATTTTTCTTGCTTACGGTACGACACCTTTTGTTGCAAGTCTTAAAACCAAAGGGGAAGTAAATAATTTAAATTACTTTATTAAGTTTGGAAGAAACACATCTTTAACGCTTGGCATTATATCTATACTTGTTTTGATTTTATCTAGCAATTATCTAATTTCAATTTTTAATCCAACTGATGATATCTTTACTCTATCAAAAAACTATCTTGTTTTTAGATGTATAGGAATTCCTTTTTACCTATTAAACATGCATTCAACAGCGGTACTAAGAGGATTAAAGGTACCAAATATTACATTTCAAAGTGCAGCAATCGTTGCTCTATTAAATATATTTTTTAGTTATATGTTTGGAATAAGTTTAAATTTTGGAGCTTCTGGAATCGGTTTTGCTTCCACAGTATCTTTTCTATTTGCTTCTTTATTTTCAAGTTATAAATTAACTAGGCACAGACTAAAACTTGCAAAATCAACAGAATCAGTTGAAAAAAAACAATTAAAAAAGAAATTTTTTCAAGTTGGATTTTTAATATTAATTAGATCATTTTTTCTAACTATCTTTATGGCATATTTAAGAAATAAAGCTTCATTAATGTCTATGGAAGAAATAGCATTACAACATTTACTACTGCAATTCTGGTCATTTGGGTATATTTTTGTTGATGCAGTTGCAATTGCTTCCCAAGCTTTAGTAGCTGAATTAATTTCCAAAAAAATTAATTTTCAAAGTTCAAGTCTGCAAAAAGAGTTAATTAAGCTAACTTTAAAAATTTCAATTTTTTTGTTTATTTTTAGTTTTACTTTCTTAGAACGCTTTGTGAGAATTTTTGACAGTAACAATCTAATGGAATATACAACTATTGAAATAAGAATATTATTTTCAATAAGCCTACTAATAGGAAGCTTTGCATTTTTGTGGGACGGTGTACTACTAGGTTTAGATAAGTCAAAACAATTTTCCTTAATTACAATTTTTTCCTCTTTAATAGGTTTTTTATTTTGTTCAATATTTTTATTGAGAAATGAAAATCTTGCCAGTTTATGGTTGGCATTAGATTTAAGTTTGATTAGTAGAGCAGTGCTTGGATACTTTTTTCAGAGAAGTTCTTACTCAACCGCTTTTAATACAGGTCTATCCAAATAATAACTTAGAATTTGTAACTCTTGAGACAAGTCAACTGATCTAATTTGAACTTCGGGAGAATTTTTTAACAAAACAGGTGCGAAGTTTAATATCGATCTAACCCCACAAGAAATTAATAAGTCTGCAACTTCCTGAGCAAATTTGCCTGGTGTTGCAATAATTCCAATTGCTACATTGTATTTATTACAATAATCTTTTAATTCATCCAGAGGTTTAATGACTAAACCAGCAACTTGGTTATTTATTTTTTTAGTATCTGAATCAAATAATCCAACAATTCCAAAACCTTTATCTCTAAAACCTCCGTAATGAGCCAAAGCTGATCCTAGATTTCCAACACCAACGATTACAGCACTCCAACCTTCAACCAAGCCTAATTCAAGTTGAATTTGGTTTCTTAAAGTATGTATATCATAACCAACACCTCTAGTACCTAGAGTGCCAAGATATGACAAATCTCTTCTAACTTGTGCATCGTTAACTTTAGCTAAATCAGCTAAATCTTTTGATGAGACACCTTGTGCATCATTATCTAGTTGGTCTAGACATTGCAAATACAAAGGCAATCTTTTTACTGTGGCAGGAGGTATTTTTTTATTTTCTTTCACTAATGCACAATCTAATAACTAATTTAATTTACAAGTAATTGAATTGAAAAAAATTATAAGCTTACTTCTAGTTTCTGATTAATACTTTTTGCAGGTATGTTAAACATTATGGTTGAAAAACTTGAAGATTTTGATGTTGTTATTGTTGGAGGTGGACCATCTGGGGCTAATACTGCAATTTCTTACAAAAATCTAAATCCTAATTTAAAAATAGCTGTTTTTGATAAGGCAGTATTTCCAAGAGATAAATCTTGTGGAGATGCAATAGGACCTGGAGTTATAAATGCACTAAAGAGATTTGGAAATGAAGATATTTTAGAAAATGAACCTCAAGTTGTTTCAACAACACTTTATGGTCCAGACGAAGTAGGAATTCAAAATTATATTCCTCAGGTAAAAAACAAAGAAGATTCTGTTGTATATGTAATTCCAAGGTTGGAACTAGATAATCGAATTCTGAATAAAGCTAAGAATTTAGGTGTTAAAGTATTCGAAAACTTCAGTTTTTTTAATTTTGATGTGGATAAAGATATTGTATTAGCAACTTTTAAAAGTGGTGAGAAACTATATCATGTAAAAACAAAATTGTTAATTGGTGCCGATGGTGCAAATTCACGAGTTAGAAGTAATTTAAAAATTAAAAGTAATAGTGATAAACATAAAGCTATTGCAATTAGAGCTTATATTGATAGTCCTAATTATTTAGATGTTTTTAAAGAAAGAACTTTAATGTTTGAGATTAATGTTTCAGCAGAAAAAGGCTATGCCTGGGCTTTTCCAAGTAGAGATAAAATGTTGAATATTGGAATTGGTGTTCCATTAAATATTTTTAAAAAAGATAGTTTGAATTTAGATGAACTTTTAAAAAACTTTATAGATCAATTAAATAGTAGGGGGGTTGTGACTGAAAATATAAGATTGAAAAAATCATATTTACTACCCTTTGCTTCATTTAGACCAAAAATTCCTAACCCTAATAGAGTTGCTCTTGTTGGAGATGCAAGCTCTATGATTAATCCAATGAGTGGAGAGGGTATATTTTATGGTATGGAAGCAGGCTATTTACTTGCTAAAAATACATTTAATTTAATAAATTCTGAAAAAATTAACCTGGGTATCAAAAACTACTATAAAGAATTTAACAAAAGATTTAATAAACATTATTTAAGCTGTACGTTAGCTAGATTAGTTTTGCAAGTTCCCTTCATGACGAAAAGATTATTAAAAGTTGCCTCAAACGATCAAAATACAATTGACTTTGTAGTTGAACTACTTTTCGATGAGGCCCATTTAACTTTATCGGAAGTTCTAAAACTAGCTTTAAAATTTTTACTGCCGCAAACACTACTTCAAAATACATTAAAAAACTAATAGCCAGAATAATTTAACAATATAAAGCTAGTAAAATATAACTATACTTTGTGAATTATTTCACAAATAAGGAGGATAGAAATTGCTTAGCTGGCTTCCAATTTTGATAATGTTAATAATTGCTATAGGATTTGCCCTTGCTTCATTAGGTGTTTCATATTTACTATCCCCAAAAAACGCAACAAATGAAAAATTAGCGCCATATGAATGTGGTATTTTTCCAGAATCAGAACCTTCTCAGAGATTTCCAGTTAAATTTTACATGGTTGCAATGCTCTATATAGTATTCGATATAGAAGTCATATTTTTATTTGCTTGGGCAACAAGATTCAATGAACTTGGTTGGTACGGAATACTTGCAATTTCAATATTTACTTTTTTTGTATTAGAAACTTTGTATTATGTTTGGAAAAAAGGTGTCTTAGATTGGAACATTCCTCGACGTGGAAGATACTTTGAAAATGAACCTATCAAGGAAGTTGCTTAATGTTCACTCCAGATAATATTCTTACTACAACTATAGATAAAGCAGTACGTTGGTCACGAACTCAATCCATGTGGCCAGTAACTTTTGGATTAGCATGTTGTGCTATTGAAATGATGGCTGCTGGAAGTGCAAAATATGATTTAGCTAGATATGGAATGGAAGTATTCAGAGCTTCACCTCGTCAGGCAGATTTAATGATTGTAGCTGGAAGAGTCTCTCAAAAAATGGCTCCAGTTTTAAGACAAGTTTATGATCAAATGGCAGAACCAAAATGGGTAATTGCAATGGGTGCTTGCTCTTCAACTGGAGGCATGTTTAACAACTATGCGTTAGTACAAGGTGTTGATCATATAGTACCTGTTGATGTTTATGTACCAGGTTGCCCACCAGGACCACAGTCACTTATGCACGGAATTCTAACTTTGCACCAAAAAATTATGGATGGTGAAATTAACAGATGAACACAGAAATATTAAACGTAAATACAGAAGAGTATAAAGAGGTAATCAAAAATATTAAAAAAGATGGTTACGAAATGATGGTCGATCTGACTGCAGTTGATTGGTATAGAAAAAAAGAACCAAGGTTTGAACTTGTTGTCCAATTTTTGTCAGTCTCTAAAAACTCAAGAAAAACAGTAAAAGTCAAGATAAATGATGAAAATTTAAACATCCCAACTATTACTGATCTTTATCCTGGTGCTAATTTTTATGAACGGGAAGTATTTGATATGTTTGGTATCGAATTTGAAAACCATCCAGATATGACCAGAATTTTAATGCCTGATGATTGGATTGGACACCCTTTAAGAAAAAACTATGGCTCAGGGAGAATTCCAGTTCAGTTTAAAAATGCACCAAAGGTGGATTAGTTGAAAAGCAAAAAAATTAACACATCAAAGCTACAGAATTTAAAAAAGAAATTTGAGTTTTGGGCAACAAACTCTGAAGAAGGAGGGTGGAACATCTCTTCAACTGATGAAGGTTCACAAAAAATGCTTGAAGTTGAAGATGATAAGAAAGTAAAAATTCAAACTGGAACTGAAGTTCTTGATGATTATGTTTTAGAAGAAGACACTTCAGATGAAGAGCGTATGATTGTTAATATGGGTCCTCAACATCCTTCAACCCATGGAGTTTTAAGACTTCAAGCTGAATTAGAAGGTGAGGTTGTGAGAAGAGTAAAACCAGTTATTGGTTATTTGCATACTGGTATGGAAAAAACAGGTGAAGAGTTAAATTACTTTCAGGGTCCTACTAATACAACAAGAATGGATTATTTATCCCCATTATTTAATGAATTAGTTTTCTCTTTAACAACTGAAAAGTTAATAGGAATTGAAGTGCCTGAAAGAGCTCAAACTATAAGAATACTTATGACTGAATTAAATCGCGTTTCATCTCATTTGGTAGCTTTAGCAACAGGCGGTATGGACATTGGAGCTTTATCCATGATGATATTTGGATTTAGAGAAAGGGAACATATTTTAAATTTTTTTGAAAAAACTACTGGTTTGAGAATGAATCACAATTACATACGACCAGGTGGAGTTGCTGCTGACCTTCCTGATAATTGGCAGAAAGATGTTCAAGACATTCTCAGTCTGATTCCAGAAAAGCTCAAAGATTATGATGATATGTTGTTAGACAACCCAATATGGAAAGGAAGATTGCAAAATGTTGGAATTTTGACAACAGAAGAATGCTTAGCTTATGGTATAACTGGACCAAGCTTACGTGCAAGTGGGCTTGATTGGGATTTAAGAAAATCTCAACCTTATTCTGGAATTGAAAAATATGACTTCGATGTACCAGTTCTAAACGAAAGTGATGTTTTTGCTAGATGGAGAATTAAAGTTTTGGAGATATTTGAAAGTCTAAAAATAGTTGAACAAGCAATGAATAATATGCCAAAGGGACCATTCAAAATTCAAGACAAAAAAATTACACCACCACCTAGAAAGCGATTAGACGAATCAATGGAAGCTTTGATACACCATTTTAAAATTTATACAGAAGGATTTAAAGTACCAGAAGGAGATGCATATGTTGCAATAGAATCTCCAAGAGGTGAATTAGGATGCTATATAGTTTCTGATGGTACTGCAAAACCTTACAGGATGCATGTAAGAGGTCCTTCATTTTGCAATTTACAAGGATTACCAGTAATCATGTCAGATAGTCCAATTGCTGATGCGGTAGCAGCAATTGCGTCATTAGATCCGGTTATAGGAGATGTGGACAGATGAGTTGGGATAAAAAACTATTGTCTCAAGCAAATAAAATTATTAAACAATACCCTCAAAAAAGATCTGCGTTAGGACCTCTTCTTCATCTAGCTCAAAGTAAAGATGGTTATATTTCGGATGATTCAATAGAAGTAATTAGTCAACTGGTAGGGATAACTGAAGTTCAAGTAAAATCGGTTTCTACATTTTATTCAATGTATAAACAAGAACCAACTGGTAAATATTTAGTTAGTGTTTGCAAATCTATCTCTTGTGAAATTAATAATTCTTCTGATGTAATTAAGAGAGTTCAAGAAATTACAGGTTTAAATAATAATGAAACTGATGAAGAAGGTATGTTTACTTTTGAAAAAGTTGAATGCATTGGAGCTTGTGGTGGTGCTCCTGCTATTCAAATAAACTACGAGACAGTTGAAGGAATGACTCCTGAAAATACTGAGAATTTATTTAACTGGCTTAAAGAAAATCAACCTGATGTTATTGTTGCTGACATTTTGCAGGATAAGTTTGGTGGAACCAAATCATTTGATTGGGGCATTAAAGATAGTTCTGGAACAACTGGATCAGTCCCTGGCTTTCAATCCTTTAATACTGTAGGAGAATCTAAATGAAGGAAACACTTTTACTAACAAAAAGAATGAGGGATTATCCAACAGATAGTCATATGATTGATATTTATGAGAAATCAAATGGTTATAAAGTTGCACAAAAAACTTTAAAAAATAGCTCACCCGAAGAAGTTGTAAAAGAAATACAGGACTCAAACATTCGCGGTAGAGGAGGTGCTGGATTTCCAACAGGCACAAAGTGGGGAATGCTTGTTGAAGATAAAGAAAAGTATCTGGTAATAAATGCTGACGAATCAGAACCCGGAACTTTTAAGGACAGAATTTTGCTAGAAAGAGATCCTCATCAGTTAATTGAAGGGATGATTATTACTTGCTTTGCAGCAAATATTGAAAAAGCTTTCATTTACATAAGAGGAGAATACGCAAAACCAGCAAGAAGGGTCCAAAATGCTGTTGAGCAAGCATATGCTAAAGGTTATCTGGGAAAAAAAATATTTGGTACAAATATGAATATAGACATTGTTGTACATTTAGGAGCAGGTGCTTATATATGTGGTGAAGAAACAGCACTTTTAAATTCACTCGAAGGTCGAAGAGGTGAACCAAGATTAAAACCTCCATTTTATCCAGCCGTAAAAGGACTTTACATGAAACCAACACTTGTAAACAATGTTGAGACTATTTCTTCAATTCCTTGGATTATTGAAAATACTGGTGTGGAGTATAACAAGCTTGGTGTAGAGGGATCTACAGGAACTCGTATATTCAGTCTTTCCGGCCATATTAATAGACCCGGCAATTATGAAATTGAAATGGGAAGTAGTTTTGGAGAATTTGTTGACACACTTGGAGAAGGTGTAAGAAATAATAAAAGAATTAAAGCTTATATTCCTGGCGGAGCTTCTGCACCTTGGTTAACAGGAGATCAACTTGATATAAAAATGACAATTGATGATGTTGCAAAAAATAACTCTATGTTGGGATCAGGGGCTGTTGTAATGATGGATGAAGATACTAATTTAGTAAATGCAGCAAAAAGTATTGTTAGTTTCTTTGCTCATGAATCTTGTGGTCAATGTACACCATGTAGAGAGGGAACAACTTGGCTGGAGATGATTTTAGACAGAGTAGCTTCTGGAAGAGGTAGAACTTCAGATCTAGAACTTTTGTTGGATGTGTGCGATAATATCTCTCCAGGTCTTTCTTGGCCACCAAAAATGACAACTATATGCCCACTTGGTCCTTCTGCAGTTTCACCTATAACTTCTTTAATGAAAAACTTTAGGGAAGAAGTTGAAAGTATGATTCCAACCAAGGTACTTTTATGAGCGAAATAGTAAATATTAAAGTTAATGGTCAGGACATCGAGGCTGAAAATAATAAGTTATTAATAGAAGCTTGTGAAGATTCTGGCATACATATTCCTAGGTTTTGTTGGCATAAGAGATTAGATCCTGTCGGAATGTGTAGAATGTGTCTAGTAGAAATCGAAACTCCTAGGGGAAAAGCTTTAGTACCATCTTGCACAACTAAAGTAACCCAAGACCTTATAGTTGATACAGAATCTGATGTAGTTAAAAAAGCTCAAGAAGGAGTTCTTGAGTTTTTACTTATAAACCACCCACTTGATTGTCCGATTTGTGATAAAGCGGGTGAATGTCCCTTACAAGATCAAACAGTTTCTTACGGGCCAGGTGAAAGCAGATTTATTGAAGAAAAAAGACATTTTGAAAAACCAATTTCAATTTCTGAAATCATTTTACTTGATAGAGAACGATGTATTCTCTGCGCTAGATGCACAAGATTTTCAGATGAAATTTCAGGAGACCCTTTAATTGAGTTTGTTCAAAGAGGAAATAAAACTGAAGTTAATACTTTTCCAAATGAACCTTTTAAATCTTATTTTTCAGGTAATACTGTACAAATTTGTCCTGTTGGAGCACTCACTTCAACATCTTACAGATTTAAAGCAAGACCATGGGATTTAAAAACAACTACATCTACCTGCAATGGTTGCTCAGTTGGATGTTCTATTGAACTTAATGCTTCTCAAAATAAAATGCTTAGGATTCTAGGTGTTGATAACGATGCAGTAAATCAAGGATGGTTGTGCGATAAAGGAAGGTACAATTTTGAATTTTTAAATAATCAGTCACGCATTAAGGAATCTGTTGAAAGAGTGGATGGTAATTTTGTAAAAATTTCAACCAAAGATGTAGTTAGAAAATTAAAAGAAAAAATTGAAATAAATAAAAGCAAAGTGAAGTTTTTGCTGGGAACAAACCTTACTAATGAAGAGTATGCTTCATTTAATGAATTTTCAAAAATTGTAAATGGTGAAGAATTAGATTTTTATTTGTCTGATGACTACCTCTTTAATGGGTATTTTGATAAAAATATTTCTCTGGCAACTTTTAATGATCTTGACAATGCTGAAACAATAGTAATTTGGTCTGAAGATCTAAAAGAAAATTTACCAGTTTTATATTTAAGAGTCAGACAAGCGGTCAAGAATGGAGCAAAATTAATCATTTTTGGACATAACAATATAACATTAAAAGATAAAGCATCAGTTTTTTATTCAAATGAATATATAGACGAAAATTTCAAACTTAATGTACATCCTGAAAGTATTGAAAATTTTAAAGACTATATAGTTGGTAAAAATGTCACAGCTATTATTGGGAAGTCTTCACCGTACCAAGATAAAAAATCTTTAGATATTCTGGTTAGTTTTATTAATGAAAATTCAAATTTAAAACTTTTAAATTCATTTTCTAGAGGAAATTCATATGGTGCCTTTCAAAACTTAGATAACGTAAAAGGGTTACCAGATTTAATTAGCGATTTTGAAAATGATCTACCTGAAATTCTTTTTGTAGTTGGTTCTGATCCATTAGGTTCTTCTGTACTATCGAGTCAACTAGCAGATATATTTGGCAGAATTAACTGCATAGTTTCATTAGATTTGTTTATTCACCAATCTAATGAATTTGCAAACTTTATCATTCCTATGAATTCAGCAGTTTCTGAAAAGGAAGGAACATTCACAAATATTGAATTTAGAACTTCAAAGATTAATAAAATAACTCCATCACCTGGAAAATCTTTAAATGAAAATGAGTTTCTTTCAGCTTTGCTAAGTAGTTTAGGTAAAGAAACTAATTCATTTGATGTTAAAGGGTTGAATGAAAAAGTTGCTGAAAAAAACTTTGATCAAGTAAGTAAAATTACTTTTGAAGAACTCGATAAACCTAGTAATTTTGATGGAATAATTTCAGGCAAGGAAGTTAATATAAATTGTACATTTTCCATTGAAGGTAAATCTCTTTACTACATTGGTAGAAAACTTTATGGTGATTCTGTTACTCAAAGAAATTCGCAGTCAATATCAATTCTTGGTTCAAAAAAGTTTATTCAAGCTAATTTGTCTACAATAAACTCTTTAAATTTAGTGGAAGGAAAATGTTATATAGAACAAAATGGCTTTAAATTGTCATCAGAGTTAATTGTTAATGAAGACATTCCTGATGGATTATTTTACTTTCCAATTAATAGAAGAAATTTTGTTAAATATAACTTTTTGAAAAAAATAAATATTTCAAATATTAATGAGGAGGATAGCTTAAATGTCCACTGAGTTAATCTTTGCTCTAATCAAATCAAGCATTGTTTTAGGAGTACTTTTGACCAATACAATATTACTTATTTGGTTTGAAAGAAAATTAGTTGCTGGAATGCAATCAAGAGTTGGTCCTGATAGAGCTGGCCCATTTGGAATACTACAAACTGTTGCAGATGCGATAAAGCTTTTACTTAAGGAACAAATTCTTCCATTAAAAGCTGATAGAGCTATGTACCTGTTAGCACCGATTATTTCATTAGTTCCATCGTTTTTAATCTTTATGGTCATACCTTTAGGTCCAAATATTGATGTGCTGTTTAATGGTACTCAATATGAAATTGAACTTGTTGGTGCTGATCTTAATGTTGGTGTTTTATACTTTTTAGCGTTATCTTCAATTGCTGTTTATAGTGTCGTTTTAGCTGGTTGGTCATCAGGTTCAAAATATCCATTACTAGGAGGAGTTAGAGCTTCAGCTCAGATGATCTCCTATGAAGCAGCTATGGGATTATCACTGGTTCCAGTAATTCTTTATTCAGGCTCACTTTCATTAGTTGACATTGTTCAAAGCCAGTCTGGAAATCTCTCAAGTACTTTTCCATTTTTAAATAATATTGTTTCTTTTATACCAAAATGGAATATTTTTCCTCAGTTTGTTGCATTTGGAATATTTTTTATAGCTGCAGTAGCTGAAGTTAACAGAGCTCCTTTTGATCTGGTAGAAGCAGAACAAGAATTAGTTGGAGGATTTCATACAGAATATTCTGGATTCAGATTCGCGATGTTTTTTTTAGCAGAGTATATAAATATGTTTAATATGTGCGCAATAACTGCAACATTTTTTCTTGGTGGATGGCTTGGTCCAACTTTTGAAAATATATTACCACCATTTTTGGTAGCGATAATGCCAATTATTTGGCTAGGTGTTAAAACTTTCTTGTTGTTATTTGTATTTGTCTGGATTAGAGCTACATTACCTCGATTAAGATATGACCAGCTGATGGAGCTTGGATGGAAGCGATTAATACCTGCTTCTCTTATATGGTTAATACTTTCTGCAATAGTTTTGGGTTTAAGAGAGTTCGGTATGCCATGGAGATAAACAATGAGTGAAAATTTTGGACTGTTCAAAGGACTTAAAGTTACTTTCAAAGAATTATTTAGAAAATCTGTAACAGATAAATACCCTAAAGAATTTAGAGAAAAGCCTCAAAGGTTTCATGGTAGACATGTTTTAAATAGATATGAAGATGGGATGGAAAAGTGCATAGGTTGTGAATTATGTGCAGGTGTTTGTCCAGCACAATGTATATATGTAAGAGGAGAAGAAAATTCTGAAGATAATCCAGTAAGTCCTGGAGAAAGATATGGATTTATTTATGAGATAAATATGTTACGTTGTATATATTGTGCTCTCTGTGTGGAAGCTTGTCCTACAGAAGCAATTACTATGACTTCGTTGTTTGAAATGAGTGTCACTAATAGATCTGATGCAATTTTTGATAAATCAGTATTGGTTGTTGATGATGAAGGAAATCCAAGGTCACATGAAGAGAAAACAAAATTAACAAATACTGAAGACTTACATAATTTTGATGGTTGGATGAGAGCAACTTCTTCTAACGGAAATCCAAACTATCAAAATGTCGTTAATTGGTCAGGATCTTTAGGGTATGGAAAAAAAGAACCTGAAAAAGGTCAAAGTTTAGAAGAGGAATAGTATGGTTGATTTTTTATTATTTCTTTTACCTGCTTCATTAGTTTTAATTGGTGCACTAATTGTTATCTTTGCTCAAAACCCTGTTCATAATGCAATGGGGCTTGTTCTAACATTGATCTCACTTGCATTAATTTATATAACTTTAAATGCAACTTTCGTTGCAATGGTTCAGATGCTTGTTTATGCCGGTGCTGTAATGACACTTTTTCTGTTTGTTATCATGATGATAGGAGTTGACAAAAAGGAACAAACCAAAGAATCAATCAAAGGTCAGTCGCTTTTAGTTTCAGGTGTATTACTAGTTTTAATTTCTTTACTAATTTACGTTGCTATAAATTCAAACTTTAAGTGGGATTTGTGGTTTGAAGCGGTTCAATTTGACATAGAGGGAACCCCGCAATTAATTGCCGGTACTCTTTTCACTGCTTGGATTTTTCCATTTGAAATTATCTCAATACTTTTAATTGTTGCAACAGCAGCTGCGATAGCTTTAGCTTATGATACAAAAAAAAGGAAGCAGGATGTTTGAAGTTACAACAGATTGGTATCTAACCCTTGCAGCGTTACTTTTTTCTATAGGTTTTTTTGGCATGATGATAAGACGAAATGCCTTAATTATGTTTATGTGCATCGAATTAATGCTTAATGCGGTAAATTTAACTTTTATTGCTGCTTCCAAACATTTTGGAACTATTGATGGTCAAGTTGCTGTATTTTTCGTACTTGTTGTAGCTGCTGCAGAAGTTGTAGTTGGTTTAGCAATTATAGTTTCAATTTTTAGGAAACAGTCGTCAGCATCAGTTGATGTTTTAAATTTATCTAGAGGTTAAATGGAAATTTTAATTTTAGTACCGATATTCCTTCCTTTGGTGACAGCAATTTTTCTATTTATTCAAAAAAATCTAATTAAAGAATCAATTGTAAATATTTTTACTTTATCAAGTAGTGTCATTTCATTTTTAATTACAAGTTTCATTTTTGTTACTTTTACAATCGAAAAATTCGAATCATACTCGGTTGTACTTTACCAATGGACAGAATCACCAAAGATAGATTTTAGTTTTACATTAGATGGTTTATCTGCACTGATGCTTTTATTAGTTAGTGGTTTATCAATTTTTATACAACAATTTTCAACTTCTTATATGAGTAAAGATGAAAATTACAGAAAATATTTTGTTTATTTTAATTTTTTCGTTTTTTCAATGTTAGTTCTCGTTATGTCATCAAATTTTTTAATTATGTTTTTAGGTTGGGAGCTAGTAGGGCTAAGTTCATACTTATTAATCTCATTCTGGTCAAGTAAGACATCTGCAGCTAAAGCTGGGAATAAAGCATTTATATTAAACAGAATTGGAGATTTTGGTTTTTTAGTTGGTCTCATGTTTATCTTGAATACTTTTAAGAGCTTTGATTTTCAAGAGGTGTTGCATAAAGCAAATGATACACCAGTAAACACTATTACAGTTATTACACTTTTTTTGATCTTAGGTGCGTTTGGTAAATCTGCACAGTTCCCTTTATTCAGTTGGTTACCAGATGCAATGGAAGGGCCAACTCCTGCTAGTGCATTAATTCATGCTGCAACAATGGTTACAGCTGGTGTATTTATGCTCGTGAGAATATCACCTTTATTACAATATTCGGAAACTACAAGTTTCGTTGTTTTAGTTATTGGATTATTAACAGCTCTAATTTCTGCTTTTTCAGCAATTAATCAATATGATATTAAAAAAGTATTAGCTTATTCAACTATTTCCCAACTAGGCTTTATGTTTATTGCTATTGGTGTTGGCGCATATGTAGCAGCAGTATTCCATTTACTTACCCATGCTTTCTTTAAAGCTTTGTTGTTCCTTGGAGCTGGTGCGGTAATTGAAGCACTGCATCATGAACAAGATATTAGAAATATGGGAGGCTTAAGAAAGAAAATGCCTCTAACTGCAGGAATGATGGGTGTAGGAACACTAGCCATTTCAGGTATACCACCTTTAGCTGGTTTTTGGTCTAAAGATGAAATACTTGCATCGATATTCTCTAAAGGTGGAATATATTTAGGCTTTTGGGCTCTTACTTTGTTTGCTGCCGTTTTAACAGCATTTTATATGGGTAGACACTGGTTATTGATATTTAATTCTGAACCAAGTAAACCTATTGAAGATATACATGATGCACCAAGAAACATGAAATTTCCTTTAGTTGTTCTTGGAATATTTTCAATTTTTATTGGATTTGTTAATACACCGTTCTTTCATGGCGTAGAGAAGCTTTTGCACATTACATTAGAAGAAGTTGAGGTAACTCATCTACCTGAAGGATTAACACTCGTTGTTCTTGCTTTGATTTCTATTGGAGCAGGTTTTGCTGGTCTATTCTTAGCTTATTTAATTTTCAGTCAAAATATTTTACAGAGTAAGTTATTCAAAAATGATGGATTTAGAAAACTGATAAAATTCATCAAAGAAGCATCTTTTAATGTTCTTTATCTAAATAAAATTGGAAATGTTATTTTTGTTGCTGGAGCTAAGCTGTTTTCAAAAAGGGTAGCTGTAATAATTGATAGTATTTTAATTGATGGAGCAGTAAACCTTGTTGCTAATTCAATTAGCAAATCTGCAAAAATAACCTCGTCATCCCAGACAGGGTTAGTGAGAAATTATGTTTTATACTTCGGATTTTTCTTAATTGTTTTAATAGCAGTGTTTATTGCTACACCTTTGGTAGGTAATTAATGAATGCTGTAATCTTTTCATTGTTATTAGTTCCACTTTTTGGATCATTCTTTATTTTCGTTATTCCAAAAAACAGAGTTGAACTTTTCAGACCAGTAAGTATTTTGTTTACTTTAATTTCATTGACACAAACTGTCTATTTACTTTTTGATTCAAAACTTACAGGTAATTTTAAAACTTACGCATCATTTGAATGGATTAGTCTTTATGGATTAGATTTAAACTTTGGATTATCTGGAATGTCAATTTTGCTACTTGTATTAAGTGCATTACTAGTCACCGTTTCAATACTTTCAGTCTCTGATAGTCATTCTCAGAGTAAAGGTTTTATTGGATCAATTTTAACTCTCCACTTTGCAATTAACGGAGTTTTCATAAGTGGAGACTTAGTTTCTCTCTTTATTTTTTTTGAAGCAATATTAATTCCTATGTACTTCCTTATGGGTATTTGGGGAGGTGAAAATAGACGCTATGCAACTATAAAATTTATAATTTATACAGTATTTGGTTCTATTTTTATATTTATAGGAACTATTTATACAGGCCTTTTAAGTTATTCAGTAAATGGAAGACTAGCTTTGGATTACAATACCTTATCACAATTAAGTTTTAGTTCATCACAATCGAAAGTTCTTTTTGCATTATTCACTATAGGATTTTTAATAAAAGTTCCATTATTTCCACTACATACTTGGTTACCAGATGCTCACGTTGAAGCTCCAACTGCAGGAAGTATCTTACTTGCTGGAGTTTTGTTAAAAGTTGGAGCATATGGAATACTTCGTGTGTCAATACCATTCTTTACTGAAGGATTTATACAGTTTAGATTTTTAATAGCGTGCTTGTCTGTAGTTGGAATAATTTATGGAGCTATTGTAGCAATAGCACAAATTGATATAAAGAAACTAATTGCATACTCTTCAATTAGTCATATGGGGTTTGTAATGCTTGGTATTTCAGCAGGTGCATATTTAAGCATTGAAGGTGCAATAATTCAAATGATCAACCATGGAATTACTTCTGGTGCATTATTTATGCTTGTTGGTTTTATATATGATAGAAGACATACTAGAAAAATATATGATTTTGGTGGAATAAAGTCAAGAATGCCACTTTATGCAGGGATCTTCCTTTTTACTTCTTTTTCTTCAATTGGTTTACCTGGACTTAATGGTTTCGTAGGTGAATTTAAAATTTTAATGGGCAGTTTTGAAGTTTTTAAAGTTTTATCTATCATTTCTGCATTTGGCGTAGTTCTTGCTGCAATTTATATGCTTTGGGCTTACCAAAGAATGTTTACTGGAACTATAGAAAATGAAGAAAACAACACTTTATTAGATTTAAACTACAGGGAAATTATTTCTGTAATGCCTCTGGTAATTCTTATGTTACTAATTGGAATATTTCCTGGTAATTTAGAAAATTTAGTTTCTGAGGAGTCAGAATATTTAAGTGAGTTAATATTTTATTTTGTGGGGGGTAAATGATATCTATATCTGAAATAATAGGTTTTAATTTTATAGTTATATCTCCAACAGTTGTTTTACTATTAACTGCGCTAATTTTACTTTTTTTTACAATCACTATTCCATCATCAGATGTTTTGAAAAAATTAATTACTTTTCTAGGGATTTTGTTAACCAACTTTTTTATATTTCTTAAATTTGGTTTGTATTTAACAGATGGAGTTTCATCATATTTTTCTGAAAAAATATTATTAGATGAGTTCTCATTATTTGGAAATGTCCTAATTGGCTTAATTTTATTGTTCACATTTAATTCATTTTGGAAGACATCTGCAAGTCTTGAAGGTAAAACCACAGAGGCAATAATTCTTATTTTAATGTCTGCATCTGGATTTTTACTTATGATCGATTCCGAAAATTTTATAATGCTTTTTATTGGATTGGAGATTGGATCAATAAGTCTTTATGCACTTGCTGGACTAAATCGAGGAGACAAATTAAGCAATGAAGCTTCGTTAAAGTATTTTCTATTAGGTTCATTAGCTTCATGTGTATTAATCTATGGTGTTGCGCTTTTGTATGTATCGCTTTCAATTAGTGGTGTATATGAAACAAGTATTGCAATAAATTTTATTGGTCCACAAAATGTACCTTTAACAACTTTAATTGGAATGATTTTTATAATTGTTGGATTACTGTTCAAAGTAGCTGCAGCACCATTTCAAGCTTGGGCACCAGATGTTTATCAAGGTTCACCAACAGGTTTTGTAGGTTATATGGCTACTACTGCTAAGGCAGCATCTTTTATAGTTTTAGCTCGAATTTCAGCTATTTCAATTCGTTTTATTCTAGATAAGTTCGAATTATTTTTTACTATTGTTGTACTTTTATCAGCATTATTAGGTGCATTATTTGCTACTAACCAAACTGATTTAAAACGTCTAATTGCTTATAGCGGAGTTATTCAATCAGGTTTTATTTTATCTGGAATGGTTTCAGGTGTGTTTGGAATAAGCGCGTCCTTATTTTATCTGTTTTCATATATAGTTCAGCTTCTTGGAATATTTTCTATATTTTCAATTATTAAAGGGCAACTTACCTCAACTTTTGGAATAGATGAATTATCTGGATTGTTTTTAAATAATAAATTTCTGACTATTTGTTTTTCTATTTTTATGTTTGGTTTAGCTGGTATGCCATTAACAAGTGGTTTTGTATCAAAATTCATACTCGTTACTAATTTATGGTCATATGAAAAATATTTACTTGTTGTTGTTTTAATGTTGTCAACTGTTGTTGGATTTTATTTTTACTTAAGACCAATTTGGATTGCGTCAATTGAAAAAAATGAAAATCCTTTATCAAAAATTGATATTTCAACAACAGACAAACTTTCAGTCGGTTTACTTGCAATAATAACTTTGTTACTTGGTATTCTTCCAAATGTACTCATAAATCTAACTCGCTGGGTCGTAGAAAATTATATTTAATGTTAATTAAATATATTCCACAACCTGTGTTTCAGCATCAAGGTGGATGGGACGAATTACTATATTTCCTTGTACCAGCCTTACTACTTACATGGTTAAGAAATAAGCAAAGAAAAGAAAATAAATAATAGATTTTATTAGATTGAAAATATGATACAAATTAATGACTTAACTATGCTTTACAAAAATGGTAAAGGGGTCAGAGATATAAATCTCACTATTAATTCTGGTGAGGTTAAAGGATTACTTGGTCCAAATGGATCTGGTAAATCTACCATCATGAGAAGTTTTATGGGATTCTTGTTACCTACTAGTGGCAATATGTCAGTTAATGGGATAAATACGTTACATAATTCAGCAGAAGCAAAAGCAGTTATAGGGTATTTGCCTGGCGATCCACAATTACCACAAAATATTTCCTCTAAAGATTTATTTAAATTAAGTGCAAAAATGAGAAGCTGTACTATAGATTATGCGATAGAACTTAGTGACAGATTTGAACTTGATATAACGCAACATATAAAAGAGCAATCTAAAGGTAACCGCCAAAAAACTGCCTTAATATTATCACTGCTTCATAAACCAAAAGCCTTAGTTTTAGATGAACCAACTTCAGGATTAGACCCTTTTCATCAAAGAACTTTTTTTGAGGTAATTTCTGAATTTTCAAATGAAGGTGTTTCAATTTTGTTATCTTCTCATATAATTTCTGAGATTGAAAAAATAACAACATCAATGGCTGTTTTAAAAAATGGTTCCAAAATTTATGATGAACAACTTACAACCTTTATAGAAAACTCGAAGATGCAAAAAATCAGCATTGAAGATGCTTTTTTCAAATTTTATGATAGAAATGTAACCAATGATTAGTTATTTAAATTATTTTATTAAAGTTCCTAAAAAGTTAATTATGACTTGGATATTAGCTCCAGCAATTTATTTTACAATAGTACCACTAGCATTCTCTAATCAAAGTTTTGAGAATCTGATTTATACAAAAAGAGATGGTTTAAGCAGTCTTGCTGAAAACGATACTATGTTAAATTTTTTGGGTATTTCAGATTGGGAAAATGTTTTTACACTCGAGGGAATAATTACAACATATTTAATGAATTTATTTGTTCCATTACTAATTGCAATTGCAACTATTGTGCTTTTAAACAAAATGGGAGCAAAATCTGAAGAAGAAGGTACATTCGAATTTGTTGCATCTTTACCTCTAAACAGAAAACAAATTTATTATATTCATTCCCTTGTAGCTGTTATTTTTGGAATTATTATTTCTCAAATTTGGTTTCATATTATGTATATTCCTATGGCATTTATGAACTTGTCTCAAAACTTAGAATATTTACCAATGATGAAAGCTGGATTACAAAGTAGTTTAGGTGGTATTTCATTTGGAGTATTAGGCTACTCAATTTCAATGTACACCGGCAAATCTGGAAATGCTTGGAATTTCGGTATGGGACTTCTAGCAGTAGAATGGCTTTCAAATATGTTGAGTGGTAGCAATGAAATATTTAGATGGATACATGAAAACATTTCATCATTTGGGGCTTATGGAAATCCATATCAAAATGGACTTAATTTAGGAGATGTAACTTTAGTAATTTCTAAAATATTTCTTTTTTTAGTTATTGGTTATTTTGGATATACAAAAAGGTCTTTAAATCTTAAATAGATTTATTTAATATTTTTAAAAGCCTTAAACTAGTTTCATGGCTACATTCTCAAAAACAATTACAGTAAAAAGTGATATTCAAAATACTTTTTATTTTGTTGCAGACTTTAGAAATTTGCATAAATGGAACCCTCACGATGAAGCTTCGTTAACTAGTAAAGAACCTCTGAGATCAGGCTCAATATTTGAAGTTAAGACAAAATTCAATGAAAGAGAAATAACTTTGAATTACGAAGTTATTGAGTGGGGCCCTCCATTACGAGCGTCTCTTCAATCAAGAAATAGAAACTTTGATATAACTGATACAATTTTTTTATCAGCTAATAACAAAGGTACAGAGCTTACCTATACAGTAGATGTAAAATTTAAAGGCATTTTTAAAATTATCGGCCCGTTTTTTAATAAACAGTTCAATAATTTAATGGAAAACATTTATGAACTTGAAAAAATACTTGGCACTGCTTAGTGTACCCGCAATACTTTTATTAATATCATATAGAGGCCAAACAGTGGAAAATTTTGAAGTAAATTCTTTCCCAACTATTCACGGAAAGAACTTAAACAAAGTAAAAAAATCGGTACCGGATGATTTTGTTGATAAAAATTTAATAGCAATTTTAGCCTTCCAGCAGTGGCACCAGCCAATAGTTGATGAATCAATTAGAGTTCTCGAAAAATATCAACTTGAGCAAGATTTTAATATCATAGAAGTCCCAACAATTGCAGAGTTTACAAAACTTGGACAGATGTATCTGGACGGTACTATGAGAGCAGCTATAAAAGATGATTTCATAAGAAATAGAACTATAACTGTTTATCTCAATAAAGAAAGCTTAAGGGAAGCATTAGAAATTCCAGACGAGAATGAAATTTATTGGTTTGTAATTAAAAAAGATTCAAATGAAATAATTTTCAGAGGAGTTGGAGTTATTCAGGAATCTGATATTGAAGATATTAAAAACTTATCCTGAAAACATTATTGCTGAATAAAAAATTCCAATAGTACTAAGTAAAATTAAACCCTGAATCATACCTCTAAATTTAGGTTCTAATTTTCTAGCTTTTGAGTGTATAAAAGTAAGCACTCCAGCAAGAACAAAAAGAGTCATTTTTATATGAAAATAGTTGTTCAGATCTGACGACCCCCAGGCAATTAAAAACATACCCATACCACTAAACAATGCAAGAAAATAAACACCCCAACCGATTTGTCCAAATCTAGATGCGAGGGCTTTTAATGTTGTACCAGAGTCATCTATTTTTCTAACCACTGGAACAAATGCTCCCATCATAATCATTCCACCTAACCAGACTGAAGCAGAAATTAAATGTAAAAGTTTAAGAATTTCATACATAAAAAAAGCATAGCATATCCTATATAATTAAAATTATCAATATGTCAACTTACAAAGCTTGGATACAAAACCAAGTAACATCATTTGATAAACTCCAAATTTCAGAAATAGATATTCCTGAAATTCAAGAAGGGGAGATATTAATTGAAACTAAATCAGCTACTTTAAATTTTGCAGACCTACTACTTTCAAGTGGTCTTTATCAATCAAACCCTAAAACTCCATTTGTTCCAGGTTTTGAAGCTGCTGGTGTTGTAAAGAAAGTTTCCAAACAAAGCAAATTTAAAGTCGGAGACAGAGTTGTTGGAGCTACTACAGTTTTTCGATCAGGACGTTATGGAAGTTTTGGTGAGTATTGTATTTCATCAGAAAACTTAACATACGCTTTACCGGAAAAAATAAGTTTCAATGCAGGTGCAGCTATTTTGATGTCGTATTTAACATCTGATTTTGCTCTTGTTAGAAGAGCAAATATACAAAAGAATGATTTAGTTTTGATCAATGCAGCAGCTGGTGGTGTTGGAATATCTGCAGTGCAGCTAGCAAAAAATTATGGTGCAAAAGTTATAGCAGCAGTTGGAAGTGATGAAAAAAAAGAGTTTATTAATAAATTTACCCCAGACCTTGTCATTAATTATCAAAAGGAAAACATAAAAGAAATTGTGGAACAAAAATTTGGAAGAAGACCAGTAGACATTTTTTATGATCAAGTCGGTGGTGAGATGTATGAGAGCGGAATTAAACTTTTAAAATCAGAAGGTAAAGCTCTAATTGTAGGTTTTGCAAGTGGGAATATTCCATCACAATTACTGAGTTATCTATTAGTAAAAAATATCACAGTGATGGGAGTGTTTATGATTGATTTTGAAACAAAAAATAAAAATTATCTATCTGAAAGGTTAGAAGTAATTTTTAATCAATATTTAAATAAAGAAATTGAACCAGTTTATAAAGTTATTAAGTTTGAAGAAATTGTTGAAAACTTAGAATTAATAGGTTCAAGAAAGTCAATTGGAAGAATTGTTGCTGAAATTTAAAAACAAAAATTTTTAAGGTTAATATTAAATAAATGGCTAAACTTTATTTTTATTATTCTGCAATGAATGCTGGTAAAAGTACAACCTTATTACAGTCAGCTCATAACTACGAAGAACGAAATATGAGAACGCTACTTTTTACCCCAAAACTAGATGATAGATATGGTGAAGGTCAAATAACATCTAGGATCGGTCTTAACAGAGAGTGTGAAATTTTTACTGAATCTGATGATTTATATGTTTGGACAGCCCATGAAAACCAACGAGATAAAATATCGTGTGTTTTAGTAGATGAAGCACAATTTTTAAGTCCAAAACAAGTTTTACAACTTTCACTTGTAGTTGATAAATTAAAAATTCCAGTTCTGTGTTACGGTCTTCGATCTGATTTTAGAGGTGAACCATTCCCTGGAAGTGTTTACTTATTAGCTTGGGCTGATGAGTTGTCAGAAATAAAAACAATTTGTAAATCGGGTAAAAAAGCTATCATGAATGCAAGATTAGACGAAAACGGCAACAGAGTTACGGAAGGTGAACAGATTTCTATTGGACTTAATTACGAAGCTCAAGCTAGAGATATATTTGAATTAGATAAAGTTTCACCTATAGGATATAAAATACCGGAAGCAAATTAATTTAATTATTTTGGTTCAATGGTGGCTCGGGTCTGGTTACAAGCCAATAACACAATATTATTCCAAATAATCCAAAAACGACATCACCTAATAAGTCAAATACTAGATAAATTGTTATTCCAAACGTCGGAATAATTGTAAGAACCGCAACTTTTTTAGCTTTTCTTGACAAACCTTTATAAAGTTTCCAATTTTTTATCATTTGACCAAACATTTTATGGTTTTCGAGCCAATAGGTAAAACGATCAGAACATTTTGAAAATGCCCACGCTGATATCAAGATGAATACTGTAGTTGGTAAACCAGGAACAACAACACCTATATAACCTAATGAAAGAGAAATAATTCCAATTATAAAAAATACAGGTTTATGAATTTTTAAAAATAATTTTGGAAAAAATTTATATAAAATTACAAAGAGAAGTACTGCTCCACTTAAAATATAAATAGTTTCACTTGAAGTCTCATTTATAAAATTACTCATATCACAACTGTAATTGTTTTGAGTTATATGTAAATTTTCTTTAAAGCATATTAAGGTAAATTATTTAACTCAAAATAATTAATAAATGTATAATTTCATTATGTGTCCGTATGCATATTTACTAGCTGGTTTTATGTGGTTTGTTAAAAATGGCGGTAGAGCTTTAACAAATCCAATTTCTTTTTTTAATAAATCAAAAAAAAATAACTTACAAAACACTAATAAATAAAAAAGAGCTATTAATTGTTCAGATTAAAAAACAGAAATTTTAAACTTTTTATTTTTAATAATTTTTTTATTTTATCTTTTATTTTAATTGCCTGTACATTTCCAAATAACGATCAAGGGAATAATCTTGTAATTTATAGCGGTAGGTCAGAAAGTATTGTTGATGAAATAATAAAAGACTTCTCAGAAAAAACAGGCATCCAGGTTGATGTGAGGTATGCAAATAGCACAGAACTTGCAAACACGATAATATTAGAAGGAAACAACAGTCCAGCAGATTTATTTTTTTCTCAAGATCCAATAAATTTGGAAAAAGTAGCTGAACAAAATCTATTTACCCAATTACCTATTGAAATAATGCAAAGTAGTTTAAATTCAAATTTTCAAATTAATAATTATTGGATTCCAACATCACTAAGAGTTAGAACTTTAGGCTATAATTCCACCACAACCCAACAAGAAGAATTGCCAATAGACTTATACGAACTTATAAATTCTAAAAACAAAAATAAAATAGGTTTAGCTCCTACTAACTCATCTTTTATAACAATGGTTTCATGCATGATATATTTCGACGGTGAAGAAAAAACTAACACCTGGCTAAAGAATATTCATGATCAGGGATATATTGAGTATCCAAATAATTCAACACAAATTAATGCTATAGATAATGATGAGATAAAATTTGGTCTAGTAAATCACTACTATACCCTTAGGTATAAAAGCGAAAATCAAACCAGCAATGTAAAAAATTATTATTTTAAGTCAGGTTGCGGTAGCTTAGTTATGCCTTCAGGAATTGGGATACTTAAAACTAGCAAAAATAAAGAAAATGCTTCTATGTTTATTGAATTTTTACTAACTTCAAATACCCAAGAATTAATAACCAATAAATTATTTGAGTTTCCTGTAATAGATATTGTTAATCAAAATAATCAACTTCCAGAAATAAATAGTTTTCAAAACCTTGAACCAAATCAATGGCTTGAATTATCAAAACTACAGACAAAAGCAGTTGAGTTAATTTCTAAAGCCGGGTATTAAACCTGTTCATAAATATTTTATCTTTAAATAAATTTATTTAATAGATACTCTAAATTGTGTGAAAATTCCTAAATTTTTATCAAGTTTTAATATTTTTATAGTTGTAGCTTTCATAAGTCCAATTTTTTATCTTTTTTTTGAGACTGTAAACATAAAAAGTAACCTTCTTCAACTTAATGAAATTTGGAATTTCTACGAATTGTTTTTTAAAACTTTTTCATTAGTTTTAGGTGTAGTAGCAATAAGTCTGATTTTAGGTTTGTCTTCCTCTTTAATCATTTCAAGATTTAAATTTAAAGGGTCAAAAATAATTTTATCACTATTAATTTTACCTTTAGTTTTCCCATCTTATATTGGTGCATTAACATATGCATCAGCATTTTCACCTAAGGGATTAGCTGTAAATTTTTTGACTAATTTTGGAATACTAGAAATTGCAGGTGTAAGTGGATATATAGGTAGTTTGATAGTCTTATCATTATTTACTTATCCTTATGTACTATTGATATGTTTTAATGCTATTTCTAATTTAGACAATAATATTGAGGAGGCAGCAAAGTCTCTTGGTTCAACAAAAGTAAAACTTTTTACAAGAGTAATCTTACCTCGATTGAAGCAACCTATAACTTACTCAGCGTTGTTAGTTGGATTATATGTTTTATCAGATTTTGGGGCTGTTTCAATAATGAAATACAGTACTTTAACCAAAGTAATTTATACATACTATGAAATTGACATAACAAGTGATGCAGTATATTTATATTCCACGTTACTATTACTAACCTCATTTTTATTATCGTTTATACAACGAAATTCAGACGTTTCAAATCAAATTCAAAACTCCTCTCGATCAAAACACATTAAAAAGAAAGAGTTAAATAAATTTAAATTATTTATTACATACGCATATTTTTTTCTAGTAGTGTTTTTTAGTTTAATTTTGCCAATTTTAGTTTTGATATATTGGCTTAAAAATGGATTAAATAGTGGTTTGAATATTGAATTGGTTTATAAAGGAATCTTTGGTTCAGTTTTTGCTTCACTGACAACGGGTGTACTAGCTTTTTTTATAGCAATACCAATTACTGTTGCTTTTACGCAGTACAAGTCCAGTTTCAATAAGATTCTAGAAAAAGTTATTCTTACACTTTACGGATTACCCCACATAACAATTGGTATTTCTTTACTATTTATCTCTCTGAAATTTATTCCTAGGTTATACCAATCTTTTACACTTTTAATTTTTTCATACCTAATTGTGTTTTTGCCTCAAGCTATCGGCGCGGGCAGGGCATCAACTTATCAAATAAATAATAGTTTTTTAGAAGCCAGTTCTGTTCTTGGTTTCAGCAGGGTAAAAACTTTTTACAAAGTTACATTTCCAATGATTCGAAACGGTATCCTTGCAGGATCAGCTTTAGTATTTCTTTCAACTATTAAAGAGCTACCGCAAACTTTACTGCTTAGACCTACAGGTTTTAAAACTCTTGCTATTGATATTTGGTCTTTTTCAATTGAAGGTCAATTTACAGAAGCTGCTTTTTCATCAATAATTTTGTTGGCAATAAGTGCGATTCCTACTTATATTTTAAGTACAAGAAATTTAAGAAGCCAGAATGACATTTGATAACTTATTAATTAGAGCTAGAAATATTGAGAAATCTTACCATTCGGATCAAATCCTAAGTGATTTCAATCTTGATGTTTGGAAAGGATCTATTTATGGAATTTTAGGTAAGTCAGGTTCTGGTAAAACAACAGTTTTGAGGTTGTTAGCAGGTTTTGAAAAACCAGATAATGGTTCAATTGAAATGAGGGGAAAAAAAATAGTTGACGATAATATGTGGACCCCACCAGAAAAAAGGAACATTGGTATGGTATTTCAAAACTTTGCACTTTTTCCACATTTAAATGTTCAAAAAAACATTTCATTTGGTTTAAATAAATCTCAGATTAAAGATGGACGGCTTGATGAAGTAATAAATATTTGTAATTTACATAACCTAGTTTCAAAAAAACCCTCACAACTTTCTGGTGGTGAACAACAGAGGGTTGCTATAGCACGTGCGCTAGCTCCCAAACCCGATGTATTACTTCTTGATGAACCATTTTCAAGTTTAGATGCCCAAATGGCAAGAGAAATTAGAGAAGAAATAGTTGACTTATTAAAAAGTACAAAAACAACCACAATTTTAGTAACCCACAATCAAGAAGAAGCTTTATCAATATGTGATTTTGTTAGTATTTTAGATAGTGGGCAAATTATCCAAAGTTCAACACCACAAGAAATATATCTTCATCCTGTTAACAAAGTTGTTGCAGAATCAATTGGTGACCCAAACCTAGTAAAAGGATATGCAAATTTAGGTAAATTAGAAACACCGCTTGGTACTTTCGACACAAATTGGACCGGTGCAATAGATGTAGTAATTCGCCCAGAGTGTATTTCATTAACTCATGACGAAAAAGGAAAATATTTAGTAAAAGAATGCAATTTTTATGGTCATGATCAATTAGTTTTTTTTAAGAACTCAAAAGGTGAAACTTTTAAAGCAAGAACTACTCCAAACAATAAATTCGAATTAGGGGATAGGGTTAGTATTCAAATTAGTGAAATTAATACATTTAAATCAAAAATTTGATTTAACAAAAGCAACTCTTCCTGCAACAGATTGTAATTCAATTTCAATTTCAGAAAGTTTAAATTGAGCTCTTTGGTAGTCTTCTTCAGCTATATACTCTCTTGAATTAGCTAATGATTTAATTAAAACCTCAAGCTCAACCATTAAAGATTCAATTTCAGAGTAAATTTGATTTTTTTCCATATAATTAATTTATATAAAAATTTAAAATAAGAAACAGTTAAAAAAAAGGATTCTTGTGGAGCAAAAAATAAAAAAACTAAAAAGATTCAATATAATTATGGGCACATTCCATCTGATTCAAGGCGCAGCGTTGTTTTGGTTAGGAACCGTAGTAAATTCAGATTTTGTAGTACCTATAACTTTGACACAGCTTAAAGCAGAAGGGAATCCTTCGGACCCAGCAAGCTTTGCATTAGTCCCAGAACTTGAAGTGTGGAGAGAAGTTACAAATTTTGGTCCAGCTGTTGCAACTTTTTTATTAGCTTCTGCAGTTGCACACTATCTAATTTCAGGACCGTTCTTTTCGAAATATAAAGAAGACTTATCTAAAGGTATTAACAAAGTTAGGTGGATTGAATACTCAATAAGTGCTTCAGTGATGATTGTGTTGATTGCACTTTTGGTAGGTATATATGATATCTGGGCTTTAGCAGGCATATTCTTTATGAATGCTGCAATGTGTTGGTTTGGATGGATGATGGAAGTGCATAATCAATATACTGAAAAAGTAGATTGGACAAGCTATATTATGGGTTGTCTAGTTGGAGTTGCTCCATGGGTATTTATATTTATTAATCTTATTGGTGACGGTGTTGCTACTGATTCAAACCCTCAAGGTGTTCCACAATTTGTAGTTTGGATCTTTGTCAGTATATTTTTATTCTTTAATACTTTTTCAATAAACATGATTCTCCAATATAAAAAAGTTGGAAAATGGAGTGATTATTTATACGGTGAAAGAGCATATATTTGGCTTAGCTTGCTAGCAAAGACCTGTTTGGCTTGGCAAGTATTTTTTGGTACATACCAACCAAATTAAGTTATTTTATTTTTTTTCCAAAAAAGATAATCAGTAAAACTATTAAGGCTAACCCAATATATGACAGGGCCATTATTTTTTTGATCTAAATTTTTTGATTAAAAAGAATATAATCATCAAAGGAATCAGAATAATTGAAACTGAGACTGTAATTCCGACAATTTCTTCAACCCATGAAAGTGCTCTTTGTAAATAATAATTCCAAGAAAACAATGAAACTCCAGATCCTTCTCTAATTTCTAAAGAAAGAGTTGAGTAACTAGTTGCTTTTTCGTAATACTCTCTTTGAGCTTCAAGCATCTCTATGTCTTGATTGATATATCTAAGTTGAGATTGAACTTGAAGCTTATCAGCAGTAGATGTCGCTTCTTCTCGAATACTTTCTAATGCGATTTTTTCCTCATATAAAGAATTTAATCTAGAGTCAATATCTAAAACATAAGTAGTTACATCATTTGCATTTAAATTTATATTTGTAAATTCTGAAATGCTTTCAACATCATTTATGAAGTCATCAAATTTATCAGATGGAATGTTACTTGTAATACTGTAACTTTTGAGTCCTTGATAGTTTGTAGATAAATATGTGTTTGAGATATACCCTTGATATAACTTAACAAGACTTTCCACTTCATTTATTACAGATTGAAATTTAGCACTTGAAACATCAGTACTTGCATAGCCTGTTCTAATGATGTAATCGCCTTGAGAGAGATTATATTCTGAGCTAATAGCTTTGGATTCTTGAACCATATCAGCTGTTGCAGCACCAAAATATGACTCCTCATATTGGACGGAATTCTCAGAAGCACTACTGCAGCTAATTAAAAAGATTATTAATAAACTAAGTGATAATTTTTTCATATTCAATTCTCTCATATCTTTTTTCTTAATAATTAGAAATTTCAATAATAGGTATTAACATTTCTGTCTCAGATAAACCACCATGATACCCAATTAATGGTGCTTTTAAGTGTTTAGGTACAACAATAGTTGAATCTTCTGCAAGAAAACAAAAATCAGGAAAGATTCTATCAATAATTATATCGTCAGTAAGCTCAAAATATTTTTGTAACTCTAATTTGTCTATAATTTCTCCAGGCACTTTATTGAATGTTTTATAAATTTTATTTTTATCCCCATTAACAAAAACAGATCTTTGATCTCCATAAATGATCGTTTCTTCAGAGTAATTAATTTCATATTTGTGGTCATTAGAAATATTGATCAAGCCATGATCAGCTGTTACAACTGTATATGTTTTCTTATTAGTTGAAGTATTTAGGATGTTTATAAATTTTTCAAACTCAAAAATTTCTTTTGACCATTCTTTGCTACCTATACCAAATATATGAGCAGCTACATCAATTTTTGGATAATATATAAAATTAAATTTATTTTCTAAAAATATTGAATCAGAGATTATTTCGTTTAAATCTTCGTTATCTTGATATCCAACAACTTTATGATTTAAATAGATGAAGTTAGATAAAGTAGAATTAATTAAATTTTTGGGCTGAAAAATATTAAAAAATACACCAGCTTCATTTAATACATTCCAAATTGTTTTTTGTTTTTTGTAAAACTCATTTTCAATCAAATCTTTATTCTCTGAATTCCACACAAGAGCATTAATTAAATTATTATATTTTTTGTCATACATAAAATAACTTATAATTCCAGTCTTACCTGGATTGTTGGCCAAAGATAGTGAACTTAATGCAACATTAGTTGAAGAAGGAAAAGTAGTGTAAATACTTCTTGTTGTTTGTGTATTAAGCCAACTATTTGTGTCTTGCAAGTTTTTAAAACCTAACCCATCAGCTAAAACAAAGTTAATAGTCTCTGCATCTAAAATTTTTTCATTGAGCAAATTATTAAACCGCAACTCGAAAAAACTCTTCCCCAAAACTTTATTAACTATAGATTTAGATAAATCTACTAAGTTTGGTTCAATTAAAAATTTTTGTGTTTTCACTTATAAAAAATCTTACAAATAATTTCTCTGAAGTTTTAGAAAAAACTAAACTTTTTAGAGGCTGGACTAAAGTATAAGTATGATTTCTTATTTTCAGAATTATGTAACTGTAGGGGCGGTGCTCTCCTTTGGATTATTTTTTATGTTACTTTTAGTAGGTCTTGCTTCGGTTTTACGTCCAAATAAACCCTATGCAGAAAAACTTACAACATATGAATGTGGAGTGGACCCAGTAGGTACTGGATGGAGCCAAACATATGTTAGATATTATATCTTTGGACTTTTATTTGTAATTTTTGATGTTGAAGCAGTATTCATTTTTCCATGGGCAATTAATCTTGAAAACCTCGGATATTTTGGTCTTATTGAAATGTTTGTATTTATTTTTATATTGCTAATTGGATTAATATATGCAATTCGAAAGGATGTTTTAAAGTGGGAGTAGTTGATAAGTTTGGATTACCAAAGCCTATCTCTTCCGTATTTAATTGGGCTCGATCTTATTCACTTTGGTATTTTCAATTTGGTTTAGCTTGCTGCGCCATTGAAGTAATGGCTGTTAGTGGTCCTAGACATGACTTTATGAGGCTTGGAATTATTCCACTTCCTGCTTCTCCAAGACAAGCAGATTTAATGATTGTTGCTGGTACTGTAACCGACAAAATGGCACCTTCAGTAAAAAGACTTTATGATCAAATGCCTGAACCAAAATATGTAATTTCAATGGGTTCTTGTTCAAATAGTGGAGGTCCTTACTGGGACTCATACTCTGTTACTAAAGGAGTTGATCAACTCATTCCAGTTGATGTTTATGTTCCTGGCTGTCCTCCAAGACCTGAAGCATTACAAGAAGGTATTATTCTTCTCCAGAAAAAAATCAAAGGAGAAGATATGAAATCTAAATGGGTCGAAAAGCAAGTTGAGCCTTTATAAGATGGAAGAATTTTTAAATCAAATTAAAGAAGATTTTAAAGATGTCTCTTTTGAGTTTGAGACTATTTTAATCAAAGTTGAAGTCAAAAATTGGTTAACATCTCATGAAACATTACGAGATAAGTACGATCTTAAGTTTTTTTCATGGCTTTCAGCTATAGATTGGGATAATGATGTTGCAGTCGGAGATGCACCAAAAGAGCAAGTAACACCATCATTTGAGATTGTGTCCTGTCTTTCTAGCGTTGATAATTCAAACTTGGTAACGATATCTACAACAATATCTAAAGATGAATCTTCACTTCCTTCTTTAACAAGTATTTATGTCGGAGCTAATTGGCATGAAAGAGAAGCTTTTGAAATGTTTGGTATAGATTTTGTAGGACACCCAAATTTAATAAAATTGTATCTACCTGATGGATATGAAGGTAATCCAATGCTTAAATCTTTTGAACTAATTAGTCGTGAAGTAAAACCTTGGCCAGGAGATGTAGATGTAGAAGGTATGCCAGGGGACTCAGCTGAGGAAAATACTGAATAATGAACACAATAGACCCTCAAAATTTCCAAACAATTTCTGAAGCATCTGTTTCAGTTGAAATTGAAACAGAGGATATGACCCTTAATATCGGGCCACAACATCCATCAACACATGGGGTTTTAAGATTAGTAGCAAAAGTTGATGGTGAAAAAGTTTACAATGTTGAACCAGTTTTAGGATACATGCATAGAGGATATGAAAAACTAGCTGAAGTTAGAACATACCCACAAATAACAACTTTGGTTAATCGTATTGATTGGGTTGCTGGGTTTTCAAATGAAATTCCTTTTATTGCTGGTGCAGAGAGATTAATGGAGATAGATGTTCCAGAAAGAGCTAAGCAAATTAGGTTAATTCTTACTGAGATGGCAAGAATTTGTTCGCACTTTGTTTTTAATGGTGCTTATGCATTGGAAGTTGGTGCTTTGACTCCAATTTTCTATGCTATGGAAGATAGAGAAAGAGTGTTAGACCTTATTGAGTCTGTAACCGGTGGAAGGTTTCATCCAAACTTTAATAGAATTGGAGGAGTTAAACCTGCAGCAGGTTCTGGTCCTACAACAAAAAAGAATATTCAAGATTTACCGGCTGGTTTTTATCGAGATACAAAAATAGCTATGGAAAAAGTTATTGAAGCAGCAGATAAATTTCAGAATTTAATTGGCGGAAATGAAGTTTTTCATAAGAGAACTAAAAACATAGGTGTACTTTCTAAAGAAACAGCTGAGGCTTATGGTGTTTCTGGTCCAATACTCAGAGCATCTGGAGTTAAGTCTGATCTTAGAACTCAAACAGATTACTTACCTTATAACAAATTTGACTTCGAGATACCTACTGGAGAAAATGGCGATTGTTACGATCGATGGGATGTGAGAACAAGAGAAATGGTTGAATCTGCAAAAATTGTTTTACAAGCAATTGAAGATATGCCATCGGGACCATTACAAGCTAAAGTACCAAAAGTTATTAAAGTACCCGCTGGTAGAACTTATGTCAGAGCAGAAAACCCAAAAGGAGAGATGGGTTATTACATTGTGTCTGAAGGAGGATTGGGTCCTTATAGATTAAAAGTTAGAACTGCTTCATTTAGCAACGTTTCAATACTTCCAGTAATGCTTGAAGGAGCTCTTTTACCGGATTTAATTGCAATCATGGGTAGTCTAGATTTTGTTTTGGGAGATGTTGACAGATGACAGATGTATTAATAAAAGTTGGATTCGTTGCTCTTGCTGCGTTAAACGGAGCTGTAATTTTTACAATAATGGATGTAAAAGGTGCTTCTTGGATGCAAAGACGACCAGGTCCATTACATGTTGGATTGAGAGGATTTATATTTCCGTTAGCCGAAATTCTTAAATTTGTTCAAAAAGAAGACATAATTCCAACAGATGTCGACAGACCAGTTTTTAAATGGGCACCAGCTTACGTCGTCATTTCTGCTGTAGCTCTTTTTGCAGTAGTTCCTCTAAGCCCCACTTTGGTTGTAGCTGATTTAGAACTAGGTGTATTTTTTGCCTTAGCAATAAGCTCACTTTCGACAATTGGAGTTTTAACTGCGGGATGGTCATCAGCTAACAAATTTTCACTAATGGGAGGATTAAGAGCAGCTGGTCAATTAATTGCATATGAACTTCCATTAATACTGGCTGTTGTTGGAGTAGTAATTCAAGCTGAGACTATGTCTTTAGTGGGTATCGTTGAAAAACAAATTGAATGGGGAGTACCTTTTGCTTTTAGTGGACAAATAGTTGCGTTTCTAATTTTTATGGTTGCTGCAACTGCAGAGATGATGAGAGTTCCATTTGATATGCCAATTGGTGAGTCTGAGTTAACTATGGGTTTTATGACAGAATATTCTGGAATTAGATTTCTAATATTTTATATTTCAGAATATATGAGCATGTTTGTATTGTGTGCAATAGCTTCTACTCTCTTTCTTGGTGGATATCACCTACCATTCCTTCCAGTTGAGTGGGTAAATATTTATGGTCCAATATCATTAATTACAAAAACTGTTATTTTAGGTTTTATTTTGGTTGCTGTAAGGTGGTCGTTTCCTAGATTTAGAGAAGATCAGCTTCAAAGTCTCGCCTGGAAATTTTTAATTCCAGCTTCGTTGTTAAATATACTAGTAACTGCAATATTGAAAGTGGTGTTGTAATGAAAACCTTTAGACCAAAAATACCTGGTTTTTTAATAGGTATGAAAATAGTGATTGTTAACATGTTTAAGACACTCTCACCATTTCATTCAAATCCAAATGTAAATTATCCATTTGAAAAAGAGAAAGTAGCACCAAGAGCTAGAGGTGTAATTGCATTAGATCAAGATGCTTGCACAAGTTGTATGTTGTGTGCTAGACAATGTCCTGATTGGTGCATTTATATTGAAGGACATAAAGAATTACAACCACCTTCCACCCCAGGAGGAAGACAAAGAAGTCGAGCCGTGCTTGATAGATTTGATATTGACTATGCATTATGTATGTACTGTGGGATATGTGTTGAAGTTTGCCCTTTTGATGCTTTATTTTGGTCACCTGAATATGAGTATTCAGAATTTAACATGGGAGATATGTTACATAATAAGACTCGACTTGATGATTGGTTAAAGACTGTCCCTGAACCAGAAGGTCTAGAGAATTAATTATGGAAATATATGAAATAGTTACCTATTTTGTTTTACTTCTTTTGCTTTCAACTGCAGTGAGAGTTGTTACCACTACAAACGTTATTCACGCTGCTGTTTCATTGGTATTTACTCTTGCGCTTACAGCAGTTCTATTTTTACTTCTCTCAGCAGAGTTTGTTGCTTTAGTATTGATACTCGTATATATAGGTGCAGTAATTGTTCTCTTTTTATTTGGAATTATGATAACTAGAGCTCCTCTTGGTAAAAATGCTGAATTAGATAATGATAAAAATAAAAAAGCAGGAGCTTTAATTGCTTTTTCAATATTCTTGCTTTTTTCATATATTTTAATTAATGGTTTTAGTGGAGAAATTTCAATAGATCAGGCTACTTCAACTAAGTTGTTAGGTGAAATTTTATTAACAAAATTCGTTTTTCCATTTGAAATTGTTTCATTCGTATTACTAGCTGCACTAATTGGTGGAATAACTTTAGCAAGAAAAGATGAAGCATTAATCGATGAGGATCAAATATGATTGTTCAACCAGTCTTAATAATCGCAGCAGCTCTATTTTCACTTGGAATTTATGGAATTCTAGTTAGAAGGAATGCTGTTATGGTGCTTTTATCAATAGAATTAATTCTCAACTCAGTAAATATAAATTTTGTTTTATTTGATGCTATGTTGGCAGACACAATGATGAATGGTCAGATTTTTTCTATTTTTATAATAACTATTGCTGCAGCAGAAGTTGGAATCGGTCTTGCAATTGTATTAATGCTTTTTAGAAATAGACAAACAGCTAATATAAATGAATTTGATTTAATGAAATGGTAATTAATAAAGTGAACTTTTTGGCCGAATCCAAAATTACATTTGGTGATGGAGGTGTTTTAGCAGAGTATGCTTGGATTTTAGTTGTTCTTCCCTTTATATCAGCTTTATTAATAACATTCACAGGAAAAAAATTACCTTACAAAGGTGCAGAAATTGCTTTAGCAACAATCGGATCAATTTTTCTATATAGCTCTGCTTTACTTTATCAACATATAAATGAAGGTATTGTTAATGAATTTTTTGTTGGAGTTGGAAGCATTGGATCTTTTGATATTGAGTTTGGATGGGTTGTAGATGGACTTTCAATAATGATGTATTTCGTTGTGGGGACTGTCGCATTGTTGGTATTTATTTATGCAACAAATTATATGAAAGGTGAAATTAGATATACTTTTTTCTTCACTTCATTGACTTTGTTTGCTGGAAGCATGTTAGTGCTAGTCTCTTCACCAACATTAATACAAATACTAATTGGATGGGAGCTAGTTGGTGTATGTTCATATTTACTAATAGGACATTATTGGGAAATTAAAGAAAATTCTTCAGCAGCAATGAAGGCATTCATAACAAATAAAATTGCTGATATTGGATTAATGATAGGAATAATTATTTTAGCTCTAAACACAGGGACACTTAGAATTTCAGAAATACTTTATCAATCAACACACGACTATGAAGCAATTAAAAATGTAGCATTTTTAGCTGGAGTATTGTTATTTATTGGTGCGATGGGTAAAAGTGCACAATTTCCTCTTCATGTTTGGTTGCCAGATGCGATGGCAGGACCTACACCTGTTTCTGCTTTGATGCATGCTGCAACTATGGTTACAGCAGGTGTTTATCTACTTGCCAGAATGTTTCCTTTTTATGAAGGAATTGCTCATGAAGCTTTAGAAATAGTTATGTTGTTTGGAGTAATTACTCTAATTGCTGCTGGCTTGATTGCAATAGTTCAAGATGATTTAAAGAAAGTATTAGCTTATTCGACAGTTAGTCAACTTGGGTACATGATTGCTGCAATAGGTTCTGGTGCTTATACAGCTGCGCTTTTTCATCTATGGACTCATGCATTTTTTAAAGCACTTTTGTTTCTAGGAGCTGGTTCAGTTATTCATGCAGTACATACAAATAGTATGTTGGAGATGGGTGGATTAAGAAAATTTATGCCTAGAACATTTACAACTTTTATAATTGGAACAGTTGCCCTTGCTGGTCTACCACCATTTGCAGGATTCTTTTCAAAAGATGAAATATTAGCTTCGCTTAATCATGAAGGCGAAACTACTTTTTTAGTAATCTCAATTATTGGAGCTTTTGTAACAGCTTTCTATATGACTAGAGCTGTGGCACTAACATTCTTAGGCGAATATAGAGGACATGGACATCCTCATGAGTCAGATAAGATGATGACGGTACCTCTAATGTTTTTATCAGTTTTTGCAATTGGAGCAGGTTGGGTCAATATACCAGGAATTTATACAGGATTTACAACATGGGTAACTACTAGGGCAAATGCAATTATTGAACATCATCCAGAAAGTTTTGATTATACTGCTCTCTTTTCGGGACTTGCTGCAGGTTTAATTGGTATAGGTCTAGGATATTTTGTCTATCAGATGCAAGGATCTGCAGAAAATGGTGACAAAGTTATTAAAGTAGAACCAATATGGACTGTTTTAGAAAACAAATACTATTTAGATAATTTTTATTTTAAATATTTAATTAATCCAACTAAATCAACTATTTCAAATGCTATAGATAAATTTAATACTAATGTCATTGATCGAATAATTAATTCATTTGGTTTAGTAGCTTCTTTTCTAGGTCAAATTGTTTATAACAATTTTGATCAAAAAGGCATTGATAGGTTATTGAATGCTTCATCTACTGGTACAGATAACTTAGGTGGAAAAGTTAAATTATTACAAACAGGCAAAACTCAACAATATATAATGTTGTTTTTAGCTGGTGTTGTAACAATTAGTTTGTTAATTCTGTTTATTATTTAGGAGGAAAAAGTGGAAATATTATCAAACGGTTTAGGATTGAGTGCAATTGTTTTTTTACCAATTGTAAGTGCTCTAGTAATTACATTTATACCTAAATCTTACGAGAATTTAATAAAAGGATTTGCAGTTTTATCCTCAATAGTAACTTTTTTAATTAGTGTAGTGATCTTACTTGAGTTTAACTTTTCCAATGCATCACAACTTCAATTAGGAACCAAAGTTTCATGGATTGAAAGTATAAATGCTAATTATGAGATAGGAATTGACGGCATCTCGTTACCTCTCTTAGTATTGTCGACATTTATTTCAGTTTTAGCAATTGTATATTCTTTAGAACATTTACCAGAACCAAAGAGTCCAAAAGGTTTTCTTGCACTGATTTTGGTATTGGAAACTGGAATGAATGGAACTTTTGTAGCTTTAGATTTGATTTTGTTTTTTGTGTTTTTTGAAATTGTTCTTTTACCTATGTACTTTATGATCGGTATTTGGGGAGATAAAACTATCAGGTCAGTTTCTGGATTTAAAAAAGAAATTGAAACTAGATTGTATGCAAGTATAAAGTTTTTTGTATTCACATTGTTTGGTTCAGCTTTTATGTTGCTTGGATTTTTAGGTTTGTATTATAAAGGAAACAAAACATTCAGCATTCCTGAACTAATTGAAATTGGAAGTACAGGTGCATTTACAGGTACATTTGCAACATTAGTTTTTGCCGTCTTATTTTTAGGATTTGCAGTTAAAGTTCCTATGTGGCCACTACATACTTGGTTACCTGATGCACATACAGCAGCTCCAACAGTTGGTTCAGTATTACTTGCTGCTATATTATTAAAACTTGGATCTTATGGTTTTGTAAGAATTGCTATTCCTATTCTTCCTGAGCAAGCTAAAGCTTGGGCACCAGCAATTGCAATTCTCTCTGCGATTGGGATAATTTATGGTTCACTTGCTTGTTTAGCACAAACAGATTTAAAAAGACTTATTGCTTTTTCATCAGTTGGACATATGGGCTTTGTAATGCTCGGAATTGCATCATTAACACCGGTTGGAATAAATGCCGCAATGATAGGTATGGTCGCTCATGGTGTAATAACTGGCTTACTGTTTTTCTTAACGGGATCTATGTCTCATACTTACCACACTAGAGATATGGCACGACTTGGTGGAAATATGAAACTACTGCCAAAAACAGGTGCATTGCTTGGATTTACGGCTATGGCATCTCTAGGCTTACCCGGTCTTGCAGGTTTTTGGGGAGAATTTATGGCATTACTTGGTGCATATAATCCGTTAGAAGGTTTAAATGTTACAGTTTTTAGATCATCGATGGTTGCTGGTGCTGTAGGAACGGTTTTAACAGCAGGATACTTACTTTGGATGTTACAGAGAGTGAATTTAGGAGAACCAGCTGATGAGTGGAAAGACAAAGAATTACATGATGCTGACAATTACGAATTAGCTGCTTGGATTCCTCTAGTAATATTAACTGTGATTATAGGAGTTTTTCCTAAATTAATTTTTGGTGCAACTAACGATGCTGTTGTGCATTTAATTTCTAGAGCTTTTGGAGGTTAGAAATTAACATAAACTATTTCGCTATTTCTACTGAATTAGTAATTATTGCTACATTAATAATTACAATTCTTTTAGATTTGATTCTGCCGCGTAAATCAAAATATCTAATAGCTGCATTTGCACTACTAGGAACACTTGTTTCATTAGTTCCATTGCTTTTACAGTGGACAAGCTATACATCAGCTGTTTATGTGTTCCAAGATAGTTATGTAATTGATAAATTTTCTATAGTATTAAAAGGTTTATTCATAATTATTACCTATTTAACTTTTCTTTTATCATTTAACTTTATTGAGAGTGATAAATACTACCAAGGAGAATATTATTATTTATTGCTTAGTTCACTTCTTGGTGCTCTAGTAATATGCTCCTCGAGAGATTTATTAACTATTTTTATAGGAATAGAACTTGCTTCAACACCTATGTTTTTATTATCAGGTTGGAAAAAAGGCGATCGTAAATCAAATGAAGGTGCTGTGAAATTCTTTTTATTAGGTGTTCTTTCTGCCTCATTAATTTTGTATGGTTTTTCATTACTTTATGGTTTAACTGGTAATTTGTTGTTTAATGAGATTTCAAAACAAATCTTAACTAATTCTCTTGGAAGTTCACCAATTGTCTTATTGAGTGCAGTATTGGTAATTTCAGGGCTTGGTTTTAAAGTATCTACAGTACCATTTCATTCATGGGCACCAGATACTTATGAAGGCGCTCCATTACCAGTAACTGCATATTTGTCAGTAAGTTCTAAAGCAGCTGGATTTGTAGCTCTTTTATTATTAATGACAACTGTATATGCAACTTCAGGAAGCAGTTGGGGTGTAATACTAATTATTGTATCGGGTTTAACCATGACTCTAGGTAATTTGGTAGCTCTTCAACAAAATAATCCAGTAAGGCTTTTGGCTTACTCTTCCATAGCGCAGGCAGGTTTCATCATTGCACCAATTGCTATATCTGGAATTACAGAAAATTATGAAGATGGAATTTTTTCAAGCATTACTTACATTACAATTTATGCGTTTATGAATCTTGGAGCATTTTTATGTGTTCAAGTCTTAACAAAGTTTACTGGTTCAAATGATATTTATGAATGGGCTGGGGTAGCAAAAGCTTCTCCAATTATTGGTGTGTTGACAACATTATTCTTTTTCTCATTAGCAGGAGTACCACCACTTGGAGGTTGGTTTGCTAAGTTTGTTATATTTAGGAGTTTATTAGGCTCTAATGAATCAATAGGAGTAATACTTGGTATTATTGGTGCTGTAAATGCTGTGATTTCATTAGTTTATTACGCGAGAATTTCAAAGATTATCTGGATGGATGAACCAAAAATCGAATATTCAGAAAAACAGATTTTAATTGAAAATCCGCTAAAAGTAGTAGGTTTAGTAACAGTTCTTATCACAATTTTGTCAGGAATTTTTCCCGGAATCTTTAGTAACTTGGGCGATATAGCTTCAATGTTTCTTAATAATTAATTTTGCTCGATAAAGACATACAAAATTTTTTAACAGAAAAATATAATTCCACATCAATTTATTTCGATCAATTCATGGAAGAATCTTTATATTCTGAATATGGATTCTTTAATAATGAAAAAACTAGATCCAAAAAAACAGGAGATTTTTTGACTTCTCCTGAAGTATCTGAATATTTTGGCAGCCTAATAGAAACCTGGATGAATAATAACTGCATTTTAGGTACTATTGTTGAATTTGGAAGTGGAACTGGTTCTTTAATTAAAAATTTCAGCGATGAAAAAAAGAAAAGATTAATTGCTATTGAAAAATCTTCGACTGCAAGATTTGAGTTAAAAAAATATGGTATCCCAATATTTGACTCAATTTCTAATCTAAAAAAACAAAAAATAGATTTAATTTTTGGAAATGAAATATTAGATAACATTCCATGTTCGATAGCTATTTACAAAGATAATAAATGGTATGAAAAAGGTGTAGACATTTCAAAAGAGTTCTTTAGTTACAAACTTCTTCCCATAAGAGACAAGGAATATAAGTGGCTAAATGACAACAAATTAATTGGAAACGAAAATATTGAAATTGAAATTCAATCAAATATTAATGAATTTATTGCTTCATTGATTGAAAAATACCAACCTAATAATTTTCTATTTATAGATTATGGATATTTACAAAAAAATAGACTTAATAGAAAATATACATCCTTATTAAGAACTTATAAAAACCATCATTTAGCTGGAGAGCCAATTGAAAATTTTGGGAATGTTGATATTACTTATGACATTAATTTTTCAGCATTGGAAAAATTTTTTTCAGAAAATGGATATAAAGTAACATTATCAGAACAAAAAGAATTTTTAGAAGAATGTGATGCACTCGCACTATTAAAAAAATTACAAAAATTATTTTCAAAATCTGAAGGTATAGAGCAACTTAAAATTAAAGATAAGATTCTAGGAGTTAATACAATTTTAGATCCAAATGGGCTTGGTGGATTTTATGTACTTAGAGCAAAAAAGGTATAAATTTAACTTAATTAAAATAGAAATATGAATTTTATTAAAACTACAGCACTATTAACCATATTAACTTTGGTTGTGCTATTCACTGCTGCTTCATTAGGATTTGATTTAGTTTCCTCATTAATTTTTGCCTTTTTGTTTAACTTTATAATGTACTTTTTTAGTGGATCATTAGCTATTAAATCTACAAGAGCTGTAAAAATTCAAGACGGACAGTTCCCTGAAGTAAAAGAAATCATCTCTTTCCTAACACAAAAAGAAAATATGCCAATGCCTGAATTATATGTTATTAATAGTGATCAACCTAACGCATTTGCTACAGGAAGAAACCCAAGAAATTCTAAAGTAGCTGTTACAACTGGAATAATGCAATTATTAAATCGAGATGAACTTGAAGGAGTTTTGGCTCATGAACTTTCCCATATTAAAAATAGAGATATATTAGTTTCAAGTATTGCTGCAATGTTGGCTGCAGCAATTTCATTTATGTCAAGAATGGCATTTTGGGGTGTAGGTGATAGAAGAGACAGAAATATTCACCCAGCTTTTGCACTGATTGCGTTCATAGCTGCCCCAATAGCTTCAATAATTATTAGGATGGCAATTTCAAGGACTAGAGAATTTGGAGCAGACGCAACTGGTGCAGAAGTGTCTGGTAACCCTTTAGCACTTGCATCAGCACTAGAAAAAATAGATAAATATTCAAAGATACCAATGAATATAAATCCTGCTGTTAGCCAGCTTTTTATTTCTGATCCATTAAAATCTTTTTCAGGTAAAAGTATTGGTAAGTTGTTTTCAACTCACCCACCTACAGAAGAAAGAGTAAAAAGATTGAGACAGAGGCAAAGTGGTATTCGGTTTTAACAAAGTTCCATCCGTAGATGCAAGTGATGTTGAAAACCTAATCTCCAATGGTCATATTCTGATAGATGTTAGAGAAGATGATGAGTGGGAAGCTGGACATCATAGAGAAGCAACTCATATTTCAATGGGTACTATCGAAGAAAATTTGAGTAAATTTACAAAAAGTAATGACTATATTATTGTTTGTCGTTCAGGAGCACGTTCATCTAGGGTATCAAACTACTTACTTTCCAAAGATTTTAACGTTTCGAACTTAGATGGTGGGATGAAAGCTCTGTTTAATGTTTCTAACAACATAATCAACTCAAAAGGTTCAACTGGGCAAATAATTTAATGATAATTTGCATCGGTAATGCAATGGTCGATTCTTTACAGTTTGTAGAAGATGAAGTGATTGAAAAGCTTCAGTTAAATAAGGCAAGAATGACTTTAGTTGATAAAGATAGGTCTAACTTTCTCCAAGCAAATATGTCAACACCAACACTTGAAGCAGGTGGTTCAGCAGCAAACACAGCATATTGGGTTGCTCAACTTGGAGGCAAAGCTGGTTTCATTGGTAAGATATCCAATGATGAATTAGGTATTCAGTTTAAAAAAAGTTTGACTGAATCTGGTCTAGTTGATCTAACAGTTTTAGAAGATGGAAATAAACAAACTGGACTTTGTGCTATTTTCGTTACTCCTGATGGTGAGAGGACAATGAATACATATCTTGGTGCAGGGGAATTATTATCTAAAGAAGATATTTCTGAAGAAGTAATAAATAATTCTAATTTGTTATACATGGAAGGTTACCTTTGGGATAAACCTTCAAGTAAAGAAGCATTTATATATGCGTCAAAAATTAATACTATAAGTGGTGGTAAAAATGCTATAACACTTTCAGATGTTTTTTGTGTTGAAGCTCATAGAGAGAGCTTTATTGAATTGATTAAAAATAATATAAACTACGTATTTACCAACGAAGAAGAACTTATTTCATTAACACAAAAAGATAATATTGAAAATGCAATAGCTTTTTTCGTTGAAAACTTTTCTAATGTTGATCAATTAATTTGTACACTTGGTCCACAAGGTGCAGTTGTGGTTGAAATAGGTAAAAAATATTATTTTTCAGCAATGGAAACCAATGTTGTTGATAAGACTGGAGCAGGAGATTTCTTTGCGGCTGGTTATTTATACGGTTTACAAAATGGTTTATCAATGGAGGATGCTGTTCACATTGCAAATAAAAGTGCAGCACACGTAATAAGCGAATTAGGCGTACGACCAAATAAAGAATTTAATTAATTTGACCATCCAATTAATCTTATGAAATCTTTATTTTCAATATTTTCTATATAAAAATTCAATATATGAGGACTAAAAATTTTAGATTTTGAGAATAAAATTAAGTTATTTTCACTATCACTAGCAATTATATTTTCACCATCTGGTGACCATTTCAAAATACTGTAGTAATAATTAGTAGGAGCTTTTGATTTGTAAACTTCAATGATTTCTGAACCTAATTGATAGTAGATAGCAACTTCTCTAGTTTGACTACTAGTTCTCCAAGGATCTAATAATATTTCACCGTAAAGATTTTTATTTTGTTCATCGTAAGAATATTTTTCACTTGAATTTTCTGCAATAATTATTCCAGTTTTTATATCTATAAGTAATTCTTTTTCAATATTTGAATTTCTATCCCAGTACTTGATAGCAAGTTGACTATTATCAATTAATAAAGCATCATACCAATAAAATTCAGTTGAATACCCATTTAAATCACTACTACAAATTACTTTATTTGCAATGTAAGGAAAAACCTCTAAGTTAATTGAATAAACGCATTCATCTAAAATATCTGGAGCTGGAGGTAGTAAGTTCTTGCTTACTATTTGATATTGAAAGATTATCTCTCCTTTTAATCCCTCAACAGGTATCTTACTTTCGTATTCTGGTAGCGGAATAGTACCAACAGAAACAACTAACAAAACAGAAATTAAAAAAATAACTAATGAAATTAAAAGAGTTTTATTTTTATTCACTATGTTTTTTAGATAATTGAAATTTAATATTCTCTCTAATTGAATTTAAATACAATCCAACAGCAACAAGGATTGCACCAATAAGTAAAAGGATTAATGGTGGCCAAACATTATCTGGAAGAATCGCACTGATTAATCTTGGCAAATTAATAAGAAGTCCCAATCCACCGATAAAAAATAAAATTTGTTCAGTGAGTTGGATACTAAGCCATATAAAAATTATTGAGCCAATAATTAATATACTTATTGCCAAAATCTCATATTCAGACAAAAGATCTTCTACTAATACCACTGAACCCATTGAAATAGTAGAAGAAGATATTAAGTATCCTGTCCAAGTTGGTTTTAGAAATTTTGAAAAAGTATTATAACCCCAAATTATTCCACCAATTATTGCTAAAGCACCCCAACTCCAAGTTTCTAAGTTAGGAGCATATAAATTAATATTTGACCCAAGTAAGAATGCAGAAGAAAAAAACATAGCAATATGTTGTAAGAAAACACTATTTCTGAAATATAAATATATAGAGTAAATACTCGTTATAAAACTAATCAAAATTAGTGATGTTTCTTGAGAAAATTTAATTACATTAGCTTCATTTAAAATATTAAATGAAAAAACCAAGACTGCAGCAAATGATATAGTAGAAATAAAAAATAAAAAAGAAGAGAGTCTGTCAACTGAATCAAATATTAGAAATTTTTTATTTTCAAATTTTTCACTGTAAATTGCAGAAAAGTATAGAAACCCAGTTATAGAAACTAATAATATTAGCTGAGCCCAGTATTCTAAATTCGACCAGATTAGAGGTAGGGTACTAATCAACCCTGATAATAAAAATAGACCTCCAACTAAAACAATAATTCTTGCAAATTTTGATTTTATTGGAGCTTGTTCATTTTCAAAATTTTTAATATTTTCATAAGTCTCTAAATTTATTAATTCATTCTCATACCATTTTTCAAGAGACTTTTTAACTTTTTTGTCCATAACAAGATGATAATCTATGAAGATTTATCTCACTAATCTTCTTAAATAATCTAAAATCTATATAGACTTTAGAGTTAAGCCGAGATGCCCGAGCGGCCAAAGGGAGCAGACTGTAAATCTGCCGGTTATGCCTTCGTAGGTTCGAATCCTACTCTCGGCACTTGCCCTCTTAGCTCAGTTGGTAGAGCACTTCCATGGTAAGGAAGAGGTCTCCGGTTCAAACCCGGAAGAGGGCTCATTAACAAAAGTTTTATGGCGGCGTAGCTCAGTTGGTAAGAGCGCACGACTCATAATCGTGAGGTCGGCAGTTCAAGTCTGCCCGCCGCTACTAGAAAAAAAGGAGAATAAATGGCTTCTGATAAAAGGCCACCATTAACTATGGTTTGTACTGAGTGCAAGTCACAAAATTATGTAACTACAAAGAACAAGACCAATGTTCCAGATAGGATGGAATTTAATAAATTTTGTTCTAACTGTAGAAAACATCAACTTCATAGAGAAAAAAGATAGCTTTATACATTTTTGCTAATTATCCTTAACATCAATGGGTAAAGTTTCAAATTTAAATAACTATAGTGAATCAACTTCGAATTCTGAATTAGTTAGGCTATCTCAGCTTGGTGATCAAACAGCGTTTGAACAGTTAGTTGTAAGACATCAAGATCTAGTATTTTCTTTGGCATTTAAACTAACTGGAAATAAAGAGATGGCCAATGATGTTGCCCAAGAAGCATTTATTAGAGCTTGGAAAGCAATTGATAAATTTAGAGGTGATTCTACTTTTGGAACATGGATATACAGAATAACAGTAAATTCAGCTTGGACTTTAAGAAAAAAAGCAAAAAAACATAATACTTTAAATATTGATGACACTTATGAACCAGTAATTATAGACGAGAAACGAGATCCAGAATTAGTAGCAATTAATTCTGATTTGTCATCAACGTTAATAAATGCGTTAGACAAAATCCCACTAGATCAAAGAATTATTGTTGAATTAAAAAATATTGAAGGTAGGTCACACAAAGAAATTGCAGATTTTCTTGGAATCAGTGTTACAGCTGCAAAAGTTAGATTACACAGAGCTCATCAAAGATTAAGAGATATTTTAGAGGAAGTAGAGAAATGAAAAGTTTACTAAACAAAATTAAAACAGAAATAATTTGCAGAAGAACTAGAACAAAAATGCTAGCTATGTACATGAGTAAAAAATTCTATAGTTTTGATGACAATTATCACTCTAATTCTTGTATAAAATGTCAAGTTTCCGGAAAGAGATACAAAGCATTTAGAGAAATTATTGATGAAAAATTTGAAGACATTCCTGAAGTGCCCAAGGATTTTGCATCAAAAGTTATGGACTCATTAGATAAAAAAGTAAAAACAACTACAAGTAAGAGCAAAAAAATAATATTATTGACATTGCTCGGAATATTATCAATTGTATTTTTAATATTTGGACTTAAGCGCTCGAATAAAAAATTAGAGAATGAGCAATAATTTAGGGGTGTAGCTCTAATTGGCAGAGCGACGGTCTCCAAAACCGTAGGTTGTGAGTTCGAATCTCACCGCCCCTGCAGAGGTAAATAATTATGAATGAAATGAATAGAGAGATGCGCAGAATGTCTGAACGTGAAGAACGTTTGGCTAAAAAAGCTGATAGGAATATTGGCAAATATCAAGCAGGAGAAAAAGTTTCTCGCTTTAAAAGAATTTCAAACTATTTAGGTGAAGTAAGAACAGAATTAAAAAGAGTGAATTGGCCATCATCAAATACTTTGTATTCATTTACAGTAGTTACTATTGTTACAATAGCTTTTTTCACAGTTTTTATTTTTGGAATGGACTTTAGTTTTAAAAATACATTGATTAATCTATTAACTCTTGGAGAATAAATGTTAGACGAGACAGCTACAACTGAAGATTTAAATTTAGATGTTACTGAAGAAGTTATTGCAGAAGTAACGCCTTCAGTTCATCCTTATGACTTACCTGGTGAATGGTTTGTTTTAAATGCACAATCCGGTCATGAAAAAAAAGTTAAAGCAAATTTAGAAAATATAGTTAAGAATACAAATTTAGATGATAGTGTTTTTGAAATTGTAATACCTACAGATGAAGTTGTAGAAATAAGAAATGGAAAAAAAGTTACAGTTGAAAAAAAGACATTTCCTGGCTACATATTGGTCAGAATGGATATGAATGACAAAGCTTGGTACGAACTAAGAAATGCACCGTCAGTAATAGGTTTTGTTGGTTCTGGAAAAAGTGCTATTGCCTTATCTAGAAGAGAGGTCGAAAGAATTTTAGGAACAAATGAAGAAGTTGAAGTCAAAAAAGACTCACCTAAATTTAAACCAGATTTTGAAGTTGGTGAAACTGTAAGGGTTACAACCGGTCCATTTGCCGACTTTAATGGCATTATTGAAGAAATTAATTTAGATCAATCAAAAGTCACAGTTCTTGTTAATATATTTGGACGTGAAACTCCAGTTGAACTTGGATTTTTAGATATAGTAAAGAATTAGGAAAAAAATGGCAAAACCAGTAAAAGCAGTACTTAAGTTACAAATTCCTGGAGGAGGTGCAACACCTGCACCACCAGTTGGATCAGCTCTAGGTCAGTATGGTGTTAATATTATGGATTTCGTCCAAGCATTTAATAATGAAACTTCGAGTAGACAAGGTGAAACTGTACCTGTTGAAATTACAATATATGAAGATAACTCTTTTAAATTTGTAACTAAAACAGCCCCAGCTTCATATCTTATTAAGAAAGCAATTGGATTAGCCTCAGGTTCAGCCGAACCTCACAAGGTTAAAGTTGCATCAATTTCTAAAGCACAACTAAAGACAATTGCTGAAACAAAAATGGAAGATTTAAATGCAAATGATGTTGACGCAGCAATCAAAATTATTGCTGGTACAGCTAGATCAATGGGTGTAACTGTAGAAAAATAAAATTATATTTGGGAGACTTTGAGTCGCTTGTACCGAAGGAGAATTATGAAAAAACAAAGTAAAAAATACACTGAGGCAAAAACTAAATTACCTCATGAAAAGCAATCTAAATTAAATGCAATTAAATTATGCAAAGATATATCCTCTGCAAAATTTGATGAGTCAGTAGATATCGCATTTTCTCTTGGAATAGATACAAAAAATGCTGATCAAAATATTAGAACAACTGTCTCACTTCCACATGGTACTGGAAGGCAAGTGAGGGTTGCTGTTTTTGCTGGAGGAGAAGCACTAACTGAAGCTGAAGCTGCTGGAGCAGATATTGTGGGAGGGAAGGAATTAGCAACTAAAGTAAATAAGGAACAAAAACTTGATGTTGATGTTGTTATATCTACTCCTGAAATGATGGCTGAAGTTGGGCAACTTGGTAAAATTCTTGGACCACAAGGTTTGATGCCTAATCCAAAAACTGGAACAGTGACTTCTAATGTTGCAAAAGCAGTTGAAGATTTTAAGAAAGGTAAAGTTGAAATTAAAAATGATAAATTTGGAAACTTACATCTTTCAATTGGCAAAGTTTCATTTGAAGAAGAAAAGCTTCTTCAAAATTTAGAAGAAGTAATTTCAGAGGTAACTAGGGCCAAACCTTCTTCTGCAAAAGGTGAATACATAAAGAGTATTTATATTTCTTCAACAATGGGACCTTCTATTGGTATTGATTTAAATCTTTAAAATTATTTGCTATTAATTTTATAAGTTGTCTATATTGTTTTAAGACAATTAAAACCAAAGACCGTTAGTAGATAGTAAATCTAACGCAGGTAGACTGTAAAATCCTTGGTTTTAACAAGGATTTTTTTATGGCTAAAAATAATAAAGTAGAAGTAGTTAAGAATTTAGAAGATTTATTTAAAAATGCTAATGCTTTAGTTATGGCTGAATACAGAGGCTTAAGCGTTACTCAACAGACAAAATTAAGAAGAGAACTTAAAAATGCTGGAGCTACTTTTAATGTTGTTAAAATGACTCTAGCCAAGAGAGCTGCTGAAAATATTGGGTTAGAATCTCTATCTGAACATTTCTCTGGTCCAACTGGAATTACTGTTATTGAATCTGATCCTGTTGAGGCTGCCAAAGTTTTAAATAAATTTGCTAAAGAAAATGAAGCCTTTGTAGTTAAAGGTGGCTTAATGAATTCAGAACCTTTAACAGTTGATCAAATAAATGTTTTAGCAAATATTGAACCAAGGGATGTATTACTTGCAAAAATTGCTGGTGGGTTCAATGCTCCGCTAGTAAAAGTAGCAGCTACTACGAAAGCTATTTTAAATAAAGCTGGATATGCTTTTAGTGCTTTACTTGAAAAAAAAGATAGTGGAATTGAAGTTTCTGAAGTTGAAAACAAAGAAGATGTTTTAATTTCTGAAGAAGTTAACAAAGAGGAGGAATAACAAATGGCAAAAATGACAACTGATGAGTTGCTTAGCGTCTTTGAAGGAATGACTGTATTAGAGTTAAAAGAATTTCTTGATGCTTTTGAAGAGAAATTTGATGTAACAGCAGCAGCTCCTGTAGCTGTAGCAGCTGCACCTGCAAGCGGTGGGGATGATGCTGGTGCTGGTGCTGAAAAAGACTCTTTTGATGTTGTTCTTGCAAGTGCAGGAGCTCAAAAGATCCAAGTTATTAAAGAAGTTAGAGGTCTAACTAATCTTGGATTAAAGGAAGCTAAGGAACTTGTAGACAATGCTCCATCAGACATACTTAAAGGTGTTTCTAAAGGTGATGCTGATAAAGCCAAAGAAGCGCTTGAAGGTGCTGGTGCAACTGTAGAGCTTAAATAATTTTAAAATTATTTGTTTGCGTAAAATATAAATGCTAATATACTCTACCATTCGGGTAGCTGTTATTAATTTTTTGAGGAGGCTTGTTGTCCGCTGTTCAGAATTCTAGACTTTCGTTTGCAAAAATTCATAAAGTTCTAGACATTCCAGATTTATTAATTATTCAAAAAGATTCTTTTAAATGGTTTATTGAAGAAGGTTTAAAAGAAATATTAGATGAAATTTCTCCAATAGAAGATTTTTCAGGAAGATTTTCACTTGAATTTTTAAATCACTATTTTGAGCAACCTTTAAAAACTCTTGAAGATTGTAGGATTACAGATTCAACTTTTTCTCAACCGCTTTATGTTACAGCACAGTTTTTAGATCGAGAAACTGGCCAGATAAAACAACAAACTGTTTTCCTTGGGGATTTCCCAATTATGACCAATACTGGTACTTTCGTTATTAATGGTACTGAAAGAGTAATAGTCAGCCAACTTGTTAGATCACCAGGGGTTTATTTCTCACAAGAAATTGATAAAACATCAGACAAAGAAGTATTTATTGGAAAAATGATTCCAGGTAGAGGTGCCTGGCTTGAGTTTGACACTGATAAAAGAGACACTCTTGGTGTTAGAGTTGATAGAAAAAGACGCCAACATATTACTGGTTTCTTGATGGCACTTGATGTTATTGAAAATAAAGATCAAGCAATAGAGCTACTTGGTGACTACCCATCTGTTAGAAATACTATTGAAAGAGATCCAGACACAACCAGAGAAGCTGCATTAATTGATCTTTATAGAAAATTAAGACCTGGAGAACCAGCAACAGTTGAAGCTGCAAAAAGCTTGGTAAAGCAGATGTTCTATACACCTAAACGTTATGATTTAACAAAAGTTGGTAGATATAAAGTTGAACAAAAACTTGGTAGAGAATATGGTGAAAAAGATGCTGAAACATACACAACTGAAGTTGATGGAATGTTAAGAATTGATGACATGATAGATTCTATTAAGTATGTAATAGCTCTACATGCTGGAGAAAAAAGTTTTGTTAACAATATCGGAAAAGAAATTCAAGTTAGATTAGATGACATTGACCATTTTGGAAACAGAAGAATAAGAACTGTTGGAGAACTTGTACAGAATCAAGTTAGAGTTGGATTAAGTCGACTTGAAAGAGTTGTAAGAGAAAGAATGACAACTCAAGAACCAGAGGCAATCACTCCTCAATCATTAATTAATATTCGACCAATTCAAGCTTCTCTTAAAGAATTTTTTGGTACAAGTCAGTTGAGCCAATTTATGGATCAACCAAATCCTATAGCTGGTTTAACACACAGAAGAAGACTTTCTGCATTGGGACCAGGCGGTCTCTCAAGAGAAAGAGCTGGATTCGAAGTAAGAGACGTTCACCCATCACATTACGGAAGAATGTGTCCAATAGAAACACCAGAAGGTCCAAATATTGGTTTAATTGGTACGCTAGCTACATATGGTCGAGTTAATAAATTTGGATTTATTGAAACACCATATTGGAAAGTTGAGAATGGTGTTGTTAAAACTAATAAAGCTGTATATTTAACTGCTGCTCAAGAAGACGAATACACTATTGCACAGGCAAACGCTCCTCTTAAAGATGATGGTAGCTTCAAAAACAATAAAGTTTTATGTAGACAAAATGGTGGAGAGGTAGCATTCGTATCGGATAAAGAAATTGATTTTATGGATGTTAGTCCTAAACAAATTTGTTCAGTAACTACTGCATTAATCCCATTTTTAGAGCATGATGATGCAAACAGAGCACTTATGGGATCAAACATGCAACGTCAAGCTGTTCCATTAGTTAAAACTGAAGCACCATATGTTGGTACAGGAATGGAAGAGAATGTTGCAAGAGACTCTGGAGAAGCTTTAATTTCTTCAATTTCAGGAGAGGTGCAAGAAGTCACTGGAAATGAAATTGTTGTTAAAGAAGAAGGTACTAATAAGAAATTTACTTTTGAAGTTTTAAAATTTAAACGTTCAAATCAAGCAACAAGCTGGAATCAAAAACCACTTGTAAAAGTTGGTACAAAAGTAAAGCCAGGAGATGTTTTAGCTGATGGTCCGAGCACCCAAGGTGGGGAATTAGCACTTGGAAAGAACTTATTGGTTGGATATATGCCATGGGATGGATATAACTTTGAAGACTCTATTGTCATATCTGAGCGCCTTGTTAAAGAAGATGTATTAACTTCTGTACACATTGCAGAGCATGAAATTGAAGCAAGAGATACAAAATTAGGAGAAGAAGAAATCACTCGAGACATTCCTAATGTTGCGGAAGAAGTTTTGATGGATCTTGACGAAATGGGAATCGTAAGAATTGGAGCTGAAGTTTCTCCAGGAGATTATCTTGTTGGTAAAGTTACTCCAAAAGGTGAAACTGAATTAACACCTGAAGAAAGATTATTAAGAGCTATTTTTGGAGAAAAAGCTAGAGAAGTAAGAGACACATCACTCAGAGTTCCTCATGGTGAAAGAGGAAAAGTTATTGATGTTCAAATATTAAAGCGTGATGAAGGAGCAGATTTACCTCCTGGAGTTAATCAAAAAGTAAGAGTTTATGTTGCAATACAAAGAAAAATCCAAGTAGGTGACAAACTTTCAGGTAGACATGGAAACAAAGGTGTAATATCAAAAATTCTTCCAATAGAAGATATGCCTTATATGGAAGACGGTACACCATTAGATATAATGTTGTCTCCATTGGGTGTTCCAAGCCGAATGAATTTAGGTCAAATTTTGGAAACTCATCTTGGATGGGCTTCAAATCAAGGCTGGGGAGAATATAAAGGTGACTCTAAAGCTGCAAAAGGAGCAAAACCAGGTACCTTAGTTTCAACACCAGTATTCGATGGTGCAGATGAAGATGAAATTCATGAGATTTTAAGAAATGTTAACCCAAATAGGGATGGTAACTTAATGATTGATGAAAACGGTAAAGCAACTTTATATGATGGAAGAACTGGTGAAGCTTTTGATTCAAAAATTACCGTTGGATATGCATATATTTTGAAATTAATCCACTTAGTAGATGAAAAAATTCATGCAAGATCTACTGGACCTTACTCAATGATTACTCAACAACCATTAGGTGGTAAAGCTCAATTTGGTGGTCAAAGGTTTGGTGAAATGGAAGTGTGGGCTCTTGAAGCTTATGGAGCTAGCTATGCTTTACAAGAATTACTTACAATAAAGTCAGATGACACAGTAGGTAGGGTAAAAGTTTACGAGTCAATAGTTAAGGGTGACAACATACCTGAACCTGGAATTCCAGAATCTTTCAAAGTGCTGTTAAAAGAAATGCAAAGCTTATGCTTAAATGTAGAAATTCTATCAGCGGGTGAAGAAATATCTATGAAAGATATAAGTGATGAATATGTTAAAACAGCAGAAACTTTAGGTATTGATATGACAAGACCAGAACAAGACGAGACAGAGGTTTAAAAATGGAAAAAATATTTGACGAGTTAAGTATAAGTCTTGCAACCTCAGACCAAATGAGGAGCTGGTCTTTTGGTGAAGTAAAAAAACCTGAAACTATAAATTACAGAACTTTAAAACCAGAAAAAGATGGTTTATTTGATGAAAGAATTTTTGGACCAACTAAAGATTGGGAATGTTCATGTGGTAGATATAAAAGAATTCGCTATAGAGGAATAGTTTGTGAAAGATGTGGTGTTGAGGTAACAAGACGTGAAGTCAGAAGAGAAAGAATGGGGCATATCGAATTAGCAGCTCCGGTAACACATATTTGGTACTTTAAAGGTGTCCCAAGTAGACTTGGATATTTTCTTGACATGTCCCCTAAAGAGTTAGAAAAAGTTATTTACTTTGCTGCATATTTAGTTGTATCTGTTGATTCAAAAAAGAGAACTAAAGATTTAGCAGAACTCGAAGAAGCTGTTGTTGCTGAGGTGGAAATTGTTAATGAAGATTTTGAAGAATGGGAACAAAAAAGAATTAAACAAATGGAAACAGAAGTTAAAGCAATGGAAAATGCAAAGATTTCTGAACCAGAAATTCAAATTAGAAAAAAAGAAGTAGAGAAAGAAATAAAATCTAAAAAAGCTAAATCTGATGCTGAAATAAAAATAATTGAAGAAGCATTCTCTACTCTAAAAACATTAAAGCCAAAAACCCTTATTGAAAATGATGTATTGTGGCGTGAAATGATCGATAAGTATGATGAATATTTTACCGGTGGTATGGGTGCAGAAGCTGTTCGTGATTTAGTTCAGTTAGTTGACCTTAAATCAGAAATGGAAAAATTAGAATCCGACCTTGATTCAAAATCAGCTCAAAGAAGACAACGAGCTATCCAAAGAATGAAAGTTATTAAGCCATTTGCAGATGGTAAAAATCCACCAGAAGCAATGATTTTAGAAGTAATTCCAGTTATTCCACCTGAATTGAGGCCAATGGTTCAGCTTGACGGCGGTAGATTTGCAACTTCAGACTTAAATGATTTATATAGAAGGTTAATAAATAGAAATAATCGTTTAAAGAAACTTATAGAACTTGGTGCACCAGACATCATTATAAGTAATGAAAAAAGAATGTTACAAGAATCAGTTGACGCACTTTTCGACAATGGAAGAAGAGGTCGTGCAGTAGCTGGTGCTGGTGGAAGAGGATTAAAGTCTCTTTCAGATATGTTAAAAGGTAAACAAGGTAGATTTAGACAAAATCTTTTAGGTAAAAGAGTTGATTATTCTGCTAGATCAGTAATTGTTGTTGGACCTCATTTACAATTGCAACAATGCGGACTTCCAAAGATGATGGCACTAGAACTTTTTAAGCCTTTTGTTATGAAAAGATTAGTTGAATTGGGACTAGCTCAAAACATAAAATCTGCGAAAAGAATGGTTGAAAGATCAAGAGCACAAGTTTGGGATGTTCTTGCAGAAGTAATTGAAGAACACCCTGTTTTATTAAACAGAGCTCCAACATTACACAGATTAGGAATACAAGCTTTTGAACCAATTCTTGTTGAAGGAAAAGCTATTCAGGTTCACCCTCTAGTTTGCGAAGCATTTAATGCAGACTTTGATGGTGATCAAATGGCTGTTCATGTACCATTGTCTGCAGAAGCACAAGCTGAAGCAAAAGTATTAATGTTATCAACTAATAATGTTTTATCTCCAGCTTCCGGTAACCCTATTGTGTCACCAAGTCAAGACATGGTAATTGGACTCTATTACATTACAGAATGTTATGAAGATTTAAGTACTGCAAAATTCAACTTTGTTGATTTTAATGAAGCACAGATAGCATACGAAGCTGGACATATTGGTTTACAAACACCTATTAATGTAAGAGTCGGTGATTTAGCAGGAAATTCAGATATACATGCTGAATTGTACAATAGATTTTCAGAGCTCTTAACTGAAGCTCCAGTAGATGGCAGTAAGTTAATTAAAACTACATTAGGAAGATTACATTTTAACTCTATTATGCCAACTGATTTTCCATATATACAAGCTTCAATTAGAAAGCCTGAGATGAAAAAAATTATTTCAGAAGTAATTGAACGTTACAACAAAGCAGAAGTTCGTATGTTCTTAGATTCTATGAAATCCGTAGGTTTTACTTTTGGAGCTAAGGCTGGTTTAACAGTTGCTATGAATGATGTAAAAACTCCTCCAAGTAAAAATCAAATTCTCGAAAAATATGAAGCTGAAGCTGAAAAAGTAGAAAAATTATTTAAAGACGATGTCATAACAGAGAACGAAAGAAAACAAAAGATTATTGAAATATGGAACGAAGCCACTGATCAAGTACAGTATGCAATGAGTGCTGAGCTAGAAGCTGAAAAATTTAACCCAGTTGATATGATGGTTAAGTCTGGAGCAAGAGGCAATATGATGCAAGTTAGACAACTTGCAGGAATGAGAGGTTTGGTAGCGAATCCTAAAGGTGACATTATTGAAAGACCTATTAAAAGTAATTTCAGAGAAGGAATGTCTGTTCTTGAATACTTTATATCAACTCATGGTGCAAGAAAAGGTTTAGCAGATACTGCTTTGAGAACTGCTGACTCAGGCTACTTGACTAGAAGACTTGTTGATGTTGCTGCGGGTATCGTTGTAAAAGACCTAGGTGATGAAAATATTGATTGGAAAGGTACTAAAAAACAAGTTGTAATAGACGGCAAACTAAGCAGATACCTCCATTCAACATTGTATGGAAGAGTTTTATCAGAAGATGTCAAAGTTAATAAAAAAGTTGCAGAACTAGAAAACGGTAAAAAACTTGTTAAAGGAACTTATATTGATGCTGAAGTTTTAGATGGCATTGCAAAATCTGGTGCTGAAGAAGTTTATGTATTAACGCCATTCAACTCTTTAAATCCTGATTCAATGGACCCACTTTGTTACGGATTTAGTCTGGCTACAGGTAAACCTGTTGAAGTTGGTGAAGCTGTAGGTATTATTTCTGCACAATCAATTGGTGAGCCTGGAACACAATTAACGATGAGAACATTCCACACTGGAGGTGTAGTTGGATTAGATATTACATCTGGACTTCCAAGAATAGTTGAGCTTTTTGAAGCTAGAACTCCAAAAGGTAAAGCTGTACTTTCGCCAATCTCTGGAAAAATTAAGTCAATTGATATAACTCCAGAAGGTAATAAATCTCTAATTATCTCAAATGAAAAAGAAGAATTACAAGTATTGGTATTAAGAAGACAAACAATGCTTGTTTCTCAAGGTGATAGCTTAAAGGCTGGTCAATCTATAACCACAGGTCCAAAAGATCCTAAAGAAGTTTTACAAATCAATGGTGTAAGAGCTTGTCAAGAATATCTGGTTAATGAAGTCCAAAAGACTTATAGAGATCAGGGAGTTGAAGTTCATGACAAGCATGTTGAAATGATAGTTCGACAAATGATCAGAAGAGTAAGGATTGTAAAATCTAATAATTCTGAATATTTACCAAACGAACTTGTTGATTCAACACAATTTAGAAAAACTAACCAAGCGTTAGTAAAAGAAGGAAAATTGCCTGCTGAAGGACGACCTGAGCTTATGGGTATCACTAAAGCTAGCCTTGCAACAGACTCATGGTTATCAGCAGCATCATTCCAAGAAACTACGAGAGTACTAACTGAAGCTGCTATGAAGAAGAGCAATGATTCACTTAGTGGTTTGAAGGAAAATGTTATTATTGGAACATTGATACCAGCAGGTACTGGATCTAATGCATACCAAAAATTGACACCTTCACTACCTGGTGCCCCTGAAGTTTCTGAACTTGGATTTATGTCGGTTAAAACTGATGAAAATGACGAAGATGCACTTCCAAATCCAGCACAATGGCTAGCTATGTTAGGTGAAGAAAATAGTGAGGAGGATGAATAAAAACTTATAAATAATCGGTTGGTTTAAGTTTGAATTCATCATATACTTCAATTTCGGTAACCCAAATTACAAATAAAGATTGGAATAACTATGCCTACAACTCAACAGTTGGTTAGAAAAGGTAGAAAATCCAAGGTGTCAAAAGAAAAGACTCCTGGATTAAAGGGATCTCCACAAAGGAGAGGTGTTTGCACGCGTGTTTACACAGTTACTCCTAAAAAACCAAACTCAGCTTTGAGAAAAGTTTGTAGAGTTAGGCTCTCAACTGGTACTGAAGTTACTGCTTACATTCCAGGTGAAGGTCATAATCTTCAAGAGCATTCAATAGTTCTTGTAAGAGGTGGAAGAGTAAAAGACTTACCTGGTGTAAGGTACAAAGTTATTCGTGGAGCATTGGACACAGCAGGAGTTTCAGCCCGAAAACAAGCTAGGTCTAGGTATGGAAGTAAAAAAGGTTAAAGAAAATGCGTAGAGGACCATCAATCAAGAGAAAACCTGAACCAGATCCGATTTACAATAGTGTTTTGGTTTCCCAGATAATTAATCAAGTTTTATTAGATGGTAAAAAAGACTTAGCTAGTAACATCGTTTACTCAGCATTATCTCTCGTTGAGAAACAAACAAAATCAGATCCAATTACTACTTTAAAAAACGCATTTGAGAATATCCGTCCGCAAATAGAAACTAAATCAAGACGAGTTGGTGGTACTAACTACCAAGTACCAATGGAAGTTCCTCAGAGAAGAAGTACAACACTTGCAATACGTTGGTTAATTGATTCTTCAAGAAAACGTGGAGAAAATACTATGCAGGAAAGATTAGGTAGAGAAATCATTGATGCTAGTAATAAAACTGGTGCGTCTGTAAAAAAACGCGAAGATGTACATAAAATGGCAGAATCTAACAGAGCTTTTGCTCACTACAGGTGGTAACAATGCCTAGAGAAGTAAGTTTAAAAAATTTAAGAAACATCGGGATAATGGCACATATTGATGCTGGAAAAACTACATTGACTGAAAGAGTTTTATATTACACAGGTAAAACTTACAAAATTGGTGAAGTTCATGATGGAGCGGCTGTTATGGACTGGATGGAACAAGAACAAGAAAGAGGAATTACAATCACATCTGCAGCTACTACATGTTCTTGGAATAAACACACAATTAATATTATTGACACACCTGGCCACGTAGATTTTACAGTTGAAGTAGAAAGATCACTAAGGGTACTTGACGGTGCAGTTGCAGTTTTTGATGGAGTAGCTGGTGTTGAGCCTCAATCCGAAACAGTTTGGAGACAAGCTGATAAATACAATGTTCCAAGAATTTGCTTTATTAATAAGCTTGATAGAACAGGAGCAGATTTTAATGCTGATGTACAATCAATAATTGATAGATTAGAGGCAACTCCTGCAGTCCTCCATATCCCTATTGGTTCCGAAGCAGACTTTGTTGGTGTGATAGATTTGGTAGAAATGAAAGCACATACTTGGAGTAAAGATGACGGATCAGAATGGGATATTACAGATATTCCTGAAGACAAACTTGAAGAAGCACAGTCAAAAAGACAAAAATTATTAGATATTATTGCTGAAGCAGATGATGATGTGCTTGAAAAATATTTTTCAGATGAAGAACTGTCAGTCGAAGATATAAAAAAAGCGATTAGGAAAGGTACATTGAACGGATTGTTTGTTCCTGTTCTTGCTGGAAGTGCATTTAAAAATAAAGGTGTTCAGTTGTTACTTAATGCTGTAGTAGATTATCTTCCATCACCTTTGGATATTGAACCAGTCACAGGTTTCAAACCTGGTGATGAAGAAAATGAATTAGTTAGAAATCATAGCGATGAAGATCCATTTTCAGCTTTAGCTTTCAAAGTCGTTAGCGATCCACATGTTGGTAAATTAACTTATTTTAGAGTCTATTCGGGAACACTTAAAAAAGGTGACAAAGTTGTTAATACAAGCACTGGAAAAGATGAAAGACTTGGAAGAATTTTAAGAATGCATGCAAACACTAGAGAAGATATAGATTTTATCTGTACTGGTGATATCGTTGCAGGAGTTGGTTTGAAAAATGCAAAAACTGGAGATACTTTATCAGACCCATCAAAATTAATACAGCTAGAATCTATGACATTCCCAGAACCAGTAATATCTGTAGCAATAGAACCTAAATCTAAATCAGATGAAGAAAAGTTATCAGAAGGTTTGCAAAAACTTGCTGAAGAAGATCCAACTTTTAGGGTTAATTCTGATGAAGAAACTGGTCAAACAATTATTTCAGGTATGGGTGAACTCCATCTAGATATTCTTGTTGATCGATTACGAAGAGAATTTAAAGTTGAAGCAAATATTGGAAAGCCACAGGTTGCATATAGAGAAGCAATTAAGTCAAAAACTAATGTTGAAGCAAAGTATATTAGACAGAGTGGTGGTAGAGGTCAATATGGTCATGTTGTTATGGAACTTGAACCAATACAAGACGGATACGAATTTGTTGACATGATAAAAAGTGGAAGAATACCTAAAGAATATATTCCATCAGTCAATGCTGGTGTTGCTGCAGCAATGGAATCGGGGGTTCTTGCTGGATATCCATTAGTAAATATAAAAGCTACTTTATTAGATGGTACCTATCATGACGTTGACTCATCTGAAATGGCATTTAAAATTGCTGGATCAATGGCTTTAAAAGATGGAGCTAAAAAAGCTGGTGTTAAACTTCTTGAGCCAGTTATGAAAGTGGAGGTTGTAACTCCAGAAGATTTTATGGGAGATGTTGTCGGAGATCTTTCTTCAAGAAGAGGAAAGATTGCTGAAATGGGACAAAGGGGATCTGCAAAAGTAGTAAATGCTACTGTTCCATTATCAGAGATGTTCGGGTACGCAACAGATTTGCGTTCTAGAACACAAGGCCGTGCAACATTTACGATGCAGTTTGATAGTTATGAAGACGTACCAGATTCTATAACTAAAGAAATTACTGCAAGTATTCGTGGAGTAGAGGTTGAAGTTTAAATCTTTACAGATTTAGATTTTAAAAAAAGGAGAAATAAATATGTCAAAAGAAAAATTTGACCGTAGTAAGCCTCATGTGAACATTGGTACAATGGGACACATTGACCATGGTAAAACCACATTGACGGCCGCTATAACTAAAGTTTTAGCAGAAGCCGGCGGAGGAAAAGCTACAGCTTTTGAAGATATCGATAAAGCACCAGAAGAAAGAGAAAGAGGAATCACAATTCAGATTGCTCACGTTGAGTATGAAACTGCAAACAGACATTATGCTCACGTTGATATGCCTGGACACGCTGACTATGTAAAAAATATGATTACTGGAGCAGCTCAGGTTGATGGAGCAATTCTAGTTGTTTCTGCAGCAGATGGCCCAATGCCTCAAACTAGAGAGCATGTTCTGTTAGCAAGACAAGTTGGTGTTCCAGCAATAGCTGTTTTCTTAAACAAAGTAGATCAAGTGGACGACCCAGAATTACTAGATTTAGTTGAAATGGAAGTCAGAGAGCTTTTAAGTGAGTACGACTTTCCTGGAGATGACGTTCCAGTTGTAAAAGGATCTGCTTTAGCTGCTTTAGAAGGTAAAGAAGATGGAGTAAAGTCAGTTCTTGAACTCATGGAAGCAGTTGATAGTTATATTGAAGAGCCAACAAGAGTTGTAGACAAACCATTCTTAATGCCAGTAGAAGATGTATTTTCAATTACAGGTAGAGGTACTGTTGTTACTGGAAGAATTGAGCAAGGAATTGTCAATGTTAACGACGAAGTAGAAATTGTTGGAATAAAAGCAACATCCAAATCAGTATGTACCGGAGTTGAAATGTTTAGAAAACTTCTTGATGAAGGTAGAGCTGGTGATAATGTTGGATTATTACTTCGTGGTGTTGACAAAGAAGATGTAGAGAGAGGTCAAGTAATTGCTAAACCTGGATCTATCACGCCACATACTAAATTCGAAGCAGAAGTCTATGTATTAACAAAAGAAGAAGGTGGAAGACACAACCCATTCTTCAAAGGTTATAGACCACAGTTCTACTTTAGAACAACTGATGTCACTGGTGAGGTAAGTCTTGCAGATGGAACCGAAATGGTTATGCCTGGAGACAACGTATCAATTACTGTTGAACTAATTGCACCTATCGCAATGGAAGAAGGTGTTAAGTTTGCTATCAGAGAAGGTGGTAGAACAGTTGGAGCAGGACAGGTAACTAAAGTTATTGAGTAATAAAAATTAACCGGGAGTAGAATTTATACTCCCGGTTTTTTTTGAGGAAAAAATGGCAAAAAAGCAGCAAATTAGAATAAAGCTAAAAGCTTACGACAACTATGTTGTTGATGAGTCTGCGCGAAAAATTGCTGAAACAGTTCTAAAAACTCAAGCAAAAGTAAAAGGTCCAATACCTTTACCTACACAAATACACAGATATTGTGTAATTAGATCTCCTCATGTAGATAAAAAATCAAGAGAACATTTCGAAATGAGAATTCATAAAAGATTAATAGATATAGTTGAACCAACCCCAAAAACAGTTGACTCATTAATGAGATTAGATTTACCTGCTGGTGTAGAAGTGGAAATTAAATTATGAGCGCATTAATAGCTAAAAAAATTGGTATGACTCAGATTTTTGATGAAAACTCAAATGCATTAGGTGTAACAGTTTTAAGCATCGGTGACTGCAGGGTTGTTCAAATTAAAAAGAACGAAGTAGATGGATATTCTTCTGCTCAATTAACTTTGGGTACCAAAAAAAATCCCTCAAAACCACTACAGAGCCATTTTAAAAAATATAATACTGAACCTGGTGAAGTAATTATGGAAGTACAAATTGATGAGAATTTTGACTACAAACCAGGAACCGTGTTAAACGTAAAAGATTTTTTCCAAGTTGGTCAAAAAGTAGATATAACTGGTATTTCAAAAGGTAAAGGTTTTGCCGGTGTAATGAAACGACATAATCATTCTGGTCAAGGTGCAAGCCATGGTGTGCATAAAGTTCACAGAGGTGGTGGTTCTATAGGTAATGCTTCATTTCCAGGACATGTTTTTAAAGGTCAAAAAATGCCAGGTAGAATGGGAAATCATAAAAGAACTGTTCAGTCAGTAACAGTTGTAGGAATTAATGAAGAAGAAAATTATATCTTAGTTAATGGATCAGTTCCTGGTAATAAGGGAAATATAGTTAAAATCCAATCTGCAGTAAAGGTTTCAAAATGACAGTAAAACTAGATACTATAAATTTTTCTGAAAATAAAGTTTCAAAAAAGCAATATGATTTTGAACAATTAGAAGAAATTAACATTGGTCTTATCCATCAAGTTGTAAAAGGTAGTAGAACAAATCATAGAAATAATACCGCTTCTGTTAAAACTAGAGCGCAAGTATCTGGTACAGGTGCAAAGCCTTGGGCACAAAAAGGCACCGGTAGAGCAAGACAAGGTTCTTTAAGAGCACCATCTTTTATAGGTGGTGGAATAGCACATGGGCCAGGTACAAGAGTTTATAAAGATAGAACTCCTAAGAAAATGAAAAAGAAAGCTCTAGATATGTCTGTTAGTCAAAGAATTTCTGAAGGAAGCGTATTTGTTGTAGATGGTAAAGGAGTTGAAAAACCATCTACCAAAAATGCAAACCTAGCTTTAAAAGATGTGAATGTTAAACGATCATTTACTTTTGTTTATTCAGAAGGAGATGAAATTTTATTTAAATCATTTAAAAATCTTAGAAATTCTAATTTAGTTTCTATTGAAAAATTGGCAGCAATTGATGTTATTTCTACCGATGATTTAATTTTTTCAAAAAACGCTATAGATAAATATTGTGGAGATGAAGTATGAAACATTTAGAAGATGTACTCATTGCTCCAGTTATTTCTGAGAAGTCTTATGATAGAATCTCAAACACTAACTCCTACACTTTTTTTGTTCATCCAAATTCCAAAAAACCTGAGATTAAAATTGCAGTGGAAAATTTATTTAAAGTCAACGTTCTCAGTGTAAATACCATGTATAGAAAAGGTAAAAAGAAAAGATTTGGCTATGTCTTTGGGCAACAAAGCACAAAAAAAATTGCAATCGTGACATTAGCCGAAGGTGACTCAATAGAGGCTTTTGGAGTATAATTATGGGACAAAAAAAGATTAGACCAGTAACACCAGGAATGAGAGGTCAGGTAACAACTGACTTTAAAGAAATTACTAAGAAAAAACCTGAAAAATCACTTTTAGAATCAAAAAAATCAACAGGTGGCAGAAATAATAAAGGTAGGATTACTTCTAGACATAAAGGTGGTGGTCACAAACAAAAATACAGAATAATAGACTTTAAGAGAATGAAAGATGGTATTCCAGCAAGAGTTGCTGGAATAGAATATGATCCAAATAGAAATGCTCGTATTGCACTTTTACATTATGTTGATGGGGAAAAATCATACATTATTGCACCGGACGGTGTAAACATTGATTCTATAGTTGAGTCAGGATCAAAAGCCGATATTAAAGATGGTAATTGTTTGCCTTTAAGAAATATTCCAGCAGGTACGTTTGTTCATGCTGTGGAATTAAGACCTGGTGGTGGTGCAAAGATGGCAAGATCCGCTGGATCATCGGTTCAACTAATGTCAAAAGAAGGTGAGATGGCTTTATTACGGCTCCCATCTGGTGAAATGCGTACTGTTCCAATGGATTGTAGAGCAACAGTTGGAAGTGTAGGTAATGCAGAGTCTGAGTTAACCAAGCTAGGAAAAGCTGGTAGAAATCGATGGAAAGGTGTTAGACCACAAACTAGAGGTGTTGCAATGAACCCTGTTGACCATCCATTAGGTGGTGGAGAAGGTAAAACATCTGGAGGTAGAACTCCAGTAAGCCCTTGGGGAAAACCTGAGGCAAAGACTCGAAACAAAAATAAATATAGTAATAAAAATATTGTTCGAAGAAGATCACAAAAAGGTAGAGGTTAAATTATGGCAAGAAGTCTTAGAAAAGGACCATTTGTTGATGAACATTTACTAAAAAAAGTTGAGAATGCAAAAAATTCTGGTAACAAAGGTGTTATTAAAACTTGGAGCAGAAGATCAACTATTGTTCCTGAAATGGTAGGTTTAACAATAGCAGTTCACAATGGAAGACAGCACTTACCAGTTTTTGTAACTGAAGCTATGGTTGGTCATAAATTAGGAGAGTTTTCTCCAACTAGAACTTTTAAAGGACATCCAGGACAGAAATAATGGAAACAACGACAGTAACAGCTAAAGGTAATTATATAAGACAATCTCCTTACAAGTTGAGATTGGTTTTAAATTTAATTAGAGGATTAGATGTGCAAGAAGCATTAAATATATTGACATTTACAAAAAGAAAAGCTGCAATTGAAATTAAACAAGTTTTAGAAAGTGCGATTGCAAATGCTAGTGCCAATCATAACCTTGATGCTTCTAATTTATTTATTTCAAAAGCTATAGCTGATGAAGGTCCAACTTTAAAAAGATTTAGACCACGAGCAAGAGGAAGAGCAGGAAGAATAAATAAAAGAACTTCACACTTATTAATAGAGCTAGAAAGTAAGAGTCAATAATGGGTCAAAAAACACATCCATACGCATTTAGAATCGGCATAGTAAATGATTGGAAGTCTCGATGGTTTAATGCAAAAGATTATAAAGAATTAGTAAATCAGGATTATCAGATAAGAAACTTTTTGTCAGATCAATTACCTAAGGCAGCTGTTTCAAGAATTGATATAGAGAGAAGAGATAAAGGTGGAACGCTAACTGTTGATATACATACTGCAAGACCAGGTGTTGTAATTGGTAGAAAAGGTGCTGAAGCAGATAGATTAAGAAAAGGAATTGAAGAGCTCTCTAAACAACCTGTAAAACTTAACATTATTGAAATTAGAGATGCTGAACTGGATGCTCAACTACTAGCAAGAGGCGTAGCAGATCAACTTGAAAATAGAGTAGCTTTTAGAAGAGCTATGAAAAGAGCAGTTACAGCAGCACTTAAAGCTGGCGCAGAAGGTGTAAGAGTAGAATGTTCTGGTAGATTAGGTGGAGCTGAAATGGGTAGAAGAGAATGGTATAGAGAAGGAAGAGTACCTCTTCACACTTTAAGAGCTGATATAGATTTTGGAAGAGCAGCAGCTCATACAACAGTTGGTGCTATTGGGGTAAAAGTTTGGGTGTATAAAGGAGATGTTGTAAATTCTAAGAAATTACGACAAGATAAAATTTCTGCTGAAGCTAATTTAGCTAGTGGTGGACCATCTGGAAGGGTAAAATCAGTTAAATCCAGAGCAGAAGCAGCTGTAGGTGAGAAAAAAGAGCCAAGAATACTGGAAGCTGGTGGTGGAAAGAAAGCTGGAGATGACAAAAGTTCTAAAATAGTTGAAGCTGGTGGAGGCAAGAAATTAACCAAGACCCAAGCTCAAGCAAAATTTGAAGAAGAAAAGTCAATTTTAGAAGAAGAGTAAATTATGTTGATGCCTAAAAAAACAAAATATAGAAAAGCACATAGAGGTAGAAGAAAAGGAAATTCCAAAGGTGGAACTACAGTAGCTTTTGGTGATTATGGTATTCAAGCAGTTGAAACATCTTATGTAACTGCAAGACAAATAGAAGCTGCAAGAATCACAATTACAAGAACAATGAAAAGAGGAGGAAAAGTATGGATAAATATTTTTCCACATAAACCAATAACTAAGAAACCTGCAGAAGTCAGAATGGGATCTGGTAAAGGAAACGTTGAATATTACGTTGCTGTTGTTAAGCCGGGTAGAGTTTTGTTTGAAGTTTCTGGTGTCCCTGAGGATGTTGCAAAAGAAGCAATGAGAAAAGCTGGACACAAATTACCTATGAAAACCAAATTTGTAACAAGGGATAATTTATGAGTGTTAATGATTTAAGAGAACTTTCAATAGTTGAATTAAACGATAAAATAAGTGAACTAAAAAAAGATTTAATGGATGCTAGGTTTTCATTAGCAACAAGCCAAATAGAAGATACTTCTGTTTTTAAAAAAATAAAAAAAGAAATTGCACAAGCTAATACAGTTTTAACTGAAAAAACAAATCAAGCAATAAATAAGGAAGAAAATAATGAGTGAAATCGAAAGAAGCTCTAGAAAAACAAAAACAGGTATAGTAGTTTCTGATAAAAGAGAAAAGACAGTTACTGTAGCTATTGAATTACAGTTTCCTCATCCGAAATATAAGAAAATTGTTAAAAAGACTAGAAAACTTCATGCACATGATGATAAGTTTGAATCAAAAGTTGGAGATACAGTAAAAATTATGGAAACTAAGCCATATTCAAAGACTAAAAGATGGAGAGTAACTGAAATTGTGGAGAGAGCAAGATGATTCAAAAAGAATCCCGACTTAAAGTTGCTGATAATTCTGGGGCTAAAGAAGTTTTATGTATCAAGGTAAAAGGAAGCTCTAAAATAAGATACGCCGGTCTCGGAGATGTGTTTGTAGCAACAGTTAAAGATGCAATACCTGGGGGGCAAATTAAAAAAGGTGATATCGTTAAAGCAGTTGTTGTCAGAACTAAGAAAGAAACCAGAAGAAAAGACGGTACTTACATAAGATTTGATGAAAATGCATGTGTAATTATTAACGATCAAGAACAACCAAGAGGCACTAGAATATTTGGTCCTGTTGGAAGAGAATTAAGAGAAAAAAAGTTTATGCGTATAGTTTCACTAGCTCCGGAGGTTTTGTAATGAAAATTCAAAAAGGTGATACTGTAAAAGTGATTTCAGGGAAAGATTCAGGTAAGCAGGGTAAAGTCTTACAAGCATTTCCTAAAAAAGGCACTGTTTTAGTTGAAGGTGTAAATATAACAAAAAAACATCAAAAACCTCAAGGAGAAACCATGCAAGGTGGTGTGATTGATAAAAGTCTTCCAATTGATGTTTCAAATGTGATGTTAGTTGTTAAAAAGAAAGCTGGAAGAGTCGGGTATAAGTTTGATAAAAATGGAAAAAAATACAGAGTTCTCTCAAAAACAGGTGATGAAGTATGATACCCAGATTAAAAGAAAAATTTAATTCTGAACTTAAATCTTCTCTTATGGAAAGTTTAAGTTTAAAAAATGTTAATCAAATTCCAACACTTGAAAAAATAATTATAAATATAGGTGATGGTAAAGCAGCAACAGATGGAAGAGCTCTAGAGTCAATGGTGGACGAGATAACAGCTATATCTGGTCAAAAACCTGTTATAAGGAGAGCAAAGAAATCAATCGCTGGATTCAAACTTAGAGAAGGTATGCCAATTGGCGTTTCAGTCACACTTAGAGGTGATAGAATGTGGGAATTTTATGATAGGTTTGTACAAGTTGTTGTTCCTAGAATAAGAGACTTCAGAGGTTTCAGTAAAAAATCATTTGATGGTAATGGAAATTACTCATTGGGTTTAAATGAGCAATTAGTTTTTCCTGAAGTTGAATATGACAAAGTTCGAGATATCAGAGGTATGAATATCACAATTTGTACTTCAGCTAACGATAACAACCAAGGATATGTATTATTACAATCGCTGGGATTTCCATTTAGGGAGCAATAACAATGGCTAAAACAAGCAAAATAGTTAAAAATAATAAAAGAGAAACTGCTGTTAACCAATATTACGACAGAAGACAAGAGCTTTTAAAGATAATAAAAGATCCTGAAACTTCTTATGATCAAAAAAGGGATGCACAAAGAAAAATTGCAAAAATGCCCAGGGATGCAAGTGCAACTAGACATAGAAACAGATGTCAAGTTACAGGTCGACCACGTGGTACATTAAGAAAATTTGGCATGTCTAGAAATACTTTTAGAGATTTAGCACTAAAAGGAGAACTTCCTGGCATCAAGAAAGCTTCATGGTAATTTTATGAATTCAGATCCAGTTTCAGATTTTTTAACAAGAATAAGAAATGCAACATTGGTTAATAAACCAAATGTTCTTGTTCCTCATTCTAATTTTAAATTTGAACTCTCTAAATTATTAAAAAATGAAGGTTATATCTCAGATGTAAAAGTTATTGAGGATGGTTCTAAGAAAGAAATTCAAATAGATCTGAAATATACAGATACCGGTAAACCAGTTTTAGCTGGTTTAAATAGACTAAGCAAACCTGGTAGAAGAGTATATGTAGGTTCAGATAAATTGCCAAGAAACAACGGTGGTTTAGGAACAGTAGTTGTCTCAACATCAAGAGGTTTATTGCCAGATTCAGAAGCTAGAAAAAGAAAACTCGGTGGCGAATTAATTTGTGAGGTTTGGTCATGAGTAGAATCGGAAACAAGCCTGTTGTAATTGATGAAAAGGTTGAGCTAAAAATTGAAAATAATTTTATTAAAGTTAAAGGTCCTAAAGGGGAGTTATCTACTGAAGTTGTTGATGAAAGAATTAAATTTGAGGTTATTGAAAACGAATTAGTTTTTACCAGATCATCTGATGCACCTGAAGTTAGAAGCTTACACGGGCTGTATAGATCATTAGTTGCAAACGATATTCAAGGTGTTTTAGAAGGATATTCCAAAACTCTTGTCCTTCAAGGTGTTGGACATAGAGCTGCTTTAAAAGGAAATAATATTGAAATTTTGTGTGGATTTTCACATCCTGTTGTTTTTGAAAAAGTTGAAGGTATTACTTTTGAAGTTCCAGACCAAAACACAATTGTTGTCTCAGGGATTGACAAAGCTTTGGTTGGACAAGTTACAGCAAATATTAGAGCTATTAAACCTCCAGAACCTTATAAAGGTAAAGGTATTCGATATAAAGACGAATATGTCAGAAGAAAAGCAGGAAAAGCTGCAGGAGCTTAAAAAATGAAAGTTAAAGATAAAAGACATCAAAGAAAAATCAGGATCCGTAAGAAAGTTTCTGGTACTGCAACTGTTCCAAGGTTGGCAGTGTACAAAAGTAATTCAAATATCTATGTTCAAGCAATTGATGATTTGAATCAAGTAACAATTGCCTCTGCAAGTACAATATCACCAGAAGTAAAAAGTAAAAATTTGACTAACGAATCTGCTAATCAAGTTGGGCAATTACTTGGAGAAAAGTTAACAAAACTTAAAATTCAAAAAGCAGTTTTTGATAGAGGTGGATATATTTATCACGGAAGGGTAAAGTCACTTGCTGATGGAATTAGAGAAAAAGGGATAGAATTTTAATGGCAGAATTAGAACTACAAGAAAGTGTTATTCATATAAACAGAGTTGCAAAAGTTGTTAAAGGTGGTCGTAATTTTGCATTTACAGCTTTAGTTGCTGTAGGTGATGGTAATGGAAGAGCTGGTATTGGTTATGGGAAAGGTTCTGAAGTCCCACTAGCTATTCAAAAAGCAATTGAAAATGCGAAGAAAAATATTCAAGATATTCCCATGGCAGGATCAACAATTGTTCATGAAATAATTGGAAAGCATGGCTCCTCTAGAGTTTTATTAAAGCCTGCTGCTCCAGGAACCGGAGTAATTGCTGGTGGTGCTGCAAGACAAGTTCTAGAAGTAGCAGGGGTTAAGGATATTCTTGCTAAATCTTTAGGTTCTCCAACTCATTTAAATGTTGCTAAAGCTACAATTCATGGTTTATTAAACCAAAGAACTCCCGATTCTGTTGCTAAATTAAGGGGTAAAAAATCTGAAGAAATTGCACCTCCAGGACTTGTTCAAGCTTTCGAGAGGACCAAAGCAGAAAAAAAAGTTAAGGCATTAGATGAAAGTTAAAATAACTCTAAAAAAAAGTATTATTGGTGAAAAACCAAAAGCAAAAGAAACTGTTAGAAGTCTTGGTTTGAAGAAAATCAATTCATATACTGAAAGAGAACTCAATCCTATGATTGAAGGAATGTTAGCAAATGTACATCACTTAGTTGAAGTGGAGGAAGTTAAATAATGAAAAAACTTAGATTTCATCACTTAAAACCTACACCTGGCTCTACGAAACAAAAATTGCGAAAAGGTAGAGGTGAAGCTGGTAAAAGAGGTAAAACAGCAGGTAGAGGTACTAAAGGTACAGGTGCAAGAAAAACAGTTCCGGCTTTCTTTGAAGGCGGTCAAATTCCTTTGTACAGAAGGATCCCTAAAGTAAGAGGTTTAAATAATCAAGCTAAGATGGCATATGTTGTAGTTAATTTAGCTGAGTTAGAAGAAAGAGAAGTTGAAGGTGAAGTTACACCTGATACATTGAGAGAACTAGGTTTAACCAGAAAAAAAGGCCTTGTTAAAGTTTTAGGAGATGGTGAGCTAAATAGAAAAATTGATTTAAAAATTCACGCAATTAGTGAAGTGGCTAAAGAAAAAATCGAAAAAGCTGGTGGCTCAGTTGAAATAATTAGTGAGTAGTTATGAAACTCTCAATTTTTAAATACATATTTAAAGTACCTGACTTAAGAAAAAGAGTTTTATTTACTTTATTTATGTTTGCTATATATCGCCTAGGCGCTTCAGTTCCAGTGCCAGGTGTAGATTTATTAGCTGTACAAAGACTTACTGAATCAGGTTCTCAAGCTGGTATCTATGGATTATTAAATTTATTTTCCGGAGGTGCATTAGAGACATTTTCAGTTTTTGCTTTGGGAATTATGCCTTATATTACATCAAGTATTATCTTGCAATTGTTAACAGTTGTTATTCCAAGATTACAAAAACTTCAAGAAGAAGGTGAATCTGGTAGAAAAGTAATAACACAATGGACTAGATATATAACTGTAGTTCTAGCCCTTTTACAATCTACAGCTTTAACATATCTATTTTCAAGAGGCAGTTTGACGGGTGGCATTTCATTGATTCCAAACTATACACCTTCCAGAGTTGGTTTGATTGTTTTAACAATGACTGCTGGTACTGCTTTCATAATGTGGATTGGAGAACTTATTTCACAACGAGGTGTTGGTAATGGTATGTCTCTCATTATTTTTGCTAGCATTGTAAGCCAGTTACCTGCACAGTTTGGTGGTGCTTATCAAGTCACAGCTGGACAGGGTAGAGTTGGGCAATTTGTAGTTTTGATAGTTATGTTTTTTCTTATGATTGTTGGAATAATCTTTGTGGAACAAGGCCAAAGGAGAATACCTATTCAATTTGCTAAACGTATTAGAGGTAGAAAAGTCATGGGTGGTCAGAGCACATACATTCCAATAAAAGTCAATAGCGCAGGTGTGATTCCTGTAATATTTGCAACAAGTATTTTGTTCTTCCCAGCTTTGGTTGCTACATCCTTGCCACAAGATAACTCTGTAACAGCAGCAATTAGAAATTGGATTGATATAAACTTAGCTAATTCTCAAGGCACAACTTGGTTTTACATTTTCTTTCTTGGTATATTGATAATCTTTTTCACTTATTTTTATACGACTATTCAATTCGATCCAGTAAGGCAATCAGATATGATAAGAAGACAAGGCGGGTTTGTACCTGGAGTTAGACCAGGTATTTCTACTACTAATTACCTATCACACATCATTAATAGAATTACTTTGCCAGGATCAATATTTTTAGCTTCAGTTGCAGTCCTACCATCAATTGCATCAGCAATCTGGGATATACCTCTTGGATTTAGTGGAATATCAATTCTAATTACAGTTGGTGTTGCTATTGAAACAATGAAGCAAATTGAAAGTCAATTAAGTATGCGTAATTATGAAGGATTTATTGATTGAGTAAATTATTCATTTTTCTCGGGCCACCTGGTGCGGGAAAGGGAACTCAAGCTTCTCAAATAGCCAAAAATTTTAACCTTGCACATATATCCACAGGTGAAATGTTAAGAGAACATGTATCCAACCAGACTGAATTAGGCAAAAAAGCTAAAAACTTATTGGATGAAGGCTTACTTGTACCGGATGATTTAGTAATTAATATGTTAGTTGAACGCTTGTCAAAACCAGATTGTATTAATGGATCAATATTAGATGGTTTTCCAAGAACTTTGGGCCAGGCAAAAAGTTTACAAAATATTAGTGACGATTTTCCGATCAATAAAGTTTTTGTATTTGAAGCTGATAATGAAGAGTTAATTAAAAGAATTTTAATTCGTGGTGAAGTAAGTGGAAGATCCGATGATACCGAAGAATCAGTTAAAGTCAGATTAGAAGTTTACAATAACGATACAGCACCACTAGTTAATTATTATCAAGAAAAACAACTAGTTACAACTATTAATGCTATTGGGGAAATTGAAGAAATCTATAATTCAATTGCTAGCCATTTTAATAATTAATGATTACCTATAAATCTACTGAAGATTTTCAAAAAATGAGAAATGCTGGAAAAGTTGTGTCCAATATTCATTACGAAATTTATAAAAATACAAAAGAAGGCATGACTCTTAAAGAACTAGATGATATTGCAAAAAATATAATTGAAAAATCTAATGTTGTATCAAGTTTCTTGGGGTATCCACAGCACGGTGCTATAGATTATCCTGCGTATATATGTGCTTCTCCAAATGATGTAATTGTCCACGGAATACCAAATTCAACAATTATTAAAGATGGTGATATTTTGTCCATTGATGTTGGAGTTTCATACCAAGGATATCATGCAGATGCAGCATTTTCATTTGGTGTAGGAAACATTTCCCAAGAAGAGCAGAAGTTGATTGATGTAACTAAATTTGCATTAGAAGAAGCAATAAAACTAGTTAAAGATGGTCAAAAACTTGGAACTATTGGGCATAAAATTGACAAAATAGCAACGAGAAACAGCCTTGGTAATGTTAGAAATTATGTGGGTCACGGTATTGGTCAAGAAATGCATGAAGAACCACAAGTACCTCACTATGGAAAGAAAAATAGAGGTTTTGAATTAAAAACTGGTATGGCTATTTGTATTGAGCCAATGTTTAATCTAGGATCTGAAGACACTAAAGTTGATGAAGATGGCTGGACTGTAAGAACTATTGATGGAAAAAAGTCTGCACATTTTGAACATACAATTGGTTTAACTGAAGAAGGAGTTTATGTTTTTACAGAAAACTTATTTTAATTTTGTGTTTGTATTGGTTTCAAATCGCACTAATCTAGTTAATCGGTCACTAAATCAAGGCTAATTTTGGTAGAAAAAGAAAAAAACATAATTAAAGTCCAAGGGACAGTTATGGAGACACTACCAAATGCATCATTTAAAGTGCAACTTGAAAGTGGAGCTGAAATATTAGCTCATGTGTCCGGAAAAATGAGAATGAGGTATATAAGAATTTTACCTGGGGATGTAGTTGAGATGGAAGTATCACCCTACGATCCAACAAGAGGTAGGATAATTTGGAGACATAAATGAAAGTTAAAGCAAGTATTAAAAAAAGAGGACCTAACGATCAAATTGTTAGAAGAAAAGGAAAGCTTTATGTCATTAACAAGAAAAACCCTCGAAATAAACAAAGGCAAGGTTAATTAAATGGCACGTATTTCTGGTATAGATATTCCAAGAGAGAAGAGAGTTATTGCGTCTTTGAGATACATTCATGGAATTGGTCCAAAACGTGCTGAAGATATATGTAAAGATTTAAACATCGATCCAAGTACTAGAGTTAGCAATTTAACTAATGACGAAGTTGCACAAATAAGAAAATACATTGAAGCAAATTTTAGAGTTGAAGGTGATCTAAGAAGAGACGTTTCACAAAACATTAGAAGAAAAACTGAAATTGGTACATATCAAGGTTTAAGACATAGAAATGGTTTACCAGTTCGTGGGCAAAGAACACATACAAATGCTAGAACTCGTAAAGGTCCAAGATTTGCAATAGCTGGAAAGAAGAAAGCAACTAAATAATGGCTGATCAAAAAACAAAAAAGAAAATTAAAAAAAATATACCAACAGGTGTAGCTCACATTAAAGCAAGTTTTAATAACACCATCATTAACATTTCAGATTCAGCTGGCCAAACTTTAGTTTGGACTTCAGGTGGTTCAGTTGGGTTTAAAGGATCCAGAAAATCTACACCTTATGCTGCTCAGGTTGCTGCTGAAGAAGCTGTTAGAAGAGCAACTGAGTTCGGTGTTCACAAAATTGACATAATTATAAGTGGTACCGGTGCCGGAAGAGAAACAGCCGTTAGGACTCTACAAAACATGGGAATGGATGTTGGTTCAATAAAAGACATAACCCCAACTCCTCACAATGGATGTAGGCCAAAAAAGAGGAGAAGAGGGTAATGGCAAGATATACAGGACCTAGAGTTAGAGTTGCAAGAAGAATTGGTTTTAATGTTTTTGAAAATAGAAAAGGTGACAAAGCCTTACAAGATAGACCCTATCCTCCAGGTGAAAATGGAAGAAAGAGAACCAGAGAAACCGATTACGGTACACAGCTCAAAGAAAAGCAAAAAGTTAGATACATGTACGGAGTTCTTGAAAAACAATTTAGAAATTATTACAAAGAAGCTTCAAGAATGCAAGGCATTACAGGTGAAAACCTACTTTACTTATTAGAGTCACGATTAGATAATTTAATCTACAGAGCTGGATTTGCTTCTACAAGACCTCAAGCTCGCCAGTTAGTTTCTCATAGGCATTTTAAAGTAAATGGTAATTTTGTAGATGTACCTTCTTACCATGTACAGCCTGGAGATGAAATTACTATCAAAGATTCAAGCAAGGATTTAATTATTATCCAACATACTATTGATACTGGGCAAGACCGAGTTATCCCAAGTTGGATTAATGTTGACAATAAAAATAAATCAGTCAAAGTAGTTGCATCACCTTCTAGAAGTGATGCAAGTTCACAGATTGAAGAACAATTAATTGTAGAGCTTTATTCAAAATAAACATTTGAGAGGAGATATAAAAAAATGTTAATGTTGCAAAGACCAGAAATTACTCAAGAAGACTTAGGAAATAATAGAACTAAGTTTGTTATTGAACCTTTAGAGCCAGGTTTTGGATTAACTCTTGGAAATACAATGAGGAGAGCATTGTTATCAAGAGTGCCAGGTGTAGCTGTAACAGGTATCAAAATTAATGGAGTGAACCATGAATTTACTGCTATTCCAGGAGTTGTAGAAGACGTTCTTGATTTGTTACTTAATTTAAAACGACTCGTTCTCAAAGTTGAAGATCAAGAAAATCACACTTTAACTGTCAAAGCTAAAGGTCCCGGAGATGTATTAGCTGCGCAAATTCAATGTCCATCAGGAGTTGAAGTAGTTAACACTGATCTTAAAGTTTGTACTTTAGCTGATAATGCTACTTTAGATATGGAAGTATCTATCGCACATGGAGTTGGATATAGACTTGCTGAAAAAAATAAAACAAGTGATTCAAACTTTATTCCTATCGACTCAATTTTTTCACCGATTGTAAAAGTTAGCTATGGAGTTTCTCCTACCCAAGTAGGGCAAGTTACTGATTATGACAAATTAACATTGGATGTAGAAACAGATGGATCCATTGAACCAAGTGAGGCAATTTCTTCAGTAGGTAAGACTTTAGGCGAGTTATGGAAGCTATTTGCAGATATTGATGAAGGTGTTGGTTTAGAGTTAGGTCAACTAACTATTTCAGAAGGAAGCTCTCCAGACTTATCTTTATCTGTTGATGCTTTAGATTTATCTGAAAGACCAAGAAATTGTTTAGGTCGTGAAAACATAACTACTGTAGGTCAAATACTTGAATATACAGAAGATGATTTGTTAAATTTAACTAACTTCGGACAAAAAAGTCTTGACGAGTTAGTTGCAAAATTAGATGAGCTTGGATTGAGCTTACCAACTAGTTCAGATCTAGATAGCGGAGACTTAGCAGATGCCTAGACCAACTAAAGGTAAGAGACTAGGAAACTCCTCTTCTCACGAAGATCAAATTATAAGCAATCTAATTAGTGCTTTAATTGAACATGAAAAAATTGAAACCACAATTACTAAAGCAAAAACTGTAAAACCTTATGCCGAAAAAGTTATAACTAAGGCTAAAAGTGGAACTTTGCATGATAGAAGGCAAGTTTTGAAAATGATACAAAATAAAGCAGTTGTTGCAAAACTTTTTGAAGAAATAGGTCCAAAATATACCGAAAGAAATGGTGGATATACTAGAATTACTCGTACTAGAACACGACAAGGTGATGGTACAGAACTTGCGGTACTTGAATTAGTTTAGTTTGAACTCACTCAAAAATATTTGGTCTCAATTTATTAAATTCATAAAGTTTGACAAAAATTTAATTTCTCAAATAAGTAATGATAGATACGAAACTGCTAACGCGTTAATAATTGTAGTTTTAAGCATTATTGCAATATATTTACCAATTATCATTACTAATTTTTCATCAAATTTGTTAGATGTTGTATTTTATGGAATAGTTGATGGAATTTTTGCGTGGCTACTCTCAAACCTTGCAATTTGGTTTTTATTAACCCGTGCATTTAATACATTTATTGAAGTATCAAATCTTATGATTTTTACTGGGTATTCTCACGGTCTCGTTGGATTATTTGGAGTTCTATATTTTACTAATTCTCAAATAACAATTACGCCTTCTTATTTGCAAGTTGCAAGTTTAATAATTTTTATATGGATCTATTTTGTTCTATCAAAATCTTTGACTATTTCATTTCATTTAGAAAATAGAGTTGCGAGCATTTCATCTGTAACATTTCTTGTTTTGTTGGTGTGGTTTTCTGATCCTTTAAGAATATTTATTTGATGTACTTTTATAAAGTTGTTATCTCATATGATGGAGAATATTTTAAAGGATTTCAAAAACAACCGAATAAAGAAACAGTTCAAGGAAAAATTGAGCAATCGTTATCACTCTTAACTAACAAGTTTGATTTCACCTATGCAGGCAGGACTGATAGTGGAGTTCATGCAAGAAATCAGATTCTTTGTTTAGAAACTGATAAATTATTTAATGAAAGATTGATACATTCATTTGATAAGCTTTTAGGTAATAATATTTTGGTAAAATCTTTCAAGAAAATTCCTAACAAATTTGATGCTAGGTTTGATGCTGTTGAAAGAACATATAAATATTATCTTTCAAATCATTTAACTTTAGATCCATACAAACAAAGTTTTATATTAGGTACTAAAGTTGACGTCAATTTAAGTGATTTAAATAGAGCTGCCAAATTATTTTTAGGATCTCATGATTTTTCTTCATTTGCAAAGTTAGATTTTAATCAAAATCCTATTCGCACAATAACACGATCATCTTGGACGAAAAGAAATGGTATTTTTGAGTACACAATTTCTGGAAATTCATTTTTAAGGAATATGGTTAGAAATATAGTTGGTGTTCAGATTGCACTTCTTGACGAAAAAATAAAATTTAAAGAGGTAAAAGATAAATTAAACTATCCTGACCAAAAAAGACTAAATTATATCGCTCCAGCAAAAGCTTTAGTGCTGTGGAAAGTTAAATACTAGTTTCCATTAATTTAAATGCACTTTATACTAGTATTTCGTTACAATTCTTAAGACAAGGAAATGAATACAAAAACAACTTTTAACGGAATAAGTGGTTCTGAAAGAGCTTGGCATGTTGTTGATGCTAGTGGCCTGCCTGTTGGTAGACTTGCAAGTGAAATAGCACAAGTCCTAAGAGGAAAACATAAACCACAATACGCTCCTCACCTTGATGTAGGGGATCATGTAGTAGTTATTAATGCTAGTCAAATTGCTTTAACTTCTAAAAAACCTGAACAAAAAATTTATAATAGCCACTCGGGGTATCCAGGTGGTATTAAATCTGAAACTTTTAATTCTTTAAGACAAAGAAAACCAGAGAAAATTGTTGAAAGAGCTGTTTGGGGGATGCTTCCAAAAAATAGATTAGGAAGGTCTATGCTTAAAAAATTACATGTTTATTCAAATAATGAACATCCACATCATAGTCAAAGCCCTAAAGAGCTTGCTTTTGAAATTAAGAAAGTAGTAGAAAATGAGTAATAAAGTCTACGGCACTGGGAGAAGAAAAACATCTGTTGCACGAGTTACTCTTACAGAAGGTAATGGTAAATTCATATTTAATGGTAAAGATTTTGCCCAGTATTTTCCTAGTCCCTCAATGAAAATGACTGTAAACAAACCATTCAAAGTTGTAAGTTTAGAAAACAAATTTGATATACATGTAAATGTAACTGGAAGTGGACTATCATCACAAGCAGATGCTGTTTCGTTAGGCATTTCAAGAGCTTTAATTAAACTAGACCCTGAGTTGAGACCAAAGTTAAAAAAAGCTGGCCTTTTAACTCGTGATTCTAGAAAAGTTGAAAGAAAAAAATACGGTTTAAAGAAGGCTCGAAGAGCAGAGCAATTTACTAAGAGATAAGCTTAATCTTGAAAAAATATTTCGGTACCGATGGAATCCGAGGTATTCCTAATCAAAATCTTAATGTAGATTTAGTTAGAAAAATATTTTCAGCAGTTGAAAAAGAATTAAACCCAGTTTCTGTAGCTGTAATTCTTGACACTAGGTCTTCATCTAGTGAAATACTCGAATGGATAACAAGCGGTTTAAGTGAAGCTGTACAGGTAATAAATTATGGAGTTTTACCTTCTGGTTCTATGCCGATAATTCTGAAAGAATTTGGACATGACTTAGGAGTAATAATTTCAGCATCACATAATCCTAGTGAATATAATGGTATTAAATTAATTAATAAAGACGGTTCAAAATTTAGTGACGAACTAGAACTTAAAATAGAACAATCTTCCGAGATAATAGATCTACCTGAGGCAAGTACAAAATATAAAGATTCAGACTTAGGGTATCAAGCATATCTTAACTTTCTTAAAACAGAGTTAAATTTTGATTTAGGTAATTTCAACCTAGTTATAGATGCTGCTAACGGATCCGCATATAAAATAGTTGATGAATTATTTTCAATTAAACACTCTAAGTACAAACTTATTGCAAATTCCCCAGATGGGTCAAATATTAATGAAAAATCTGGTGCTACTCATTTGAATTTTTTATCTGATGTACTCAAAAATGGTGAACTTGGAGCTGCTTTCGATGGAGATGCAGATAGATTAATAATGGTTGATGAAGAAGGTGAAATTTGTAATGGAGATGTAATCATACTTTTGATTGCAAAATATTTTTCATCTATAAATCAATTAAAAAATAATATTGTTGTCTCTACAGTCATGTCTAATTTTGGTTTTAAACAATCTATGCAAGCTAACAACTTTAATAATATTGAAACAAATGTAGGAGATAAATACGTCGCTGAAAGTTTGTTGTTAAATAATGCATCAATTGGTGGTGAACAGTCAGGACATATAATAATTCCTGATGTCTTACCAGTAGGTGATGGATTGCTAACTTTAATCTACTGTTTAAAGGCACTAACATTTTTTAATACAACACTTTCTGAATTTAAAAATAACAATATTAAAGAATATCCTCAAAAGTTAGTAAATTTAAAACTTGAATCTTTAGCAACAACTGAGCAATTAAATGAATTAAAAATAATAGCTAATCAGCTTGCTGAAGAATCAAGTCTTGATGGTAGGTACTTAATTAGAAATTCTGGGACAGAACCAGTCTTGAGGATTCTAGTTGAAGCAAAAACAGATCAAGAACTTGATGAGTTTATGTCAAAACTGATTAAAAAAATTGAAAATTATTTAAATTCTTGATTCAAGCTTTATAATAGATATAGCGAGCAAATAAGCGCCAGGCCTTTAATTAGGTGACGAGGTAGTATGTTATCGAAAAATTCGGCGGATGCATACTCGGCTCTACGGTCGTAATAAATTGTTAAAAACAATAAGTAATTATTGAACAGAGGCAGTTTAGAGTAGTTCTAATTTCAACTTGCTCGTTGGAATGGAGATAATATGTGTGGAATAATCGGGTATTCTGGCCCAAAAAACCCCCTACCAATATTGATTGATGGACTCTCAAGATTGGAATACAGAGGTTATGACTCTTCAGGAATTGCAATCTTGGATGGATCTAATTTGTCAGTTGAGAAAAAAGAAGGTAAATTGCAAGTCTTAAAAGATCATTTAAAAGGAAAACAATTTAATGGAAATATTGGCATTGGCCATACTAGATGGGCAACTCACGGAATTCCAAGTGATGTAAACGCACATCCACATATTGATAATCAAAAAGAGTTTGCCATAATTCATAACGGAATTATTGAAAATTATTCTGAGCTAAAAGAAGAGTTGTTAAAATCTGGTTTTCATTTTACTTCTGATACAGATACAGAAGTTGTCGCAGTTGAAATAAGTAATAATTGGACAGGCGATTTATTGGAAACTGTCACGAATGTTGCTAAAAAGTTAGTTGGTACTTTTGCTCTAGTTGTAACTACTACAAAAGAACCAAACAAAATTGTAGCTGGAAGAATGATGAGTCCATTAGTTTTAGGAGTGGGAAATGATGAGATGTTTCTTGCATCAGATTCTGCAGCAATTTTAGAACATACAAATAAAATGGTTTTTTTGGAAAATGGTGATTTTGTAGAGATTGTTGATGGTACTTATAAAATTTTTGATATAGATTTAAACGAAATTCAAAGAGATGTTCAGGTTATTGATTGGGAAATTTCAGAAGCTGAGAAATCTGGACATGAACATTTTATGTATAAAGAAATAGTTGAGCAGCCTGAAGTTATTGAAAAAACTTTAACAGGAAGACTAGTTGAAAATTCTAAAGAAATTCCAATTCAAATCAATGAGGCAAAAAAATATAATAAAATTTGGATAGTTGCTTGTGGTACTGCTTATCATGCAGGTTTGTTTGGAAAAGATCTTTTTGAAAAAGTTTTAGGTGTGCCAGTTAGTGTTGAGCTTGCCTCAGAGTTTAGATATCGCGAACCTATTGTTGGCAGTAATGATTTAGGAATAGTAATTTCACAATCTGGTGAAACTATGGATACAATTGCTGCTACTGAGTTATTAAAGGAAAATGGAGCACATGTACTAGCATTAGTCAATGTGGTTGGTAGTTCATTATCTAGAATGTCAGATAGTGTAATGTATTTACATGTTGGTCCAGAAATTGGAGTTGCATCAACCAAAGCATACCTAGGTATGCTTGTTGCACAATTAGTTTTAGCAAAACATTGGGATTATGATAACAAGTTAAATATTACTTTTGAAGACATAAAATCTATTCCAGGTCTTGTAAGGGAAAGTTTAGAATGTGAAAATGAAATTTTAAAGATAGCAAAAGGAATATGTAAAAAAAATGATATTTATTTTATTGGTAGAGGTTTAGATTATGCACTTGCAGCAGAAGGAGCTTTAAAACTAAAAGAAATTTCATATCTTCACGCCGAAGCATTAGCTGCTGGTGAATTGAAGCATGGTACTCTTGCTTTAATTGAAGAGGGTACCCCGGTAATTGTTACAGCAAGCCAAATTCACCTTTTAGACAAAACTACAAGTAATGTTCAGGAAGTTAAAGCTAGAGGTGCATTTGTTATTGCAGTAGGTAACAAAAATTCACATAAATTAGAAAAAATATCTGATCAATTCATCAAATTACCTAGTGCTCATGAAATATTATCAACAATAATTTCTATTATCCCTTTACAATTTATTGCATATCATGTTGCTAAATTAAACGGAGAATCAATAGATCAGCCTAGAAATTTAGCCAAGTCTGTAACTGTAGAGTAGTCCTTTATGGATAGAGGCTTTATTTACGTAAATAGTAAAAACTTAATTCATAATTTAGATGCAATCGAAAAAAATGTGAATAAAAAGTTATGTTTAGTTGTTAAAGCAAATGCTTATGGTCATGGAATTAGTTGGGCAGTAAACACTGCTATCAAGTGTAAAATTGAATGGTTTGCTGTTGCTTCTATAAGTGAGGCTATTGAAGTAAGGAATATTTCTAAATCTGTCAATATCCTTCTGCTCTCAGAACCTTCTGAAACTGAAATTGAAAAAGTTGTCGTAAACAATATTGATTTGACAGTTTACAATCAAGCTTTCATTAAAAAATTAGTTGAATCTGGAAGTAAAATAAATGTTCACTTAAAAATTGATACAGGTATGCATAGAATTGGATGCGAACCTGAAGATTTTAATAATATTTATAATCTTATAAATGATTCTGATCTAAATTTACGTGGGATATGTACACATTTTCCAACAGCTGATAATAATATTGAATTTACTCAAGAAGCATTAGAAAAGTTTAAAAATACAATAAGAGAAGTTGATACATCAGAGTTAGTGATTCACGTAGATAATTCAGCATCTAGTTTTTATAATTTTGATCAATTATTTAATTTATCACGAATCGGAATAGCAGCGTATGGAATACCAATCACAGCAAAAAAAATAGAATTAGAACTTTTACCGACTATGGAAATAAAAACTAGAATCTCAAATATTCAAAAAAGGAAAATAGGGGAATCAGTTTCATACGGCCATGCAAAAATACTTGAACGTGATTCAATTATTGCAACAGCACCAATTGGTTATGCTGATGGCTATCCTTGGAATTCTTTTCCAGATGGAAAAGTTATAATTTCTAATAGTTTTTGCAAATTGATTGGAAGAGTAACAATGGATCAGATATTGATTGATGTTACTGATATTGATGCAAAAATTAATGATGAAGTAGTCATTCTTGGAAAATCAGAAAACAAATCTATAAGTATTGAAGTTCTAGATATAGCAACATGGAATAAAACTATTCCTTGGGAGATATTGACTAATATGTCTAAAAGATTAGAAAGAGTTGAAGTTGAGTATTGAAGTTAATTTAGAAAATCTAGATGATTTCGTATCAAAAAACATTAATCTCTATAAATTACCAAAAGTTATTGGACTTTCTGGGGAGCTTGGTGCTGGTAAGACTACAATAATTAAATCAATAATCAAGTTTTTGGGATGTGATGAGATTGTTACTTCTCCAACTTTTAATATAGTAAAACAATACAAAGTAAACAGTTTAGATATTTACCATGTTGATCTTTACAGAATGTCTAGTTGGAATGAATTCTTGGATTTAGATTTGCCTATTTATACAGAAAACTCTATTTTTTTAATTGAATGGATAAATATAATACCTAATAAGTTTTTGAAAGACATGTTTCTAATTCAAGTTGAAGTTATTGATGATACAACAAGAAAGATTAATTTAAATGTATAGTTTAGCTATTTCATCATCAGGTAAGTATATTTCTGTTGCATTGCATGATGATTTTTTAGTTGCAAGCTCTACAGTGTTAGCAAAAAATGGAACTACTAATTTACTCATGCAAAATATAGATGAGTTAACAAAGAAGTCAGATATAAAAAGAGACCAAATTGAATTAGTTTATTTAGACATTGGTCCAGGATTTTTTACAAGTTTAAGAATTGGTTTAGCTGTAGCACAAGGTATATGTGGATCTTTAGGGATACCATTAATTCCTGTTAATGGACTGGATGCACTCGCGTTTGCTGCTCATACAAGTCATAGACAAATTTACACAGTGATTGATATTAAAAGAGATGAATATGCATTTTGTATTTATAAACCTGTGCCTGGTGGAGTTGTCAGGGAATTAGAACCCATTGTTGTAAATTTAGAAAGTTTATTGGATAGATTTAATGAAGATAACCAAAAGAAACTACTAGTTGGAAATTGGAGAAATATTGATCAAAAATATTTCAACAAAAATTCTTACATAAAGACTGCATCTCCAGAATTTGTATCTTCGGAACATATTTACCAACTGGGTAAAGAATTGTACAAAAAAAGAGAGTTTACAAATTTTAATGAAATTGAATTGTTTTACATGAGAGAACCAGACGTATCTTTATCAACAAATAGTTTAACTAAAGAAGTTAACTTTTATGATTGAAAAAATTGAGTATTTAAACATCGACTTAGCTAATCAGCTGTCCAAATTAGAATTTGAAGTTTTTAACACATTCTGGCAGCCTGAGATTATTCAAGAAAAGGTTAACAATAAAGAATTTATCTACTGGATCTATAAGTCAAATGTTGAAATCGTTGCATATTTAGCTGTTCAAAGAATTGATAAGGAGCTTCATATTATTGGAATTGGAGTTAAAGAAGAACACAGGAATAAGCAAATAGCAACAAAACTAATGGACACGTTATTACAATTTTTTAGAGAAACAGAAGTTGAGTGTATAAGATTGGAAGTGAGAGAATCCAATTTTGCTGCAATAAATTTATATAATTCATATTTATTTGAACAATACGGAATAAGAGAAAAATACTATCAAGATGAAGATGCGATTTTATTTGAATTAAGGAAGTTGGATGTCTACAGATAAAATTATATTAGGATTTGAAACTTCGTGTGATGAAACTGCAGTTGCAATCTTAAAAGGTAGTGAAGTACTCGTTAACATAATTTCATCTCAAGTAGATATCCATGAAAAATTTGGCGGAGTTGTCCCAGAAGTAGCTTCACGTGCACATGCTGAAACAATAAGAAATTTATTTCATAGTGCGCTTAATAAAGCTAAATTACAGATTAGCGATATAGATTGTATAGCTACTACTGACGGACCAGGTCTAGTCGGTAGTCTAGTTGTAGGTTATAATTTTGCTAAGTCTGTTGCTTGGTCTATTGACGTTCCTTTATTAACTGTTGATCATATGGTTGGACATCTTGCTGCTCCTTTGATTGAGAATCATGAAATGAAACCACCATTCGTTTCTCTTTTAGTTTCTGGGGGTCATACACAGATTGTATTAGTTGAAAAATGGGGCGAGTATACTTTGCTTGGTACAACTATTGACGATGCTGCAGGTGAGGCGTTTGATAAGTTGTCTAGGTTTTGTGGTTTTGGATTTCCAGGAGGTCCAGCAATCCAAAAAATAGGTCAAAATGGAAACCCATCAAAAGTTGAATTACCTAGACCAAAAACTAAGCATGAATATAATTATTCGTTCTCAGGACTTAAAACAGCTGCAACAAATTTTTTGAATAACTTAGATCCTGAAGATAAGTTGACTAAAGCTGACTTTGCAGCTTCATATCAAGAAGCAATAGTTGATTCATTAATGAATAATTTTACTAAAGCAGTGAAAGATACAAAAGTTAAAAATATTTCAGGTGGAGGAGGAGTTATGGCAAATCAACGTTTGAGAGAAAAAATTAATAGTTTCGGTATCGATAGTAATTTAAATGTCTATTTACCATCTCCAAAGCTTTCTACTGACAATGCAGCCATGATTTGTATAGCTGCACAGAACAATTTAATAACTAATGAATTAGATATCAACGATGTAAGATTATCGTCAGTTATCAACTAAATTTTGATAATAAATTTACATATATAAACGGGACTATATTAAATTCACAATGTAGATATTTATTTAGGAGGTAAATATATATGAATCTTCAACCATTAGGAGATAGGGTTGTAGTAAAACCACTATCTGAAGAAGATATGAAAACCCCTTCAGGGATCTATATTCCTGATACAGCGAAAGAAAAACCACAAGAAGGTGAAGTGGTAGCAGTAGGTCCTGGGGAGCCTAATGATAAAGGCGAAAAGATAAAACCAGATGTTGAAAAAGGTGACAAAGTAGTCTATTCAAAGTATGGTGGAACAGAAATTAAAGTTGAAGGCGTAGAATATCTAATTCTCTCAAGTAGAGACATTCTCGCAAAATTGAGTAAGTAAGAGGAGCATTCAATGGCTAAAAAAAAGTTAGTTTTTAATGAAGCTGCAAGGAAAAGCCTTGAAGCTGGTGTTAACAAATTAGCAGATGTTGTTAAAGTTACACTTGGGCCTAAAGGCAGAAATGTAGTTTTAGAAAAGAAATGGGGTGCACCAACCATTACAAATGATGGTGTAACAATCGCAAAAGAAGTTGATTTAGAAGACCCATATGAAAACATGGGAGCTCAATTAGCAAAAGAAGTTGCATCTAAGACAAATGATGTTGCCGGTGACGGAACTACGACAGCAACAGTCTTAGCTCAATCAATGGTTAATGAAGGAATGAAAAATGTTTCTTCTGGCGTTAACCCAATGGAAGTCAAAAGAGGCATGTTAGAAGCATCAAGAGCTGTAACAGATTTCATTGCAGGTTTTTCAAAATCAATCGGTGGCAAAGATGAAATAGCACAGGTTGCATCTATCTCAGCTGCAGATACAGAAATTGGTGAAACTATCGCAGAAGCGATGGAAAAAGTTGGTAAAGACGGTGTTATAACTGTTGAAGAAGGCCAAACATTTGGTATGGAACTTGAGTTTACTGATGGAATGCAATTTGATAAAGGATTTATTTCCCCATATTTTGTTACTGATGCGGAACGTCAAGAAGCTGTTTTAGAAAGTCCATATATTTTGATTGTAAACTCAAAAATTACAGCAGTTAACGATCTCTTACCTTTACTTGAAAAAGTAATGAATTCAGGAAGACCATTACTAATTCTTGCTGAAGATGTTGAAGGTGAAGCTCTAGCTACATTAGTAGTAAATAAATTAAGAGGAACCTTTACTTCAGTTGCAGTTAAAGCTCCAGGATTTGGTGAAAGAAGAAAAGCTATGTTACAAGACATTGCAATTCTTACTGGTGGTGAAGTAATTTCTGAAGAACTTGGTTTAAAAACTGAAAACACAACAGTTGATATGCTCGGAGAGGCAGCAAGAGTAGTTGTTAAAAAAGACGCTACAACTATAGTCGACGGTAAAGGCAAAAAAGCTGATGTTGACGGAAGAGTTAAGCAAATTCAAGCTGAAATTGAAGAATCTGATTCAGATTGGGATAAAGAAAAACTTCAAGAGAGACTAGCAAAACTTTCAGGTGGAGTAGCTGTAGTAAAAGTCGGAGCTGCTACTGAAGTTGAGCTAAAAGAGAAAAAAATGCGAATTGAAGATGCTTTAGCCGCAACAAGAGCTGCTGTTGAAGAAGGTATTGTTGCCGGTGGTGGAGTTACTTTAATAAGAGCTCAAGCCTCAATAGACAAATTAACTGGTGGTACAGAAGGCGAAAAAATCGGTAGAAATATTGTTAAAAAAGCACTTGAAGCTCCACTTAGACAAATAGCTATTAATGCCGGATATGAAGGTGGCGTAATGGTTGAAAAAGTTAGAGTTGAAAAAGGCAATGTTGGATTGAATGCAGCTAATGGCGAAATAGTAGATTTAGTAAAAGCTGGTGTTATCGATCCTGCTAAAGTTACAAGATCTACTGTTCAAAATGCAACATCAATTGCTTCTCTCGTGCTAACAACTGAAGCTTTGATTGCAGAAGAACCAGAACCAGAACCAGCTATGCCAGCCGGAGGAATGGGTGGCATGGATGGTATGATGTAAGCAAAACATCATAGATTTCTAAAAAAGAGTGGACATTGTTCCACTCTTTTTTTATAGTGGACAAATATTATGAAAAGTATTCGTGGAGCAATAGCTGTAGTAGAAAACAACTATGAAGATATCATAGAATCATCAAAATTATTGATTAAGTCAATTCTTGAACAAAACTATATTACTGAATCAGACATAGTTAATGTAATATTCACAGTAACTGGTGATTTAACAAAAGCATTTCCTGCAAAAGCCTTCAGAGAGCTTGGTATGAATTCTGTGTCTGCACTAGATACTTCTGCTCCGAACATAGAAAATGATCTACCTGGTTGTATAAGAATAATGATGAATGTATCAAAAGATCTAAATGAAGTAAATCATGTTTACTTAAAAGAAGCTGCAAGTTTACGAAAAGATAGATAAAAAATTTATTTGCAAATTTATTAATTGTGCTACCATCACATCTAATGAAAACATTGAACACATTTTTTTACTTTAGCGAGCACATATAAGCTGCCCTAAAGTATCGTGTTTGAAATCGGGCAAAAGCCCGATTTTTTTTTAGGAGGATAATTTGATAGTAGTAATGAAACAAGGTTCAACCGAGAACGATATTGAGAATGTTAAACAGAAAGCAATTCAACAAGGTCATGAACCTTTAGTTATTAATGGAGTTGAAAGAAGCGTTGTTGCAGTTAGTGGAAATGTAAATGATGATCATAGAGCGGTTATGAAATTACTTCCAAACGTAAGCAACGTCATTCCAGTTGGTAAACCCTACAAGCTAGCCAGCAAAAACTATAAAAAAGAAAATACTGTAATAAAAATTAAGGATTTAGAAATTGGTGGTACAAGATTAGCAATTGTTGCAGGACCTGATAGTGCTGAAAGTCAAGAACAAACTATTGAGACTGCTCTAGCAGCTAAGGAAGCTGGTGCAAATGGACTAAGAGGTGGGGCATTTAAGCCACGAACTTCACCATACAGTTTTCAAGGACTCGGAGAAGATGGTTTAAAAATGTTACGAGAGGCAGCTGACTTAACAAGTATGCCATTATTTAGCGAAATTATGGATGCTCAGCATTTATCAATGATGGAGCAATATGTAGATGTTTTACAAGTTGGTGCTAGAAATATGCAAAACTTTAAACTACTTGAAGCAGTAGGTGAGTCACATCTACCGGTTCTTCTAAAAAGAGGTATGTCAGCAACAATTGAAGAGTTGCTACTTGCTAGTGAATACATTCTTGCTAGAGGGAATGAGAATGTTATGTTGTGTGAAAGAGGCATTAGAACTTATGAAACAGCAACAAGAAATACTTTCGATATTAATGCAATACCTTATTTGAAACAAAATAGCCATCTGCCAGTTATTGCAGACCCTAGCCATGCAACTGGAGATAACACTCTTGTAGAGCCTGTTGCACTAGCTGCAATTGCTGCTGGAGCTGACGGTTTACTTATAGAAATTCATCCAAGGCCAGATGAAGCATTATGTGATGGTCCACAAGCATTATTACCTAGTGAATTGAAACAATTAATTGATAAAGCAGAAATAGTTGGTAAAGCTGTAGGTAGGTCATTATAAATGATAACCAAAGTTCATATAGTTGGTCTTGGTATGATGGGTACGAACTTAGCTTTAAAACTAGTTAATGAAGGTGTTCAGGTTAGTGGTGAAGATCTTTTTACTGAAAATTTAAATAGAGCAAAAAAATTAGGTGCTTTAAATTTAGAATATAACCTAGATACAACTTATGATGTTGTTGTACTTTCGATGCCAATTAGTGAAATCATAATATTTCTTGAAAAAGAAGTGAACTATAAAACAAAATTAATAATGGATATTGGAGGTACAAAAGATTTAATTTGTGAAAAGATGAATTCTTTATCAATTCCTTCAGTTGGTGGGCATCCATTATGTGGTGTTGCTGACAATAAAACTTGGAATCCAACTCCTGAAATGTTTGTCAATTCTACTTTTTTACTTTGTGAAACTAAGTCATCAAACGAAACAAGTAAACAACTGGCTATTGAACTAGTAAAAACTATTGAATCTAAAGAAATTTGGATTGAACCAAAAAAGCATGATGAGTTGATTGCTTTAACCAGTCATTTTCCACATGTTTTAAGTTCTGCATTAGTTGGCATAGCTATGAAACAACAAAATCTATCTGACATAATTGAACTAGCATCAGGCGGTTTTGACGGAGCTACTAGACTTTCTAGAACATCACCAAATATGATTTCTGATATGTATTTAACAAATTTAAATAATGTCCAAGTACTTGTTAAAAACTTGATATTGGAATTAGAAAAGATTTTAGAAATTACAGATTCTAATTTAATGATTGAATATTTATCTCAAACAGTAGATTGGCGTCGAGCTTTATCAGAGAAATTTGGAGAAAGGGAACTTTCTTAGTGAAAAAAGTTGGTGGAGAGCTTGAGCTTGTAGGTGATAAATCGTTATCACATAGATGTATCATGTTTTCTGCTATTGCGGAAGGTACATCAAAAATAACCAACTTGCTTAATTCAGGTGATACAAAGGCAACAATTGGAATATTTAAAGAACTTGGAGTAGAAATAATTGAAAAGGACAGTAATACATTTGAGGTTAAAGGAGTTGGTTTAAGAGGATTGAGTAAACCAAATACAGAACTCAATGCGTTGAGCTCAGGTACAACCGCTCGACTATTAATTGGGTTATTATCTAAACAAGATTTTGAAAGTCAACTCAATGGTAGTGATCAGTTAAAAAGACGACCTATGAAAAGAATCATAGATCCATTAAATGAAAGTGGAGCAAAAATAGTTTCTGAAAATAATAAATTACCAGTAAAAATATTACCTTCAGTGTATGAATTTGAAAAAATAACAACTACTAAACCTAGTGCACAAGTAAAAAGTTCTTTGCTGTTAGCAGCTCTTTATCATAAAAATTCTCCTACAACCATCTCCGAAATCATCCCCACAAGAGATCATTCAGAAAGAATGCTAGATTTGATGGGAGTTAATTCTTTAAGGCTTGGTAATTCAATTACTATTCAGCCTGTAAATTCCTTGAAGCCGATAAATTATAAAGTTCCAGGTGATCCTTCTTCCGCAGCGTTTTTACTAGCTATTGGTGTACTTATTTCAGATAAATTAGTCTTAAAAAATATTTTACTAAATGAAAGAAGAATAGGGTTTATCAAAACTTTAAAGAAAATGAATGCCAATGTAAGAATTGAAAATTTACAAGTAGTACAAAACGAACCTATTGGAGATATTGTAGTTTCTAAATCAGAGCTTGTTGGAGTTAATATCGATAGTTCGGAAGTAGCTGATATGGTAGACGAATTTCCTATATTTACACTATTAGCTTCCCAAGCAAAAGGTACTACACGAGTGACTGGTGCAGAAGAACTGAGAGTGAAAGAATCAGACAGAATTGCAGCTATGGCTGAATTTATTATTGCACTCGGTGGCTCTATAAAAGTTTATGAAGACGGATTCGAGATAAATGGAGATCAAAAATTGCAAGAAGGAAAGGTTAATACTCACGATGATCACAGAATTGCTATGACAGCTGTTGTTGCAAATATTTGTATCAATAGAGGGATATTTGCAAATAATATAGATTGTATTTCAGACTCTTACCCAAGTTTTTTTGATGATTTAAGTTTAATTGGAGCTAACTATGGATTATAAGCTTGGAATATTAGGTTGGCCGTTAGAGAGGACTTATTCACCAATTATTCATTTATATTTAAGTTCTATTTGTAATTTAAACATTGAATATCAAAAAATTGCAGTGAGTAAATTAAATAAAACTTATTTTAAAGATATCAATAAAAACTTTGACGGATATAACGTCACTGTCCCATATAAATCATTAATTTATAAGCTAATCAATGAAGAAAGTTCACACAAGCTTGATAATGATTCTCGTGAAATAAATGCAGTAAACACCGTAAGTAATTTGGAAAATAAATTAATTGCAACGAATACTGATCTTATTGGAATTAATCAAACTGTTAAATCTTTTGATTTAGATTTAGTAAATAAGAATATTTTAATTCTTGGATCTGGTGGAACATCGAAAACAATTCAATACATGTTTTCAGAAAATAATGAGATATATGTTGCTTCAAGACAACGAAGTGAGAATACAATTCAGTATTCAGAAGTTGATAATATTGCTAATGAAGTAGATGTTTTAATAAATACAACACCAATTGGTATGCCACCTTATTCTGATCAAATATTGCCAATATCTCATAAAAAATTCAAAAATTTACAAGTGTTTTTTTCACTTGGGTATGGATCAAAAATATTTACAACTAATAGTTTTGAAAATAGTGTTCTTTATATAGATGGTTTGACCATGTTAATAGCTCAAGCTGTAGCTTCTTTTAATATTTGGACTAGTAAAGGAGTTATTTTTGATGATGTTTTTAATAAAATAAAAGAAAGGTTAAGTAATGAGAATTAAATATATTACAGCTGGAGAAAGTCATGGTCCAGAATTAACAGCAATAATTGAAGGTTTACCTTCAAATTTTTCAATAAAAAAAGATTTTATAGATCAAGTTCTCTCAAGACGACAAAAAACTCTTGGATCTGGAGGTCGAATGAATATTGAAAAAGATCAAGTTTATATAACTTCCGGTGTTGTAAATAATGTAACCACAGGTGGACCAGTAGCTATTAAAATAAAAAATTTAGATTGGAAAAATTGGAAAGATAAAGAAATTGAACCATTTGTAACTCCAAGACCAGGACATGCAGATTTAGTTGGTACGTATAAGTACAAACACAATGATATACGTTTAACTTTAGAACGAGCAAGCGCAAGAGAAACTGCAATACGATGTGCTGTAGGAGCTATTGCTACACAAATTTTAAATCAACTTGATATTTGGATTGTTGGATATGTTTCTGCTATTGGAACTCAAAAACTTCAAAATTTTGATATTTCAAACATTTCAAGAGTAATAGACAATATTGAAAATTCTGAAGTTGCATGTCCTGATAAAAAAACTTCAGAATTAATGAAAGAAGAAATATTATCAGCTAGAAAAAATAAAGACACACTTGGAGGAGCTATTACATGTATGGCAATTAATTTCCCACCAGCTTGTGGAAGTTTTGTTCAGTATGATAGAAAATTAGATGCTCAGTTAGCTTTTTCTTTAATGTCAATACAGAGTGTTAAGGCTGTTGAAATTGGTAACGGAGTTTTAGCTTCCGAACAAAGAGGAACTGAAGTTCAAGACCAAATAATTCTCAAAAACAAACAAATAGGCAGATTGACAAATAACTTAGGTGGAATTGAAGGGGGAATGTCTACTGGCGAACCAATAGTTGTAACTTCTTACTTAAAGCCTATTAGCACTACATTAACTCCAATCAGAAGTGTAGATCTCGCAAATAAAGCTGAAACAGAGACTGTATATGAGAGATCTGACACTTGTGCTGTACCAAGAGCAGTCCCTATTTTTGAAAGCGTGATAGGAGTTGATTTATTAAACGCACTTTTAGAAAAAGTTGGCGGTGATTCCAAGGAAGAAATAGAGCCAAGAGTAACGAGTTTAAGAGAAATTAATGTAGATGATTTTTATATGCAGAACAAAAAATGGAAAATGCAGTATGAGTCCGAATAAGACCTTTTATTTATGTGGATTTATGGGCTCAGGTAAATCAACTATTCTAAAAAATTTAATATCGAAACACAATGTTTTTGGCTATGATCTAGATTCATTAATTGAAAATAGATTTGGAGATATAGCTGAAATTTTCATTAATAAAGGTGAAAAATATTTTAGAGAAATTGAAGAAGAGGTTTTTTTTGAATTTTTTAAAAAGCCGCAATTATTTTCGCTAGGAGGAGGTTCAATTGAAAACAAAAACATTTTAAAGGCTTTAGTTGATTCTGGGACATCTATATATTTAAAAAATGATTTTGAAAACCTTTGGAGCTTTATTGAAAAATCTAATCGACCACTTGTTAAGCTTGGAAAAGTCGAACTCCAATCATTATTCGTCAAAAGAGAAGAAAATTATAAAAAATTAAATATGATTTTAGAAGCAAATGATTTAATAAAATGTGAAAAAAAAATTACAACATTAATGGGAATATAAATGAATACAAAATTATTTTTCTTCAATAAAAGTGAAGAGTTGTATCATAACTTAAATACAATTCAATCAAAATCTACTTTAATAATTGTTGATTCCAATCTTTCATTTTTAGAAATTGAAAATTATGTAAATCATAAAGTTGTTTATTTATCAATTACTGAAGGTGAAAAAAACATTAAGTCAGTTGAGAGTATTTGGAACCTCTTATTTGAAAATGGTTTAGATAGATCATCAAAAGTTCTAATTATTGGCGGAGGAGTATTACTAGATACAGCTTCATTCGCATGTAGCACTTTTAAGAGAGGCATTGCTTATACTTTAATTCCTTCAACACTTCTTGGAATGGTTGATGCAGCTCATGGTGGAAAAAATGGTTTTAATAATGAATTTGGTAAAAATCAAATAGGAACAATTTCTCTCCCACATGAAGTAATGATTTGCTTTCAGTTTTTAGAAACACTACCTGAAAAAATTTACAAAGAAGGTTTAATTGAACTAATAAAACATGGATTAATTGCAGATGAAAATTTGTTTACAGAAATATTTCATTCAGAAACCTATCAAATCTCAAATGAACTTATTAAAAATGGGATAGATATAAAAGTTGATATAGTAAATAAAGATTTATACGAAAGTGGAGTTAGGAAGTTACTAAATTTTGGTCACACAATAGGTCATTTAATTGAGTTTGACTCAAATTATGAATTATCACATGGTGAAGCTATAGCTTCTGGTATTTATTATGAATTAATACTTTCAAATAAAATTCTTAATTTAAAAAATTCAATATTAGACCAGTATGAAGAATTAAGTAATAAATTGAATTTAGTTACAAAGTATAAATTCAAAAATAAAAAAGATAAACTTATAACTGCTTTGCAGAATGATAAAAAAGCAAGTAATTCAGGTGTTGATATAGTTCTATTATCTAAACTTTCTGAACCGGTTATAAAAGAAATTAGTTTTGAAATGATATTTGAGGTTGTGGATTTTGAATAAAATAAGTTTAATAAATGGTCCAAATTTAAACATGCTTGGACTTAGAGAAATTGAAATTTATGGTTCTACTAATTATGAAACTTTAATTAATGAATTTGATATTGCGGCAACCAAGCTTGGTTTTAGCGTAGAAATCTTTCAATCAAACTTTGAAGGTGAGCTTGTTGAATACATACAGAAACTTAGTAAATTGAATAATTATTGGATAATAATAAATCCTGGTGCTTATACCCATACTAGTATTGCGCTAAGAGACGCTTTAAGTATCTTTATTCAAAATAATAAAGTTCTTGAGGTACACATTTCAAGTCCGAATATTAGAGAAAGTTTTAGAAAGATTAATTTAATTGAAGACTTGTGTGAGAAGTCATTTGTCGGGTTAGGCGTACAAGGTTATTTTGAAGCATTAAGGTATATCAGTGAATATAAATAAAATTGCTTATCAAGGGGATATAGGTTCGTATTCGTATGAGCTTTTAATAAATGTATTTCCAAATATTGAATCTGTTCCTTGCGAATCTTTCTCAGAGTTAATTTCATATGTAAAAATAGAAAAAGCCCATGGATTACTTCCGGTAGAGAACTCTATAGCAGGAACAGTTAATGAAGCTTATGAGGAACTAATAGAAAGCAATTTAAATATATTCGGTGAATATATAAAAAAAATTGATCATGCTTTAATTGGATTACCTAATTCAGAGCTTAATAGAATTAAAAAAGTTAAATCACACCCGCAAGCTCTTCAACAATGTAATCAATTTCTTCATAAAAATCAATTTGAACTTATACCAATTTATGACACAGCTGGAGGCGTATTTCAGTTACTAGATGATTCAGATGAAACAGTTGCTGCTATTGCAGGAAGTCATTTTGAGAAAGACAGTAGATTTAAAATTTTAAAGAAAAAAATTTCAAATCATGATGAAAATTTTACACGGTTCTTATTAATTGGAGATTTGGAACCAGATTTAAAATTTCAACCAAACAAAGTTTCCTCAGTATTAATTTCTGATGACAAACCCGGATCACTTTTAAAAGCTTTAAATGTATTTGAACAATTAAATATTAACTTAACAAAGTTAGAGTCTCGTCCAATTTTGGGTAGACCTTGGGAATACAAATTTTATATTGATTTTGAATTAGAAAACGATGCTGAGCTCGAAAGAATAGTTAAAAAAATTCTTGAAGTTTCAAAAGAGTTTAAAATTTTAGGTTACTATCCTAAATTCACTCCTTAATAGTCCATTTGATTTCATCTTTTAAATCTGATATCTGGATATTTGCGCTCTCTAACAATATTCTAATTGAATCAGAAATTTCGTATTTCTTTTCATTTCTTAATTGGATTCGTAATTTTATTAATTCTGTTATAAGAAATTCAAATCTAGATATATTTTTTTTGTTTAATTCGACTTCTATTAATAATTCTGCAATAGTTTTCTCTAGATCTAAAGAAGGTTGGTTTTCGTCTTTACTTTCTAAATTTTCAACACTTTCATCAGTATTTTCTAAAAAATCTTGAATTAATTTTAGTTGATTTTCGCTTCCTGGTTTAAAAACTATTTGTTCGTTTCTGTTTATAAAAGTTACGTTTCCTTTACCGTATACTTTGAAAATATTATTTTCACCATCTATTACTAAAGCAGTATGTTCATCAACACCTAATATATTTGTATAATTTTGTTTAATTAGTAGTTCGATTCTTTTTCTGCCTACAAAGCTGTAACTTGTATCATGATTACCCCCTTCTCTGTTATTAAAATGTGGTATGACAGTGCAGTCAAGATTATAAATATTCAATAGTGACATACCTTTTTCCCAATAGGGTTCAAAACCTGCTTTATAAATTTCATATACAGGTAACGTAAACTTTCCTAATGTTGCTGCAGCAGCACTTGCAAAAACAGCGTTGTTACCTGAAAGCAAATGCTGTTTTAATAAATCTTGAAATTGATTACCTACCCACATTTTGCTCGCATAACTAGGACTACCAGGTCCAGCAAATATGAAATTTGCATTCTCAAGTTCCTTTAGAGCTTTAAAGTATTTTGGTTTGTTCAACTCATCTATGGATCTAAATGAAGCTAAGTTAATCTTTAATCCAACACTAGTTTTGAAAAACTGCTTTAATTTTTCTACTAACAAGTCAGCATTTTCTTGAAATCCAAAAGGTGAATCAATTATATAGGCATTAGGTTTTGATATATTTTTTAGAAGTTCTCGATGGACAGATACTAAGTTTGGACTAGTTTCACCAGATCCAAGAATTGCAATAGTTCCGATTCCTTTTGACATGACTACATTATATATTTTTTTATAAAGTTCCCAAACTGTATAATTAAATCATGGTTAAGTTTTTAGCAAAAATGCTTGAAAAATTTACAATTGACATTGCACCTAAGTTTCCAATTAGATTTAGAACACCGCTATACGCTTCTGTTTTAAGAATTAGAAAAGTTAGAGATAATCTTCGGATAAAATCAACTTCTAAGGATCCAACATTTCAAGAAAGACTTGATTATGCATTGGATTCTAGAAACAGTCTTAATAGAACAGGTAGCCAACTTTCAAAGTTTCAAAAGGATGTAGAAGTTGAAAAAATTGAGAATTTAAATATTCCCATATATAAATTCATTCCAGATGAAGTGGATGAAGACAAATTCGGAATTTATTTTCATGGAGGAGGATACTTCGCTGGCAGTTATACCTCACATAAAAATTTAGTATCAAAATTATCTAGTAATTCAAAAATGGTTATTTATTTTTTTGAATATAGATTAAGTCCTGAATTTAATTTTCCAAGTGCACATGAAGATGCACAAGTAGTTGTTGAATATTTGCATAACATAGAGAATAAAAAAACTTCGATTTGGATGGGCGAGTCTGCTGGTGGAGGATTAGCAACTGGCTTAATAGTCGATAAAAAATTTAAAATTTCACCAGACAAATTAGTACTCATGTCTCCTTGGCTTGATTTATCAAATAAAAGTGAAGACAGGAAGTTTCTAAAGAATAAGGATATAACAATTATCCTAAATGGAATGCACGATGTTGGAGAATTTTATGCTGGCGAATATGGAAGTAACAACCCAATTATTTCTCCTGTATATGCAGATATAGACAATTTTCCAGAAACCCTTATTCAAGTAAGTTCTTCTGAGCTTTTATTCAACGATGCGTTAGAGTTTGTTAAAAAATTAAAAGATAAAAATATAAAAGTAGATTTACAAATTTGGAATAAGCTTTGGCATGCGTGGCATTTTTTTCCTATTAAAGAATCCGAAGAGGCGATAGATAAAATTATAAAATTTATTAAACAACCACAATTTCAATCTTCTAAATGATGCAAGGCAAATCCAAAAGGTAATTCAAGCCTATTTTCTTTCATTATTTTTTCATTAGTCAAAATATTATATGTAGAGTCAATAATTTCTATTTTTCCTCGGTTTAGAATTAAACTTCTCTCACAAACTTCAAGAGCCATGGGTAAATCATGAGTTACTAAAATTATTGTAATTTCTAAAGATTTTAAAATTTCAATTAATTCTCTTCTAGAAGCAGGATCAAGGTTAGAACTTGGTTCATCTAAAACTATCAAATTTGGTTTTGAGGCAAGAACACTTGCTATAGCTACTTTTCTTTTTTGACCAAAACTTAAATGATGTGGAGCTTTATCAATAAAATCCAACATCTTTACTTGTTCCAAAGCTTGCAGTGAAAGACTTTTAGCCTCATCAAATGAATACCCAAAATTTCTAGGACCAAACATTACGTCTTCAAGTACTGTTGGCATAAAAAGTTGGTCATCTGGATCTTGAAAAACTAATCCAACTGACTTTCTGATTTTTTTAATATTTTCTTCTGTATATGAAAGACCATCTATAGAAATTTCGCCATCTAAACTGCCGAGGATTCCATTTAAATGAAGCAGTAGGGTAGTTTTACCAGCACCATTTGGACCAAGTATTCCAAGTCTCTCTTTTTCATTTAAATTCAAGGAAATATTGTTTAAAGCTTTATAACCGTCTGGGTATTCAAATGATAAATTATTAATTGAAAGATAATTTTTCATAATATTACTTGATCATAAATGGTTGTCAAAAGACATAGAATGCCGAATAGATAAATCATATTAGAATTTTTGTATTCTCTATCATGGAGTTCTAAGTAACCATTAAAACCTCGAGAAATCATTGAATTGTAAACTCTTTCACCTCTTTCATATCCCCGAATTAACATTGCACCAGAAGCAAAAGCAATAGGTTGTAAATTTTTTAATCCTTTTTCTGAGTAACCTCTTGATTTCATAGAAGTTTTTACACGTTTTAACTCATCTATAAATACATCTATATATCGAATTGCAAAAGAAAAAATTGAAATCAAGAGTGGAGAGATTTTTAATTTTTGCATCCCGTAAATTATTTCAATTGTTGAGGTAGATGCTGTTAAAATTATTGCAAGAGTTACGCAGAGTGTAATTTTAAATATTAAATTTCTCATTTCTATTAATCCTGTTTCATAAATTGTTAAACCAAAGTACTCGCCAATAATTTTTCCATTTCCTTTACTTATAAATGGTAAAAAAATTGCAAAAAGCACAAACGGAATATCAATAGATAAACGCTTTAAGTAAGTTTTAAATGAAATTTTGGAAATAAATAGCAAATAAATTACACAACAAACATGTATCAAAAAAAGTTTGAGATTATTCATACTAAAGAATGCAATAGATAAAATAATTAAAAAAATACCAAGCAGTTTTGTCTGAGGTTTTACTTTGCTAAGTGTAGACAGTTTATGTAACTCTAAATGGTGATGGTGGGTTGTTTCCATTCTAGTATTTTACTGCAAACGTTTTGCAATAAAAAACTTATTTACAATTCTTACAAAGCCCTGAATATGTAAAATGTGAATTAATATTTTTAAAACCTGAATCTTTTTTTAATAAGCTCTCAATTTGTTTTTGAGTTTTCTCATCAATATCTATAATTTCACTGCAACTTTCACAGGATAAATGGACTTGATTCTTTTTATGTTTAGTAAAGTAAATACCAGATTGATGAATTCTGTGAGCATGTTCTATGAGATTCAATTCTTCTAGCATATCTAAGGTTCTATAAACTGTTGTTAAGTCAATGGAGGAGTTGACTTTTTTAGCTTTCTTAAATAGCGCTTCAGCAGTGAAATGTTCGTGTCCTGATTTTTCTAAAATTTTACAAATTATTTCTCTGGGTTCTGTAACCCTTTTACCACTATTCTTTATCTCATTTATTAGTTCCATTTAATTATTATTATATGTTTTAAGTTAAGAAGTATGAAAAAAATAATAATCAAGTTTTTGAACAGATACAGTATTGTTTACGTGCCTATTGGGTTAATATTATTTTCATTTTTATTAGATCAATTGATTTATTTACCAATAAATATATATTTATTATGTTTCTCATGGATTTTAATTTTTTATGGTTTAAAAATTTATACTTCAAAACGATACTATCAATCTAATCAAGATGAAAATTTTGACTATTCGATAATTGAATTCTATTCCGATTACTGACTAGGTTGTACAGCATCTAAGCTCATAGTTAATGAGTTCCAAAAAAAATATCCTGAAATTAACTTTATTTCAATAAATGCTTCTAAAGAAAAGGGTCATGAGTTTGTCGAAAAATATAACTTAAAAGTTACGCCATCATACGTATTGATTGACAAAAATTTAAATTCAATTGCAAAAAAGGCAGGTCCTTTTAATACTCAGTATTTTTTGAAAAAACTAAATTATTAGGCAATTTTATCACCAGGCTTAGCTTGAGTAGCTGCGTCTAAAAGTAAAACCTTGTTATTGCTATCAAGAGAACCAAGCACTAAACATTCACTGATAAATGGACCAATTTGTCTATTGCCTAAATTTATAACAGCAATGCATTTTCTCTCTATTAGATCATTAATTTCATAATTTGTAATTTGTGCACTAGATTTTTTAAAACCAATTTCATCACCAAAAAAAATAGTTAATTTATAAGCAGGATTTCTAGCTTCTTCAAACACTTCAGCATTTACAATTATTCCGACTCTAATATCTAGCATATTAAAGAAATCTATATTCTCATTATTCATATAACAAACATAATTACATACTTAGTTCATGTCAAAAATAATGATATTGGGGTCAGGTACAAGTATTGATTCAAAAAACAATTTATTAGCTAATTTTGCTCATAACTTCTTAACTAATCAAAAGGTAGAAAGTTTTCTTTATTCAAATCTATATACTGAAATTCCATTTTTGTTAGAGAAAGAATCGCAAGTTCCAAAAAAAATAATTGAAATTAGAAATGTATTAAAAATTTGTGACAAAGTACTAATTTTTAGCCCAGTGTTTAATGGAGGTTATTTAGCTCATTTAAAAAACACTTTGGATTGGTTGTCGTTAAGTTTTGATGATTTTGAATATAATCAACTATTTAAAAATAAGTATGCATCAGTCATCTCTTCAGTTAACGGTTCTGGTGGTAATGCCCAAAAAGCTTATGAAATATTGAAACTACAGCTTGAAAATTATGGATTTAATGTAAATAGCAAATTTTTACTTATTAATAAAGATGACTATATAGAAAATGAATTGAACCTTAATTTAAATAAAGCTTTAATTAATAAAATTCAAGATCATTTGAATTTAGTTTTGAAAAGTTAATCTTTCTTCAATTAACTTAAAGCACAGCGTAGTTAATTCTTCCACTGTTAGTTCTTGAGTATTTTCTATTGGTTGCAGAATTTCTAAACTAATAGTTCCACTTCTAAACCAAACTTCACCTTTCTGCATTAAATTATGAGCATTATGAGAAACAACTGGAAGAATAGGTAAGTTGAATTCTTTAGCAACGAATGCAGCTCCTTTTTTGAAAGGTAACAGTTTATTTGAGTTACTTCTTTTACCTTCTGCAAATACCAAAATTGACAAATTAGATTCAATAACTTTTTGAATAGATTCATTAATTTTTCCAAAATTAGCTTTAGCATTTTGCCTATCTATTTTTGGAAGACCAAGAACTTTCAAAGCTCTTCCAAAAAGTGGAATACTATACAGTTCAGCTTTTGTTAGAAATCTAGTTGATAATGGTATTCCATGTATATGTGTAAAGATATCTAACGTAGAAGGATGGTTTGATACAACAACATAGCTTTGATTAGGGTTAACATTTTCATTTCCAGTGACAATTAAATTAATACCTACTATTTTTAACCCAACCCAACCAAAAAATTCATAAAGACTAGAGGCAATAATTTTACCTTTTGGTATAAAAGATGAAATAACAATAATAATGACAATTGGACTCAAAATAAAAATAATAAAAAATGGAAATAAAAAGATAGTTTTGAAGATTATTGAAAAAGTTAACTTTCTATCCATGTAAGAATTTTATCTAATATTATAAGAATTATTTTAAATACTTATTCCATATTGTTTTTTTACACTCAAACTTAAAAAATAAAAGCTACTAGTACAAAGCATAAATCCAAAAGTTGGAGGAAGTAAGTTCCAATAGTTAACACCACCGAGATAAGAACCATATGTTATAGCATCATAAATCATCATTCCCCAATTTGGAGTCCAACCTACTTGTCCAAAAAATGAGGCAAAACCATAAGCTAATATCCCATAAGTTGTACTTGCTAACATATAGCTAACTGAATAAGGAACTACTACAGGAAGTATGTGCCTTGTTGCTATATAATAATTTTTTCCACCAAGTAATTGTGATGCTTTAATAAATTCAGAATTTGCAATTTCTAGAGACTTTGATCTTACAACTAAATAAGCAACTCCAAAACCAGATAAAAACCCATAAATTAGTCCAACCATTCCAGGTGTTAGCACATCAGTAAAATCACCAGTACCTAGAATTAATAAAACTACAGGTGGTGAGATTAAAATTATTCCTGATGAGGTTTCTTTAATGACTCTATCTAGCTTTTTAAAAAGAAAAGGTATAGTAGTGCCAAAAAATAAACTTATTGTTAAACCAACAAAAAAAGAAACAATGGAAAGTCTTATAAGTGGACTTGAACCAGCTAAGAACATACTTAAAACATCTCTTCCTAGTGGGTCAGTTCCTAAGAAGTGAGTTTCAGATGGAGTAGTAGGATGTGGAAAAACAGATATGTCAAAACCAACGATCGGATCGTAAATGTTTTCTGGCCAAACACCTCCAAGTAACCAATTATGTAAGAGACTGAATGATATTAATAGAATTAAACAAACGTATCCAACTTTTCCATAATAAGTTTTATAAGTACTTTGTATAAGATTCTTAATCAATTTAACCTCACCCTTGGGTCAAGATAAGCATGAAAAATTGAAATAGTTATTCTAATAAATATTGTTAAGACGGCTAATAAAAGAAAAATCCCCATTGCTGCATTTGAATCTTGATTCATAATAGTTTGATATAACAAACTACCCATACCATTCCAGTTCGTAGTTGATTCGACAATTACAAGTGAAGCGATTGTAAATGGTAAGCTTAAACCCAATCTTATGGCAAAAGGTCCAAAGGTATTTTTTATAATATGGTCATTAAATACTTTACTATTTGAAAAACCTAATGCTCTAGCAGTAAGTATGTGAGGTTCACGAGATATATTTTGTACAATAACATTATTCATTAAGACAAACTCTCCTATAAAAAAAGTCGAAAGAATAGCAATAGTTAAAAAAGCGCTTTTTGTATGTATAAGTACATCGTTTAGTAAAATTCGATTCGAGTTGACAAAGAGCAATAGAAGTAATGTAAATAAAAGTAATGTTTTGTATTTATTAATTTTTAACAAAAAAATTAAATCAATAAGTAAAGTCAATATCAAAATAGTGCACATAATTACTAAAAAAGTATTTAAGTTAAATATAAATTCTGTATATTCAATTAAATTTTTTGGAGATTTTATTATTTCAAATTTATCAAAAATTTTTTGAAACCATTCGTCAAATTTCCCACCAATTACAAATAGTGTTATTGGTGGGAAAATGCTAATTAAGAAAGTAGAAAATGTATCAGAAAATATCTTATTTTTATAAAGCTTACTAATTTTTGTTTTAAGAACAGGAAGTTTTGATAAATTAAAAGCCAGTAAGAATGAAGGAATAAGAATTTGAAGAGTTGGAAAAATAGTTGACATTATATCTTTACCATTTCTTTGCATAAATCCTCCAGGTGTAATTTCTCCAGCAAAAACACTTAGTATCCATCTGAAGTATCTTTGATAAAGCGGATCACTGGCACCAAGCGATTCCCTTAGCGCATCAAGTTCTTCTTGACTCATCATTAATCTGAGTGGAGTTAGGAAATCACCAGGTATCAATATGTTTATGGCATAAAACATAACAAATAAGAATATAAAAATTGAAATTAGAGATGAAATTACTTCTCTAGTAATAAATTTTATCATTTATTCCGTATATCAACATAAGGTAATACTAATTGAACTACTGGGCCAATTCCTATAACAAACAAAATTGTGACATATCCTACATTTCCACCAAGAATCCAACCTGAAATAAATGCAAAAAGCTCAATTAATATTCTGGCAGTACCAATTTTAATTCCTCTATTTTCAAAACCTACCATAATTCCATCTCTTGGACCAACACCTAGCCCAGCACCTACATAAACAGCTGTTCCGATTCCAATTAATAAAATTCCAAAGAAAATAAGTACAAGGCTTTGAAGAGTATTAGTTGAAAGTTGGAACCTCGGTATAACCAAGTCAGCTACTGAACCTATCCAAATCAAATCCACAATAGTACCTAATCCAGGTTTTTGTTTTAAAGGTATCCAAAATAACATGACAACAAATCCGGTAAAAATTATTGTTCTTCCATAAGGCAATCCTATAGTTTTAGACAGACCATCATGAAAAACACCCCATGGTCCAAGCCCTAAATCAGCTATATAATTAAAAGATATACCAATTCCAATAGTTGTTGTACCTAAAAATACTTGAATTATTTTTCTAAGTCTTATGAACACTAGATAAGACTAGAAGTTAATAAAAATTAAATATTAGAATTTACATTATGAAAAGAATTTTTCTCATTTTATTTTTAGTTTTTCTAGCATGTTCTCAATCGGAAGAAAATATTGAAGTTAATGAAGAAATACTTTCAGAAGGTGAAAGTGTTACAACTACAACAGAAAATATAACACTTGATGAAACCACTACATCAATAACAATTGAGCAGTTAAATAGTTTTGAAGATGTACATTATGTAATTGATAAAGATAAAAGTAAAGTTTCATATCTTGCACCTAAGCAATTTTTAAACTCTGGTCTAGAAATAGTTGAAGGGGTAACTAGCGAAATAATTGGTGAGTTTACACTTTCTTTAATTGAGTGTGAATCATCTAATTCGTGTTTGATAATTTCAAATTTATTAATCAGAGTTGATTTATCTACTTTAAAATCTGATAGCTCTTTAAGAGATAATTCAATTAAAACACAATGGCTTGAATCAAATATCTTTCCTGAGGCAACATTCAAAATTGAAAATTTAGAGCTTCCTAATAAAGATTTTGATTCATTGATTGAAGATACAATAGTTGGTCAATTATCAATTAGGGAAATTGTAATTGATACACCTTTTTCATTAACTGCATACTATTCAAATGAGGAAATTCATATTGCAGGTTATACAGAAATCGACACTACTTGGTTTGGTTTTGATGCTCCAACTAAATTTAATGCTTGGGAAGTACTTAATCCAATTGGGATAACTGTAGATTTAATTGCAGTTAAAAAAAATAGTTAATATTTTAAATTTCAACCTTCTTCCAAAACAATTTGAAATAAATAAAAATAATTATGCTGCAGTTGGAATACTTATAGTTAACTCTTCTGAAATATTATTTATTAAACGGTCCGAAGAGATGCCAACCCATAAAGGACATATAGCTTTTCCTGGTGGAAGAAGTGAAGAAAATGATTTGAGTATTGTTGATACTGCTGCAAGAGAAGTGTCTGAAGAACTTTTGATTCCTATAAATTCTTTTAAACCGCTTGGATACATGGAACCCATAAACACAATTGAGTACCAATATAAAGTTCATCCAATAATATTTTCAATTGATTTTAAACCAACAACTTTTGACAAGAAAGAAGTTCAAGCGATTCATTATGCTTCAATACTCAAATTAAGCAGCCCTCAACTTTGGGAATTTAGGGGTCGTTATGAAGATGACTGGATTTTTAAAATTGAAAAAGAAGAACTTTGGGGAGCTAGTGCAAAAATGATTAGAATTCTACTTAATATTCAATTAGCTATTTAAAGTTTGTTGATTCATCTCTGACTGCAAGAAACAAAGAAATAAAAATCAGCATTAAAGTTACAAAAAAAATATTATCAACAAACTCTCCAAGGAAAAAGAAACCAGCACTTATACCTATAATTGGCACAATATAATCTACAAGAGTTGTAAAAGTTGCTGAAATTCTCTTTAATAGTATATAAAAATAATGAATAACTGATTACATCTATGCTAATTAAGGCGAATAATCTAATAAATGCTTGTGTTTCTAACTTACTTATTTCGCCACCAACAAAGAAATAGGTAAGAACTGACATTACAGAACCAGTTAACCATTGAGTTAACATAAAGGTTTTATAAGGTATATATTGAGAATATTTCCTGTTTGTTATATTGCTCAAAGCTAGTCCTTGTACACCAATAAGTGACAGTAAACCTCCAAAAATTAAATTCCCACCATTTTGTATACCAGATATTCCTGATTGAAATAAAATAAGAAGTCCAATAAAACCGAAAATTACAGAAATAATTTTTAATATTGTTACTTTTTCTTCCTTATAAAACAAATACACCCATACCAATGTAAACATAGGAATAGTTGAGATAAAAATACTATTTAATCCAGATGAAATAAAATTTAAAGCATATATGAAAGACCAGCCTGGTAAATATATTGCTAAAAAACCAGATAATGCACCTTTTTTAAAATAATCAAAATTAATTTGACTATAAAAATCTTTTCGAGCATAAATTCCAAAAATTATAGTTACACAAAATATACGGGTTGTTACTAAGAAAGGTTCATTGATATTTTCAATTACCAAACTTCTAGTTACAACACCATGAAAGCCATAAAGTGAACCAATAAGAATTATGTTTCTTAAACCAGCTAATGCAGAAATTGAGTTTTCAGAACTAATAAGGCTCTCCAATAGATATATTTTTATTAGAATAGCAGATATGACAACAGTATTTTCAGGGATACAACCTACAGGCACAATACATCTAGGTAATTTATTAGGTGCTATTAAAAATTGGGCAACAATTTCTGAAGAAAATAAAATTAATTATTTTTGTATAGTGGATCTGCACTCTATTACAACCATCCCAAACAAAGATGAGTTACAGAAAAATACATATCAAACTTTTAAAGCTCTAATTGGTAGTGGCATAAATTTAAATTCATCAACAATTTATATTCAAAGCCAAGTTCAAGAACATGCTTATTTATCTTGGATACTTTCTAGTTTTTGCCAAGTTGGTGAATTACAAAGAATGACACAATTTAAAGAAAAGTCTGAATCTTTTGGCACCCATTCTGGGCTTTTAACATATCCAATTTTAATGGCTGCAGATATTTTATTACATAAGGCTGAAAAAGTTCCAGTCGGAGACGACCAAACACAACATCTTGAATTAACTAGAAATATTGCTGAAAGATTTAATCAAACATATAGCGACTTTTTTCCATTGCCTACTAAAACTTCTGGTTCAAGTGCAACTAGAGTTATGTCTTTAAGACATCCAGAAAACAAAATGTCTAAAAGCACTGAAGACATAAATGGAACAATATATATTGATGACTCAAAAGATTTGATTATGAAAAAATTTAAAACTTCAGTAACAGATTCTGAAAATGAAATTAAATATGACATTAAAAACAAACCGGGTATTAGTAATTTAATTGAAATTTTCGCAGCCATAAACAATCAGACTATTGATAAAACAGAAAAACAGTTTTCTGGAGTACAGTATGGAGAATTTAAATTAACTGTTGGTGAATCTGTTGCAAATTATATTATCCCAATTTTCGAAAAAATTAATTCTATTAGTGATAATGAAATTAATAAAATGGCAAGTGATAACAAATTGCTTGCTAAACAATCGGCTGAAAAGACAATCTTAGAAATAAAAAATCTTATTGGTCTGGTTTAAGTAATGTATTTTAAAATTGATTTATTAACTAATTTAGATGGATAAAGTACTTTCAGTACCAGATGAATGGAAAAAGCTTTTAAACGCTAGTCAAAAAGAAGCTATCGAATCAATCAGGGGACCAGTTTTAATTATGGCTGGAGCAGGTTCAGGTAAAACCCGAGTTCTAACTTATAGATATGCTCATCTTGTAAAAACATATCAAGTAGATGTAGAAAATATTTTAGCGATTACTTTTACTAACAAAGCTGCTGAAGAAATGAAATCTAGAATTAGTGATCTGCTAAACCTTGATAGAAGCCCAAAATGGGTTTCAACTTTTCATAGTTTATGTGTAAAAATATTAAGGATTCATGGTGACAAATTAGGATTTAACAGAAATTTTTCAATTTATGACCAGTCAGACTCAAACAAACTTGTAAGAAATTGTATGTCTGAAAATAACATTGATTTAAAACAGTACTCTCCAAAAAGAATACAGGCTCATATTTCAAACTTAAAAAATAATATGATAAATCCCAAAAAAGCACTTGAATATGCTGATTCTTTTTTTGATGTCAAAGTTGCTGAAATTTATGGAAGTTATGAAAAAAAATTAAAACAAGCAAATTCTATGGATTTTGATGATCTCCTGTTGAAAACAGTAGAATTATTTGAAAATTTTGAACAAGTTTTAGATTTTTGGTCAAAAAAATTTCAATTCATAATGGTTGATGAGTATCAGGATACAAATTTTGTACAGTATAAACTAGTTGAACTTTTAGGTTCTAATAACAAAAATGTCTGTGTTGTAGGTGATTCAGATCAAAGCATTTACGCTTTTAGAGGTGCAGATATTAGGAATATAATTGAATTTGAAAAAGATTTTGAAAATGCAAAAATTATTCAATTAGAAAAAAATTATAGATCAACAAAAAAAATATTAAATTTAGCAAATCAAATTATTTCAAATAATGAGCGAACTATAGAAAAAAATCTTTGGACAGATAATGAAGAAGGTTTAGATGTTGATTCTATACAGTTTAGATCTGAAAGAGATGAGGCAAACTGGGTTTCATCTGAAATTAAAAAAATACTAGAAGAGAACAAAAATGATGATGTTGCAGTATTTTATAGGACAAACAGCCAGTCTCGTTTATTTGAAGAAGAGTTAAGAAAAAATAATATATCTTATAAAGTTTTAGGCAGCGTTCGTTTTTATGACCGAAAAGAAATCAAAGATATGATTTCTTATTTAAAGTTTATTTTAAATGATAATGACATGGTATCGTTTGAGAGAGTTGTGAACGTTCCTCGCAGAGGAATCGGCGACTCGACTATTGGTAAAATTAAAGAATCTATGGATAAGTTCAATGAAAATTTATCTCAAATTTTAAATAAAACAGATACAATTGAAAATATTTCTCCTCGAATTAAAAACAATCTAAGTGAGTTCTATCAATTAATCCAAGATTTAAAGTCGATTGCAATTCAAGGCCCATCTAAAACTATTGAAGCGATTCTTAATAAAACTGGTTATAGAGAAGATTTAATTAAAGAAGGAACTCTTGAATCTCAAATGCGACTTGAAAACATTGAAGAATTAATGAATTCTGCATTTAATTTTGAAAATTTAAATGAATTAGAAATTGATGAACCTTTCACTTTGATGCGTGAATATTTGGAGTCAATTGCACTTTTTGCTGATACAGATGAACTTGCAGAGTCTGATAGGGTTACCCTCATGACTTTGCATAATGCAAAAGGTTTAGAATTTCCTTATGTATTCATGACTGGCATGGAGGAAAATTTATTCCCACATGAAAGAAGTACACAAGGCGGTAAAAAAGAAATTGAAGAAGAAAGAAGGCTCTGTTATGTCGGCATTACTAGAGCAGAAAAAAAATTATATTTAACTTACTCATGGTCAAGAACTTTATGGGGTGGTACAACTTATAACTTACCAAGTAGATTTATTGAGGAAGGGAAAGGTTTTCTTACTAATGTTGAAATAAAAGAGAGTTATTCAAATAATTCGGATAATGAAAAAAATTTATCAGTTGGTTCAAAAGTTTTACATGATAAATATGGTGAAGGAAATGTATTAGAAGTAAACGGTAATGAAATTACTGTAGATTTTAAAAATGAAATCGGTATCAAATATTTAGATGTTGAATGGGCACCAATAAAATTCATATAATTTTAAACATAATTTTTTATTTTTTGTAATCTAATATCTTGTTGTTACATTATGAATCTTTTTGAATATCAAGGAAAAAAACTTTACGAGAAATACAGTATTCCTACGCCATCATCTTTTTTTATTAACAATCTAGAAGATTTAAATAAACATGAATCTTTCAATTTTCCTTTAGTTGTAAAAGCCCAAGTACAAGTTGGAGGAAGAGGAAAAGCCGGTGGTATTAAAGTAGTTACCTCACAAGATGAATTGAAGAATGCTGCAAATGAAATCTTGGGAATGGATATCAAAGGTCACAAAGTAGAAAGCTTGCTAATAGAAGAAGCATCAACAATTTTGAAAGAGTATTATATTTCTTTCACTTTAGATAGATCAGCTAAGAAATATTTAATGCTATTAAGTGCTAAAGGTGGCATGGATATTGAAGAAGTTGCTGAAAAAAATCCAGAAGATTTAATAAAAGTTTATATATCTCCATCTCAAGGATTATCAGAAGATACGTTATCAGATGCAATAATTGATGCAAAATTAGACCCAGAATTTGAGAATGAATTAAAAGATATAATTTTGAAACTTTATCATTTGTTTATTGCTGGCGATTGTGATCTTGTAGAAGTTAACCCACTCGCAATAACAAATAATGGGGTTCTTGCATTAGATTCAAAAATTTCTTTAGATATGAATGCTGAGTATAGACATGAAGAATTTAATGAATTTGAAGCAGATATTCCGATTCCAGAAGCAGAAGCATTTGCTAAAAGTAAAGGTCTAAATTTTATTAAATTGGACGGAAGCGTTGGAATAATTGGAAATGGTGCTGGCTTAGTGATGTCGACATTAGATGTTGTTTCTGAACATGGTGGTGAAGCTGCAAACTTTTTAGATATTGGTGGAGGAGCTAAGGCAGAAACTGTAACAGCAGCTTTAGAAGTTTTAGAATCAGATTCAAATGTAAAAAGTGTTTTGATAAATATATTTGGTGGAATAACTAGGTGTGATCTTGTTGCAGATGGAATAATTGAAGCCACTAAAGGCAAATTATTAAAATGGCCAATTATTGTCAGGTTAGACGGAACAAATGCAAAAGAAGGATTAGAAATTTTAAAGAATCATGAAAATGAAAAAATTATTATTTCAGAATCAATGGATGATGCAGCTAAATTGGCTGTAACGGAGGCACAATAATGGCAATTTTTATAGATAAAAATACAAAGGTTGTCGTTCAAGGTTTGACTGGTAGAGAAGGCCAGTTTCATGCATTGCGAAATCGAGATTACGGAACTCAAGTTGTAGCAGGTACTAGACCTGGAAAAGGTGGGGAAGATGTTCAAGGAATCCCAATTTTTAATACCGTTGAAGAAGCTGTTAAAGCTACTGGTGCTAACACTGCGATGACATTTGTACCTCCAGCATTTGCGAAAGATGCTGTTTTGGAAGCTGCAATTTCAGGATGTGAATTAATTGTTTGTATTACTGAAGGAATACCAGCTAAAGATGAAGCTGAAATGTTTGATATTCTAAAAAATACAACTAATGCTAAACTTCTTGGACCTAACTGTCCCGGTCTTATTTCTCCTGGAAAATCTAATGTTGGAATAATGCCACATGAAATTACTAAAGAAGGTGCGGTAGGTGTTGTTTCAAGATCAGGTACATTAACATACCAAGCAGTTCATGAGTTAACAAAGTTAGAAATTGGTCAATCCACATGTATTGGTATTGGTGGTGATCCGGTACCAGGGATGTCTTTTATTGATGTGTTGTCTGCTTTTGAAGATGATGAACAAACAAATGCAATAGTAATGATTGGTGAAATAGGGGGAAGTGCTGAAGAAGAAGCTGCAGAGTTTATAAAGCAAAATATTTCGAAACCAGTTGTATCTTACATAGCAGGTGTAACTGCTCCTCCTGGAAAAAAAATGGGACATGCAGGTGCTATAGTTTCTGGAAATAAAGGAACTGCAAAAGCAAAGATTGAAGCGTTAACAGAAGCTGGAGTATTAGTTGTTAAAAACCCTACACAGATAGGAAATGCAATAAAGGATGTACTATGAGTGAAAATTTATCAAGAATCGAATTGGTTGATGCAATAAACAAAACAAGAAAATCATTTGATACAGATAATCCAATTGTTCCTTTTATTGAAGGTGATGGTATAGGTGTTGATATTTGGCCAGCATCTCAAATGGTATTTGATGCAGCAGTAAAAAAAGCATATTCAGATAGTCGAAAAATAAAATGGCAAGAAGTTTTAGCTGGTCAAAAAGCATTTGATCAAACTAATGAATGGTTGCCGGAATCAACACTAGATAGTTTTGATGAATATGGCATTGGAATAAAAGGACCCTTAACTACTCCAGTTGGAGGAGGAATTAGATCTATAAATGTATCTATTCGACAAAAATTAGATTTGTATGTTTGTTTAAGACCTATTCGTTGGTTTAAAGGTGTTGAAACACCAACTAAAAATCCTGGCGATGTAAATATTTCCCTCTTTAGAGAAAATACAGAAGATGTTTATGCAGGTAAAGAATTAGAAATGAATAGTGATGATGTTAAAAAGTTAAATAACTTTCTTAAAAATGAATTTTCATGGGATATTAGGGAAGATAGTGGAATTGGAATTAAACCAATTTCTAAAACTGCTTCTGAGAGATTAATTCGCTCAGCTTTACTCTATGCAGTGGAAAATAATAAAAAGAATGTTGCACTAGTCCATAAAGGCAACATTATGAAGTTTACAGAGGGGGCATTTAGAGCATGGGGATATGAGCTAGTTAAAAATGAATTTTCTGATGTAGCTGTTTCTTGGGAAGATTGTAATGGAGAACCTGGGGATAAAATTTTAGTTCAAGATGTCATTGCAGATGCATTTTTACAACAGATTCTTATCAAACCACAAGAGTTTGAAGTCATTGCAACAACTAATCTAAATGGTGATTATGCATCGGATGCTCTTGCAGCACAAATAGGTGGAATAGGTATAAGTCCAGGTGGAAATATAAATTATGAGAATGGTAAGTCTGTTTTTGAAGCAACACATGGAACAGCACCAAAGTATGCTGGTCAAAATAAAGCAAACCCGGGTTCTTTAATATTATCAGGAGAGATGATGTTCAGATACATGGGCTGGAATGAAGCTGCTGATTTGATAATTAATTCTATGGAAAAATCAATTTTTGAAGGAAATGTTACCTATGATTTAGCAAGAGGTAGAAATGATGCAACAACTCTATCAACTGAAGATTTTGCTAAAAACCTAGTAGAGAATATTGAAGGATTTTAATATGAAAAAAGTAACTATTGTCGGAGCTGGAAAATATGGATCTATGACTGCATTGAGAGTTGCAGAGTATGACATTGTAGATACAGTAGTAATGACAGATATAGTAGAGGGCTTACCACAAGGTCTTGCTCTTGATATGAATCAATCAAGATATGTGGAAGGTTTTTCAACACAAATCATTGGAACCAATAACTATGAAGATACTAGTGACAGTGATGTAATTGTAATTACTGCAGGACTTCCTAGAAAACCTGGAATGTCAAGAATGGACTTACTTGAAGTAAATGCAAATATAGTTACTGATGTCACAAATAATTTACTTAAGTACTCAAATGAACCAATCATTATTGTCGTAACAAATCCACTTGATCAAATGACTGCACTTGTCTCAAAAGTTTCAAGTTTACCTAAAAACAAAGTTATTGGTCAAGCAGGAGTATTAGATTCTTCTCGTTTCGCTTATTTTATTTCAGAAAAATTAGGTGTTCCGATGAAAGACGTCAAAGCACTCACATTAGGCAGTCATGGTGAGACAATGGTTCCAGCTCCATCACAATGTACTGTGAATGGAGAACCGTTAACTAATCTTTTATCACAAGATGAAATAGAAAGCCTAGTTGAAAAAACTTCTAACGGTGGTGCAGAGATTGTTGCTTTATTAAAAACTGGTAGTGCATATTTTGCACCTTCATCTGCAGCTGCAACTATGGTTAAAGCAATTATCACAGATTCAAATGAAGTATTACCAGCATGTTCATGGGTTACTGGAGAATATGGTATTAAAGATGTATTTTTGGGTGTTCCAACCCAATTTGGGTTGAACGGTGCAAATAAGATTGTTGAGCTTGACTTAAGTGATATTGAAAAAAATAATCTGGTTAATGCTGCTGAAGCTGTTAAAGCTAAAGTATCAGAGCTTGATAGCATAATTAATCAATAAAATCAGCCTTTTTAAAAAAAAACTCAATAATTTCAGTATTTTAAGACAAGCTAATTAAAAAAACTATAATGTTTATAGGGAGTTTTAAAAAAAACTCAATTAAAGAAAGGCTAAACAGCTATGAATAAAGATCAATTAGCAAGTGTTGTAGCAGCTGAAGTCGGGCTGTCACAATCCGATGCAAAAAAAGCTGTTGATGCAGTTTTTAATGGCGTTACAAATGGCATGAAAAACGGCGATAAAGTTAGTGTTGCTGGTTTTGGTGTTTTTGAGTCAAAATACAGGGCTGCAAGACAAGGAAGAAATCCAGCTACAGGTGAAACAATCCAAATAGCTGCGAAGAATGCTCCAGCTTTTAAAGCTGCTAAGGGCTTAAAAGACGCTTTAAACTAAAAGCGCTTTTTATAAATTTGAAAAGACGGCACGCGCCGTCTTTTCTATTTCAGGAGATAAGATTAATGTCACCTGAAATCTTTATTTTTTCGTTAAAAAGTAGATCTTCAGGGTGTTTTTTACCTTCTACAATTTCTATGAATGTCTCATAACTCAGTTTAAATATTAAAAATGGTTCTTCACTTTTAATATTTTCAACTTTTAAGGATTCTCTAAGTGAATAAATTTCGTTCTTATCTATAAGTTCAAAATAGATATTTTTACTATTAAAATCTTCTGATAATTTTTCTTTAAAAGTTTTTAAGATATTTTTCTATCAATTAATAGTAAGTGTTTTTCTTTTAACGTCTTCAATTGCTTTTGTTACTTGAATACCTCTTGGACAAGCTGATGTACAGTTAAATGCAGTTCTACATCTAAATGCACCATTAACGTCTTTTAAGATCTCTAAACGTTGTTTAGAAGCTGTATCTCTTGAATCATAAATAAACCTGTGAGCATTAACTATTGCTGCTGGACCAATATAACTATCAGCAGTCCAGAAAACTGGACAGCTTGTTGTACATGCAGCACAAAGTATACATTTAGTAGTATCTTCAAATCTCTCTCTATCTTCTGGAGATTGCAGTCTTTCTCTTTCTCCAGGTTCGTCGTCGTTGATAAGATAGGGAAGTACTTTTTTGTATGAGTCAAAAAATGGTTCCATATCTACTACTAAATCTTTTACAACAGGAAGTCCTCTTACAGGCTCTATTTTTATTGGATTACTTACTTCTTTAACCAAAACTTGACATGCAAGCATATTCTCTCCATTAATAACCATTGCATCTGAACCACAAACACCATGTGCACATGATCTTCGAAATGATAAACTTCCGTCTTCAAACCACTTAACTTTGTGTAATAAATCTAATATTCTTTCATCTGGTTCTGCTTCAAGCTTATATTCCTCCCAATGACCTCTTTTATCAGAATCAGGGTTATATCTCAAAATATTTAAAGTTACTTCCATTAGTACTTTCTTTCCTTTGGTTCATATTTTCCAAGTTCTACATCTTTGTATTTTAACTTAACTTCACCACCATCTTTAAAAGCAAAAGAATGTTTTAACCAATTCTTATCATCTCTTTCAACATGGTCTATACGTGAATGAGCTCCACGACTTTCTTTTCTTGCCAATGCACTAGCAACAGTTGTATCTGACATATCTAGTAAATATTCAAGCTCAATGGCTTCAAGTAATTCAGTATTGAAAACAGAACCTTTGTCTGAAATAGTTACATTTTGATATCTGTCTCTTAAGTTTTTAAGTATATTAGTTTGAGTTTTCAAACTTTCTTCTGATCTGAATATTTTTGCATTTTCTTCCATTGAATCTTGAAGCTCTTCTCTTATTCTTGGAACAGAAAATTCTGGATTGTGCTCTTTTTCTAATAATCTTTCAATTTTATTTTTTAACTCCTCAGCAGCATTCTCAGAAAGCGTGGATGGCTTGGTAGATGAAACATAATCAACCATACTTTGTCCTGCTCTTTTACCAAAAACGACAATATCTAATAATGAATTAGTACCTAATCTGTTTGCTCCATGTACACTAACACAAGCTGATTCACCTGCTGAGTAAACACCTGGAAGAATTGAACCATCTGCATCGCTCAAGACTCTTGCATATATATCAGTTGGAATACCTCCCATAGCATAATGTGCAGTTGGCTGAACAGGTATAGGTTCATTAATTGGTTCTATTTTTACGTAAGTTCTGACAAAATCTGTTATATCAGGTAATTTTTGCTTTATTGTTTCTGCACCAAGGTGAGTTAAATCTAAATATACAAAATCATTTTTAGGACCAGCTCCGTTACCATTGTTAATTTCAGTTGCGATTGCTCTAGATACCATATCTCTTGGAGCTAAGTCTTTGATCGTAGGTGCATATCTTTCCATGAATCTCTCACCATCTTTATTTCTTAAGATTCCACCTTCACCTCTGGCTGCTTCAGAAAGTAAAATACCCAATCTGTATATTCCTGTAGGGTGAAATTGATAAAATTCCATATCTTCTAGAGGAAGCCCCTTTTGGTAAAGCATTCCAGGACCGTCACCAGTTAAAGAGTGAGCATTTGAGCTAACTTTATAAATTTTACCAAAGCCACCAGTTGCAAAAGTGACCGCTCTAGCTTCAAATATATGAATATCACCTGTAGCTATTTCATAAGCTATAACACCTTTACAAACCCCATCTTCAATCTTTATATCTAAAACTTGGAACTCATCAAAAAACGTAACTCCCATGGAAACACATTTCTGATAAAGAGTTTGTAATATCATATGTCCTGTTCTATCAGCTGCATAGCAAGCTCTGAATGCTGGTGCTTCACCTTCTTTGATAGTGTGTCCACCAAATCTACGCTGAGCTATTTTTCCATTTTCTAACCTACTAAATGGAAGTCCCCAGTGCTCAAGTTCAACAACAGAGTCAATAGCTTCTTTACAAAGAATATCTACTGCTGGTTGGTCTGCTAAGTAGTCAGATCCTTTGACTGTATCAAATGCATGCCAATTCCAATTGTCTTCTTCAACATTTGCAAGTGCTGCACTCATACCACCTTGAGCAGCACCTGTATGTGATCGAGTAGGGTAAAGCTTAGTAATAACAGCTAACTTCATATGAGGAGCGGCTTCAATTGCAGCTCTTAATCCTGCACCACCTGCTCCAACAATTACTCCGTCAAAAGAATGCTTAATAACTTTCATACTTCTCTCACAAACGCTACCAGTACATAAGTACCTAATACAAAAAATAAAGCTGAAACTAAGTAAAGAGCAGATAATGAAACTTTTCTAATGTTTTCATTAGCGATATTGTCATGTAATACAATTCTCAAACCGTTAGTACCATGTAGTAAACTTAACGCTAATAATAGCCAGTCAAATGTTCTCCAATAAGGAGTGTCCCACCTTGCTGCAACAAATTCATAATCTAGATTTAATGTGTCATTGAATACATGCATAATAAACATATGACCTGTTGCGAGTAAAACTAAGAATAATCCACTAATTCTCATAAAAAACCATGCATAAAGCTCAAAGTTACTTCCTCCAATTGGCGGTTGTCTTCTTGCCCAGTCCGTCCTTTGATTTGAACTCATTTTGTTTTCCAATCTGGTAGAGGTCTAGTCATGCAGTCTACAACTGTTGTGCCTGGAGAGCTTTTTTCAATACATAATTCAAAGTAAGAGCTAATCATTTTATATGTTGTTGGTACAAATACTGAAATAAAGATAAAAAGGGAAATTATATTTAATCTTTTTTGGTATTCAGATCCTTTGCTCCATAAATCAACAGTTATAATTCTCAATCCGTTTGATTGCATGAGCTAAAACTGCTGCCATTAATCCAACTTCACCTAATCTAAAATAAAAGTTTTTATAGATAGCTTCAGCTCCTTCATATACTTCAGGGCCGAGCAAAATAAGTGCTGTAGAAATTATATGAAGTAGTAGGTATCCAAACAGAGCTACACCTGTGACTCTATGAAATATGTATAGCCACATGCTAGTTTTACCTTTGTAAACTGAACCAGTTGATACTATTTTTTGGTTAAGCATTCTATCATTATCCTATATTACAAAAATAAATATAAATTATTTAGACAAATACCCTCTTGACATTTATAGATACCCTATTAAATTACATAAGTGTAATTTACATTAAGGAGTTAGGGTGGAGCATTCATCAATTGAAGAATTAATCGGAGGCATGCCTTCGTGGACAGAAGAAGCAAATTGTAAAGGTGCCGATGCTGATTTATTTTTTCCTGAAAGAGGAGCTTCTACCAGAAAAGCTAAATCAATTTGTAGAGCTTGTTCCGTTCAAGGAGAATGCCTTGAATATGCAATTGAAAATTCTGAAAAATTTGGTATTTGGGGTGGGCTTTCTGAAAGAGAAAGAAGAAAGATAAAAAGACAAAGTTCTTCAGATTTCGATATTAGAGAAGTTGGCTAAGAGCTATAAGCTTCTTTATATTCCTCAATATTTCTAGCTTCAATAATTTCATCAGTTTTAATAATTTTTGTAACCACATTGTTCTCATCAGTAATATAAGTTACTCTCATTGATATTCCAACTTGATCATTAAAGCATCCAAATTTTTTAGAAACTTCACCATGTGGCCAAAAGTCAGCAAGGACTGGATATTCTAAATTATAATGTTTGACCCATGCATCATTTGTTGGACGAGCACAAACAGTAATAATTACAGTATCAGGAGAATCAGTATTATTTGAGAAATTATCTCTTAATTCGCATACTTCTTTATCACAAATAGAACTGAATGGGAAAGGTATAAAGACAAATGAAGTTCTTTTACCTAAAAAGTCTTCATCAGACATACTTTCTTTATTGTTACTAACTAAATTAAAACTTGGAATTTTATCACCGATATTAATAGACATTTTTCTCCTTTGTAAATTTTATATTAGCGTAAAAATTTAATTAAATAGGAGGCAATGAAGTTCTAGCAGCCCAAGATATAGGGTCTAAAAGTTCCTCAAGAGAAGGAATCAAATTTACATCAGACATAATCTCATCAAGAGTAAATTCGTTTAAAGAATTGTTTAAAAAATCAATAAAGGCTTTTGATGATTCTTCATAACCAGAAAGTTTTTGTTCAAAACTTTCAATACTAGAGTTTTCAAATGGAAAAGTAAGGTCCATAACTAAATCAATGACACTTGAGTCCATAAAATTAAGAATTTCTTTACTTTTTAATTTAATTACTTCTCTATAGAAACTTAAAGGTCCAAGCACAGGATCAAAAAAAGAGTCTATATCAAAATTATTAATTTCAGGTATTGAGTTCATAATATCTTGTGGATTTGATATGTTTTCAAAATCAATTTTTGAAGTATTGTCTTGAATACTTGTAATTAAGCTTGAGTTGCTTTCATTTAATTTTTCAATTAAGAATTGAAAGGGAGCTGTATAGTTTCCTAAGGATAAAGTTACAAGTTCAAGCATCATTAAAGCCATTACTGATTCATTAACATTTATTTCAAATTGCTCTATCCTTTTATCAAAATTTAGATGATTTATAGCTAGGGTTTGGCTCCTTGGAAGAACTATTCCAAAATGACTCAATCCGAAAGTGTTTTTTGCTATGAAAGCAGATAGATTTCCAAGTTGCATTCCTAAAATAGAAGATTGCATATTGCCAAAACCAAAATCTAAATTGTTGTTTGAAAGCACTGAAAAGTCAAAATGCTGAATAGAATCTAAAAACCAATCACCCCATTTTTTAGCTGTTAGCAAATTAAAATCTAAAATATCTGAGTTGCTATTATTTAAACTTATTACTTTAAAAATTTCTTCGTAGTTTACTTCTTTGTTGGAAAAAGTATTTTGGATTTCTTCTTTGTTTAAATGATTGTTTATTTGTTTAGCTAATTTCCAATTAACTTCATCATCATTGTTGTTAAATAAGTTAAAAAGTTGAGAAAATATATCGTCAGACATTAAACATCTGATGGTCTTAGATCTAATTGAAAAATCAAAGTAATTAGTTGATCATTTCTTAGTATCTGAATTTCAATTTCGTCTCCAGCTCTCTTATTTCTTAGTTCAGTTATTAAACCATCCAATGTTTTGACTTCATTGCCATCTAATTTTTTTATAATGTCACCTTGCATAGCTCCTGCTTTTGCAATGGCAAATTGAATATTATTTGGACTATATAATTCTTGGATATAAACACCTGCAAAAACTCTTGCTCCATCTTCTGCGGTTTCAAAATGTTGTGCTCCTAGAATTCCCAAGAAAGCATGATTGATTTCTCCAAATTCAAGCAAATCTTCAACTACATTTAATGCCATGTTTATCGGAACAGCAAAACCTAAACCTTCTGCTCCAACATCTGCTGTAGCAATAGCTGTTGTAATACCAATAAGCTCACCATTATTATTTATTAACGCGCCTCCACTAGAACCCCTAGTTATAGGTGCATCAGTTTGAATCAAGCCAAAGAGTGTAACTGCTGATCCATCCAATTCATTACCTACGTCAAGTCTACGATGAAGAGCAGACACAACGCCTGTAGTAACTGTTGGAGCTGCTCCTAACGTAAGGGGGTGTCCAATTGCAACTGCTAAGTCACCGACAACTAAACTATCGCTATTGCCGATATTAATTGGAACCAAGTTTGAGGAAGAAATTTGTATTAATCCAACATCTGTAAGTTTGTCCGAGCCAATTACAATGGCTTCATACAATCTACCATCTTCAAAAATTGCTCTAACTTCATCAACACCTTCAATTACATGGTGATTAGTGATAATAAGCCCTTCATCTGAAATGACAACTCCTGAACCACCACCAATCGAATAAAAGTCACCATTTTCATCTAAACTTCCAACTTGGATTTGAACAATAGTTTGTGTAGCTAACTCAGCAATTGAAACTATTTCAGAAGTGTCAATTCTGGGCATAACCAACTCTGTTTGTTTTATTGTTTCAGTTATTGTTATTGGATCTGGTACAACAACTTCTTGTTTTTCAAATAAACCAAACGTATAAAGAAAAAAAATAACAATACCGCTAGAAATTAGTGAAGAACCAATTATTAAATTGATTGAACTTTTATTTTTTGCAGATTTTTCTTCTATCAAATCAGAAATATATTTTTTTTGTTCAAACAATTCCTGTTGAGTAAAGCTATCTTCCATATTTACATATTAGATAATGTTTGAAGGTATAAAAACTTTTATAAACAATCCCCAAAACAGTAACTGTATTTGAAAAATTAAACATTTCTCCTTAAAGTTATATTGAAGTGCTCGAAGTTAAAAATTTAGAAGTTGTCTATCAAGATGTAATCTTAGTTTTAAGAGGAGTTTCACTTCAAATTCCAAAAGGAAAAATTGTTTCTTTACTCGGAAGTAATGGATCTGGTAAAACTACAGTTATTAGATCAATTACAGGACTCCTAGATGTTCAAAATGGTGATATAACTAAAGGCAATGTTATTGTGGACGGAGAAGATATTACAAATTTTAAACCTTCAAAAATAGTTGAAAAAGGAATAGCCCAAGTTCTAGAAGGCAGAAGAATTTTTTCAGAGCTAACTGTTGTCGAAAATTTAAGACTTGGTGGACATACAAACAGTAAAGAAATAAATAAAAATATCGAAAAGATATTTGAACTATTTCCTATCTTAAAAAAGCGATCAAGAGGAGAAGCTGGATATTTGTCTGGAGGTGAGCAGCAGATGCTTGCAATAGGAAGAGCTTTAATGTCAGAGCCAACTTATTTACTTCTTGACGAACCAAGTTTAGGTTTGGCACCAAAATTAGTTGATCAGATTGCCGAACTTATTACAGAAATAAATTCACAAGGTGTAACTGTTTTATTAGTAGAGCAAAATGCAAACATGGCATTAAATATTTCACATCATGGTTACATCATGGAAACTGGGAATATTGTAATGGATAACACAAGTAAAAAACTGCTAGATGATCAAGATGTTAGGGAATTTTATTTAGGACTAAATGCTGAAGGAACTAAGAGAAAATCATTTAAAGATGTAAAACATTATAAAAGAAAAAAGAGGTGGTTGTCATGAGCAACTTAATTTTTGATAATGTGACTTTGAAATTCGGAGGTATAACAGCGCTAAATAAAGTAAGTTTTGAAGTTAAACCTGGAAAACTCTTTGCGATTATTGGTCCTAACGGTGCTGGCAAAACTTCTATATTTAATTGTATTAGTGGGATATATAGACCAACAGATGGTGAGATTAGCTATGGAAATAATCAATTAAATATTTTAAGACCTGATCAAATAGCAAACTTGGGTGTTGCGAGAACATTTCAAAATATCGAATTATTTGAAAATATGACAGTATTGGACAATATTTTAATTGGAGCACACAGACATTTAAATTATGGTTCTATTTCTAGTTTGGTATTTAGTAAAAAGGTTAGACAAAGCGAAGTAGAAGTTAGAAAAAGAGCTGAAGATATAATTGATTTTCTTGAAATTGAGCAATTCAGATATTCATATATTATGTCATTGCCTTACGGGGTCCAAAAAAGGGTTGAATTAGGTAGAGCACTAGCAATGGACCCAGAAGTTCTACTCTTAGATGAACCAGCTGCTGGAATGAACAATGAAGAAACTGAGGATATAGCCAGGTTTATTATTGATATTCATGAAGAAATGAAAAAAACTATAATTTTAGTTGATCACGATATGAATATGGTTATGGATATTGCTGAAGAAGTAATGGTTCTAAATTTTGGTGAAAAATTAGCACTCGACGAACCGAGCAAAATTGTTAAAAATGAAAAAGTGATAGAAGCTTATTTAGGAGGTAGTTAACAATGGCTTTAACAATGGAAGAAATTTATGATGAAATCCTAAAAGAAGGTGGCAAGACACCTTCAATTAAAGTTAAAGAGACTGCATCAAGGTTTCCTGAAAGAGTCGCCATGAGATATAAAGAGTTCGGTTTATGGCAAGAAACAACATATGCAGATTTTTGGTTAAAGTCTAATTTTCTTTCAATGGGATTAAAATTTTTTGGGATAGAAAAAGGCGACTCAGTTGCTATCCATTCTGAAAATAGACCTGAGTGGTTCATTGCAGATATTGGAATTCAGTCAATAGGCTCAGTAAGTGTTGGACTATATCCTTCTAATCCCACATCAGAAGTAAAGTATTTATTGTCTCACTCGGAATCAAAAATTTTGTTTGCAGAAGACCAAGAACAAGTGGACAAAGTATTAGAAGTGGTAGATTCGCTACCTTTACTTCAAAAAATTATTTATTTTGAAGACAGGGGTTTATATAATTATGACCATCCAAAGTTAATGAGATTTGATGAATTTCTTAAAATCGGAGAAGAAGAATTTAACCGAGATTCAAATTATGTCGATTTAATGCTTAACAAAATTGAAGACGATGATGTTGCATTCTTAGTTTATACTTCTGGTACAACTGGTCCACCGAAGGGTTCTATGATTACTCATGGAAATATTGCTTGGGTTGGATCACAAATCCCAAAATTTTCTCTTGTTGAAAATATTAAAGCCAAAGAGCCTCAATTTTTGTCCTATTTACCTTTGTGTCATATTTTTGGTCGGTTAACTGATTTATTAATTTCAACACATACATTAGCAACAATTAATTTTGCTGAGTCTATTGATACTGTTCAAGCTGATTTAGTTGAAGTGCAGCCAACAATTTTTCCAGCAGTACCAAGAATTTTAGAAAAAATGCATTCCGGTGCAATGGTTAAAATGAGGGACGCATCACTAATTAAAAGATATTTATTTAAAATTTCTATGTATTTAGGTTACAAAGGTGCAGATAGAAAACTTGAAAAAGGGTTCGATGATTTATTAGCAAAAATTTACTTATCGATAGGTTGGTTACTTTCATTTAGAACTCTGCGAAAGAAGTTGGGACTTAGTAAGGCTGAAACTGCAATTTCTGGAGCTGCTCCAATTGCACCAGAAATTTTAAAGTTTTTTATGGCATTAGGTGTACCTATTTTTGAAGGATATGGCATGACAGAGAATTGTGGTTATGCGTCTGGCAATAATGACAAAAAAATTAAATTAGGAACAGTTGGAGTTCCCAATCATGGAATGGAAATTAAGCTTGCTGAAGATGGTGAAATTTTAACTAAAGGCGGTGCAGTTTTTAAAGGATATTTTAAGAATGAAGAAGCAACAAAAGAAACTATTGATGAAGATGGTTGGCTTCACACAGGTGATGTTGGAGTATTCGAAGGTGAGTTTCTAAAAATTATCGATAGAAAAAAAGATATCATAATAACCAGTGGAGGAAAAAATGTATCACCATCAGAAATTGAAAATAAAATTAAAGTTTCTCCGTTTATAAAAGATGCAATTGTTATTGGCGATAAAAGAAAGTTCTTATCAGTCTTAATTTGTATAGAATTTGACACTGTATCAAATTGGGCTTTAAGAAAAAACATTCCTTATACGACTTATAGAGACCTCTCAGAAAAAGAGGAAGTAAAAGAGTTAGTTTGGAAAGAAATTCAAAAAGCAAATGAAAATACTTCAACATTAGAAATTAGAAAATTTAGGATGATTCCAAAAGAGCTTGATCACGAAGAAGGCGAGCTTACAGCAACTCAAAAAATTAAAAGGAATGTTTTAATAGACCAATTTAAAGATTTAATTGAGGAAATGTATTAATGACAATTTTTCTACAAGCAACAGCTGAAGGTCTAGCCTTAGGTGCTGTTTATTCACTTGTTGCAATTGGGTTTGTATTAATTTATAAAGCAATGGATGTTTTGAGTTTTGCTCAACCAGCATTAGCAGTTGTTGGTGCGGGAATTATTAGTGCTTTTGCAATTGATAGGGGACTACCTTTTTGGCTCTCAATGATTGTCGGTGTATTTTTTACTGGTATTTTAAGCTTAATAATTGAAAGAACTTTTTTGAGACCAATGGTTGGTGAACCTGTATTTTCTGTAGCTATTCTTACAATTGGAATAGATATACTATTAAGAACTGTTTTAGACAACTGGATAGGCTTAAATCCAAGATATTTAGGTGATCCGTTTCCAAACTTTGGGAATTTTGGTTCGTTAACAATTAACGGCGTTACATTAAAATACTTAGAAATTACAGCTTTTTTTACTGCTATATTGGTGATAATTTTACTCTCCATTTTCTTTAAAAAATCAAAATATGGTGTTGCAATGAGAGCAACCTCTCTCGACCAAGAGGCTGCATTGGCACAAGGTATTGATGTAGGAAAAATATTTGGATTAGTTTGGTTTATTGCAGGAATTTTAGCTTCTCTTGCCGGGTTTTTTATTACTGGAGGTTTTAATACCTTAACTCAATTTAGCTTTATATCAGCACTTAGAGCATTACCTGCAGTTGTTATAGGTGGCCTTGATTCAATACCAGGAGCAGTAATAGGATCATTGATAATTGGATTAACTCAAGGGTACGTTGCATATTATCAATTAAGTATTGAGTCTGTTATTGGGTTTTCACTTGGAAGCGGCTTTTCTTTGTTAGCTCCATACTTAATAATGTTTGCAATTTTATTAGTCAAACCAGATGGTTTATTTGGAACAGAGGAAGTTGAGAGAGTATGAGAGGTAGACCAAATTTATTTGTCGATTACAAAAAAGAATCTGCAATTTTATCTAATATTACTCAAAAATTTTGGTTTGCTTTGATGATTATTTTCTCCCTTGGTCTTGTTTTTGTTGCCTCAGATTACTGGATTTTATTATTAACAACAGCATTTCTAATAGCTGTAGCAGCATGGGGTTTAAATATTGTTTCTGGATTTGCTGGCCAAATAAGCTTAGCTCATGGTGTATTTGTTGGAATTGGAACTTACACGTCAGCTGTGTTAGGAGGAGTTGCAACAAGTTATGTTGTCGGATTTGAATTAGATATGATTATTTGGTTACCTCTAAGTGGTATTTTTTCTGCATTGGTTGGCTTAATGGTAGCCCCAGTTGCTGTAAGACTTAAAGGTTTAAATTTAGGATTAGTAACTTTAGCATTAGTATTTATTGGTTCTCATTTATTTTCAAATTTTAAAACTTTTACCGGTGGTGCAGGTTTAGGTAGGAAGACTGCAAAAGTTGTTTTATTTGGCTTTAATTTCGAGAATGGATTATATCTTGGTAACTATTTTTTAGATAAGAATCATCTACTTTATATTCTTGCATTAACAGTTTGTATTTTAAGTGGATTAGGAGTGAAAAATTTAACAAGATCTAGAACTGGACGTGCTTTTTCAGCAATTCGAGATAGAGATATTGCTGCAGAAGCTATAGGTATAAATTTATTTAAATTCAAATCCTCAGCTTTTGCACTTTCAAGTTTTTATGCCGGAATTGCTGGCTCTTTACTTTTCACTGTCTCTGGTGGTGTTGAGCCAGGCACGTTTAATTTACTATATTCTGTGACTTTTGTTGCAATCGTAATTATTGGAGGAGTAGGAACTGTACTAGGACCTTTATTTGGAGCTTTGTTCTTTTCTTTGCTTCCTGGAACAATTCAAACAGTACTGCATTCACTTGAAAATTTTGGTCAAGGTTTAGCTTTATCTACGGGGCAAATTGAAAGAGTTATTTTTGGTTTATTTATAATAGTATTTCTAATTTTTGAACCAAGAGGGTTATGGGGGATTTGGTTTAGGTTACGCAATTATTTTAAAGCTTGGCCTTTTTCCTACTAGATTTAAAAAGTTCTAGTAATCTTATATCATTAGTACTAATAAATTTAGGGGGGATTATGAAACCATTGCGTAAGCAAGGAATCATTATTTTTTCAATTCTAGCCTTAGTATTAGCTGCATGTGGTGGTGGTACCGCTGAAGAAACAGTAGAAGAAACAAGTCCGACTGTAGTTGAGACTTTAGATTCTCCTGCTGTTACCACGGCTACATCAGTTAAAACTGGAGTTGGCGTAACTGCAGAACCATGTCCTGAAGCAGTTGGAGGTGTTCCTACTGGAGCTGATCCAACAAAAGGATGTATTTACCTAGGTATGTTGAATGACTACACAGGTCCATATGCTGCTGTTGCTCCTGCTCTCGAGACTGCACAAAGAGCTTTCTGGCTCTGGGCAAATACTGCTGGTGGAATTGGAGATTACAGTGTTGCGATTGTAGAAGGTGTAGATACCAGTTACAATCCACAAAAACATCTTGAAGTATATAACTCTCAAAGAGACAAAGTTGCTGCTTTAGCAATGAGTTTAGGAACTCCACAAACTTTATTTATTTTAGATGAAATGGATAAAGATAGCATGATTGGAGCTCCAATGAGTTGGTATTCAGGTTGGTCTTATAAATCAGTCGACAAAGGTTTAGTAGTTGAATTCGGATCTGCTTACTGTGCAGATGGCATGAATGCTCTTGACTGGGCACTCGCAAGCTTACCAGTAGATATTAAAACTATTGGAATTATGGGATTTGCTGGTGACTATGGTAATGACTGGGCTGCTGGAATTAATGTTGCAGCCAAAAAGAATGGAATTACTGTTGCATGGGAATATTTACCACCAACATTAGAGTTTGACGTTGCGCAAGCTGTTGGATTAATGGTTACCCAACCTGTGGATGCTTATTTCCCAGCTGTTGGACCAACACAGATGGCACAAGTTGCTGGTGGAGCATATCAACAAGGATTAACTCCAATAGCTATGATGGCTGCTCCTTCATATAACGATGCATTCGTTAAAGAAGGCTTCCCATTGAAGGCGTTATTTGAGTCAGGAGCTATGTATAGCATGGCTTGGGTTGCTCCATATGAGGCAGACACAACTGCACATCAAACAATGCGAGCTACTCTAGCTCAAATGGGTGTAGAGTCAGCTAGCTCATTCTTAGTAGCTGGTTGGTCTTCACAATATCACTTAAAAGGAGTTCTAGAAGCTGCTTATAAGGGTGGAGATTTAACACGCGAAGGCATTAGAAGAGCTGCTGCAAACGTCTATGTAGAGTCAGATGGCATGATGCAGACTAGAGAATTAGGTCAAAATAGAGCTGATAATGATAGCTATATTAATATACCTGATGGAAGCATCGCCAGTGGCGCTAGACTATTAGCACCAGGTTATGTTGGACCAACTGCAGAATCTTATGATTGGACAAGCGGTCCTTGCGCATAAATTTTAATTAATTTATCATAAAGAGCCGGTTTTATACCGGCTCTTTATTTTATATAAAACCTACTATTAACCTATGAAAACTTACCTCAAGAAAAATAAAAAATTTGTTATTTTTCTAATATTTCTTTTAATTATCCCGTCAACATTAACTCTTATAAATACGGATTATTACTTCATGTCACCAGGTCCTCCTTACCAGTGGGATATCGAAATTGAAAGTCAAAATGTTTTCCCATTTACTGGAAACCTATATCAACTAACAGTGAGGCGAGACGAAGCAAATTATTTAGTTTATCTTTGGTCATTTATAGACAATAGGATAGACCTTTATCCAAGAGAGGTAATTTTGCCTAATGGTGTTACTCCTGACGAATTAACGCAAATTAGTTTACAAAATATGAAAACTTCTGAAAATATTGCAATTGCAGTTGCATTAAATGAACTTGGCTATGAAATTTCAACCACAGGAGACGGGGTTCTAGTAGTTGGTTTACTTGATGATTCTCCTGTAAAAGATAAATTAATAAGAGGAGATTTAATAACATCAATAAACGATCTCAAAATTGAATCTACAACAGAATTTATTGCAACGCTTAGAACTTACAAAATAGGAGATGAAATCAAAATTGGAATTACCAGAAGTATTAATGGTGTTGAAGATGATATTTTTGTAACAACAAACTTAATTGAACACGTTGAATACGAGGGTGAACCGATGGTTGGTTTTTTAGCGAGTACAGTAAACGAAAGTTTTGAATTCCCTTTTAATGTCGATATCAAGACTGGAAATGTTGGTGGACCTTCTGCTGGATTAATGATGGCATTGAATGTTTACAATCTATTAACAGAAGAGGACATTACAAACTCAAAAGTATTTGCAGGAACAGGAACAATTGAAATTGATGGTTCAGTAGGTCCTGTTGGCGGTGTTAAACAGAAAGTCATAGCGGCCAAAAAAGCTGGAGCTGAAGTTATTCTTGTTCCAGTTGCTAATTATGATGATGCCAAAAGTTATCAAGATGCTAAAACAAAAATAATACCAGTTGAAAGCTTCGAAGAAGCATTAGAAGTTATCTTAAATCAGAGTTCTAGTTAAAAACAGGATATAAATAAACTATATATATGGTCAATATCGGTGGCGTACAAAGCAATAATGACAGGAGAGGGCTATCTTTTATTGTTTTTATTGCAATAATCGGATTCTCTATAGCTAGAGCTATTGCTACGTTTTTTACTAATTATTTATGGTTTGACTCAATAAATTTAAATTCTGTATGGCTAAAGATTTTGATTACTAAATCTGGGTTAGTTGTAGGTACTTCACTTTTAGCATTTATTTTCATTTTTACCAATCTAAAGTTTGCAGTTAGAGCTACTCCAGTTATGGATATTTTTGAGTCTTTTGAATCTCAAGATCCATTATCTCGATTTAGAGCTTGGACAAACGAAAGGTTTGCTAGATATAGATTGCTGGGTTCAGTTGGTCTAGCATTGTTTCTTGGAGCAGGAACTTCACAGCTTTGGGAACAAGTATTGCTATTTCTTAATAGAACACAATTTGGTGTTGTAGATCCAATATTTCAATATGATGTATCTACTTATGTTTTTGGGTTACCACTTTATAGACTATTTGTTTCATGGGGATTCCAATTAGTAATTTTTACTTCCTTAATCATTGTGTTATTTTTTGTTGCAACAGGGGCTTTACAGTTAAGACAAGGTCGTTTACCTGATGTTAGCAGTGGAGCAAAAGCTCATTTATCAGTTCTTTTAGCTTTTATAGCTGTACTAAAAGCTCTTGCTTACAGACTTGATGCACTTGAATTATTGTATTCCCCAAGAGGTAAGGTTTTTGGTGCTAGCTATACCGATGTAGTTGCACACTTACCAGCGTTAAATTTATTAATTTTAATTTCATTGTTTGGTGCAATATTGCTTTTAGTAAACATAAAAAGACGAGGTTGGTTACTACCAGCTACCGCAATTAGTTTATGGCTTGCCGTTTCGGTTATTGTAGGTGGCCTAGTACCAGCAGCAATACAAAGATTTAGAGTTGTTCCTGATGAACTAAATAAAGAATTAGCATATGTTGAGAATCATATTGAGTACACAAGACTTGCATACGGTTTAAATAAAATTGAAGAAAAGTCATTTTCTGCAACATCTAATTTATCAAGTGAAGATATTTCAGCTAATTCTCAAACAATAGACAACATAAGGCTTTGGGACCCTACTGTGCTTTCAGAAACATACAGCCAACTCCAAGAGATTAGAGCTTACTATGCTTTAGATGAAGTTGATGTTGATAGATATGAAATAAACGGTGTGCTAACTCAAGTTATGGTAGCTGCAAGAGAGTTAGATCAAACTAATTTACCAGCTGTTGGTTGGGTAAATGAAAGGCTTCAATATACTCACGGATTTGGTGTTGTATTTAGTCCAGCAAATAATGTTGCTAGCCAAGGTCAGCCTGATTTTTATGTTAAAGGAGTTCCTGCAACAACAACTGTTAAAGAACTTGAAATAGCTCAACCGAGAATATATTTTGGAGAAGCTGCAGAATCTGAAGAGTATGTTGTGGTTAATTCTTTACAAGAAGAAGTTGATTATCCTTTGTCTACTGAAGGTCAGTCAGTTGCATACACAAACTACTCAGGTGATGGTGGTGTTGGTATAGGTACATTTTTTAGACGACTTGGTTTTGCACTTAAATATAGTGAGTTAAATTTATTGATTTCTAATCAGCTTTCTGATAATTCAAAACTAATTATGGAAAGAAATGTCATCAGTAGAGTAAAAAAAGCTGCACCATTTCTTTATACAGATAATGATCCTTACTTGGCTTTAATAGAAGGAAATTTATATTGGATTATTGATATGTACACTGTATCTGATAAGTATCCTTATGCTCAACCTGCAGACACTCGAAGATTAAATGAAAATTCAGGACTACCAGTAAATTTTAATTATTTAAGAAACTCAGTTAAAGCAGTAGTAAATGCATATGATGGGACTTTAACATTTTATGTAAGTGATGAAAGTGATCCAATTATTACTTCTTATCAAAAAATATTTCCTGAACTTTTTTCAAAAAAAGATTCAATGTCTAATGAGCTTTTAGATCACATTAGATACCCAGAAGATTTGTTCACAATACAAGCAGATATGTATAGAGACTATCATATGATTGATCCAAGAGTATTTTATGCTGATGAAGATCCATGGGTTATACCAACAGATTCTTCAAATACTCAAAGAGTTGCAACTTTAAGGGGAGAATTTACTGAAATTGGTTTTAAGCCAATGCTACCTTATTACTTGCTGATGAGCTTACCAGGAGAGGATGATTTGAGCTATCTTATTTTCCAGCCATTTAATCCTGAAAATAGACCAAATATGCAATCCTTCCTTGTTGCAGATGCAGATCCAGAAAATTATGGTCAACTAATAGATTTTAGGCTTCCTAAAGGAGAGTTTGTCGATGGTCCAAGTCAAGTAGCAACACGAATTAATCAAGATCCAGACATATCTCAAATCTTCACACTTCTAGACCAACAAGGTTCAAGTGTTATTAAAGGGAACTTATTTGTAGTTCCAATAAATCAGTCAATTATTTACTACCAACCAATATATCTTCAAGGTGAACAAAACCCTCTACCTGAATTCAAATTTGTAGTGGTTGTATTTCAAGACAAAATTATTATGAAGGAAACTTTATCTGAGGCAATTGAAAGTATTTTTGGAGAAACATCAAATGAATCAGATGTATCGGAAAATCAACTTAAACCGTTAGATTTATTAGTTAAAGCTTCAGAAGCTTTTGACAAAGCTCAAGATGAACTTTCTAATGGAAATTTAGGTGCATATCAAGATTTAATTGAAAGAGCTCAACGACTTGTACAACAAGCTGTAGATTTATTAAATAACAATTAATCTTCTTGAGTTAATATATTTTTACAATTATTATTAATAAATCAGCGCGGGGTGGAGCAGTCTGGTAGCTCGCTGGGCTCATAACCCAGAGGTCGTAGGTTCAAATCCTACCCCCGCTACTAACTACCGTATAAAAATATCTATTATTCTTTTTCTGCCTGTAGAAGCAGCAATTAATTTAAGAGTAAATAATCCAGAAGCACCAAGATATAATAAACTACCGAGTATTAAAAAAATTCTCCAAAAAAGTATAAGATCCATAATCCAATTATAAAATTTTTTAAAAATAAAACTTAATCTGAAAAGTTAATTATTTCATCGGATGTTATTTCACCGTTAAATGTTTGAATCACTTCAAACTCTTTATTTAATAAGATTGTTGTCGGTATTCCTGACCAGTAAAATTGTGAAATAATTAATTCTGAGTTATCAAGGTCTAGTATGTTTTGAAAAGTAATATTGTTTTCTTCGATAAACTCTTCGCCATTTTCTATAGTGTCCTCAACTAAAATGCCAACAACCAAGTACCCTTCTGTATTTGAGATTTTTTTAAGTTCAGAAACTTCACTTTTACAAGGAATACACCAGCTTGCCCAAATATTTAAAACTATAAATTCATTATTTTGATTTTCAATATTTAAATCGATTATTTTTTCTAAACCTTTAACTTCAACACCGTTATTAATTGATGAATTTTTATCAACTATGAGTGTTTGGTCCTTTTTTACATTTGTAAATAAAACGATTATTAATAATGTAAAAGATAACAAGATCAATATTCGATTTCTTTTAATCATAAATTAAGTTTATTACACAATAGAAATACAATATTAAAGATGGATATAGAAAATATACTTTACCCCGGATTTAATAAATCACTTGCAGAATTAAAAGCAATTAAAAAAATAAAGAAAAATTCTGTTGAATTAGTTGACTTTACTGAAATTGAGTGGGTAAGAGATGTTTTAAAACACAGATTTGATGAAGTAGGGGATTATAATTTAAAGTTTTTAAAACCTAGTGAAGATGAAATTAATCAAGTTTCAAAATTAGTTGGTGCTGATATAAGTGGTGATGCTCTAAAAAACAATTTTCATAAAAACAAAAGAATTATTGGAATAACATCTGGAAAAGGTGGTGTTGGAAAGTCTACAGTAACTTCATTATTAGGTATAGCTTTTGATGAGCTGGGTAAAAAAGTAGGAATTTTAGACTCTGATATTTGGGGGTTTTCAATACCTAAGATTTTAGGTGCTAAATTTCCACCAATTCCATTTAATGAACGTATATTTCCTTCAAAAATAAATAATTTAAGTGTTATATCAATGGAATATTTTGTAAAGCAAGATGAAGCAGTTATTTGGAGAGGACCAATGCTACATAAGGCAATTGAGCAATTTTTATTTGAAGTTTTATGGCAAGATATCGATATTTTGTTGATTGACATGCCGCCTGGTACTGGTGATGTATCTATATCTCTTTCTCAGTTTTTGAAATATTTTGAAAATATTGTAGTTACAACACCTCAATCTAATGCAACTATAGTTGCTGAACGGTCAGGTATTATGTCAAAAAAAGTGAATGCAAGCATCATTGGCGTAATTGAAAACATGTCATTTATGCAATTAGATGATTCGAAAATTTATCCTTTTGGAAAAGACGGAGGAAATAAACTAGCTGAAAAACTAAGTGTTCCATTACTAGGATCAATACCATTGAATGAAGATATTACAATTGCATCTGAAATGAATAATCTCTTTGAAGTTAGCAATAAAAAGATATTTGAAAGCATTAAACAAATTGCTCAAGAAATTATTAAACAACAGCCTAAGAAAAAACCTATTGATTTAACAATTAAATAAAATACGAGACAATACTTACTATCCCGAAAGCGAAACAATAATAAGAAAAAATTTTCAGTTTGGAATTTACTGTAAATTGTAAAAGAATTTTTATTGCAACTAATCCTGAGATAAATGCAACCAAAAAAGGTCCAACTGAATCAAAACCAATTTGAATAGGGTTTCTTATAAAAGTTAATAGCCAAGCTCCAAAAATTGTTGGGATTCCAAGAAGCATAGAAAAAAATACTGCTTCATTCTTTTTGAGCTTAAGAAAAACCCCTGTTGCAATCGTTATACCTGATCTTGAGATTCCTGGTAGCAAGGCAATACTTTGAGCAATACCGATTAAAAATGATTTTTTTAAATCTAAATCTTCAATTTTTAGTTGACCTTCGAGTATGAGATCAGTTTTATTTAGTAATACAGAAAGAAATAAATATGATACTCCAGTAATGAGTAAAATATATTGACTAGAATCAATAACTTTTTCTATAGGTAGTGTTAAACCAACAATACCAGCAGGAATAATACCAACTAAAATTAATTTTAAATATTTAAAAAATGTTGAGCTTTTTTTAATAATTCCAATTAAATCATTAAAGAAGTAAATTAATATTGAAAAAAGTGTACCTAAATGTAAGAAAGTAATTTTGTCCGTCCCATAATTCTCTAAATTTAAAATATTCGAAAGTACAACTAAATGACCACTAGAAGAAATTGGAAGAAACTCCGTGATTCCTTGAACTAATCCTAAAAACAATTCCATCATATTAATTTATAGTTGAAAAATGCCATCCGTTGCAGTTACTACATTCGTAAATTCTATATTTTTTTTTATATTCTTTTTCAATATGTAATCTCTCTCGTCTTGCTTCGATTTCACTACTAAATCGTTTTTTTTCTGTACAAGATTTAATAACCATTTTTTTAAAAATTCTATTTGTACTATACATCTTATTAAGAAGTATTGAATTAAACTCTAAGAAATGGAGTATTTATTTGGTTTATTAAGTTATTTAATAGGTTCAATAAATTTTGCTTATGTTGTTTCTTATTTTAAAAAGACTGATATATCCCAATTAGGAAGTGGAAATCCAGGAACTTCCAATGTAATGAGAAATTTTGGTAAAAAATTTGCAGTTATAGTTTTACTTGGTGATGTTCTTAAAGGGTTAATTCCGGTTATTTTTTTATCAACTTCTAGCAATGCTATTGTGTATGGAACTCTAGCAATAATTGGACATATTTACCCTGTCTACTATAAATTTAAAGGCGGTAAAGGTGTCGCAACGTTTTTTGGTGTGTACATTGCTTTAAATTTCCAGAACTCTATTGAAGGGTACCTTTTTGAAAATGTGCTATTCCAAAATATAAATATATTTTTATTAATTTTTCTTTATTTTATTTTGTTTAAAACAACAAGAGTTTCTGCAATTGCAAGTTTAAGTACTGTTTTGGTTTCGGGGATAATTTTATTTTTACAGTCCACGTCCTCAATTGATAAATTATTACTGCTTATAGTCGTATTGTTAATATTTTTTAAACATAAAGATAACATTAAAAGGTTGATGCAAGGAAAAGAAAATAAATTCTAAACGCTGCAAAGTTTGAAATTTTAAGTTAATATTATCTTAATTAAACGTTGGGACAGGGCATGAGTTCAACACTAGTTTTACTAACTTTATTAATATCATTATCAGTTGCTGTTGTTTTTCCTGAATTACAATTTTCAAGAAATAACATTAAAAAATTTACTAATGAATATGAATTTATGGTTAGTAAACAAAGAAAAGGTTTTACTTTATTAGGATTAACATCACTAATTTCTTTTTTTACTGCACTGCAGGCTTTATCTGTTCCAATTTTTATCTTTCATTTAATCGTAGATGTTATTTTTGCAATTTATGCTTATTTAAGTTTCCAAGTTAGGTCTTCAGCAATACAAAAAGCAAATATTTCCTTTACAGGAACTATTGAAAATTATGAAGATAATAATATTGAGTTATTAAAACAAGCAGTCTAATTTGTCCGATATTGATAAAAATTTAGATAGTTTAATAATTTCCTTTGATTCAATAAATAAAATTAGGGAACAATCACTTACAATTTCAAGAGAAATAATTAGAGACTGTTCAAAATCTATTAGATTTTTACACCGAAATGATACAAAAGAGTCAAAAGTTTTTTTGAGTAAAGCTAAAAATAAAATCAAAAAACTAAAGCGTATTACAAAAGGAATATCAGAAATAAATTATGCAGGTTATGTTATTGATGCTGAAAGAGAATTTGTTGAAGCTACTTTATTTTTTACTTTTGAAACTGCTAACCGCTTAGAACCGTTTGAAAATTTTGATGTTCATCCATCAAGTTATGTTCAAGGAATAGGTGATGTTATTGGTGAGTGGAGAAGAAAAGCACTTGAAAATTTGAGAAAACTAGATTTGAACTCAGCAGAAAAATATTTGGACATTATGGAAGATTCGTTAGAAATTTTAAATGAATTAGATTATCCCGATGCAATAACAGGAGGTTTGAGGAGATATGCTGATAACGCAAGAGCACTGATTGAGAGAACAAGGGCTGATTTAACCAATGCTTATATAAATGAGTCATTAAGAAACGATCTATCTAAACTATCTGAAGATGAACTATAAATACATAACAGGGGATGTACTTGATATTCCAAATCCAGAACGTTGGAGTGAAGTTGAAAAACTAACTGAATGGTGGCCAGAAACTTTTGTTTCAGGTTCTCAAAATCATTATGGAATGAAGATTGTCCCTAAATTATCAAATTCAAAAATTGTAACTAATTATATTTTTGAATCTAGGTTTCAAGGTGGTCCAGGTTTAGTTCATGGAGGTATACTTTCTGCTGCTTTAGATGATTTAATGGGATATTCATGTGTGACACATGAAAAATCATGTGTCACAGCAAATTTAGAAATAAATTATATTTATCCAGTTCCAGTAGAGATTGAATTTGAACTTCAAGCTTGGGTTACAAAAATCGATGGAAAGAAGCTTTATTTAGAGTCATCAATTGTAAAAGGTGACAAAGTTCATATTGAAGGAAAAGGATTATTTATAGATTTAGGAAAATATCCTGGTCAATTATATGAACCGGATATTAATTATCCTTAATTAAATTTTATTTGTTAAAAAATGACTCATTGATTGAATAGTAATCATTGGATTTACACCTGAACATCTTGGGAAGGTAGAAGAATCTACAATATAAACATTTTCTAATCCATGAACTTTACCGTTTAAATCAACAACACCTTGATCTGGATTTGGATTGATTCGAGCAGTCCCCATTTGATGAGCTGATCCCAAAAGCATCCTAAAAGGTTGATTCTTGATTTCTTTAATCTTTGTAATGAAATGTTCAATACTTTCATTAGAAGATTTTTTCCAGTGCATTGTTGGTGAAGCAGCAACCATGATCTCTTCTGCACCAGCAGAATAATTTACTCTTACAAGATTTTCTATTCCATGTAATAAATTTTCATGATCAAAATCATTTAATTTATAATCCCATAAATGTTGAGATTTCTTATTTATTATTGAGCCTGAACTTGTATCTGAAGTTAATACAATACTTCCTGACCAATAGTTGTAGCTTTTAATAAATTCACCAAAATCATCTTGATTATTTGGGAAGAAAGGAAAGAATAGACTAGGGTGCATAGGAAGTCCTTCAAGTAGATAACCATAATTGTTTTTCCTGAATAAATTATCATCTGAATAGATTCCTTGCATAGTTCCTTCCCATGGGTTTTGCAGTTCTGAAAACTTGCCAGCAACACCAGATACTGGGTGAAGCTTTAGATGTTGACCTAAATGTTTATTTTTGTATCCACTATTAAGCAAAATTTTTGGGGTATTGAGTGAACCTGCTGCAAGTACTACTTTTTCAACTTCAACCTTATATTCTATTCCGTTCACTTCAACTATAATGTGAGTTGCTCTTCCATTTGATAAAACAAGTCTTTGTACTATTGAATTACTAAAAATATTATTTGAATTAAATTTATCTTCACTAAACCAAGCTCTATAGGATGAATTTATACTTTCATCACTATGACCAAATGTACTAAATCCAGATTCAGTACAATCTGAGTTGCTAGTATTTCTTGGAATTATTTTGTAACCTAAATTGTTCTTTTTTAACCCGTCAGCAAATTTAATTTCTTTTTGGGGGATTTTATTATTTTCAATATCGACATTTAATTGTTTGCAAACATAATCCAAACTATTACCAAATTCACTTGAGTTGAAATAATTATTCTGTCCTGTAAGGGTATCCCACTCACTCAATATTTGATTAGGGGTTCTAAGTGAAGTAGTCCAATTTATACTAGTTCCTCCTCCTATTCCTGAACCGGCTAAGAGCAAGACTTTGTAACCTCTCGTTTGCTGAATTGCATACGTATCATAAAAATTGTGATAACCAAATGTTTCATTATTAGTTTCACCATTTGCATATTTACCTTTTTCAAAAATTCCTACTTCATATTTTTTACTCAGTAAGTTAGCAGCTATACCTCCACCAGAACCACTTCCAATAACTGCTACTTCTATATTTTTAGGTATTGAAATGTTTTTATCCTCAATATTTGAATTTTTATAAACCGGATAGTTAAAGTACTTATATACAGAACCTTCTCCATTTAAAGATCTCGCAGTGCTTAATCCAAATAGTGCAATAATTCCTGAACCAAGCTTCCGAAAAAGAGCAAAGTTAGAACTTTGTAAATTATTTATAAAGTTTGGTATAGAAGAATCTTTTATGAATATTTTTCTTATACCTAATGAAAAAATAAAAAAGAAAAACTTTAATTGCTGTATATCACTTTTATCAGGGTAATTTTTAAGAATAAAGTTAAAATATTGTTCAGAATTTTTAATTTCATTGTTATCAAAATTTGGGTATAGATTTGAAAAAATTATTTGAAAAGATTTAGATATTCTTTTTTGCATAGTTTTATTCTACAATTTCTCTTTTACGTTCATGCTGTGTTTTAGGAGTTTTGGGTATTTTAAAAATGTTTTTAATTTGTTATTAATGAGCGCTTCCCTTACAAGGAAGAAGTCACAGGTTCAAATCATCAAGCCATCAAGCTAATTAGCTATAATTTATACATGGCACATAAAGATAATACTTTTTCTACAGGTCAAATAAAAAAAATTTCAGAATGCCATAGTTCACTTGGTAAAAACAACCAACTAGCTGCACCAAAATTACAACGTTGGAAAGATCTCAATCAAGCAATTATAGATTGGATGAACAATGATGCACTTGAAGAAACTTCAATAGCGATTGCTGAAAAAAATAATTTTCAGTTCTACGATGAAATACAAAAAAACATTTTAATTAATCTTTTCGCAAAATTTAGAGAACTTTATCCAAAAACAAATGTTGAATTTGATTTTAGTTATATAACTAAAGAGTCAACTCAAGAAATTAATGAAGAGGAATACGCTATTACATCGCATTTTACCTACACCTATAACGATGGAATTAGCACTGAGTTTGTTAAATTGAAAACAGCCCACGATCCTGATCCTGCATTAATTGATAGGGCTATAATCACAAAATTTAAACAAGAAAATGAAAATTATATAACAGCTGCTTTAGAAAAAAATGAACTTCAGGATATAGAATCAGTTGATAATCCTGATGAAATTATTGAACAACATTTTGAAATATTAAATAACTTTTTAAATAACAGACAAAAAAGAAACCCAGGAGATCAATGCACAGTATGTAATATGTCATCTAGATGTGGTCAATTTCCACTAATTAATGCTGATAAAATTACAAATAGAGTTCGCGAAGTAAAAATTTCTAAAACAAATTTAGTTAAATTAAATAATTGTGAGAGAAGAGCTGCTTGGAATGTTCAATATGGACTTCCTAGGGAAGATTATGTAGAGTTTGAAACGGAATCAACAGCAACAAAATTTCATACTTATACACAAAAAATGTTAGTTAATAATGCTAATTTTTTGGATAAAAATAATATTGATTCATTCAATAATTTAACAAATGATGAAGAAGTTCTTACCAGAGAAAATTTGTTCAAGAAATATTCAGAACTTGTTTCACAATTGAAGGAATATAAAAACTTAAACATTACTGATTCAGAATATCAATTAGGTTTTACATGTATTGTTGATGGACTAAGTACAAAAGATGGTGAAGTAATTGATAAAAAAGTAGCAACTATTTATATGGGAAAAGCTGATCTTGTTGGAAGAGCAGACGGTATACCAATAGTAGTAGAGCTTAAAACACGTCCAGAAATTCCAGAAGATCTTTTAGAAGCTCAACTTTATGCATTAGGAGCATCTCTAATTCTAAAAACGGATGAGGTTATTGTTTTACATATTTATTCACTTAATGATCAAACATTTAATAAAGAAAGGCGTTTTGAATTAAGTGAGTTGGAATCAGTAAAAAAGAAATTTATTGAAATTGCAAAAAAACCTGCATCTTGGCTACCATTTGATGCTTTGTCAGCTAAATATACTTTAGGTGATTGGTGTCAATTTTGTGAATTTAAAAATACTTGTGCTGAGTATCGATAATCTCTTGATTAACACTGAATTAAATATATAATTATCAACATGGACCTTTCAAAAACACATATTGAACTTGTTAAAAATGTTTATCAAACACTTGAAGGCAACATTGCTAAATTAAGAAAAAGAAAAAAGGATTCTTTGACGCTTGCTGAAAAAATATTATATGGGCATGCAAAAAACATAAATGAAGTTTCACTTGAAAGAGGTCTAGAATTTGGTGATTTTTTACCTGATAGAGTTGCAATGCAAGATGCAACAGCACAGATGGCTTTATTACAATTTATGCAAGCTGATCTACCTGAAACTGCTGTCCCAACCACGGTTCATTGTGATCATTTAATTCAAGCTTATGAAGGTGCCAATAGTGATTTAAAAGTTGCAAACAAAACACATAAAGAAGTGTTTGATTTTTTAAGAACTGCATCACAAAAATATAATATTGGTTTTTGGGGTCCAGGAGCTGGGATAATTCACCAAGTTGTTCTTGAGCAATACGCATTTCCTGGAGGAATGATGATAGGTACAGATAGTCATACTCCAAATGCTGGAGGATTAGGAATGATTGCAATTGGTGTTGGAGGAGCTGATGCTGTAGATGTGATGGCAAGTATGCCTTTCAATACTAAAATTCCTAAGTTAATTGGGGTTAAATTAACTGGTACTTTAAGTGGTTGGACTTCTCCAAAAGATATAATTTTAAAGGTTGCAGAGATTTTGACAGTAAAAGGCGGCACTAATGCAATCGTTGAATATTTTGGAGAGGGTACTGAATCAATCTCAACGACTGGTAAAGCTACTATCACTAACATGGGTGCTGAAATTGGTGCTACATGTTCAATTTTTCCATTTGATAAAAAAGGAATGGATTATTTAAAAGCTACATCAAGAAATGATATTGCAGAATTAGCAGAGAAAAATATGCATTTGCTAACTGCTGATCAATGAAGTGTTTGAAAATCCTGAAAAATATTTTGATCAAGTTATAGAAATTAATCTAAATGAACTTATTCCACATATAGTTGGACCACATACTCCAGACTTAGCACGTCCAATAACACAATTAAAAAATGATGCTCTGGAAAATAACTATCCTGTAAAAATTTCTAATGCTTTAATTGGGTCTTGTACAAATTCCTCATATGAGGATATAGGTAGAGCAGCATTCATTGCTAGAGAAGCAGCAAAAAAAGGACTAAAGTCAAAAGTACCTTTGATGGTTACTCCAGGCTCAGAAGTCACGAGAGCAACAATTGAAAGAGATGGTTATTTAAAAGATTTAGAGGCTATTGGTGCAACAGTGTTAGCAAATGCTTGTGGTCCTTGTATAGGGCAGTGGAAGAGAGATGATATTTCTGATGGAGAAACAAACACAATAGTTTCATCTTATAATCGAAATTTTCCAGCTAGAAATGATGGTAACAAAGAAACCCTTTCATTCATTGGATCGCCAGAGTCAGTTATTGGATTAGCTTTAGGAGGCACATTAGAATTTGATTTTTTAAATGATTCTTTAATTAATGAAGCAGGGGAGGAAGTAAAACTTACACCTCCGATTGCTGAAGAATTACCTTCAGAAGGTTTCTCGAGCACCCTTGAAGGTTTTATTCAACCAAGTGATGACAATGATGTTGAAGTTATAATTGATCCAAATTCTGAAAGACTCCAAGCATTAACCCCATTTGCTGCTTTTGATGCGAATAATTACTTAGGTATGACTGTGATTATGAAAGCTGTTGGGAAGTGTACAACAGATCATATTTCACCTGCTGGTAAATGGTTAAAATTTAGAGGTCATCTAGAAAACATTTCTCAAAATTTATTTATTGGAGTAAATAACGCTTTTACTGAAGAATCTGGAACTGGTGTAAATACTTTGAATAATGAAGTAATGACATTGCCTGACCTAGCTAAAACATATCATGAAAACTCAATTAATTGGATAGCTATTGGTGATGAAAACTATGGTGAGGGATCTTCTAGAGAGCATGCTGCAATGGAACCAAGGTTTAGAGGATGCAAAGTTGTTTTAGTAAAAAGTTTTGCAAGAATACATGAAGCTAATCTAAAAAAACAAGGTATATTGCCATTAACTTTTTCAGATAAAAATGATTATGACAAAATTGAACAAAATGACAAAGTTACAATTACTGATTTAGAAAAATTAAGCCCAGGTAGTACAGTTTTTGTGACTCTTCAAAAAGTAGATGGTTCAACAATAAATATTGCTACAAAACACTCTCTTTCAGAAGAACAAATTAAATGGTTTGAAAACGGTTCTGCTTTAAATTATATCAAAGCAAATTAATGGATAAATTTTCGGAAAAAATACAAAGTCTAAGAAACGAATATAGTGATTCAGATTTACTAATAGAACATTTAAATATAAATCCAATACAACAATTTACAAACTGGCTAGATGAAGCAATCGAGACTAAAATTTATGAGCCAAATGCTATGGTTTTGGCTACTTCTGTAGACGGGCAACCAAGATCGCGCTATGTATTATTTAAAAATATAATTGAAAATAAAATCATTTTTCACACTCATTATGAGAGTCCGAAAGCTCAAGAAATCCTTTTAAACCCAAATGTTTCTGGAATTTTCTACTGGCCAGAAATCCATAGACAAGTGAGATTTCAGGGTCAAGCTAAAAAAGCAGAAAAGAATATTTCTGATGAATATTTTTCTACAAGACCAAGAGGAGGTCAATTAAGTGCATGGGCTTCCAATCAAAGTAAAGTAATTAAAAATAGAGAAGAAGTGACTAATAGAATTGATGAATTAGATAGAAAGTTCAAAGATTCAGATGTTCCAAGACCTGAATTTTGGGGAGGATTTGAAATTAATGTAAACTATTGGGAGTTTTGGCAAGGTAGAAAAAATAGGACTCATGATAGATTTTGTTATACTCAAAACTCTAAAGGTTGGACAATTGAAAGGTTATCACCATGATTCGAAATATTAAAGTGACAAAGAATTTTGTTAGTTCAGTTGAAAATTCTGTTTTGTATGAATCAGGAAACACGAAAGTTTTAGTAACAGTTTCAATTTCCGATAGATTGCCTGACTGGTTGAGTAATTCAGATAAAGGTTGGATTACAGCTGAGTACAATATGTTACCTGGGTCTTCAGATAAAAGAGTTTCTAGAAAATCATATGAAAGCGGGAGATCAAAAGAAATTTCAAGATTAATTGGCAGGTCATTAAGAGCTGTTTGCAATTTATACGTTCTCAATGGGTACTCAGTGACTGTTGACTGTGATGTCCTTGAGGCTGATGGTGGTACAAGAACTGCTTCTATAAATGGTGCATGGATAGCTTTAAATGATACTTTTAACAAAATGATTAATGAAAAAAAGTTAATACAAAACCCAATTGAAAGCAAAATAGGAGCTATTTCAGTTGGAATTGTTGATGGTGAAATAGTTGCTGATTTAGATTATCAAAAAGATTCCAGTGCTGAAGTTGATTTAAATCTTGTTTTAGATGAAAACTTTAATATATTGGAAATTCAAGGAAATGCTGAAGGTAAACCATTCTCAAAAGAAAATTTAGATGATTTATATAATTTAGCAAAAGATTGTGTTGTAGAGATATTTAAAATACAACAATAAAAAATGAGAATACTTTTTGCAAGCCAGAATAAATCAAAAAAAGATGAAATTTCTAAAATCTTTGAACGTTTTTCTGATAAGTATTCTATATATATGGAAGACAAAAGTATAGAAGTTGATGAGGATCAAGAAACTATTGAAAAAAATGCTATTAAGAAAGCAAAAGAGTATTACAAATTTTTTAAAACACCTGTAATATCAGACGATTCTGGTCTTTTTGTAGATGCACTTGATGGTATGCCTGGAGTTTTTTCAGCAAGATTCGCAGGAGAACATGCAACAGATGAGGAAAATATTAAAAAACTTCTCAAATTAATGCAAAATCGTGCAAATAATTCAGCTAAATTTCAAACAGTTTTATGTTTTTATAATGGAAGTGAAGTTATAACAACTTTTGGGGAATTACATGGATCAATTATATTAAAGCCAAGAGGGGATAATGGATTTGGTTACGACCCAATTTTTGAAGTTAATGGTAAAACTTTAGCAGAATTAACGACTGAGGAAAAATCAAAAATAAGTCATAGAAATGAAGCTTCGATTAATATGGTGAAAAAACTTGATGAAATATAAATCGCTCTTTAAATTTTTATTAGTCTTTTTAATTTTTTCAGCTTGTGAAGTTAAATGGGATATGAAAATAAAATTTAATGATGATTTTTCTGGAAACTATTCAATTGTAGTTCTGATAGATCAAGAAGCTCAAATTTATGCTCTTGAGACTGGCCAATCTTCAATTGGAGGATTAGATTCAATTTTATCAAATTTGCCAGATGGGTTCGGTTCAAGTATTTATCAAGAAGGAGATTATTTAGGAATTTTAGTTCGTAATACTTTTAACACTACAGATGAATTAATGCTCCAGCTAGAACAATTAAAATCTGAAGAAAATACTGCCTTATTACTACTACCAATAAAAGAAATAAATTTTTTAGAAAGTGACAAAGAATTCATAATTAGTGGAAAATTTGCTGAAATTTTTGTTACAGATGAAGAAAATTTAGAAGGATTTAAAAATATATTTGATGGTACTTTTACACTCCAAGTACCTGGAAAAATAACTGAGCCAAAAATTGAAAATATAATTGAAAATACAATCATTTTTGAAAATGATGGTTTATCAATAAAAACTTTTGAACTTGTAACTAGAACAAAACCTATTTTAAATACAAATACATTTTTATTATTTATTTTTATGCTTATTTTTCTTATTTATTATTTTGTTAGACATCCAGCCAAAAAGAACTAATATTGTCCTAATGAAAAAAATTATAATTATTATTTAGTGACAACGTAAATAACGTTGTTGCCCTTGCGTTGCAAGGGTTTTTTTTTAGATTATGAAAATAGAGATTTTTGATACAACTTTAAGAGATGGCTTTCAGCAAGAAGGTATATCACCTTCTGTAAAAGATAAAATTGAGATAGCTAAATTAATTGATGAATTAGGTGTTGCTTATATTGAAGGAGGTTGGCCAGGTGCTTCTCCTAAAGAAGAAGAGTTTTTTGAAACAGCTAAAAAAGAACTAAAATTAAAAAATGCTAAGCTTGTTAGCTTTGGTTCTACAAGAAAACTTAACATAAAAGTTGAAGAAGACAGTCAAGTTGCAGCTTTAATAAATTCAGGTACAGATTATGTATGCATTGTTGGTAAGTCTTCAAAACTACATATTATAAAAGCACTTCAAACTGATGTTGATAATGCAATTTCAATGGCTGTGGATACTGTTAATTATTTGAAAAAAAATAATAAAAAAGTATTTTTTGATGCTGAGCATTTTTTTGATGGTTATAAGGAAGATAAAGATACTACATTAAAAGTTTTAAAGGCAGTTATAAATTCACAAGTTGATTGTTTTATTTTTTGTGATACTAATGGTGGAACCTTGCCTTCTGAAGTTAAAAAAATAATAAAAGAAGTTAAAGAATTATATCCAGAACAGAATTTCGGAGTACATTTTCAAAATGATAACGGATGTGCAGTAGTAAATTCAATGGTTGCTGTTGAATTAGGAATTTCACATGTTCAAGGAACAATAAATGGTTATGGAGAAAGAACTGGCAATGCAGATTTATGTACTCTAATTCCAAACCTTTCGTTAAAACAAAACTATGAGACTATAAACTTAGATTCTTTAAAAAAATTAACACAGACAGCTAACCATATTGCTGAATTAGTGAATGTAAAAATTGACTCTCGTCATCCATATGTTGGATCTTCTGCCTTTACTCATAAAGCTGGACTGCATGCTTCAGGTATGGCGAAAGATAGTTCTCTGTATGAACATATTGATTCTAAACTTGTAGGAAATTTCACCAGAACAACTGTTTCTGAACTAGCAGGTAGGGCTAGTGTGATTACTAAAGCTGAAGAATTTGGATTAAGTTTCGATAATGATGATGCAAAAGAATTAATTGAAGAAGTTCAAAAGCTAGAACATTTTGGTTTTCAATTTGAAGCAGCTGATGCATCACTTTTCTTATTAATGAAAAAAATTAAAAAACAAATACCTAATTATTTTCAATTTGAAAGCTATAGGGTATTTTCTGAAAGAAGACAAAATGAAGAAGTTATTTCTGAAGCTGTATGTAAAGTAACTGTTGGAAGAAATCGATATGTAAAAACAGGTGAAGGAGTTGGACCAGTTGACGCATTGAGTAAAGCATTAAAATATTGCCTTGAAAATGATTATGAAATCATTAATAAAGTAAAACTTGTAGATTATAAAGTCAGAATTATTGACTCTTCTGACGGAACAGCCGCCAAAACCCGTGTACTAATTGAATTTTCTGACTCAAAGAATAATTGGAGTACGATTGGAGTACATAATAATATTATTAACGCTTCTTGGAATGCTTTATGTGACGGCTTCAACTATTTTTTATTGAATAATCAATAGATTTTTAAATCTTCTCAAAATATACTTTATTAAAAGAGGAGATAAAAATGTCTGAAAAAATAGAAAACTTACTTAAAGAAGATAGAAAATTTAAACCCTCAGAATTATTAATTAAAAATGCAAACGCTACGTCACAATGGTTTGATGAAGCTAAAGAAGATAGATTAAATTTTTGGAAAGAACAAGCTTTAAAAAGAATTACTTGGTTTAAAGAACCAACAGAAGTACTTGATGATTCTAATCCACCGTTTTATAAATGGTTCAAAGATGGCGAATTAAATTTATCCTATAACTGTCTTGATAGGCATTTAGAAACTGATGGAGAAAGAGTAGCTTTCTATTGGGAAGGTGAGCCAGGAGATACTCAAGTAATTACATATCAAGACTTATACGAAAGAGTATGTAAGCTATCAAATGCTCTTAAGAAATTGAATGTTAAAAAAGGTGATAGAGTTGCAATTTATTTGGGTATGACTCCAGAAATAGTTGTTTCGATGCTTGCTTGTGCAAGAATTGGTGCTGTTCACTCTGTTGTATTTGGTGGATTTTCCTCTGAAGCTTTAGCAGATAGGATAAATGATGCCGAAGCAAAATTAGTTATAACCGCAGATGGAGCTTGGCGAAGAGGTGAAATTGTACCTCTTAAAGCAAATGTTGATGGTTCACTTAAATTAACTGAGCACATTGAAAATGTGATAGTCGTTAAAAGAACTAATCATGAGATAGTCATGGAAGCTGGTAGAGATCACTGGTATCACGAAATAACTGAAAATGAAGATGCATTTTGTGAACCAGAAGTTATGAATGCAGAAGACATGTTGTATATTCTTTACACTTCAGGAACAACGGCAAAACCAAAAGGAATTGTGCATACCCAAGCTGGCTATTTAACTGGAGTAACAACTACTCATTATGAAGTTTTCGATATTAAGGATGAGGATATTTACTGGTGTGCTGCTGACTGTGGTTGGGTGACTGGTCACAGCTATATTGTTTATGGTCCACTTGCAAATAAAACAACAAGTGTAATGTATGAAGGTGCACCAAATGCTCCAGATGAAAAAAGATTATGGAGCATAATTGAAAAATATAAAGTTAATATTTTTTACACTGCTCCAACTGCTATCCGAGCATTTATGAAATGGGGAGTTGAACACCCACAAGCACACGACTTATCTTCATTAAGGTTACTTGGGACAGTTGGGGAACCAATTAATCCAGAAGCCTGGGTTTGGTATCACAAGTATATTGGTGGAGAAAAATGTTCAATTGTTGATACTTGGTGGCAAACTGAAACTGGATCAATAATGATTTCTCCTCTTCCTGGAGTTACAAGTACAAAACCTGGATCAGCTTGTGGAGCATTACCAGGAATTGAATCAGTAATTATAGATAATGAAGGTAATGCAGTTGGAAATGGTGAAGGAGGTTTCTTAGCAATTAAATCTCCATGGCCATCAATGCTTAGAACAGTATATGGTGATGATAAAAGATATAAAGAAACTTACTGGTCACAACATGAAGGATTATATTTTGCTGGAGATGGTGCTAAATATGATGATGAAGGATATATTTGGCTACTAGGAAGAGTTGATGATGTTATGAATATTTCTGGCCATAGAATCTCAACAGCAGAAGTTGAAAGTGCTTTAGTAAGTCATGAAAAAGTTGCTGAAGCAGCTGTTATTGGTAGAAAAGATGAAATTACAGGAGAAGCAATAGCAGCTTTTGTATCCTTAATTGGAACTGAAAAAGGGGATGAAAAATTAATTGACGAGTTGAGACAACATGTTAGTGATAAAATTGGGCCAATAGCTAAACCTAAAAGTATTGTTATCACGCCAGATTTACCTAAAACAAGAAGCGGAAAAATTATGAGAAGATTGCTAAAAGATATTTCTGAAGAAAGAAAATTAGGCGATGTAACAACTTTAGCAAATGCAGATATAGTTTCAGAATTACAAAATAGAGCAACAGAAACAGACGATGAATGAGAGAATATACAACTGGAATTTGTCAGAGGATGCTTTTAACCAACTAGTAAATTTAGATAAAGAAGATAGAAGAGAGTTCTTTTTAAATTTTCCACTTCAAAATGTACCAATGGGAGCATTAATGGGATTTTCAAAAATTGCTATAGATAAACTAGGGCAAGTTTCATTCTCGGTTACACCTGAAGAATATCATTACAATCCACTAGGTACTGTACACGGGGGGTTAGCAGCAACAATTTTAGACTCCTGCAACAGTATTTCTGCAAATTGTCAATTGGATAGGGGTTATTTGACAATGACAACTGATATAAGAGTTAATTATTTAAGACCTATGAACAAAAATACAGGTGAAGTAACTGCTAAAGCAACAATTGAAAAAACAGGAAGAAAAGTGGTATTTGTAAGGGGAGTTTTAGAAGATTCAAACAACAAAGTTTATGCAACAGCATACTCTACAGAAATGGTTGTCGAAATAAATTAAATATATTCGGTGCGGATGAGAGGAGTCGAACCTCCACGAGCAATGCTCACTGGATCCTAAATCCAGCGCGTCTACCAGTTCCGCCACATCCGCTAAAATGTCGCGTGGGTCGCCGGGGACTTGAACCCCGAACCTGCGGATTAAGAGTCCGTTGCTCTGCCAAATTGAGCTAGCGACCCCTTTTAAAGATTAACTTAGATTATGATAATTAAGTAAAAATTTTTTCTATTTATTCTATAAATAAATAGTTAACATATAAAAAGAAAGTTACGGGCTGTGGCTCAGTTTGGCTAGAGCGCCTGGTTTGGGACCAGGAGGTCGTGAGTTCGAATCTCACCAGCCCGACTATGCGGGTGTAGCTTAATGGCAAAGCTCCAGCCTTCCAAGCTGGCTATGAGGGTTCGATTCCCTTCACCCGCTCCAACTTAAGCTCTCGTAGCTCAAATGGATAGAGCAACAGACTTCTAATCTGTAGGTTGTAGGTTCGAGTCCTACCGAGAGCGCTGTGGTGACCGTAGCTCAGTTGGTTAGAGCGCCTGGTTGTGGTCCAGGAGGTCGCGGGTTCGAATCCCGTCGGTCACCCTAAGTTTAGGAGATTATGAATTACAAAATAAAAAAGCATTCTGAGTTTGAAAACTTAATTGATATAAATATAAATTTTGAAGACTTGGAAGACAAAAAAAATGAAGCAATTAAAAAAATATCAAAGTCATTAAAAGTAAAAGGATTTAGACCAGGAAAAATTCCAAAAAATATTGTGATTAGAGAAGTTGGTGAAGAATATATCACCGAAGAAGCTTTAGATTTACACCTTCCAGAATCAATATTTGAAGTTTTAAAAAAAGAAGAAATTAATCCAGCAACTCGTCCAGTCGTTAAAGAAGTAAAGAAAGAGAAAAAATCATTTAAAGTTGAAGTTTTAATTACATTATGGCCAACGCTCAAAAAATTACCAAAACTTAATCAAAGTGTTGAGGTTGAATCAGTCACCCCAACTGATGAAGAAATTAATCAACAAATAGACAGAATTAAACATCAATTTGGTGATGTATCTAAAGTTGAAAGACCATCTAAGTCTGGTGATTATTTATTAGTAAATATTAGTGCGTCAGAGAATAATAAAAATATTGATGATTTTTCATATCAAGATTATCTTTACGAGTTAGGAAGTAACACATTGTCTAAAAATTTAGATAGTAAATTAGAAGGAGTATCTTCTGGTGCCATTATAAAATTTAATGATGATTTACCTAATCTTAATAAATCAAACGTAGAAATTTCTGTTCTTGTTAAGGAAGTCAAAGAAAAAGTTGAACCAGATTTAACTGATGAATGGATAGCGTCTGTTACAGAGTTTGATACTGTTGAAGAAATGAATATTGAACTAAAGAAAAATATTGAAACAGTTAAAAAGAGACAAGTTGCAAATCAGTATCAAGGATTATTAACTTCAAAATTAATTGAAGAATCAAAATTAGAACTTCCTGAGCAATTAGTCATTGCAGAGATGGATAGCATTCTTCAAAATTTTATGAATGAACTTAAACAGAGCAATATTAAACTTGAAGACTATTTACAGATTACTGGATTAACTGAAGAGACATTGCAAGATGATTTGAAGAATCAAGCTACCAGAAATCTTTCAATGGTTATTATTTTGGATAAAGTTATTGAAGATCAAAATATTGTATTAGATGAAAAAGAAATTAAATATATAGATGACCATATGGCTACTCATGACAATGATAATAAGTTTGAAGATACTTCACATAGATTGAATTTAGAAGCAGAATCATTGAGAAACAAAGCGATGTTGTATGTGCTTCAACAAGGAGTATCAGTAGATAAAAATGGTGAAAAAGTATACCTGCAAGATGTGTACAATCAAGAAGACGCATTAAGAGAGGAAGAATAAAATGGAAAATATGCCTTCAAATTATGTTATTCCTACTGTTATTGAAAATACAAACAGAGGAGAGAGAGCTTTTGATATATATTCAAGATTATTAAAAGATAGAATTATTTTTCTTGGAACACCAATTGATGATGGTGTAGCAAACTCTATTATGGCTCAATTATTACATTTAGAGTCTGAAGATTCAGATAAAGATATTTTTATGTATATTAACTCTCCCGGGGGTTCTATAACTTCATTATTTACAATTTATGACACTATGAATTACATAAAACCAAATATTTCAACAGTTTGTATGGGATTAGCAGCCTCTGCTGCTTCCGTAATTTTAGCTGGTGGAGCTAAAGGTAAAAGATATAGTTTGCCAAACGCACGTATTATGTTGCATCAACCATCTGGTGGAATGGAAGGAACTGTGGCAGATATGGAAAGAAACTTTGACTTAATAGTTTCAATGAGAACTCAATTAAATGGCCTTTTAGCTGATTTTACTGGACAAGACGTTGAAAAAGTTGCAAAAGACACCGATAGAGATTTTTGGATGACCGCTCAAGAAGCCAAAGAATACGGTATAATAGATGAAGTGCTAATTCAGAGGGAGTTAGCCGAAAAAAAATAAATAATACACAACAGGGTAGACAAAATGGCTAATAAAGAATCAACACAATCGTTAAAGTGTAGTTTTTGTGGTAAATCACAAAAACAAGTTATCAAACTAATAGCTGGTCCTGGAGTTTATATTTGTGATGAATGTATTGAATTATGCATAGAAATTATTGATGAAGAAAAAGTTGAAAAACTTGAAACTTCTTTAGAAGAATATCTTCCTCTTCCAAAAGAGATAAATCAGTCATTAAATCAATATGTAATTGGTCAAGATGAAGCTAAGAAAACATTATCTGTTGCAGTGTATAACCATTACAAGAGAATTTATAAAGGAGATACATTACAGAATGATCTTGAAATTGAAAAGTCTAATGTTTTATTGTTAGGACCAACTGGTAGTGGTAAAACATTATTAGCTCAAACTCTTGCAAAAACATTAAATGTACCATTTGCTATTGCGGACGCGACTACTCTAACTGAAGCTGGATATGTTGGAGAAGATGTCGAAAACATACTTCTAACTTTGATTCAAGCAGCTGACTTTGATATTAAAAGAGCAGAAAAAGGTATTATTTACATTGATGAAATAGACAAAATTACTCGAAAATCAGATAATCCATCAATAACAAGAGATGTTTCTGGAGAAGGTGTTCAGCAAGCATTATTAAAAATATTAGAAGGAACTACTGCACAAGTACCTCCACAAGGAGGTAGAAAACATCCTCAGCAAGAATATTTGCAAATTGATACTTCCAATATTCTATTTATTGTTGGTGGTGCTTTCGATGGTTTAGAAAAAATAGTAAGTAAGAGGTTAGGTGAAAATACTATTGGTTTTAAAACTGATATGAGTGGTAAAAAAGATATTAAAAAAGAAGAATTGTTTAAATTTGTTGAACCTAAAGATCTCGTTAAATATGGATTAATCCCAGAATTTATTGGCAGACTTCCTATAACAACTAGTGTTAATGAATTAGACAAGGAAGCTCTAGTAGAAATTTTAACTAAGCCTAAAAATGCTATTGTAAAACAATTTCAAAAAATGTTTGAATTAGACAATATTGATTTAGTTTTTACTGATGAAGCTCTAGATGCTATGGCTGATTTAGCACTAGAAAGAAAAACTGGGGCAAGGGGATTAAGGTCAATTCTAGAAAAAATATTATTGGATGAAATGTTTGAAGCACCATCGCGTAAAGACATAACCAAAATTATAATCGACGAAGAGAATGTCAAAAATGATATTCCTCCAAAAATGGTATTGAGAGAATCAAAAGACGACAAAACTGCATAAAATATAACTATGCAAAACGAAACTTATGAGCCATTAAGAATTGAAAAGAAGTGGCAAGAAAACTGGATTTCTCAAAACAAATTTTTACCAAAAGAGTCTGAAAAAGTTTTTTCAATAGTAATTCCACCACCAAACGTCACTGGATCATTACACATGGGACATGCATTAGAGCACTCCATAATTGATGTAATTACACGAATAAAACGATTTCAAGGATATAAAACTCTATGGCTACCTGGAACTGATCATGCAGGAATAATTACTCAGCTTCTAGTTGAGAAAAATCTTGAAAAAGATGGCATATCTAAATATGACCTTGGAAGAGAAAATTTTTTAAACAAAGTTTGGGATTGGAAAGAGGAGTCTGGAAATACTATAACAACTCAAATGAAAACTTTAGGAATGAGTTGTGATTGGTCAAGAGAGCGTTTCACAATGGACGAAGGACTATCCGAAGCTGTAAAGAAAGTTTTTATTGAACTATATGAAAAAGGTTTGGTTTATAAAGGTTCCAGGATGGTTAATTGGGATATAAAATTACAATCCGCAGTTTCCGACTTAGAAGTATCTTCAACAAATGAAAAAGGAAAATTATGGACAATAAAATACTCAGTCGACGATACTTTTATTGAAATAGCTACAACACGACCAGAAACTCTTTTAGGAGATACAGCTATCGCAGTCAATCCTAATGATGAAAGATATAAACACTTAGTGGGAAGAAAAGCATTAGTTCCAATTGTAAACAGAGAAGTTGAAATAGTAGCTGATGACTACGTAGATCAGGATTTTGGATCAGGATGTGTGAAAATAACACCTGCACATGATTTTAATGATTATGAGATTGGTATTAGACATAATCTTGAAAGTATTCAATGTATTGGTTTTGACGGAAATATAGTTAATGAAGAATTTATACCAAAAGAATTGAGGGGTCTTGAAAGATTTGAAGCAAGAAAAGCAATTATCAAACAGTTAACAGATCAAAATAAACTTTCAAATATTGAAGACTATGATTTACAAATACCAAGAGGTGATAGATCAAAAACAATTTTAGAACCTATGGTTTCTGAACAATGGTTTGTAAAAACTAAACAATTAGCTGAAAAAGCAATACAAGTTGTCGAATCCGAAGAAATAAAATTCGTACCAAAGAATTGGGAAAAAACTTATTTTGAGTGGATGTACAATATACAAGATTGGTGTATTTCAAGACAACAGTGGTGGGGTCATAGAATTCCTGCTTGGTACGATAATAATGGAAAAATCTATGTTGGTTTAAACGAAGTAGAAATAAGAAAATCAAACAAAATAGATGAAGATACAATTTTATACCAGGATGAAGATGTGCTTGACACATGGTTTTCTTCAGCTTTATGGCCATTTAGTACATTAGGTTGGCCAGATAAAACTAAAGATTTAGAAGAATTTTATCCTACGTCTCTACTAGTTACTGGTTTTGATATTATTTTCTTTTGGGTCGCGAGGATGATTATGATGGGTATGTTCTCTATGGAATCAATACCCTTTAAAGATATTTTAATACATGGATTGGTAAGAGATTCGCAGGGCAGGAAAATGTCAAAAAGTTTAGGAAATACATTAGATCCACTCGAACTTTCAGAAAAACATGGAGCAGACGCGTTAAGGCTTTCATTAATCGAGAAAGCTAATCCAGGACAAGATGTTCCTTTTGACGAGGAATGGACAATTGCTTCAAAAAAATTTGGTAACAAAGTATGGAATGCAGCAAAATTTGTTCATCTATATTCCGTTGAGGAGCTTTCAGAAGAAGTAGTAGAAGTAAATAGTCCCGAAAATATTTGGATATTACATACTTTCAATTCAACTTTAACTCAATTTAATGAAAGTATTGAAAATTATAAAATATCTGACGCTTATAAACTACTCTATAATTTTTTATGGTCTGAACAATTTGATTGGTACTTTGAGTTTGCCAAAACCTTAATTAGTAAATCGACTCACTCAAAAGAAACAAAATATGTATTACGTAAAATATTTTTAGAGAGCTTAAAATTACTAAACCCAGCAATGCCACATTTAACTGAAGAAATATGGTCTTCTTTTAAAAAAACTTATTTAATTGATGAAGAATGGCCAGTTGAGATTTCAATAACTGATGCAGAATCTAACCAAATTGAACAACTTAAAGAATTAATTTCTCAAATTAGAAACTTTAGAACTAATTACAAAATAAGTAATAAAATAATTTTAGAAATTTACATTACCGGAAATTTGCCTGATTGGTTTTTAGTTCAGCTACAAGAAATAGCAAAAGTAAAAGTTATAAATTCAAAAAATTCTAATAGTAGTTCAAAGATAGTTTTTTCAGCTCTGAATATTAGTTTAGAAATTAATGCTGAAGAGTATATTGATATTGATTTTGAGTTAACTAGGTTAAATAAAAAAATTAATGAATTAGAAAAATCAAGAAATATATCAGAACAAAGACTTCAGAATGTAAATTTTATTAATAATGCCAGTCAAGAGTTAATTGATAAGGAAAAAAACAATTTAGAAAATCTAACTGAGGAAATTGAGTTGATAAAAGCAACAATTAAAAATTTAACAATTTAATGGATTATAAAAATTATTTTGATTCTAAAGCTTATCAATCAAAAAACAAAAACACAAAAGAGTTAATTCGCTTTTTTAGTAAATCTGAATTAAAAGATTTATCTGAAAATACAATTTCAATTGTTGGTACAAATGGTAAAACCTCAACAGCCAATATAATTCATAAATTTTTGAGTCAAGAAAAAATAAAATCAACTAAGTTCATATCTCCTCATTTAATTGATTTTAAAGAAAGAATTGAGTCCTCTTCTGAGCAAAATTTTATTAATGCATTTGTTGAAGTAAAAAATTTTGAAGAAAAAGCTAAATTAAATCTTGGTTACTTCGAAGCATTTTTCCTTATGTCCAGTAAATTATTTTTATTAAACAATGATCAGTTTTTTATTTGCGAAGCTGGTATAGGTGGTAAATTAGACACTACTTCCATAATTCAAAGTGAAAATGTAGTTTTAACAAATATTGGATATGATCATCAAGAATTATTAGGAAATTCTTTATTAGAAATTTTGGAACAAAAAATAAATATCTCACAGAATATTAAAAATTTATTTGTTGGAGAGTTGGATAATAATTTAATTTCAAAAATACATTTGCTAAATAAAAATGTTGAAGAAATACATTATTCAAATTTTATTGCAGAAAAAATAGATTTAGATATTGAACAACTTTCATACATTCAAAAGAATGCTTTACTTGCGTTACTTGTATTGGAAAAAATAATAAATTATAAACATACAGATTCTATTGAAGATAAAGTTTTTGAGCAACCCGGTAGATTTGAAATTGTAAACAATGATCCTTTAAAAATAATTGACGGTGCACATAATGTAACTGGACTTCAAGCAACTTTAAAAGATTATGCAAAAAAATATAATTCAAAACCAATTGATGTTTATATTGGTTTTAAAATTGGAAAAAATTATAAAGACATGATTTTGCTAATTTCAAAATATTCGTTTTTAAATATATATGTAATTAATGAAAATCAGTTCTATCAACAGGAAAAACTTGAAAATATTACAAATTACTTAGATTCCATAAAAAGAAAATATGAAATTGTAACCCTAGATCATTTTGATGGAAATATGAATTCATCTATATTGATAGGTAGTTTATATTTAGTTGGAGAATATAAAAAAAGGAAAAAGCTATGAAAACATTTTTTATGATTAAACCAGATGGTGTAAAAAGAAATTTAATAGGTGAAATCATTTCTAGAGTTGAAGCTAAAGGTTTTGTTATTTCAAAATTAAAGATGATGCAAATTGATAAAGAATTAGCAGAAGAACATTATAAAGAGCATGCAGAAAAACCTTTTTTTAACGATTTAGTTTCATTTATTACTAGTGGACCTGTAGTTGCTATGCAAGTTGAAGGTGAAAATGCTGTTTCCCAAATTAGAAATTTAATGGGTGCAACAAATCCAGCAGACTCTACACCCGGATCTATTAGAGGTGATTTAGCTACAGAACTTGATAAGAATGTTGTTCATGGATCCGACTCTGATGAGAGTGCCGATAGGGAACTTAAACTGTTTTTTCAATAATTAAAAACTAATTTAAAAACTAATTTAAATGATTAACCTATTAATACATGGTTGATTTTAACTTAAGAAGAACCCTTTTTGGTGGAAATGATATTGCTATAGATTTAGGTACAGCAAATAGTTTAATTTATGTTAAAGGAGTTGGTGTAGTTGTAGATGAACCTACTTTATTAGCAGTAAATAAAAGTGATAAATCTATTATAACTATTGGTCAGGAAGCCAAAAAACTAATAGGGCGAGTTCCAGATACTATTGAACTTGTAAAACCATTAAGAGATGGTGTTATTTCTGAAATTGAAATGGCAGAAGAATTCGTTAAAACTTTACTAAGCAAAGCGATTGGTAGATCGTATTCAAGACCGAGAATTGTAATATGTGTTCCAAACGGCGTTACTAGTGTTGAACAAAGATCAATCGAAACAGCTGCACACGCTACTGGAGCTTCAGAAGTTTTTACTATAGAGGAGCCGATGGCTGCTGCAATAGGATCAGGTTTAAATATTTATGAACCTTATGGAAATATGATTATTGATATAGGTGGTGGAACAACGGAAATTGCAGTTATATCTATGGGAGATATTGTTAATGCTAACTCAGTTAGGGTTGGCGGTGAAGATATGACTGAAGTCTTAATGGAATGGTTGAGAAGAGAACATCAAATTTTAGTAGATGAAGGAATATCAGAAAGTATTAAACACGCAGTTGGATCTGCATATCAATATGATAAAGAACCACAGGTTACTGTAACTGGTCGAGATATTGTAAGAGGAATACCAAAACAAGTATTACTTGAAGCTAGTGACGTAAGAGCAGCACTAGCTCCAGTAGTAAACGACATAATTGAAGCTATTAGAATTTCATTATCTCAAACTCCACCTGCTTTAGTTTCAGATATTGATAAGGATGGAGCTTGGTTAACTGGTGGAGGGTCTTTATTAAGAAAAATTGATAAAAAGATAGCAGAAGAATTAGGAATTCCTATAAATCATTCTGAAGACCCTCTAAGTTCAGTTGTTATTGGATCAGGAATATGTTTAGAGCGTTTTCAAGATTTTAAAAGTGTGCTAAAACTTTCACCAAAACCTAATTAATATGCAAAAACAAAATATAGGATTTATACGTAAGTATATAATATATATTCTCTTTTTATTTTTGTCCTTACTATTAGGTGTTGTAGATTTTTTTTCAAATAGTTCTATCTCTAATTATTTTCCAAACAAATTAGAAATTGATTTTAATTTATTAGAAAAAATAAATTTTTCAAATTCAGAATTTACAGATAGTTTTTATTCTAAGCAAAAAATAGTATCAGAAAATATTCGATTGAAACAAGAAGTACTTAATTTAAGACAACTTGTTGTTCAAAATCAAGAACTTGAAGCAAAATTAAATTCTTTTGAAAATTTTATATCTAAAACTGATAATTTAGAGTTTCAATTTCTTAATTCAAATTTAATTTTCATAAACTCTATTGGTGAATATTTAATTTCAGGAGGAAAATCTTCTAATTTAAAATCAGGTGATATTGTTTTGAATGAAGAAGGCTATGTTATTGGATATTTAGGAGAAGTTTTTAATGATTACTCAATACTTGAAACTTTTTCATCTGTGAGATTTTCACTACAAGCAATGGATAAAAAAGAGAATTTATTTCTCTTAACGTCAAATGGCAATACATTAACTATTTCATCTGTAGGTAAATTAAATAGCAATGATAAAGTGAGCTTAATTTTTACTGATGTCAGCTTTGGAAACATAGGTAAGTTTCCAATTCTTAATTTGTCACTTAACCAGCAAACTCTTACTGGTGAAAAAATATTTATAACTATTCCAATTGATGAGAATTTCACATCTCAAACTAATTTTTATATACCAATAAATAAATGAAATATTTAATACTTTTACTTTATTTACTTCTTTTTATTTTTTTTCAAGTTTTTCAAATGATTTTAAATGTTGTTTTTTTACCATTTGAATTTCATTTGGAAATATTTCTAGTTGTATTAGTATTTTTTGCAACTTTTTTTAATTCTGAAAAATTTATATTTCCAATATTTTTAACTGGTTTATTTTATGATTTGTTTTTTAGTACTTTCTATATCGGAGTTTATAGTAGTCTATATATTCTAATTTTATTATTTGTAACTTATGCCAATGATAAAATTTCTAAAAGTTATTTTCAGAAAATTATTGTATTTTTTTTAAGTTTCTTAATGTATAACTTACTAAATTTATTTGAGTTAAATTCCTCTTTTTTTACATACGGAACTTTAGCTACTTTTTTTACTAGTTTTTTAATTTTTATTAGTTTAGAGAAATTTGTAAAAACCTAATGTTTAGTTTTAAAAGGCTAATTATTGTTTTATCAGGATTTTTTTGTATTTTTATATTTATATTATTCGAAATATTTTCTCTTCAGACAACCGATATTTCTGAGCTTACTGAAACATTAGAAGACCAAAATCTAGAAATATTTTATATACCTGCTCCAAGAGGGGAGATTTACGATATTAATAATAATTTAATAGCAAGTTCAAATCTTGAAAGCTATTTATTTATAAATAATAAAAAAATTTCAATTGAAAATATTGACACTTATAAGCAGCTTATCTTTTATAACTTCCCTGAGTTAACTGAAGATGAGGTTATAAAAATGTTTAACCAAAAAGAGCTTTTGTCAAAAGTTATTTCTTTAGAAACTGTAAGTTTTGAAATCAGAAGAAAATTGCTATCCTTCGAAGCATTTGAGGTTATTGACTTACCAATTAGAGAATATCCCTATGAGTCGCTTACAGCTCATATTGTTGGATATATAGGAAAGCCTTCCAACGATGAGGTTAATTTAAATGAAAAAGTGAAAGGTAATAATTTAATAGGCAAAACTGGACTTGAAAAGACATATGAAAATGAATTATCAGGAATTCCAGGTCAAATTGTTTTTGATAATAATGAAATTATAAATTATATACCTCCACAATCAGGAAGTAATATTTATACGTCTGTTGACATTCAACTACAGGAAGTGGTCAAAGAATCTTTAATCCAAGGTTTAGAGTTAGCTAATAAAAACTTCATTTCAATAAATCCTATCGAAAGAGGAGCTTCAATTGTACTAAATATTGAAACTGGTGAAGTAAATGCCATGGTATCTTTACCTGACTTTGACCCTAATCTGTTTGTTAGTGGAATTTCTGAATTTGATTATAAAGTTTTAAGTAGAAAACAAGCTTTTAATAATTTTGCTATTCAAGGTTTATATCCACCAGGTTCTGTTTTTAAAGTGGTTGCATATTGGTTGGCAAATTCAGAATCGATCTTTCCTGAAGATAAAACAAATAGAAGTGATCATATAAACTGTGATGGTAATTTATCATTTGGATTTGATGATGGCTCCAAGCAAATTTACAATGACTGGAAGTTAAGTGGTCATGGAAAAGTAAATTTAACATCTGCAATTACTCAATCTTGTAATGTATATTTTTGGGATATTGCATTAACTATATGGAGAAATTTTGGCAATGAAGAAGGTGAATCAATTTTACAAGATTATGCAAGAGAGTTAGGTTTTGGAAAGATAACAAATATAGATTTGCCATATGAAAGTGCTGGAATCGTACCAGATAGAGATTTGTTTGAATATTGGAGAATTAATCAACCTGATAGAGTTCGTCCAGAAGGTTGGTTAGGAGGTGATCTCATGAATTTGATTATTGGCCAAGGTGCAATAACTACAACACCTATTCAAGTAGCAAACGCTTACAGAACTTTAATTACTGGTAAAAATATTCCACCACACTTGAATAAGAATGCGTCTGTAGAAATTAACAATTTAATAAATGTTAGCGATGAATTTGTTGCATTTCTCCTTAAGGATTTAAACACTGTAACAAGCAGTGGTGGTACTGCTTACAAAGCATTTAGTATTTTAGGAAAAGTAGCAGATGATACTGGAGGCAAAACTGGTACCGCACAAAATCCTGGAGATCGCAATAATACATCATGGTTTGTAGGAATAGACTCCATAAGTAATCCAAAATACATAATTGTAACTGTAATTGATGAAGGTGGTTCAGGCAGCGCAATTGCTGCACCAGTAACTAGAAGAATTATACAAAGTTTAAGAGGACTTGAGTTAACTTCTGTAGAATTTGGAGAAGTTACAGAATGATAAATAGAAGAATTACGATACTTGGACCTGAAGGTACAAATATATATATCCTTATCCAATTTTTTCTTTTAAATTTTATTTCATGGTTTACACTTTTTACTTCAATAGAAAATATTGAATTTAGAAGTTCGGATGTTTTATCAAGACAAATTATTTTTACATTATCAGGGTTAGCAGTATTTTTTATTACAACTTACTTCTCAATAGAAACCATTTATAAACTCATTAACCCTTTTTTGGTTGCTTCAATAATACTTTTAGTTGGATTAAGATTTACAGAACCTATCCTTGGAGTAAGAAGATGGTTTGATTTATCAAATATAGGAATACCATTCTTTTTACAACCATCTGAGTTTATTAAAATTGCTATAGTCTTATTTTTAGCGAAGACAATTTCAACAAAAAAAAATATCTTTGTTTCTTTATCTGTTTCGTTAACAGTTCTTATTTTTATTTTTATACAGCCAGATCTAGGTACAGCAATATTGATAGGAACTACAATATTTTTTATGTTTTTTGTTTCAAAAATAAATATAAGATCAGCATCGTTAATTTTGATTCTCATAATTATGATCTTTTTTATTTTTTTAGAACTTGGACTTTTAGGGCAATATCAGTTAAATAGAATTACAGATTTTTTTAGTGGTGAAGATTTTTCACAACAGCAAAGCAGAATTTCCATTTCTTCTGGTGGTATATTCGGTAATTATTTTGCTCAAAGTTTAAATTATGATGTATTTGTTCCAGTTCAAACAACTGATTTTATCTTTTCTCTTTTTGCTAAAAATTTTGGTTTTGTAGGTAGTCTGATTCTTATCTTTTTGTGGGTATTATTTTTTTACAGAGTAGCACTAATAATTAAAAGCACTGATTTGGATTTTGAAAAGTATGCATTGTCAGGATTTATTATTCTTTTATCTATTCAAATAATTATTAATTTATTAACAGTTTTAGGTCTTATACCGCTTACAGGTATGGCATTTCCATTATTAAGCTTAGGAGGTTCTTCAATACTCTCGACATCAATTATATTTGGCCTAATTAACAGGGTTTTTATTGAAAACAACGTTGTTTTATAAAAAACTATTACCACTAATATATTGATATGTTAAGTTTTATTTCACATCGTTTCGGAGGTTTTAATGTTTGGTATATTCAAAAAATCAAAAATTGTACGATCAAGTGATAATTTAGATAATACTAAAACTAAGTGGTTTAATGGTCAAAAAGTAAAGATCAAATCTGGTACTTCAAATACCAGAACACAATACAAGAAAAATGTTAAAGACAAAAACCCAACTTGGTTTAGAGAGCAGCCATTACCAGTACCTAGTGTTGAAAAGAAGCAAATGCTCATTAGTTCTAAAGATGGATTGTCAAAAGTAGCAATTCTTGAAGGACCTACTCTTGTTCAATATTACACATCTGAAAATAACAAAAAATCAAAAGTTGGAAATATTTATTTAGGTAAAGTTAAAAATATATTACCTGGTATGGAGGCTGCATTTGTTTCATTTGGCGACGATAAAAACGGTGTTTTATATGTTGCTGATATTGAAGGTTCTCATAAGAGTTCAAAAATTGAACATTTATTAAAGCAAGATCAAGAAATTTTAGTTCAAGTAGTAAAAGATGCTATGGGAGAAAAAGGAGCCAGGTTAACTGGCCAAATTTCTTTGCCAGGTAGATATTTAGTCTTAATACCTAATTCTCACACGAAAGGAATTTCTAGAAGATTAGCTGATAGAGAAAGAGAGAGGCTAGATAAAATTATTAAAAAAATAAAACCAGAAAATTTTGGAATTATTGTACGAACTGCTGCAGAAGGTGTAAGCGAGGCATCTCTTAAAACAGATATTGATAAATTAGTTGATGATTGGAAAGTTGTTAGTAATTATAAAAGTGGCGACGCTCCTAAGTTGATCCATCAAGAACCAGATGTTGCAATTAAGGTGGTAAGAGAACATCTAAACTCTACATTTAAGAAAGTTTTAATAGATAAGAAAAATCAATACGATGAAATTATTGATTATGTTAAGTTTACCTCTCCAGAAATTATTGATATTGTTGAACATTATAATGATGAACTTCAGCTCTTTGAGAGGTATCATATCGAAGACCAAATTAAAAAAGCTCTGGATAGAAAAGTTTGGTTACCTTCAGGTGGTCATTTGATAATTGATAGGACTGAAGCTTTAACGGTTATAGATGTAAACACAGGTAAATTTGTTGGTAAGAACAGTCTTGAAGAAACAGTTTACGAGAATAATCTTGAAGCAGCAGAAGAAATAGCACGACAATTGAGACTTCGAGATATAGGTGGAATAATAGTTATAGATTTTATAGATATGGAATCAACAAAAAAACAACAAAATTTATTAAATAAATTCAAACAAGAATTAGCAAAAGATAAAACTAGAACACAAGTATTTGATATTTCTAGGCTAGGTTTGGTCGAGATGACTAGAAAAAACGTTGCAGCAGGTTTAATTGAAAGTTTCTCTCATGAATGTTCTCATTGCAATGGTAGAGGGTTAATAATAAATGATATTTTTACAAACAAAAGTTTAGAAGAAGGTTTGCTTGACTCTGAGGCTGTAGTAGAGTAATTGAGTTATGAGTAAATACGTAATTGTAAAATTTGGTTCATCACAGGAAAAAGTATCTGTAGGTGATAAATTAAATGTTTCAAGTAATTTAGATACAGAAAGTATTATTCCGGTTTTAGCAAGTCCTAAAAAAGGTGTAGTCATAGTTGATGAGAAAGAGTTAAGTAAGTACAAAGTAGAATTTAAAGTTCTTGGAAGTAAAAAAACAAAAAAAATTAATATTTTTCAGTATAAAAATAAAACAGGCAATAGAAGACGAATTGGTTATAGAGACGAAAATAAAGTAATTGAAATTACAAAAATTCATGGTTTCGACGGAATTGGAGAGGAGGAGTAATGTCAAAAACTAAAGCAGGCGGTTCAACTAGAAATGGAAGAGACTCAGAGTCCAAAAGACTAGGTACCAAAGTTTTTGATGGTGAAAATATCTCTGCGGGTTCGATAATGGTTCGACAAAGAGGAACAAAGATTCATCCAGGTGAGAATGTATCAATTGGTGGAGATGATACATTATTTGCTAAAGTTGATGGGGTTGTTAAGTTTTCTACAAGAAATGGACGTAAATTAGTAAACGTAATCCCTCAATGAACAAATGTTCGTTGATCATATTAACTTAACAGTTTCAACTGGTTCAGGTGGGTCTGGATCAATTAGCTTCAAAAATACACAATCTAAGACTTCACCTAATGGTGGTTCAGGTGGTTCAGGTGGAGGAATAAAGTTTGTTGTAAACAACTCACTCAGTGACTTATCTCACATCATGACCGAAAGTTCGCTTAAAGCTTCAAATGGAAGCGACGGTAACAAAAATTTTCAAAATGGTAAAGATGGTGAAGACTTAATTATTGAAATTCCTCAAGGAACACAAATTAAAGCAAACGAACAAACTTTGGCAGATATGCATGAAAACAAATCAGAATTTATTTTGGATAAAGGTGGAAAAGCTGGTGCTGGCAATTTTGCTCTAGCATCAAATAGGGTACCAAATCCAGAATTTGCAGAAAGAGGGCAAAAAAGGAAAAGTTATAAAATTAATTTATTATATTCAATTTATTCAGATGTTGTAATTTTAGGTATGCCAAATGCTGGTAAAAGCACTTTAATAACAAAATTAACTAATTCAAATGCAAAGATTGGTGCATATGAATTTACTACAACTTCTCCAAACTTGGGTGTTATAAATGAAAGTATTTATCCAATTAAAATTTGTGACTTACCAGGCTTGATTCAGGGAGCATCAGAAGGTGTTGGTCTTGGTAAAAAGATTTTAAATCATATAAGAAATACTAAAATTGTAGTCTATCTTTTAGATCCAACAAGACTGGACAAAAGTATAGAAGAACAACTAAAAATTTTGGATGAAGAATTAGAACTTTTTGATAAAAATTATTTAAAAATTCAAAAAATTATTGCAGTAAATAAAATTGACACTCAAACTTATAATTATGATAAATTTTTTAATATTTCGGCTAAAAATAGTTTAAATCTTGAATCATTGGTTAGTGAAATTATTAATTGTTACAAAAATATTGAAGATAGACTTTATTCTGATTATCAAAAAATTAGTCTTGAAAATTATTCATACGAAATTCATAAAGAGGGTAGAGAATACAAATGTTCAGGAGAAGTTGTTAACCATATAGTCGGGTTATCTGGAAATATTGATGCAGTAAATCAAGAAATATTTTTTAGATTTGAAAATTCACCTCTTCTAGCTGGATTAAAATCTAAAGGCATTAAAAATGGTGACATAGTCAAACTAGAAAATATGGAATTTGAATATCATGAATAAAAAAAATATTGTTGTAAAAATTGGAACTTCAACAATATTAAAAAATAACCAAATTGATATTTTAATTATTAAAAATTTAGCAAAAATTATTAAAAAATATTCAAAAACACACAATTTTATTATTGTCACTTCTGGTGCTGTCGGCAAAGGTGCTACTATTTTAAATTATAAAAATCGGCCAAAAGATATAAAAAGAATGCAAGTTGCATCAGCTGTTGGTCAAATAGATTTAATTTACACATATAAAAAAATATTTGAGAAGGAAAATCTAACTGTAGCACAGGTTTTATTAACAAAGAACCTTATTGATAGTAGAGAACAGTTTAAAAATACAACACAAGCATTAACAGAGTTAATTTCACAAAATATAATTCCTGTAATTAATGAAAACGATGTTGTCGCAATTGAAGAACTGAAATATGGTGATAACGATAGGCTTGCAGCAATTGTTGCAATTATTTTAAAAGCTTCAAAGCTAATTTTGATTACAAATAAAGAAGGATTATTTAAAGCAAATCCAGATAAAGTTAGCAATGCCAAAAAAATTGATTTTATTCAATTTGACTCGGAAGAATTAAACTCATTGATTCCAGCTTCTAAAAGTGGAAGTGGTTCAGGGGGTTTCTCTACAAAAATTATTGCTGCTCAAATGGCAGGTTTCTCAGGAATAGCTACGCAAATTATTTCTTGGAAAAAAGAAAATTTTATTAATGCAATTGAAAATAATGATGTAGGAACATTCATTAAACCATCAAGTCAGAGATTGAAGCTAAAAAAATTATGGATTGCTTTTGCACTAGAAGTAAAATCTACAATTTATATTGATGAAGGTGCATTTCTTGCTATTTCTAAAGATGCATCTTTACTGACAAAAGGTGTTACAAATATTTCTAAAAATTTTTTACGTAATGAAGGTTTGGAAGTTATTTACAATGGCAATATTGTAGCTAAGGGTATATCCAATATTTCATCAGAAGAAATACACTCTGAAAGTCTTTTAATTCATAAAGATTCTTTAATAATTTTATAAATTTATTTACTTAAGTAAATAATTAATTAATCTTTAAAATATGCTTTCTGAAATAGGAATTAATGCGAAAGAAGCTTCTAAACATTTAAGTAATTTAAATCTAGAAACTAAAAACAAAATATTAAATGATATGGCTTATGAAATTGAGTTTAATTCTCATAAGATAATAACAGCAAACAAACAAGACTTACTCGAAGCAAAAAATTTTGATCTTACAGATGCATTATTAGATCGACTTAGGCTTGATGAAAGCAGAATCGTTGGTATGTGCAATGGTTTGAAGAAAATCATTTCATTAAATGATCCAGTAGGTGAAGTAACTAAATCTTGGACAACTAATGAAGGACTTAAAATCAATAAAGTGAGAGCTCCATTTGGTGTAATTGGAATTATTTATGAAGCAAGACCAAATGTAACTAGCGATGTGGCAGGATTATGTTTAAAATCTGGTAATGCAGCTGTTCTTAGGGGCTCCAGCTATGCTCTTAACTCAAATTTAGCTATTCTAGAGTGCTTACAATCAGCACTCATTAAAAATAATATAAATAAAAATTCTGTCCAACTTATTCAAAGTAAAGAAAGAGAAGACACAATAAAATTCATGCAAATGACTGAATATATTGACTTAATTATTCCTAGAGGAGGTAAAGGATTAATTCAAACACTTGTAGAAAATGCAAAAGTTCCTTTTATTTTGGATGGAGATGGCAATGTGCATTTATATGTACATGAAGATGCTGATGAATCTACATGTACAACAAATTATTTTAAATTCAAAGGTACAAAGACCTGGTGTTTGTAATGCTTTAGAGACATTAGTTATTCATGAAAATATTTATAAGAAAATTGGTAAAGAGATAATTAATTCTTTATTACAAAATAAAGTCGAATTATTTGTAGATCCAAAAATAAAATTAGATTTTCCTAATTTAAATGAAGCAGAAGAAATACATTATGAAACTGAGTTCCATGATTTAAAACTTGCAATTAAGATTGTTAGCAGCATAGATGAAGCAATTTTACACATTCAAAAATATTCTAGTGGTCATACAGAATCAATTTTGACAAGTTCAGATGCTGAAGCTGATAAGTTTTCTAAACTTATTGATTCATCAGTTATTTTTATCAATGCATCTACAAGATTTACAGATGGAGAAATGTTTGGTTTTGGTGCAGAAATTGGTATCAGCACACAAAAATTACACGTAAGAGGACCTATGGGTCTAGAAGCATTAACCAATGAGAGATATATAGTTAAAGGTGAAGGAACAATAAGAAAATGACAAATTCACAGTTAGATATTGAAAAATTTAAACAAAATGATTATTTTGCTGACCAAGATTTAGTTGACATTGTAAATGCATCAATTTACCTTAAAAAACCATTGCTTATTGAAGGTCCAGCTGGAACAGGTAAAACATTTTTAGCAAAAACATTATCAAAAATATTAGATTCTGAACTTATTAGACTTCAATGTCATGAAGGTATTGACGAAGACAATGCTCTGTATGAATGGAATTATAAAAAACAACTGATTTCAATACAACGAGATGAAAAAGATAAAAATCTATTCTCAGAAGAATATTTAATTGAAAGACCTATTTTAAAAGCTCTAAATTCAGAATCAGTCTCAGTTTTTCTTATTGATGAAATTGATAGATCAGATGAAGAGTTTGAAGCACTGTTACTAGAAGTATTAGCTGAAAATCAAGTAACTATTCCAGAGCTTGGAACAATAACAGCAAAAAGTGAAAGTATTGTAATTTTAACTTCTAATGGAACGAGAGAATTATCAGAAGCACTCAGAAGAAGATGCATTTATTATTATTTAGATTATCCATCAGTTGAAATCGAAACCAATGTAATTTTAAAAAATGTAGAAGAGATTTCTAAAGAAGATGCTTTCAAATATGCAACATTTAGTTCAATGTTGAGAACATTAAATTTAAACAAACCTCCATCGTTAATAGAAACTGTCGAATGGGTAAAGTTTAATTTTGAGAATAATATTAAGAACTTATCCTCCAATTTAGGAATTTTAAGCAAAGATTCTTATGATCAAAAATTGATATTTGAAAAAATTAAAGAATCTAATGATATTAACGACTGAAGAAATATTATCTTTTAAAGAGTTTTGTAAAAAAAATAACCTTTATTTATCTTCGGACAGATACATAAATTTACTTAATTATTTAAATTCAAACAAACAAGATACTAAATTAAGAGAAATAGAATTTATTTATCATATTTTGCCATCCAATCAAGAAGAAAAACAAAAAATTAAAAACTTAATTGAACATTTTTTTAAAACATCAATCCTAGAAAAAAGAATTAATTTAGTTCCAATAAAACAATATGATGAAACTTTTATAAATTCATTAAACAGTAATAAATTAAATAATACATTGAATGATATTGCAATTGAATTAATAAATAATTATGGAGAAATAGACTTTAGCAGACCAGTATCTAATACATTTTGGTTAAACAAAATAAAACAAACTATTAGTTACTCTGAACAATTAACTTTTTTTGATATAATTGCAGATAATTTTTTAGATAGATTGGTAAATTCACAAAATAAAAAAGTATTTCAAGAACAACTAAATTATTTTATTTTAGAAAAAATTCAAGAACTTAGAAATTCAACAAAAGATGCTTACTTACCTGTTGATTTATCACCTAAAGAAGATTTATTGGAAAAAGATTTTTTATATACTGATTCACTTGAAAGGGAGAATTTACTAAGAGAAACCAAAAAATTAGGAGAAATTCTAGCAAACAGATTTAACAAATTTTCTAAATCAGATTCAAAAGGAAAACTTTTATTTCGTAAAACGATTAGGAAATCATTACAAGATGGCGGTAACTTTTATAAATTAATTTTAAAACCAAAAATAAAAAGAAAACCAAAACTTATTTTGATGTGTGATATAAGTGGTTCGATGGCTTTATATTCATTATTTGGTTTGACTTTGTTATTTGGGGTTGTACAAAAGTTCAGTTCAGTCAAAACATTTGTTTTTATTGATGGAGTTACTGATATTTCTAAAAGACTAAGGAGAATAAAAATTAATGAAGTTAAAAATATACTTAATGATTGGAATACATTTGTTAAAAACGATGGCCACTCAGATTATGAAAAATCTTTTATTGAGTTATTAAATGAAACTAAGTCAGATGGAAATCATACAAAAACTTTGTTAGTTATAGGTGATGCAAGAAATAATTATCGCAATATTGATAGAAGTTTAATTAAAGAATTAAAGGATGATTTCAGTACAATCTATTGGATGAATCCAGAAAGAAAACAATATTGGAATACAGGGGACAGTCAGTTTAATATTTTTGATGAAATTTCAACTTATAGTTCTGAAGTTAGAACATATATTCAACTTAAAAATTTTATTAACAATATACGATTGAACAAGGTTTTAAAATAATGAATATTGGCATATTAGGTGGAACTTTCGATCCTCCACATTTAGCACATAAAGAAATTGCTTTAAGAGCAATTAAACAATTTCAACTTGATAAAGTAGTTTTTATTCCTAGTGGCACACCATGGCAAAAATCTGTATCTACTCCATATCAAGATAGATACAACATGACATGTATTTTAATTGAAAACGAAGACATGTTTGAAATAAGTGATATTGAAAACAATACATCGAAACCAACATACACAATTGATACATTAAGAAGTTTCTGCTCACCAGAAAATAATTATTTTTTTATTCTCGGATCAGATGCTGCTGTTGGAATTAGAACTTGGAAATCTTATAAAGAGATGTCTTCATTTGTTAATTTTTTAGTAGCACCTCGTGAAGAAATTTCATTTATTAAATTATTTTTTGCATTTCCATTTAAATTTAAATTAATTAAAGGCAAAAAATTAGATATTAGCTCTACGAATATTCGCAACTCTATTCAAGGCAACCAAAAAAGTTATAGTCAATTAATCCCAAAAGGAATATTAGAGTACATTAAAAGAGAAAATTTATATTAAGATTTCCAAGTTTTTCTATATAGAAGTATTACTATTGGAAAGATTTCTAATCTTCCTATTATCATTAATAAACTCAAAATTAGTTTTGATCCTTGGTCTAGATAAAAATAGTTTTTTATTGGACCTAGCTCACCGAGCCCTGGACCCACATTATTCATTGCAGAAGCTACACCACCTAAAGTAGCCTCAAAACTTAAAGGAGCTCCAGCAATATTTGAACTAATACTTACAGCAAATGTTCCTAAGACAAATATTGCAACATATAAAATAAAAAAAGTTTGAACAGATTCAATCATTCGTTCAGGAATAATTGATTTTGACATTCTTATTTTAAATATTGCATTAGGGTATAGTATTTTTCTAATTTCGTTTCTTACTGATTTTAGTAAAGCAATAACACGTATTGTCTTAATTCCGCCAGCAGTAGAACCAGACATACCACCTAAAAACATTAAACCTAAAATAAATACACGATAATTAATATTCCAGTTTTCATAATCTAAATTTGTATATCCAGTAGTTGTTATAAGAGTTAAAGAAGTAAATAAAGCATTATTTATTGCTAAGACAATATTTTCTGAATATGAAATAGTCTTTAATAAAAAAATTGTAGCAGTTGAAAAAACAATAAAAGTATAAAATTTGAACTCAGAACTTTTAAATAATTCATTCAAATTTTTATTTTTCAAAACTTTTAAAAGTAAAATAAATGATGAACCAGCTAAAAACATAAAAATATTAATAATAAAGATAGTTATCGTAGAGAATTCACTCACTGATGAATTAAATGTGCTAAATCCTCCAGTTGATAAAGTTGTAAAAGCATGATTGAATGAATCATAAAAACTCAACCCAGAAAAGTATAGGAGTATTGTTTCAAGAATAGTTAATGAGATATAAATAACCCACAATAATCTTGCTGTATCTTGAAATCTAGGCGTCAATCTGTCTGCACTTGGACCAGGTGATTCTGCCTTGAATAAGTTTATACCACCAGACCCAAGTAAGGGAAGTATAGTAATTGTTAAAACAATTATTCCCATACCACCAAGCCACTGAGTAGTAGATCTCCAAATTAATAAAGATTTATCAACATTTTCTATGTCAGTTAGTATTGAAGATCCAGTTGTAGTTAAACCTGAAATTGTTTCAAATAAAATGTCTATGTAAGTCAAATTAATTCCTGAAATAAGATAAGGAATTGAAGCATAGATTGAAATTAGAAACCAAGACATTCCTACTGCTCCAAAACCTTGTATTGTATTTAACTGTCTACTTGGCAAAATATATTTTTTAATTGTAAGATGTAAAAGCAAAAGTACTGAAATATATATTATTAGTTGAAAACTAAATAAATAATTTTTTTCAATTATTGTATGAAAAAGAGTTGGAAGTAATGATAAAGAAAATATTGGAAATACTCCACCAGAAATAAATAAAATAATTTTTAGCATTTACTAGCAGAACATTTTTTCGATATCTTCAATTGAAGTAGGTAATGCAAAAACAACTATTCTATCTTTTTCTGCAAATTTCCAAGTTCCTGAAGGTATATATGTATTTTCTCTTCTAGTTACTCCAGCAATGAGGCAATTTTTAGGAAGTTGTATCTCACTAAGTGATTTATCTAGTATCTGACAATTCTCAGAAATTATTATTTCTAATGCTTCTACTTCAGAATCTTCAAATGTTAAAGCTGATTTTACTTGATCAGATCTTACATCTTGTAATATTGCATTTGCAGCAGTAATTCTAGTTGAAATAGTTGCTTGAATTGATGAATTTTTAAGTAACTCCAAATAGTCAATTTTATTTACTCTCGTTATGATTTCTGGAACTCCTAATGCATCTGCTACTAGTGAACATACGATATTTTTTGAGTCATCTTTACTTAAGGCCACAACTGCTGTATTTTCATCTAAACCAAGATTTGTTAAATTATTAGGATCTTTAGGATCATTGTAAACAACTATAATGTTAGAGTTTCTTTCTGCAATTCTATTACAATCGTCTTCATTATCATCGATAACTATAACATCGTAGTTTTTACAAAGTCGTTCTGCTAGTAATTCAGATGACCTACTTGCACCAATGATTATTACTTTATTTATCACTTGTTTTGACTCAATACCAATTAATGAAGTAGCAGTCATTATGTCACCACTTTTAACTACAATTTTTACATGATCATCAGTTTTTAATTCAGTCTCACCATTAGCTATATTGGAAATATTATCTCTAACAAATGCTGTAACTAACCAGTTATCTCTTCCTCCAAACTCATGAATGTTTGCTAATTTGTTACCAACAAGAGGGGAGTTTTTTGTTAAAACACCACCTATAGATACCAATCTTCCATTTGAAAATTCATGGATGTCATATATTCCTACTCTCGAGAGCAATTTTTCAATTTCATCACAAGCACTTTCACTAGGATCGATAATTTGGTCAATATTTAAATCTTCAAGTTCATTTTTTAATGAACTGTCTTGAACTCTTGCAAATGATTTTTGAGTGCCCATATTTTTTGCAATATAGCATGAAAGCATATTAGCATTTTCATCATCTGTAACTGCAATAATTAAATCAGCAGTTTCAGCACCAGCTTGAGCCAAAGATGAAGGGCTACCACCATTTCCTTGAATTACTAAAGCATCTATTGTGTTATTAAGCTCTTCTACTTTTAAAGAGTTTTTTTCAATTACGGTAACATCATGTTGTTCACTAGATAATTTTGTAGCAAGAAAACTTCCTACTTCTCCAGCACCGACGATGATAATTTTTTTCAAACTGTCCTCAATTTAAGAATAGTGCCTTTTAAATTACATGGTAATATATTTATAAGTGACCCAAAATTTTACAATTGACTTTCAAAAAGAGTTCCTTTTAAACAGCCTCATAGATTTAATGTTTTCTCAAAAATTTTCAAATATTAAATTAATTGAATTAAATAAAAATATATTTCATGACTATGTTTTAATTGCAACAGCAAATTCAATTGCTCAAATGAATCCTATTATTAAAAAAATAAAAAAAGATCTTAAAATTGAAAAAATTGATTATGAAGGTTATAACACATCTTGGCTGCTAATTAGTATGAATGGTATCTTGATTCAAATATTTAATGAAGAATCACGAGAATATTACAATATTGAAGATATATATTTTGATAGTCAAACTATCGCAAAATTTGGTTAAAAATTTAGGGGCTGTAGCTCAGCTGGCAGAGCACCTGCATGGCATGCAGGGGGTCAGGGGTTCAAATCCCCTCAGCTCCACTTATTTATAATGAAAACTAATTACTTAAAAAATGTATTATTTCAAACGAAATCATTGTCTAGCTCGCAGTTACTAATTGCAATTATTTCAATTATTCAAATTGGTATTGTATCAAGATCACTTGGTCCAGAAAATTTTGGACGTGCAGTATTAGTAATTACACTTATATCTCTTATATTCAGAATTTTACATGCACGCAATAGTGATGTTTCACTCTTGATCTTCAAAAGTCACGGTACAACTCATATATTTAATTCTTATATATTTGATTTTTTAATTAGCACCATCGGTGCAGTAATTACAATAATAGTTTTTCACAGTTCTTTAAATTCATTATTTGGTCAATATAAATTTGATATATTTATTGGTTTCTTGATTCTATCTAGAATCATTTATTCATTTTCTGAAACTGCTAAAGCTATTTTAACTATTCATGGACAATATTCTCAGTTAGCTAAAATTGAAGTAGTTTCTACAACTATAAGATTTTTATTTATTTTATTTTTATTTAACTATTCGCCAAAAATAGAATTTTATTTTTTAGCATACGCATCTTATTATTTTGTTTATGGATTTATTAGTTTATTATCAATCAGGAAAGAAAATATTAAATTTAATATCCAATTTTCAGACATAAAAAATTATTTTCAAAAAACTAAGTTGAATTATTTCAAACAAAGAACAGACCAGCTTGTTGGAATTATACCCCAGCATTTTGATGTTGTAATTTTAAGTTATTTTGCAGATTATTCAACAGTAGGGATTTATAGAATAGCAAAAAGACTAGTAGAGCCTATTGATAGTTTGATTGCAGTCTTAAATCCTTTTATTCAGCATAATTTAAGTAACAATAATAATAAATTCAGTATTAAAAATTTTTTTGTAAAAGTACTTTTTCCTATTTCAACAATTATTTCAATTTTTTATTTTGCTTTTGGAAAATACTTAATTGAATTAATTGCAGGTCAAGAATTTGCTCAAAGTAATCAGCCATTAAGAATTATTTAGTAATTGGATATATTTTTATTTTTGTACATTTTGGATAGGCAAAAATTACTTTTTTTTGCTGAAAAAATTCATTATCATTCAATTGCAAGGTTAATTGGGACAATTGTATTTTTAACATTCGCAAATTTATTAACAACAAATTTTAAAGCAAGTGGCTTGGCAGCTTCACTAACGCTCAGCATTATTTTTCAAAAAATTTATGAATTTTATATTTTCAAAAAACATCATTTATAAAAAATTAAATTTAAATAGCTTATAATAGTTATCATTAAATTGTGTTAAAAAACATAAAGGAATTACAAGCCAATCCAATTGTAATTTTTGCATTATTGCTCTTAATAAGTCATGGATGCTTATAATTTCAAAAATATTCCATTTCAATATTTTGGCTTTTTATTTTATTTTTTCTAGCCATTTTTTTAACCACTAAAAAAATTTTTTCAATCACTTAGTTTTTTATATTTTTTATTGATATTTTTATTCCATCTTTTTTTTTTTAAAATTACTAATAATTTTTACTTTCCTAAACGTAAATAACATAAGAATGTTTAATCTGATTACTTTTTTGTAGTATTTTTATTTTTTTCACAACTTTTAATTTTGAAATAATAAAAGCTTTTTGTATATTTGGAGAAATTTATTTTTATAATTTCTTTATTAAGTTTATATATATATTTTGCTCAAATATTTGATTTACCTGAATTAATAGAAATAGATCAGGAACTAACCTTTTGGAAATTCACTTCAAACAACTTTTTGGTTATATCAACATCATAGACTTTTAGGAACATTTAGAGAACCTCTATTATTTGTTTCATTTATAACACCTCTTTATCTTTATTTTATCAAAAAAATTACAAAAGTGAATAGTTAAGTTAATTTTTTACCATCACTTTGCATTGGACTTGCAGCAAGTGATTTATTTTTGTTCTATTTTTCAATTTTATTTTATCTATTTAACTAAATATTTTTCAAATATTTCAAAATAAATGAAAAATATTTGTAAATAAAAAAATTATTCTTGGATTATCCCTCCCAATCTTGTTTTCATTTATTTCAATTGTTGAGTGCAATGTTAATCCTAATAGTAGTGATTGTATCAATTTGATTAAAAGCTGAAAGTACAATACTGAAAAATTTTATAAATTTGATGCTTAAACCAACATTAGTTCAAATTTTGATGTTGAAAGAAGAAATATTTTTAATTATTTTTTATAAATGAAGGAATTAATGAAACTAGCTTAGGTTTATATATGTCAATTAAACAATTTCAATAATTATATAAATTACAATTTAAACATTGAACAATATTTAACTAATAGAACATTACCTCAATTCCTGAGCACTAAGTATTTGTCTCAAAATTTTGGAACCGGTAATTATTCATATTTAAAATTTCACACCTAAACTTTCAAAATTTATTTATAAACATTTATTTAACATACGGAAGCTTTGTTTAGTTCTTATTATTCAATTTTTATTATTTCAATATACTTTTCAAAAAATAAAAATAATATAATTTATTTGCATTTAATCATTTTTTTATTTTTCTTAATCCCAATTGAAGAACTAACAGGTTTTACAGGTTTGATTTTTGGAATATGTTATAAAATGTTAAAAAGGATTTATTTCATGACCCAATTGTATAATTTTAGTCCTGGACCTTCAAAGCTTCCAGTTAGTGTAATAAATAAGGCATCTGAGGCAATTGTTAATTACAAACCTATCAATAGTTCTATTCTCGAAATTACTCATCGTAGTAAAGAATTTGCAAAAATATTAGAAAATATAGAACAAAATTTAATAAAAATTTTGAAAATACCCGATTATTTTGATATTTTGTTGTTACAGGGTGGAGCAACATTTCAGAATGCACTAATTCCAAATAATATTTCTTTTGAAAAAAATATTGGTTGCATTGTTAATGGACATTGGGGATTAAAAACATATGAGGATTTTTCAAAAGTATTAAATAATGTCGAATTGATTGAAAAAAGTTATGAGACTATGGAAACTATTTATATTGAAGATTATTCAAAATTTAATAATTTACATATAACAAGTAATGAAACAATAAATGGTATTCAAATCCGAGAATTGTCAAAAATTCATAATGCAAACTTAATTGTTGATATGTCTTCAGATATAGGTTCGTATAAACTTAGTTTTCAAAACATAGATTATATTTATGCTGGTGCACAAAAAAACTTAGGTATACCTGGAGTAACTTTATGTATTATCAATAAAGATTTTATAAAAGAAAATAGTAATCCGACATATCTAAATTTAAATGAATTAAATGCAAGCAAATCATTATTAAACACTCCTTCAACTTTTTCAATATTTATTTTTGATTTAGTACTTCAGTGGATGATTGAAATGGGTGGATTAGAATATTTTGAAAAGAAATCTAATGATCAATCTAGTTTAATTTATGAATTTTTAGATTCACAAAATGATAAATTTACATTATTAAATAAAAGTGAGTTTCGATCAAAGTCGAATATTACTTTTAACTTTAAAAATCTTGAGCTTACAAATAAATTTTTAGAATATACGAAACAAAATGGAATTTTAGGAATAAATGGGCACAGAAGTGTTGGTGGTATAAGAATAAGTTTATATAACAGCATTACTAATGAAATGGTCGATTACTTAATTGGTCAAATAGAATATTTTTTAAAGCAAGAATATAAGTGAAGATTAATCTAAATCAAAAATATTTTTTTCAAAATTATGATTGTGAAGCTTATCTAATTAGTTTTGAAAATTTTGATTCTAAAGTAGATAAAATGTATCTTCATGAAGAAATTATTGAAAAAATCAAGATAACTGAAAATTTTTATACTGAAAATTTCGAGCCATTGATAGCTACGGCTTTTAATGAAAAAATATTAAACAATGACAGAGATGATATTGAAATAGATGAATTTTATTTGCTTGATGGACATCATAGATGGGATTATTCTGTTAGATCAAATCAGATTAATAAGTTAAAATTTATTCTCGTAAATAGCAAAGGATGTCAAGATAGATTCTTATAATTTTGAATTAAATACTGAAAAGAAAGCATTTCAGTCAATTTTAGATGAAAATGGATTTCAAAAAGTGAATGATTTTGATAATTCTTTAACGATTTAACAAACAATACTATTCTTCTAAATTATGTACAACAATAAATTTCTACTTTATGATTTTAAAAGAAAAATTCAAAAAGATAATTTTATTATTCCAGTTGGTGATAAAACTATTCCTAATGAAAGAATAGTAAACTTCACACCAATTGAATTAAATGACTTAAAAAATTTGGAAAATCTTTTACCACCAAAGTCAACATGGATAACACCAAGAATATAAATGAAAGTTTGTCATATTATCAACTCTTTAAATCGTGGAGGGGCGGAAACACATCTTTTAGATTTATGTAAAGAACAAATCACTAATGGGTTAGAAGTTGAGATTGTTTCTATTGGTCATGATAAAGTTAATATATTTTCAATTGAAAAAGACTTAATAAAATTAAACATAAAAATACATCGTCTAAATGGACCAAGAATGTTTAATCCATTTTCATACATTAAACTAAAAAAACTAATTAAAGATAAAAATTTTGATATTGTCCATTCACACCAACCAAGAAGTGATTATATGATATTTATAATTAAAAAAATCTTCAAAAAATCTTTAAGTTTTAAATGGATCGTCTCTATTCATGGAAAATATAACACTTATCTTGAAGAAGACTTTGATGAATAAGTTAAAGTTAATTTTTTTCAAATATTTATATAAAGCATGGGAATATGCAGACCAATTAATTGTTATTTCTAAAGAGGTTGAAGACTGGGTAAGAAAACTAAACTCTAATTTAAAACCAGTAGTTGTAAATTATTGGATAAGTAATAAAAAAAATTTCAAAAATTTAAATAATGACAAAATAACTTTTGGATTTCTTGGGAGATTGAATAAAAACAAAGGTATTGAAGATTTAATAGATTCATTAAATTTTGTAAACATTGATTTTAATTGTATTGTTGGTGGAATTGGTTCAAAAGATTATATGCAATATTTAAATTCAAAAATATTGGAAAAGAAAAAAAAGAATTTTAAATTTTTAGGTTATGTTGAAGACCAAGAAAGCTTTTTTAATTCAATAGATATATTTATTTTTCCATCATTTTCAGAAGGACTAGGTTTAGTTCTGCTTGAAGCATTAAGCTATAAAAAGTTATGTATAGCTAGAAATAATCCACCAATGAATCAATTTGTCTCAAATGATAACGGATATTTATTTAACAATGTTGAAGATTTAATATCTCAGATAGAGCTTGCTTATAAAGAATACAATATAGAATCAATTTACTCAGATAAAATTAAAAATATTGAAATGATTTTAAAAAAATATGATGTTAAAGTTTTATATCCAATGATTGAAAAGGTGTATCGATTGTGAAAGCTTATGAATATTCCAAAATTGAATCTTTTTGGCAAGAAACTTGGGATAGCGAGAATATATTAAGTTTAAATTCAAAATCAAATAACAAAAAATTTTACAATTTATGCATGTACCCATATCCATCAGGAGATTTACATATGGGTCATATAAGAAATTACACAATTGGAGATGTAATTACAAGATATAAACTAATGAACAATTTTAATGTATTGTCACCAATGGGTTGGGACTCTTTTGGATTACCAGCTGAAAATGCTGCTATTAAAACTGGTGTGCATCCAAAAACATTCACAGAAGAAAGAATTTTAAATATGAAAAGTCAGATTAAAAGATTAGGTTCTTTATATGATTGGGATAGGGAAGTTGCTGCTCATAGTACAGATTATTACAAATGGACTCAATTTTTATTTTTAAAACTATTAGAAAACAATCTAGCTTATAAAAATGATGCACCAGTTAATTGGTGTGACTCTTGTAAAACAGTTCTTGCAAATGAACAAGTAGTAGAAGGTCTTTGCGAACGTTGTGATACAGTTATTGTTCAAAAAAATTTGAATCAATGGTTTTTTAGAATTTCTCAATATTCACAAGAATTATTAGATGGACTAAATAAAATTGGTGATTGGCCAGAAAATGTTAAAGCAATGCAACAAAATTGGATTGGACGCTCCGAAGGAGCAGAGTTTTCATTGGAAGTTGTGAACTCAGAACTAAAAATTGAAGTTTTTACAACTAGACCAGACACTATTTTTGGTATGACTTTTGCAATTGTTTCACCCGATCATAAGTTAATTAATGAAATAATTGAAATTTCTCAAAATAAAGATCAAATAAAAAAATATATTGAGCTATCAATTAAAAAGACTGATTTTGAGAGGCTTTCAACCTCTAAAGAAAAATCTGGGGTAGATACTGGTTTAAAAATCATTAATCCAATAAATGGTAAAGAATATCCTTTGTGGATAGCTGACTATGTTTTAGCAAGTTATGGAACAGGTGCAATCATGGCAGTTCCTGCACATGACCAAAGAGATTATGATTTTGCTAAAAAGTATAATTTAGAGATTGTTCAAGTTATTAATAACAGTAATGAGAAATTAAATAATTTAGATGAAGCTTATACAGGAGAAGGTAAATTAATTAATTCAGAAAGTTTTAATGGACTTAAATCGCATAGTGAAGCTTCTGAAAAAATTATTGATTTTCTAGTAAACAATAAAATTGGCACTGCCAAGACAACATTTAGATTGAGGGATTGGTTAATAAGTAGACAAAGATATTGGGGATGTCCAATCCCAGTTATACATTGTAATAATTGTGGAATTGTTCCAGAGCTGATTGAAAATTTACCTGTTCTTTTACCTAATATTGATGACTATAAAAACTCAGAGGAGTCACCTTTAGCAAAAAGTAAAGAATTTGTAAATGTTCAATGTTATAAATGTGGTGGTGATGCGAAAAGAGATACTGATACTATGGACACTTTTGTAGATTCATCTTGGTATTTTTTAAGATTTGTTGATCCTAATAATGAAGAACTTCCTTTTTCAAGAGAGTCTGTAAATTCATGGCTTCCTGTTGATCAATATATTGGTGGTGTAGAGCATGCAATACTCCATCTTTTATATGCAAGATTTTATGTAAAAGCTTTAAGAGATTTAAAGTTTTTAGATTTTGATGAACCATTCCAAAATTTATTTTCACAAGGCATGATCAACTTTGGAGGTTCTAAAATGTCTAAGTCAAAAGGTAATACAGTTGATCCAGAATCATATTTTAAAACTCATGGAGCTGATGCACTACGGTTATATATTCTATTTATGGCTCCTCCAAGCGATGGTGTAGAGTGGAACGATGGTGGAATAGAGGGGACTAAAAGATTTCTTAATAAAGTATGGGAAAATATACATCAGTTAATTCAATTAAACGATTCTTTAAGTATTGAAGAAAATGAAGTAATTAGGAAACTAAACCAAACTGTAAACTCTGTAACTAATCATCTAAACAAATTTGAGTTTAATACTGTGGTATCAGATTTAATGAAATTTAATAATGAATTATCAATTTTCTTAGATAAAGAAAAAAATTGTTCAAATGTAAATAAGTCAAAAATTATTGAAGATTTTACAACATTGTTATATCCTCTTGCTCCACACATTTCTAGTGAATTAGATAAATTATTTGCTGGGGGTAATTTATCAAAAAAAACTTGGCCAAAAGTAGATACCAATAATTTACAAGACCCTTTTTATGAATTGGTAATTCAAATTAACGGTAAGAAGAAATTTACTAAAAAAATTCCTTCAAATTCTGAGCAAGTATATATTGAAGAATTGTGTTTAAAAGAATTTCAAATTGAAAAAGAATCTTATCAAAAAGTTATTTTTGTTAAAAATAAATTAATTAATTTTGTTGGTTAATGAAACTAATTGTTACTGAAAGTTTATTATCTGATTTAGATGAATTTGGGATATCTAAAAATAAATATACAAAAATCTCAAGTTCTGATTTAAAAGATTATCGAACTCCACTTTTTGAAACAGAAAATTTAAAATTTGTCTATGATGAATTTTTCCAATTAACAGAAGAAAATAAATTAAATTTAAATCATTATAAAAATTTTATATTTCAAATTAAAAAATCAAATCTTAATAAATACAAAGATTTATCTCAAGAAATTGAAGTATTATATTCCAATTTAAAAAAGAAAACTGTAAATCCTTGGGATTTAACAAATTCTATTTATAATTCAAAAAAAAATTATGAACTTGATTTACTGCAATATTTTGCTAGTGATGAAAACGCTTTTAAAATATTTTTAACATATTTAACAAAAGAACTAGTTCGAATTAAATTACTTTATAAATTTGATACTCAATTTGTATCTGAAATTTTAAATGAAAAAATAGATTTTAAGTATAAAGATGCAATTACAAAAAAGAATAGAATCAATGAAAATCAAATTGATAAGTCTTTAAATTTAATTAGCAAAATTGAAAATAATTTAATTTCTAGTAGTTTTGAATCTACTGTGGCTAAAAGGTTTTTAGTAGCTATAAAAAAAAAATTTAGAGACTTGATATTTTAGATTTATTTCTATCCCTATAGCTTTTTTTTATAATTCCTTTTGAGAATGCTACGTCCAGAGACTTTAATGCTTGTTCTTTATTTTTTTCATTTGCATCTATAGATACGTTTTTAAGTGCAGTTTTAAGCTCTGACTTAAGTGATTTATTTCTAGAATTTCTTATTTTATCTTGTTTAATTCTCTTTTTTTGAGATTTAATATTTGCCATTTAAAACCTTTCAGTATATAAGATATTAACTTAATACATATGTTAACTAATAAAAATATAAGAAATATTTCAATAATTGCCCATGTTGATCATGGAAAATCAACACTTGCAGATAGGTTAATTGAAAAATCTGGATTAATTAAACCTGGAGAACATAAAGATCAAGTTCTTGATTCAATGGATTTAGAACGTGAAAAAGGTATTACAATTAAATCTCAACCAGTTAGATTAAAATTTAATGATTTAATAATAAACATTATTGATACCCCAGGACATGTTGACTTTTCTTATGAGGTTTCTAGAGCATTAATTGCATGTGATGGTGCATTACTGCTTGTAGATGCAACTCAAGGTATTCAAGCACAAACGTTTGCCCACTCTTATGCAGCAATTGAAGCAGGATTGGAGTTGATACCAGTCCTAAATAAAGTAGATTCAATTGATGCTGATGTATCTAGTGCTAAAAAACAAATATTTAATTTAATTGGATCAAGAGAAAATGAAATATTTGAGATTTCTGCTAAGACAGGACTAGGTATTGACAATTTATTACTCGAAATACCAAAATTAATTTCACCTCCTGAAAAAAAATCTAACAGCACTAATGCTTTGATTTTTGATTCATTTTTTGATACTTATAGAGGAGTAGTAGCTTCTATTAGGATGTTTGGTGGAGAAATTCTTCAGAATCAAAGATTAAAACTTGTAAATTCTAATTTTTCTTTTTCTCCAACGGAGATAGGATATTTTGACTTAAAATTTACACCTTCTAAATCTTTAGAATCAGGTGAGGTTGGATATGTTGTAACAGGAGCTAAAGATTTATCACAAATAAGAGTAGGAGATACTTTAGTTTCAGATGATGACCCAAAACCTATTATCGTTTCAGGCTATAAAGAACCACAACCAACAGTATTTTCTAGTGTATTCCCTTCAGATAGTGATGAGTATACTAAATTAAGAGAATCACTAGACAAATATGTTCTAAACGATGCGAGTTTCTTTTTTGAACCAGAGACTTCTTCAGCTTTTGGGTTTGGCTTTAGATGTGGATTTTTAGGATTATTACATCTTGAGATAGTTATTGAACGACTGGAAAGAGAATTTAATCTATCTTTGATTGTTACCCCACCTTCAGTGGAATTTAAAATAGTAAGAAATAATAATCAAGAAATTTTAATAAAAAACCCAACTGAAATTGATAAATATACAGATATCAAATCTATAGAAGAAAAATATTGTGAAGTTAATTTACTTTTACCAAAAGAATATATTGGTTCAGTAATACAATTATTAAACGAGAAAAGAGGACAACAGCTAGATATTAATTATTTATCAACTACGATGGTAAAAATACAATACAAACTTCCTCTGTTAGAGCTTGTAACTGGTTTTTATGATTCGTTAAAATCAGTTTCTCAAGGTTTTGCAACATTAGATTATAAATTGTTAGATTATGAAAAAGGTAATTTAGTTAAATTGGATATTTTAGTTAATGGTCAAACAATTGATTCATTTAGTTCAATTTTAGCTAAACAAAATGCAGAATATATAGGTAGAAATAGAGTAAAAAAGTTATCAGAATTAATACCTAGGCAACAATTCGATATCCCAATCCAAGCAGCTATTGGATCTCGGATAATTGCCAGAGAGACAATTAAAGCATTAAGAAAAGATGTGACCGCTAAATTGTACGGAGGAGACGTAACAAGAAAAAGAAAATTATTAGAAAAACAAAAAGAAGGTAAAAAGAAGATGCGTCAAATTGGGAAAGTAGCAGTTCCTAAAGAAGCATTTAAAGAGTTTTTAAAACAATAATGCATATTCCAACAATTTTTGATATAAATTTAACTCAAAAAGATCATTATGAGATTATTGATTCTAAAAAAATACATCATTTAAAAGATGTACTTAGAATCAAAAACGGACAATTAATCAATCTTTCAGATGGTCAGGGTAATTTATATATTGGAAAATTTGAAAACAATTTGATTGAAATATTTGAATCAAAAAATTATAAAAGAACGAATGATATGAAAGTTTTTTTCCCTCAATTAAAAAATAAAAATAGATTGAGATTTTTAATTGAAAAATTGACCGAACTTTGTGTATCCGAAATTTTTATTGGCAATACTGAATATACGCAAAATAGTTATGTTAACGAAGGAAAAATTAATAGTTGGATTATTTCTTCAATAGAGCAGTCAGGCGTTCCATTTGTACCAAAATTAAATTTAGTTGATAGTATAGACTTCAATGTTTTCGATACATGTTTAGATATTTCAGGACAACCAATAAAACAACATTCTGAAAAAATAAAAAATTTTGCTGTAGGACCTGAAGGAGGCTGGTCAAAAAAAGAACTTGACTCTTTTGATTTTGTTTATTCAATTTCAAGTTTTACTTTAAGAGTTGAAACTGCAACCTTAACAGCTGCAGCATTATTGATGTAAAATAAATTATGAGTAATAAGTCTATTTTTGAATTGATTCTAGAAGGTAAAATTAACTCAAATATTATTTATGAAAATGATTATGTTTTTGCAATAAATGATATCAACCCAGTTGCAAAAGTTCATATTTTAATAATTCCTAAGAAAAAAATAGAATCGATAAATTTTATTGAAGAAGAGGATTCAAAATTTCTTGCTCAGATGTTTTTAACAGCAAAGTTATTAGCAAAAAAGTATGAAATAAATAATTCAGGATATCGGTTAATTGTGAATACAAATGAAAATGCTGGTCAAACAGTATTTCATATTCATATGCATTTAATTGGTGGAGAAAAATTAAAGAATATTTAAATATGAAAGAAATTACAATTCCTCAAAATCAAGATATTGTAAAGCTTTTAGGTATTAATGATGTAAATCTAAAATATTTACGCAAAGCATTTCCTAGCATTGATTTGAATGTTCGTGGTAATAGTATATTTTTAGATGGTGATGAAAAGTTAATTTCCGATTTCCAAAAAATATTTGATGAAATGGTAAATATGAATAAAAAAAATGAAAATATTGAAATTTCTGATATTGAATTACTTACTAAATTAAAAACAAAAAAAAATCAAAAAAATGAAAGTTTTAATCAACTTGAAATTACTAACAATAAAAAAATTAAAATAAAAAACTTAACACAATTCAAATACTTAGAAGCAATTGAAAAATCAACTATTACTTTTGGTATTGGACCAGCTGGAACAGGTAAAACTTTTTTAGCAGTTGCAAGTGCTGTAAAAATGTATAAAGAAGAAAAAATCAAAAAAATTGTTTTAACAAGACCTGCAGTTGAAGCAGGGGAGAGATTAGGATACTTACCTGGTGATTTATCACAAAAAATTGACCCTTACTTAGTACCACTTTTTGACTCTCTGGAATATTTTCTTGGAAATGAAAGCTTACAGTATTTAATTGATAAGAGAAATATTGAAATAGTACCATTAGCGTATATGAGAGGAAGAACTTTAAATAATGCTTGTATTATATTAGATGAAGCACAAAATTCTACTTTAAGCCAAATAAAAATGTTTTTAACCAGACTAGGTGAAGATTCAAAAATGATAATTACAGGTGACGAGTCTCAAGTTGATTTAAATAATACTCATTTATCAGGGCTTAAAAAAGTTAGAAAAACTTTAACATCAATAGATGAAATTGAGGTTGTGGAATTTATGTTAACTGATATTGTAAGAAACAAGATTGTTTCAAAGATTTTAGAAGTATTTCCCAAAAATAATGAATAAATATACTGAACACATTAAAAAAATATTGTACCTAATGGTTTTTGCTACAGGTGTATGGTTTATATCTTTTACAGTTTTTCCTGAAAATCAGATTATTGAAATAGAAATTGGTGATGAATCTCCTACAACATTTTATTCACCTAGGTATATTTCAGTCATTGATGAAGTTAAAACTCAAAAATTAATTGACAATGCTTTGAATAATGTACCTCCTGTTTACTCTATAGATTCTGAAGTTAATTCAACAGTAATTGATGGAATTACAGATATGTTTTTAACTGTTATTAAAGCCAGAACTGAAGAGACACTTATTCAGGATGATGAAAATGATATTAATGAAACAAATCCAGTTGTTGAAATAGTTCAATTAAATAAAATTGAACAGATTGAAAAAATTCAGACTTCTCTTTTGTTTTCAACTATATCAACCTCAACTATTGAAGTTTTAGTAGAGGTATCAAATAATGATATTAAAAATGGAAATAATTATTTAACACAATTAGAAATTGAAGCAAAACTACAAGCAAATAAATTACTAACTTCTGGAATTAGTAATGACTCTTTAAACCAAATCAGACAAAATATAGTTTCCACACCTCCTAATTTAAACTTACAAAGCGAGATTTATGCAATAATTCCTGAAGCTAGAGTTGGATCTGCTGTTGCAGAAATAATAGCTGAAAATTTAATAGCTAACCAAAAGCTAGAAGAAGAATTGTGGAATATTCAAAAACAAAAAGCTATAGAATCTGTTCAAGTTGTTGAAGTACAATTTTTTAAAGATGAATTGATTGTTGAAGAAGGACAGATTATAACAAATGTTATTTTTGAAGCTTTAAATGAATTAGGCTATCTATCAGGACAATCTAGAACTGTTCAAACAGCTGCAATTCCGATAATTGTTTCAGTTTTCGTAGTTTTGTATGTTTTATTATGGAGGCTAAAAGATTCCATTTGGAAAAATGATAATGAACTTTTACTAATTTTAACTTTATTATTTATGTCTTCACTTTCATTAAGAGGTGTTTCATATTTTTCTCAACTTTCTGATTATAAGTTCATACAATATGGCTTACCAATATCATTTATTGGAATTATTTCTATGACTCTTTTAAATTTGCGAGCTACTTTAATACTTTCGCTTTCTAGCTCCTTACTTGCACTTGCAGGAGGTGGAAATATTGGATTAGTTGCCTTAGGTGCACTTGGAACTATCATTCCAGCTATTTTTATTTCAGAAGAAACAGACAGAAAGTTATTAAGAGAAAGAATTATTTACATCTCTCTTTCTCAACCGTTACTTGCCTTTGGTGTATATTTTTATTTAAGACAAGAAGCAAATTTAACTCAAATTTTGCTTGTTGCATTTTTTAGTTCATTAATAACTAATTTATTTGCATTCTCATTAATTTCTTATATTGAAAATATTTTCAGAATCACATCTAATTTAAAGTTATCTGAATTATCTGATAGAAACCATCCAGCTTTAAGATTTCTTGAAGATAATGCTTTAGGCACATTTAACCATTCACTTGTAGTTGGAACACTTGCTGATCGTGCAGCTATGAAAATTGGAGCAAATAGTCAACTTGCAAGAGCAATGGCTTATTATCATGATTTAGGAAAAACTATCAATCCTTTAATGTTTGTTGAGAACCAAATCGGTTATTCAACTCCTCATGAACAATTAAGTCCAATGGAATCAGCAGAGATTATTAAAAGTCATGTAACAGAAGGTATAAAATTAGCTAAAAAATTTAAAATACCTGAAATTGTATATAAAGGTATTCAAGAACATCATGGTGATTCAGTAATTAGGTTTTTCTATGAAAAAGCTAAAGAACAAGGAGTTCAAGTTAATAAAAATGAATTTAGACATCTAGGTATTAAACCTACAACCAAAGAATCTGCAATATTAATGTTTGCTGATTCTTTAGAGGCTGCTTGTAGAGCTATTTTCATGAAAGAGGATGCTAATGAAAATAAAATTAGAAATATAATTGAGCAAATATTTAATGAAAAAATTTCAGATGGCCAACTACAAAACTCACCATTAACATTTAAAGAAATAACTTTAATCAAAGACTCTTTTCAAAAAAGTTTAGAGGGATTATATCACCAGAGAGTTTTGTACCCTGAAAGTACCGAAGAAGAGTAAATACTTGAAAATTAATTTTTATGGAAAATTTTTAAAAAATGAAAAAATAGCACTTAATGATGCTTTAGATATATTTGAAGATTTTTTTCCTTTAAACAATAATATTTTTGTTGATTTACATTCAATTAATAAAAAAGAATCTAAAAATCTTAATAACGACTACTTTGGTAAGAATTATTCAACAGATGTTATAACATTGCCAATATTTAAAGATTATAAAAGTCTTTTAAATTCAAATTTTAAAGAAATTGTTGTTTTAGGAGATATTTTTATATGCAAAGATGATTTGAAAATTAATGCAAAAAAATATGAAAAATCTTTAATTGAAGAATTGCAACTAGTCTTAGTACATGGTTTATTGCATTTATTAGGTTTTAGTCATAATCAAGAAACTAAACTAAAGACTTATGAAGAAAAAATATTGAGTAAACTTTGGAATGAAAGATAACACAAAAGAATTAAATCATCTAGCCATAATCATGGATGGAAATGGTCGTTGGGCTACTGAAAAAGGTCTAGATAGAACTAATGGCCATGCTGCTGGAGAACATTCTCTTTCTAGAACAATTGATTGGGCAATTAAAAATAAAATACTTTGGTTGACAGTCTATGCATTCTCAACTGAAAATTGGTTGAGAAGTATTGAAGAAGTTGAATACTTAATGTTTTTCAATAGAGATATTTTACTTAGAAGAAGAGAAGAGTTTAATGAAAAAGGTGTTAGATTTAGATTTTTAGGTAATTTAGAAGATAATAAAATACCAGAAGAAAACAAAAGTTTAATGATTGAAACTGAGGAAATAACTAAGAATAATAAAATATTAAATCTTAATTTTGCATTTAATTATGGTTCTAGAAAGTGAAATACAAAACGCTAGTCATAACTTTACATAACAAAAACTTAAATAAGGAACTTAATGAAATAAATATTGAAGAACAATTTAGATCAAATTTCCAGTTCCCAGAAATTCCAGATCCAGATTTACTTCTTAGAACAGCTGGAGAGAAAAGATTAAGCAACTTCTTGCTTTATCAAATTAGTTATTCAGAGCTAATTTTTATTGATGATTTATGGCCAGATGTTGATGAGAAGATTTTAGATAAAGTTCTATTAGAATTTAAAAGTAGGAAAAGAACATATGGTGGAAATTAATAGAGAACTTTTTGAAAAAATTGTAAAAGTTTCTCAATCGAGAGGTTTTGTCTTTAATTCGTCTTCAATTTATGGAGGGCTTCGAAGCTCTTACGACTATGGACCATTAGGTTCAATTTTGAAAAAAAATATTTCAGAGGAATGGTGGAAGAGTTTGAGAATTAATTCAGATGTGAATATTTTCCCCATTGACACTTCAATAATTCAAAGTACTCAAGTATGGACAGCTTCAGGACATTTATCAGAGTTTTCTGATCCACTTGTTGAATGTAAGAAATGTAATACAAGGTTAAGAAGTGACAAGTTAAATGAAATAAGTTGTGAATGTGATGAGCCAGAATTTACAGATCCAAAGAATTTTAATTTAATGTTCTCAACAAATATTGGACCAACAGAAAATGAAGATTCAAAAGTTTATTTAAGACCAGAAACAGCACAGGGTATATTTATAAATTTTGAAAATGTTCAAAGAACAATGAGAGCTAAACTTCCATTTGGGATTGCAAATATTGGAAAATCTTTTAGGAATGAAATAACTCCTGGTCAATTTATTTTTCGAACTCGTGAGTTTGAACAAATGGAAATAGAATTTTTTTGTAAAACAGAAGATTCTTCAAAATGGTTTGAATTTTGGAAGAAAGCAAGAATGGAGTGGTATTTAAATCTTGGAATTTCAAAAGATTATCTTAGGTTTAGAGAACACAATGAATCCGAATTAGCCCATTATGCAAAGAAAACTGTTGATATAGAGTTTTTATATCCTTGGGGTTGGGGTGAACTTGAAGGAATTGCAGATAGAGGTAAGTATGATATTGAAGCTCATCAAAATGCTAGTGGTAAAGATTTAACTTATTTTGATGCAGAAGCAAATTTAAAAATAGTGCCTAATGTTATTGAACCAGCAGCAGGTTTGACTAGAACTGTATTTGCTTTACTTTGTGCTACTTACAAAGAAGATAATGTAAATAATGAAACTAGAAATTTCTTTTCATTTAGTTTTAATATAGCTCCAGTACAGATAGGTATTTTACCTTTAAGCAAAAAAGAAAATTTAATTAAACTGGCAAATGAAATTAATAATATGCTTTTAGTCAAATATCGAACTGAAATTGATATAACGCAATCAATTGGAAAAAGATACAGAAGACAAGATGAAATTGGCACGCCTTATTGTATAACAATTGATTTTGACTCTCTTGAAGATAGTATGGTAACAATTAGAGATAGAGATACAATGCAACAACAAAGAGTGCCTATTGATAAACTAATTAATTTTTTTGATAAATATTAATGTCTATTTCAAAAAATTCGATTGAAGATCTTAAAAAAATTTCAAAAATTAGTGATTTTGTACTGTCGACTACTACTGGAAAATTAAGAGGTTTAAAAGGTATGGCTCTATGTCCATTCCATGGGGAAAAAACTGCAAGTATGAGTTTTACTGATACTGAAAACTTGTTTCACTGTTTCGGATGTAAAGAGGGAGGTGATATTTTTCACTACGTACAATTGATAAATAATTTTGAATTTCAAGAAGCCGTAGAGTTCGTAGCTGAAAAATATAATTTTAAACTTAGTTATTTATCAAATCAAAATGAAATAAATACTAATTCTTATGTTGAAAAAATGAAACATCTAAATGAATATTTCATAAGAAAAATTCAATCTGAAAAAGGAACACATTCTAAGAGTTATTTAAAAGACAGAGGATATGGTAATGAAGAAATTATCTATTATGGTATCGGATTTATTGATAGTGATTTAGCCTCATTAAATAAATATTTATCTAGTAAAAATATTTCTGAACAAGACTTATCAAAATTAGGTTTTAAAAGTTCAAATAATAATTTTCTTTTTAAAAATAGAATTATGTTTCCAATTCTGAACTTCAAAAACGAAGTTATTGCTTATGGTGGGAGGTCATTAGACGACTTTGGTCCAAAATATTTAAATAATTCGGATTCAATATTATATAAAAAAAATAAAAGCTTATTTTTTAGTCAAAAATTTTTGAAATCTGTAAAAGAAAAAAGTTTTGTTTTTATAGTAGAAGGATATTTTGATGTCTTAGCTTTAAATCAATTAGGTTACGCTAATGTCGTATCAGCATCAGGAACAGCATTTACTATCAATCAACTAAATATTTTAACTAGATACACTAAAAAATTTCTTTTATGCTTTGATAACGACGAAGCAGGATTAAAAGCCACTGAAAAGTTTTTAGAATTAAAAGGTCAAGTTTCAACACAAATTGAAATACATTGTTTAAATTTGCCAAAATCTTATAAAGATATTTCTGATTTTTATGAAGCAAAAAATAATAATTTTTCTGCATTAATTAAGGAAAATAAAAATATAGTTGAATATTTGCTTGATCTTAAAATGCAAAATGACTTTGATAAAGTTTCAATTTTTAATTATTTTAGACAATTGTCTATTAATTTAAGTCCACTAGAAATTGATGTTGCATTAGATTATTTATCTTTAAAACTAAATACTCAAAAAGATATTTTAAAAAGTGAAATTAGTTATAACCCAACATCAGAAACAAATTCAGTAAAATAATAACAAATCGTTAGCCATTGAAACTTTTAAGGAAATTATTTTTTCAGAGATTCTAAAGCAAAAAGATAATATTTCTGACGAACTAAATGAAATAATTTTAATTAATGATTCATTTGCAGATGAAGTTAGCTCAATGAAAAAAAGTAAAGAGTTCAAAAATATTTTGTTGAATGTTTCATATTCAGATAGTCAATTAAAAGAATCAACCGCGAGGCTTTATTTACATTATGCTGAATTTAAAATTCGTGATTTAATACAAGAATTTGAAAATTCAACAGAAAAAGATTTTTCAATTATTCAAAAAATTGAAAATATCAAAAAGAAAAAAGAATTCTATCTGAATACTATTTGATACCTAGTATTATTAATTTGCTATCCGAGGTAGCTCAATTGGCAGAGCAGCGGACTGTTAATCCGTTGGTTGTGGGTTCAAGTCCCACCCTCGGAGCTTAACTATTAGATTTAACTATAATAGAATTGAATGGAGGGATAATGAATTATCTTGATATAGTAAAAGAGAGAGCTGAGGGTAAAGATTTAAGTGTTCTTGGAGGATCAGTTAAATTTATTGCTGGTGATAATATTGTATTTATTGATGGTGTTAGTGGTGAAATTTCATCAGATGATAATGAAGCCACATGTACTGTAACAACTGATGCTGATACAATGCAAGCAATAATGGATGGTTCTTCAAGTCCACAAGCTGCTTTTATGACCGGAAAACTAAAAGTTTCTGGTGATATGAGTATTGCATTAAAAGTACAATCTATAATTTCATAATTTTAGGGCCTGTAGCTCAGTTGGTTAGAGCAACGGACTCATAATCCGTCGGTCGCAGGTTCGAGTCCTGCCGGGCCCACAAAAATAATTTTTTATGAAGATTAATATTAATTCAATTAATGTCATAGGAATATTGCTTGCCTCATCTCTTTTGATTCCTTCAAATTTTGGTTTAAACCTAGTCGGTATAAATTTTGAAGATTTACCTGTAATTTTTGTTTTTATTTATCTAATTTTTAAATATTTTAAAAACTTCAAATTTACATATATAGATAAAATATTTTTTATATTTTTCTTTTTATTTATTATGTATTCAAATATTTTTACAAAGAATTTTTTGATTTTCAATACATCAAATTTGAGAATATATTTTTATTTTATATTTTCGTTTTTAATAGCAAAAGAACTAATAAAAAACAATAAAAATATAATACAAATTTTTGAACCTCTTTGGATTGTCATGGTGGTAAATTTTATAATCATTCTTTTTCAGATTCAATTACCCGGAGCTGTTGATGGATGGATATTAAACAACACAGGAAGTAATACAATATTTTTTTCTGGACGATTAGGCGGTATTCAAGGTGGTGGTCCTAATGTAATAGGTATTATTTGTTCAATTTATTGCTTACTAGTCATTTATAAATTACTTTTTAATGAAAATAATAATCCGAAAAATAAAAATTATTTTTGGGTGTTAATGTTTTTTATAACTTTTATAAATTTAATACTGACTTATTCTAGAGGATCTTATATTGCTTTTATACTAGGAATAACTGTTTTAATATATGGATCAAAAAAAGTTTCGAAAAAAATAAAATTATCATTATTTATTATTTCAGGATTCTTATTTCTTATTTTTATATATTTATTTCCTTCAGTGTTTTTAAAGCAATCTAATAGAACTTTTTTAAGTGGATTGGCGATAAAAAATATAGAAGTTGTAGATGGAACTGGAGGTGGTTTTTATATAAAAGAAGTGTATAGAGATTATTTAATTACTCTTCCAGATCAATCAGTTGAAGAAAGTTTTAATTTTACATATACTCAGGAAGAAAAAAATATAATTAAATCTCAAGAAATTACTCAATCTTCTTCACCTGTTTATGGGTTTTTAAAAATGAATTTTGATTATAAAGATAATCTATTTCCGAGAACTGTCGTTACTTTTTATTTTTCTAATGATGGAAAAAACTGGAATCAAATTGGGGGTAAACATACACCAGGATATATTATAAATTTATTAAAAAATGATTCATATTTTGAAGTTGGCGGATGGGCTGATGGTCAATCACCTGGAGGTTCTTACTTAGATGGTTTTGTAAAAAGTATTTATATAAGTACAGAAGAAAATAGTACTAAGGTTTTATTGAATGAAGTCAATAGAGATAATGATTACTTTATTTTCTTACCAGCTTCAGATTCTTTTTATGATAATAGGAACGATGGAAAAATTAAATTTAATGAGTTAGGCTTAAAACTACTTAGACCAAGAAGCTATTGGATTGCCATACCTAACAATTATGATTTATCTGAAAAAGATTTCAATATAATTATTGAACTAAATTTAGATGAAATACCAAAAGGAAATGAAACTTTATTTAGTCAAAGTTCAATACTTTCAAAAAATGGAAACATAAATAACCAGTCATGGAAGTGGTCGATTATTGAAGGAAGAATGTATTTCTTTTGGGTTGAAGATGTTTCGAGTGGATATATAAATTATTTAGGAGGTCAAAGCTTAAGATCTGCTAAGTTGATATCAGAAAATTATGAGTTTAAAACTACTGAATCTGAGTTTTCTTTGTCGCAGTATGATGAAATTACAACTGCTCATAATGGTTTCTTAACTTTTGCAGTTGAATTCGGGCTATTACCAACTTTATTAATACTAATTAGTTTGGTTATTTTGTTTACTAAAAATTCTTATAGATTGACTAAAATTGAAAATTTAATATTTTTAATGATTTTCACACAAAATTTGACTAATGATTTGATTTATTCTCCAGATGTAGCAATTTATTTCTGGATATTTCCTTTTTTATATTTAATATATTATTTTGAAAATTATGAATCTAAAAGTCCTTGAGATTGAGCAAAATCTGTAAAGTTTTCTGTCATAATAAGAACTTGTCTTCCGTCTTCTAGAATATAATTTTTAACTGGCATTGATAGTTTTTTGATAGTGTTGAAATTTGTATCTTTTAAGCTCCACAGAAGATTGGCAGCTTTGTTTAAACTAAGGTTCTCGTCTATCACAAAACTATTTTCAAGTGCTGTAATAAATTTACTTAGATCTGATAAGCTTCTAAATTCTTTTACTCTCTTGAGAAGTTGAAGTACAACATATTGCTGTCTATCATTTCTAGTTAGATCACTAACACCAGGCATTAACTTCCATTCAGAGATATCGTTACCATTTTCATCTAGTTGTTTTTCACCAACAAGTATTTCAGTGTGTCTGGAAACAACCCAATTTAAAGCTATTGAACCATTAACTAGCTGACATCCTTTTTGAAGTTCGAAAGAATATCCTTCTCTTTGAGTTACATCTACACAAATCTCAATACCATTAAATGAATTAATAATTTCTTCAAAACCTTCAAAGTTAAAACTTGCAAAATGATCTATTTTTAATCCAGTAAGTTTTGCTATTGATGCTGCTAAATTTTCTACTTTATTTCCACAAACATTTTTTATAAAACTTGCATTAATTCTTTCGATGTTATCAGTGCATCCATTTTGAATTAGTGTATCTCTGGGTATTGATAATAAATACATCTCATCTGAATCTTTTTTAAATAATCCGAGAATTATCACATCAGCTCGTGCACCTTCAACAAAACCTCTTGAAATAGATGAATTTTCATTTCTTTCATCAGAGCCAATAAGAAGATAAGTATCAAAAATATCAATATCCGATTTAGCAAAACTATTAAGTAGAAAATCTTGAATAATAATTTGATCTTCTTGCTCTAAATCAATTGGTAATTCAGTATTATCTTGAGTTTCAGATACATTATCATTATTCTGACTACCAGGAGTAGTAGTTGTAACACCCTCAGCAATATTGTCAATAACTTCTTGATTAAACTCAACTGTTTCAAAGTTGGGAACTAAAAAAATATAAGCAATTATACCTAGCAGCAAAATAACACTAAGCGTTAAAAAGTATCTTTTTTGTTGTATCATTTGTAAACCAACATATGAGTATAACTATATAATTAATTTTATGGAAGAAATCACTTGCATAATAGCAGCTGGTGGCTTGGGAAAAAGGCTTCAAGGATTTAGAAATAACGATAAAACTAAAGTTTTATTGGAAGTTAACGGTACACCAATGATAAACCAACAGATTACGCAAATTCTCTCATGGGGTATAAAGAAATTCGTTATTATTACAAATCCATTATTTGATGAACTTACACAAGAAGTTACAAAGAAATGCTTTCCAGATTTAGACATAAAGTATGCAATACAGGAAGAACCTTTGGGTATATCACATGCTTTATCTAAGGCAGAAAAATTTCTAACAAGTAATGAAAGTTCAATATTTATATTAGGTGATAATTTTTTTGGTGAAAATCCAATAAAAAATATTAATTTTGATCAAATAAATCAATTTGGTGGATGTCATGTTTTTACAATTGAAGTAAACAATCCTCAAGAATTTGGAGTTTTGGTATTGGATCAAAATGGAAAAATAGATTCAATTGAAGAAAAGCCAGAAAAGCCAAAAAGCAACAAAGCTGTAGTTGGTGTTTATATTTTTGATAATAAAGTAATTTCAAATATTAAAAAGCTTACGCCATCTTCTAGAGGTGAATATGAAGTAACAGATTTAATAAATATTTATATTAAAAACAATAGGGCTTCATTTTCAGAATTAAATAGTTGGTGGATTGACGCTGGAACCCCTGATAGAATTTTAGAATTAGAAGATAAATTAGCTAAAGGTATCTAATTTAGTTAAGTAGTTATAAAGCATTTTTATATGTATTAAATAAAAAATTATAAACAATATTGAAACTGTTGGTTTAAAAAGTAAAATAGCTAGAACTAAAATGAATGAACTAAAACTATATATTACAAAAATAAGTAATACTTTTTTTTCACTCAAACCTTTTTTTAATAGCCTATGAGATATGTGATCTGTTCCACCGGTTGTCGGCTTTATATTATTTTTAATTCTGTGATTAAAAATAACAAGAAAATCTAAAAGTGGTATGGTAAAAAATAGGAATATTGGACTTAGGTTAAAAAGCAAAGAATTTACACCACCTGGATTCCAAACAAATAAAATACTTAAAAAACCTAGACAGAAACCTATAAATAAACTTCCTGAATCTCCCAAGTAAAGTTTTGCTGGTGGAAAATTAAATACAAAAAAACCAAGAATTGAAAATAATAAAACAATTGATAAATCAGTTAACCTATTTTGGTTAAAATAATAAGTAAGTAAAGTAATCTGTAAAAGAATTGAACTAGATACAACAACAGCTAATCCATCCATATTATCTATGAAGTTAATTATATTAATTACAAATACAATCCAAAAAATTGTAACAATTAAATTCAATTTATTATTCATATGAAGTTTTAGTAACGATTCAATATTAAGATATGTCTTTATATTTATTACTGGGATTGAAACAAACAATATTTGAAAAAATAATTTAGATTTCCAATTTAAATTATAAAAATCATCTATTACACCAATAATTGAAATCAAAGTTCCAAAAATACCAATCACTATTATTGTTTTTTCAGAAGTTCCAAGGAAGTTTACAGAAATTAAGAATGCAAGTGCTGTAGCTACACCTCCAATGGGTGGAATAAAGTTTGAAACAAGTCTTTTCTCAATTATCTCTCTCTTTTGTTGATAAAAAAAATTCTTAAACCTTAAAGCAAAATAGTTTCCAATTATTGAAAGAAGAAAAGATATAAATGATACAAAGTAGATATTTAATTGAATAAATTTCATTAATCTAAATAATATAATTTAGAAAATTGATTAGCAATAATAGAACTCGTATAATTTTCAGAAATAATTTTTTTGTTTTTATTACTTATTTTTAGATTAGAGTTTAAAAGATTATTTAAATATAAAAGAATTTGATTGTTATCTTTATTATCAATAATTTTTGAGTTCTCAAAATTTGATATAAATTCTGTACCTGGATTTAGTGTACTAATACAAAACAAACCTACCCAAGCTGCTTCTAACAAAACTCTTGAAAATCCTTCATAATCAGAAAGTGAAATAAGAATGTCATAATTGTGAAGTTCTTTTCTTAAATCTATATACCCTAAATATTCAACTGGTGAATTATTTATTATATTTTGTAATTCATAATCTTTTATTGATTTAGGGTTACCATAATCAATCTCACCAGATAGAAAAAATTTTAATTTCTTATTTTCATTTTTATTTGCGATAGATACAAAATCTAGGATTCCTTTATCAATCAATAAACGAGAAGACATTAATATTTTTAGTTCGTTGTTAAAAGAATTTTTTTGAATATACTCATTAGTTTCAATTCCAGAACTTTCAATTAAAATTGATTTATTTTTAAAATTTGTAAATTTGTTAAAAATTCTAAGATCTGATTTATTTTGAAAAATAATAGTATGAAAAGTTTTGTTGATTAAAAAAATAAATATCGGCTTTATCAATACTCTTAATATTTTTGCTTTTAAATTCTTGCTAAATAAGTAACCTAATCCTGTTACAGATAGAATATTTTTTGATTCATTTTTTGTAATAAATTTAGAGATCATAAATAGAATTCCAGATTTTAAAGTAAAAATATGATAAATATTTTGTTCTCCGTTGTTTTTAATTATTGAAGCAAGATTAAAAATCGCTTTGATATCTAAAATTTTTGTTTTATCAAGTTCCCAATTTATTGATTGATTATAAAAACTATTTAATTCATTCTTATGTTTTATTGGGCAAATCGCATTAATTTTTAAAGTAGTTAAATATTTTACTATTGGACCTCTAGATTGAAGTAAAATTTTGTCCCAATGTGCAACATAATAAATCATTAATATTATTTTAAATCGCAATATTGGTAATATTGCATAATATGAACATTGTTGTTGTTGGAACAGGATATGTTGGTCTTGTAACAGGAGTAGGTTTCGCACATCTAAAACATAATGTAACTTTTATTGATTTAGATACAAATAAAATAAAGTTATTAAATGAAAAAAAATTACCATTTTTTGAACCTGACTTAGATAAACATTTTGAAAATTCAAAAAATTTTGAAAGAATGAATTTTCTAACTAATTATGAAGATGTTGAATGGGATATTGTAGACATAGTATTTATTTGCGTACAGACTCCAAATAATGTTTCAACTAATTCTGTAGATACAAAATTTTTAGAATCAGCGATAGGTGAAATAGCCTCTTTGAATAGAGATGATATAGTTATAACAGTTAAATCTACAATACCTCCCTATGAAATTGAAAATGTCTGCAAAAAAATTGGATTTAATAAAGAAAAACTTACATTTAATCCTGAATTTTTAAGAGAAGGTTCTGCAGTATATGATTTTTTTAATCCAGATAGGATAGTAATTGGTGGTTATGATCAAAGTAAAATTAATATACTATTAGAGCTTTATTCAGATTTCAATTGTGAAATTATAGTTACTGATTCTGTTAGTTCCCAACTTATTAAATATTTAGCTAATACTTACTTACCTTTAAGATTAACTTTTGTTAACGAAGCTTCCAGATTAGTAAATTATTCTAACGCTAACTTAGAAGATGTATTGAAAGGCGTTGGTATGGATAAAAGAATTGGGAAACAATATTTTAGACCTTCTCCATCTTGGGGTGGATCCTGTTTCCCCAAAGATTTAGTTGAAGTAAATAATTTTTATGATAATAAAAAGTTAGAGTTACCTTTGATTTCAAATATTATTAAGTCTAATAATATTCATTTACATTGGACTATTAACCAAATGATGAGTTTAAAAGAATCTAATGATCTCAAAAATATAGTGTTAGTAGGTGCAGCTTTTAAAGAAAATACTGACGATCTCAGAAATTCTCCTACTTTAGATGCTTATAAAATTTTAAATGATAATGATATCAAAGTTTTAATATATGACAGTAGTTTAAGTGTTGAAAATCATGCTTGTATTAATTCAGTTGAAGATATTCCAAATAATTCCCTTATTGTAATCATGTATCCTCTTACTGAAAATGAGGAAAATAAGTTGAAAGAAAAATCCCAAATTAGCAACTCAGTTATGTATTACCCATGGAAGTAAGATGAATATACTTATTACTGGTGGAGCAGGATTTGTATGTTCTCATATGGCCGAAAAATTATCAACTAAAAATAACAATATAATTTTATTAGACAATTTATTAACAGGAAGCCTAAAAAATATAGAACATTTATTGGATTTATCAAATGTAAAATTTATTGAACATGATGTGCAAAACCATATCAATATTGATGAAGAACTGGATTATATTCTACATTTTGCAAGTGCAGCATCACCTGTTGCATATCAGCAAAATCCAATTAACACCTTAAAAGCTGGAAGTATTGGAACTATAAATACACTTGGTTTAGCCAAAGTAAAAAAATCTAAATATTTACTTGCATCAACTTCTGAAGTGTATGGTGATCCAGAAATTTCTCCACAAAATGAAGCTTATTGGGGAAATGTTAATCCTAACGGAGAAAGAAGTATGTATGATGAAGCAAAACGATTTGCAGAAGCTGCAACTGCAACATATGCAAGAACCTATAACATTGAAACTAAAATTGTGAGAATATTTAATACTTATGGTCCAAGGATGCAATTAAATGATGGCAGGGTAGTGACCAATTTTATTACACAGGCTTTAAAAGGAGAAGATATAACAATTTATGGTGATGGGAATCAAACAAGAAGTTTCTCTTACGTAGACGATACAGTTAATGGAATTATTGCATTAATGAATTCAAATTATAATGAAGTATTTAATATTGGAAATCCAAATGAAATTACTGTAAATCAGTTAGCTACTGAAATTATTAAATTAACAAATTCTAATTCTAAAATAATAAATAAAAATTTACCAAAAGATGATCCAAAACAGAGACAACCAGATATCTCTAAAGCTAAAGAAAAACTAGATTGGAAACCAGAAATAAATTTAGAGACAGGATTAAAAAAGACTATTTTGTGGATTGACTCTGAATTGAATCATTGATTCTATATATTATTGATTCAAGACTTTCTTTATTTGCATTTTTTTGAACTTCATCCACCATTGTTAAAAGAAAACTGTTTTCTATGTTTTTAATTTTATTTAATTGTTTAGTAAGTGAATTTTTAATCAACTTAAACTGTAAAAGTTCTTGATACTCTTTTGAAAAATGTTTTGAATAATCAGAATTACAATAAAAATTTATAATACCATTTGCCATAGTTTCCAAAACTGATTTATCATAAAATCCTTCTGTTGTAGCACTAATATGGATATCGTAATTTTTTAAAATTGAACTTAAATTCTGATAATCTATTTTTCCTATAAAATTAATGTTTTTATTTTTAGCGTATTTATTTTCTAAAAATTTTTTATATTCATAATCTTTAGTTGTTAAGCAATCTCCAATAATATCTAAAGTTAGATGATTAAGTTGACTTGATAAAAACTCTTCAATGATGAAATCTATATTTTTGGATTTTGATATTCTGCTTAAAATTAAAAATTTAGAAATCGAAATTTTAGCTCTTTTGAGATAAAATTTTTCGTAGTCAATTGCATGTCCAATTTGTGAAACTTTTTGTGAATTAATTGGAAATGAAGTATTTGATGCAGTAACCACTTTGTCTGAAAAATATAAAGATATATATAAAATTAATTTTTTTATAAAGTTATCTGGCATTGGATGTGTGTACCAAAGTACATGAAGTGATGATTTGTTTTTATTAAATAATTTAGCAATGATTAACAAAATAGGGGACATGTGCGAGAATACTAAGTCATATTTTTTTTTGTAAGTTAATTCTCTAACAATCTTCTTTAGCTTAATTAGCTTATTTATTTTTTTTGGTGAGTCACTAGAGGTGAGACCAAATACATTAACATTTTTTAGCTTTAAATCATCTTTTTTATTAAGTGTTACAACATCTACAAAATCGTAGTGTTTTGAAAATTCATTTATCCATGAGTGAGTAAAACCTAGAGAAACATTACTTTTATCAACAGCAATATTTAATAAAAGAACATTAGTACTACTCATAATCAAATAATTTTATATAACTATTAATTGTGTTATTTATGTTGTAATGATTAATTAAATTATTTTTTGCTTCATTAGTTTTTGATTTAGTAGACAAATTATTTGTAAGCGTATTTTCCAAAATATTGTACAAAGTTTCTACATTAAACATGCCTTGTTCTAAAGGTATTAGTTCAGAAAAATTAGGTGATAAAATTTCAACAACACCACCAAAATTAGATGCAATAACAAAATTGTGATAATTTATTGCTTCTAGAATTGAGTGTGGCGAACCTTCGTAAGAGGAAGCTTGAATAAAAAATTTAGCTTCTTTATAGTATTTTTCAACTTCAGCTTCATTTTTTTTGCCAGTAAGAAATATTTTTTCTGTTAAATTTAACTTCTTAATTAGATTTTCTAAATTTTTATATTCAGGACCATCACCAACAATATGTAATTTAAAGTTGAAACTTAAATTATCATTAATTTTCTTGAATGCTTTTATAACTAAATCTATATTTTTATGTTTAACTAATCTACTTACAATTAAAAAATTGTTATCAGTAATTTCTTCGTTATATTCAGTTATTTTTGTCCCGTTATTTATTTTGATTATTTTGCCATTATATCCAGTTTTCTTTAAGAATAACTTTAGGTGGTCTGAGGGAACAATTATAAGATCAGATGATTTAAAACTATTATTTCTTAGAAATGTAAGAAATGTATAGTAAAAATTTTTTTTCTCATTTTGAAATTTATCAAAATTAATAAAATTATTATTTTTATTATTAAATTTTTCCCAAACAGGATCACCAACTACTTTTCTATAAATTCTTTTTTTTAAAAGTATGTTTGTTATATAAACTTCTAACCAAAGACCATTTACAAAAATAACATCAACATCTTTTCCAAATTTGTAAATAGCCTTAATAGTTTTTAGAAATCTAATTAATTTAATAGAATTTCTATTTAATCTTAAAACTTTAAAATTATATTCAAACTCTTCAAAAGGTTTATTACTATAAGTAACTACAGTAATATCATGGTTTAGGGATAATTTCTTACTTATTTCTGGTACAAAGCGTGCAGGGCCACCGACGTCTGGAGGAAAAATTCCAGTAGTAACTAAAATTTTCAATTTAACTTTCTTTTTTAAATTGAATAATTTTATCTAACATAGAATCTATATCTATAGAAGGGGATATACCTGTTAGAGATACAATTTTCTTAATACCCGGTGTACGTCTCATAGGATCATCAAACTTGTTTCCAAATACTTTTTCATGGGGTACATATATTATTTTTGAATTAGAGTTAGTTTTTTCAATAATTTTTGTTGCTAAGTCTTTTATGCAAATTTCTTCAGGTTGTCCGATATTAAATATTTCTCCATAAGGTTTTAATTCGCTTAATATTAAGAAATAATTTATTACATCTTCTACCCAAGTAAATGATCTAGTTTGTTCACCAGAACCATGTATAATTATGTCTTCATTTTTTAGAGCAGATTCAATAAATTTTGGGACCACCATACCAAATTTAGATAGCTGATTTGGACCAATAATATTAAATAATCTGACAATAATTGGATTCAATTTTCCTTCTTCATATAAAGATAGTGCAATAAATTCATCAATCATTTTAGAAGCTGCGTATGACCATCTTAATTTAGATGTTGGACCTATTAAACTTCTTGTATTTTCATCCCATACTTCATCTTGAGATACACCATAAACTTCCGAGGTTGAAGTAATTAAAACAGGAACATTATTGTTTTGGCAAGCTTCTAAAACTTGATGTGTAGCAATTATATTTGTTAGTAAAGATTTACTTAGGTTTTCCATTATATATTGCACACCAACACCTGCTGCAAGATGATAACAAAAGTTTGCATTTTCAAATAATTCATCAAGATTATTTACATCTTCAATTTTGCTATTAATGAATTCAACTTTTTTATTATCAATGTGTTTGTTTATATTTTCTATTGATCCTGTAGATAAATCATCTATCAAAACTATTTTTTCTACATCGCTTTCCAATAGTTTTGAAAGCAAATTAGATCCTATAAACCCAGCACCACCAGTTAAAATAATTTTTTTCATTTTATATAAATGCAATCTTTTAAATAATCTCTATTTTTTAAATACCAATCAACTGTAATTTGAATACCATTTTTAATAGTAGTTGATGGTTCCCAATCTAAGATATTTTTAGATTTTTTTAAACTTGGTAAAACTACATCAGGGTCTCGAAAAGCTCTTTCTTTATTTATGATATTTGCATTAATACCTAAGGCTGATTCAATCATAGAAATTATATTGTTTAGAGATTCAGTTTGATTATTTCCAACATTAAGTGTTTGGTTATCGTTTAAATCTTTTGACAACATTAAATGATTAACTACATCATCTATGTAAGTAAATGATCTACGTTGCTCACCATCTCCAAAAATTATTACATCTTTTTTCTCTGCTATCCAGTGTATAAATCTTAGTACAGACATATCCGGTCTACCATAAGGTCCAAACACAGTAAAAAATCTCGTAATTATAGTTTTAGTATCTGAATCAGAAAGAATTGTATTTGCTAGCACTTCACCAGATAACTTAGTAGATGCATAAACTGAAGGTGGATTAATTTTTTCATCTATATTTTCTTCCATTTCTTTATTACCGCTATCACCATAAATTGAAGAAGTTGAGGCAAGAATTAATCTATCAATATTTTTATCTTTACAAAAGTTAGCAATATTTACTGTCGCAACTGTATTGTCTTTTATATAACTTAGTGGGTCTTTAAAACTTTGTCTTACCCCAGCTCTTGCAGCTAAATGAAAAATCACATCAAATTTATAATTTTTTAACGTTTCGTTTAATCGAATTTGGTCAGATAAGTCAATGTTATAAAAATTAAAATTGTTTAATTCATTAAGTTTAGACAATCTGAATTCTTTAAATTTTACATCATAAGCTGTATTGATTGAATCAACTCCTATTACCTCAAAACCTTCACTTAAGAGATGTTTTGTTAGGTTGAATCCTATAAAACCAGCAGCACCTGTCACTAAAATTTTGTTATTCATTGATATAATGGTAACAACTATTAGCTTTTTTAAACAAAAAGAAAAATTATCTACAGGTGAAAAGGTTTCAACTAAATATAAAATAGTTATTAATGAATTTATTATCAAAAATTTCTATATCAACACTATTTTTTATACCAATAATACCGCACTTAAATATTGTCGAAAATTTTTTACATACCGATGACTTACCGATAATTATTTTTGTATGTTTGGCAATTTATGAGATATTAAGAAAGAAGAAACTAATCTTTGATGATAATTTAAAATATTTAATTATTTTTATTACTTACATCACAATTCAGAATTATGTTATAAATAAAACATTTTTAAGTTCTGATTCATTAAGATTTTCCTTTTATCTATTGCTATTTGTTTATGTAGTTAATTTCAAAATTTATATTAATTTCCAAAGTCAAATCAGCTACTTATTGAGTTTTTTAACCTTATTTTCAATAACTGCATATTTTTTTGAATTTGATTTTGGAAGTGATATTTATCAGACATGGAATATTGGATTTAATGAAAGCAATTTAGAGTATCTAAAAGGTAGAATTAATGGTTTTCAAGCAGGTGGTCCTAATAGTTTTGCTGACTTAATAACTTTGTTAACAATTTATATAATATTTAAAGTTGATGATAAGAAAGCTATTTTAATTGCATCAACTTCATTTCTTGCAATATTATTTACGTATTCAAGATTTTCAATAATAGTATTATTTTTATTCGTGTTATATCGAATTTATATGTCAAAATATAAAAAATACATTATTTATTTCGTTATATTATTACTTATTGTTTCTTATTCTTTTGGATTAATCGAAAGATTCTTAAATGACGATAATTCTGGCATCAGCGACAGAATGTTAATGGTGACTGCATCTATTGAATATTTTTCAGATTTAGATTTACTAGATAAAATTTTTGGAGTTGGAAGTAATCAACTGATATTTTTGTCAGATGAAGTGTTTAATTTTTCAGAATTCAACAAAAATCCGTATAGCTATGGACCTCATAACTCATATATTTTCTATCTAATTAATTATGGAATTTTGGGATTTTCTCTACTCATTTTATTTATTTTCAAATTCATAAAATTAAAAAATACTTCAGAAAGTAGAAAATTTGTTTTAATTAGTTTTTTACTTTTGAATTTTTCTACAGATTTATTTTTCAACCATTCAGTTTCCTGGTTATTTTATTTAATTTTGTTTCATTTTGAAAATAAGGATAATAAAACATATAAAGTTTAAATGTTCTTTATGTACTATTAAGAATAATGAATATTTTAGTAGTTGGTGGTGCAGGATATGTTGGCGGTGGAATTGTTGATAAACTTCAACAAAAACATCAAGTAACTGTATATGATTCGTTAATTTATGAAAATGAATTCAGAAAAAATGTTAATTTCATTTATGGCGATATAAGAGATTACTCTAAGTTAAACAAAATACTTAAAAATTACGACGCAGTTGTTTGGCTTGCAGCATTAGTTGGAGATGGAGCATGTTCAATAAATCCAACACTTACATATGAAATTAACTCAGAATCAGTAAAAAATTTGGTTGCAAATTTTAAGGGAAAAATTATATTTTTTTCAACATGTTCAGTATATGGTGCACAAGAAGGTGTTTTAAATGAAGAATCAGAAGTAAATCCATTATCTGAGTATGCAAAATCCAAATTAGTTGCTGAAGATATTTTAACTAACTCTGACGCAATAGTTTTTAGATTAGGAACACTTTTTGGTATTGGTGATGAATTTTCACGTATACGTCTAGATTTAGTAGTTAACGTCCTAGTAACTAAAGCATTAATTGATAATAAAATGAGTGTTTTTGGAGGTGAACAGTGGAGACCTTTATTACATGTAAAAGATGTTGCAAATGCAGTTGATCACACTATAGAGAGTTCGCTAAAAGGAGTTTATAATTTACATTATAAAAATTTTAAAATTTCAGAAATAGCAGATTTAATAAAAGAAAGAATCAGTAATGTTGAAATTGTCACTACACCGTTACCTTTTCAAGATGCTAGAAATTATCAAGTTAGTAGTGAAAAATTAAAATTAGCTTCCAACTTTGAAGCCGAAGTCTCTTTAGAGAAAGGAATTGATGAGGTTTTTAATCTGATTTCTTCAGGAAGGATCAAAGATATTAATAATCCTAGATACTCTAATCAAAATTTTTTAAAGACTTTTGGAGTTAGTTAAAATATGAAGCCAAAGTTATATTTAAGCGAATCACGTTCTGATCATAGAGGAAAAGTATCTTTTTCAAATGAGTGTGACTTAACAAAAGCTGTTAGGACTTATAAAGTATCTAATGAAAAAATTCGAACAGTTAGAGCGTGGCATGGACATAGGCTTGAAGAAAAGTGGATAAGCGTTGAAGAAGGAGAGTACTTAATTTGTGCAGTAAAAGTAAATGATTTTGAGAAACCAAATAAAAAACAAAAAATTTATAAATTTACAATGAATTCAGATAGTGGAATTTTGCATATACCTTGTAATTTTGCTAATGGTGCGATGAATTTTACTAAAAAAAATTCTATTAGATATTTTTCTTCTTTGAAACTTGAACAATCAAAAGATGATGATTTTCGTTTTGATTCAAGGTACTGGGATCCGTGGAGCGAGTTTAATCCTAATCTTTATGAATAAAATATTAGTCTTAGGTTCAACAGGAATGCTAGGAAGAATGGTGTCAGAATATTTTTCACAGTTTCCAGAATATGAACTTTTTCAGACTTTTAGAAGTATTCAAAATAATAAATTAGTAAATAATCATAAATTTGATGCTATGACGGATAGCTTAGAACTTTTAATTGAAAAAATAAAACCTGATTATCTTATAAATTGTATTGGAATTATTAAGCCAGAAATTAATGAAAGAAATCAATCTTCAATCAATAGAGCGATAAATATAAATACATATTTTCCTATTAAATTATCAAAATCTGCAAAAAAACATAATTTTAAATATGTACAAATTGGAACCGATTGTGTTTTTTCAGGCTTAGTTGGAAATTATCAAGAAACATCTTTTCAAGATGCAGCTGATGTTTATGGAAAAACTAAAATAGTGGGAGAGATATTTGATAGTTCAAAATATTTACTAAGAAGTAGCATTGTTGGCCCAGAACCCGGTCAAGGAAAGTCTTTACTTAATTGGTTTTTATCTCAAAATCATCAAACAGTAAATGGATTTATTGACCATAAATGGAATGGAATTACAACACTAAATTTTGCCAAAATTGTTCACGGAATGATTAAAAGTAGTAAATTTATAAACAATTTACAACACATCACTCCACAAGATGAAGTTTCAAAATATGATTTACTTCTTTATTTTAATAAGTACTTTCAAGCAAACGTAACTATTGAGAGTGTGGATTCCAATAATCCTGTCAATAGAACTTTAGCCACTATAAACCCTGAATTAAACCAACAATTATGGAATATGGCAGGTTATAGATCTGTTCCAACTATAGAAGAAAATATTAAAGAATTAGCAGAAAGTAATGTGACAAAAAGTATTCTTAATAGCATATGAAAGATATCGCACTAATTTTAGGTATACGGCCAGATGTAATAAGAGCCAGCAAAATTATAAAACTACTAAAACAAAGCAATGAAATTGACTTTGATTTTATATGGTCTGGACAACATTATTCCGAAAATATGAAAGATATTTTTTTTAGTCAGCTGAAAACCCCTTTACCTGATTTCGAATTTATTATTGATGTTAAAAATGATGCAACTACTGTTTCCTCAATAATTAATCAAACCTATAAACATCTAGAAGAAAATAAATATAAAGCAGTTATGTTTTTAGGTGACACGAATACAGTAATGGGCTCAATAGGAGTCGCACAACATAATATTCCAATTATTCACATTGAAGGATGTATGAGATCTTATGATTGGCGAATGCCTGAAGAAAAGTATAGGAAAACTATTGATCATTTATCAGATAGAATATATTCATATCTTCCTTCATACAAACAACAGGGTATTAATGAAGGAATATCAGACAGCATAATCAAGGTTACAGGAAATCCTATTGTAGACATACTGGAAGAATTTAAAGAAGTATTTAGTACTGGAGAAAAATTTCTAGACAGAAATGTTATTGATTTCATTAGAAATGAAGAATTTATTTTGGCAACTTGCCATAGAAGAGAAAACATTTTTGATAAAAAAAGTTTAGAAAATATTGTCAATCTACTAAATCGGGCAGATAAAAAAATAGTTTTTCCGATGGGTTATGCAACTCAGAGACAACTTAAGACCTTTAATTTAAAATTAAATAAAAATATATTAGTTATTGATCCAATTGGTTATTTAGAGTTTATTTATTTACTTAAAAAATGTAATTACTCTATAACTGATTCTGGAACAGTTGTTGAAGAATCTTGTATTTTAGGCATTCCCTCAATTCAAATGAGATACAGCACTGAAAGACCCGAGGTTTACGATGTTAGCTCTTCCATTAAATTTGATCCAACAAGTATTTATAAATATGATGAAGTCCATTCAAATGTTAATGAGTTAATTAATTCTAAATGGCACCATCCGTTTGGTGATGGAACTGCTTCAAAAATTATAGTTGAGGATATAATCAAACTTTCAAAAGAAAATAATTTTAATAAACACAATAAAGATGATTATGACTTTGATATTTCAAGATCATTTTTAAAATGAAAAAAACTTTATTTCATTCTCTAACATTTCCTCCAGATACTATTTCAACAGGAATGATAGTTTCAGAAATAGCAGTTGGTTTTAATTCAAAATTTCAAAATGTTGAAGTATTAGCAAGTTCTCCTCAATATAATATAAGATCTTTTGAAGAGTTCAAAAAGAGCAATACTAATTATAAAAATATTAAGGTTCACTATATAGAATCAGACAAAAGAAAATTTACTAATTCAGCACGTTTTTTACAGTGGTTAAGTTTCAATTTAAATTCAATAAAGTTTATTTATAAACACAGAAAAGATTATGAAAATATATTTATATTTAGTTATCCGCCAACAATGAATTTAGTTTGTATATTTACATCTAAAATTTTAAAAATTAATACAATATATTCACTTTGGGAATTATATCCAGAAATAGCTGAAAAATTAAAAGAACAACCGAATTTTGTGTTTAATAAATTATTTAAGTTAATTGATAATTTTTGTTTAAAAAGTGTAAACAAAATAGTTGTAAATTCTGATTTATTAAAAGATTATTTAGTTAACAATAGAAATATTGTTAGAAATAAAATAGAAGTGATACACCATTTTTCTCCTTATAAAAAAAGTGACTATTTTTCGAATCTTGCGTTAAGAAAAATTTTTTACGCAGGAAACACAGGTAAACCTCAAAACTTAAATTCATTCATTAAATTTTTTAATAAAAATTTTCCTCAGGATTGGGACTTTCAATTATACGGTGCAGGGCAAGAATTTAATAATCTATTGAAAAATTCAAACAAAAATATTTTTATCAATGAATATTTATCTAGGGATGAATTAGAAGATGTAACAAAAGACATCCCTTTTGCTCTAATTTGCCTAGATTACGAAATTACAATTGAAGGATTTCCAGGAAAAACATTTGATTATTTAAATATGAATAAAATTCTAATTAATTTTTCTAATCCAAACTCTGCAGTTAGTGAATTAATCAAAGACAATGGCTTAGGTTTCAACATTGATTTAAAAAAACCAGATGAATTCTTTCTAACTCTTGAAGAAATGCAGAACCCTAAAAAATTAAATGAAATTCTACATAATATTAATAAATTTCAGGAAGTAGTTTCTAACAAAGAAATTGTAAGTAAAAAATATATTAGTTTAATTAGCACCACGTCTTGACAGAACTAATTTAATAGTTTTTAGTAATATTTTTAAGTCGTAAATAAATGATCTATTATCGACATATTTTAAATCCCAATAGAGTCTTTCCTGAAGACTTAAATCAAGCCTTCCTTGAATCTGGGCTAAACCGGTTATACCTGGTCTTACTGTGTTTCTTTTAACACTATATTCACCATACAATTCTGATTCATATAATACTAAAGGTCGTGGACCAATAAACGACATTTGCCCAATTAGTACATTTAAAATGTTAGGTAATTCATCAAGTGAAGATTTTCTCAAAAACCCACCAATTTTAGTAATTCTATCGTCATTCTCTAACCTAATCGGTTTAGAAGGGGTTAAGGAAGGTTTAATTACTTTATTATCAGAAATCTTTTTCATATGCACTTCATGAATATTTTGACTATTGGAGTTAATCATTGTTCTAAATTTGATTAATTTGAAAAGATTTCCATTTTTACCAACTCTAGATTGTGTATAAAAAACAGGTTTTCCTTGAAAAATAAGCAATATTAAAGAAATAATAGGAAACAGAATGAAAAATATTGGTAATGTCATTACAAGAATTAAGAAATCTAAAAGTAGTTTCATAGTATTAACTTTAAACAATTTAAATATTTCTTCTTTAAATATTAATTTAACATTAGAGTTAAATTGTGTGTGGTATAGCTGGAATTTTAAGCTTAAATAATTCCAAAATTGATACTTCTGTAGTTGAAAGTATAAAGAAATCTTTAGAGCACAGAGGTCCGGATCATTCAACTTATAAGTTTATAAATAATAGAGTCTGTTTGATACACACAAGACTATCGATTATTGATTTGAATGAAAGATCAAATCAGCCAATGTTGACTACAGATCAAAGATATTCAATAGTATTTAATGGAGAAATCTATAACTATAAAGAAATAAGAAAAGAACTCGAAAAAGAAGGTTTTCAATTTATTACTAATGGAGATACTGAAGTTCTACTTCAAGGATATGCAGCTTATGGAGATCAAGTTTTACAAAAACTTCGTGGTCAATTTGCATTCTCAATTTTTGATTCCTTAACGGGGGAGTTGTTTATAGCTAGAGATCGTGTTGGAATTAAACCACTATATTTTTCAATAAATCAAAATTGGATTATTTTTGGTTCTGAATTAAAAGCAATTGAATCATCTAATCTTATTAAATTTGAACCAGATCTAGATTCATATATTGCCTATTTAAGGCATCTGTGTGTTCCATCTGATAGAACAGGAAACAAAAATGTAAAAAAAATAGAACCCGGACAATATGTAAAAATAGATAAAAATGGGAAAGTTGAAAAATTTAATTACTGGGATCCATTTAATTTCGAGGTCGATCACGACATAAATGAGAAAGTTGCTTTAGAAGAGATTGATAGATTAGTTAACGAAGCTGTTGATTATAGAAAAGTAAGTGATGTTGAAGTTGGTTTGTTCCTCTCAGGAGGATTAGATTCTTCTTTGCTAGGCAAATTAATGAATCAAAACAGCAATTCTTTACTCAAGGCTTTCAATGTAGATTTTGAAGAAAAATTTGATGGTTATAAAGGTGAACTAGAAGAAGCAAAATTTGCAGCCAATGAAATTGGAATTAATTTGATTGAAGAAAAAATTAATTATGAAGATTTTAATAAAATTATTGATAATTATTCATATTATCAAGATGATCTTGTTGGAGATGAAGTAGGCATTCCATTATATTTCTTAGGCAAATCAACAAAGACAGCTGGCATTAAAGTTGTTCAAGTTGGGGAAGGTTCCGATGAACTTTTTTATGGATATGATCATTGGAATAGGTTATTAAAACTTTCAAAGATTTTAAAACCATACTCTTCTAATAAAAACAACTATTCAAGGATAAAAAATCATAGGCTAAATCTAATTTCGAATATTATTTTTGGTCGTACTGCTTTTGCTGGTGGAGCATTAGGTTTTAATTTAGCCGAAATTAATGGACTAGTTAAAAATGATTACTCATTAGAAAATAGTTTAGTTAGAACTGTTGATAAATATTGGAATGAATACTTTAGTTTACCTAATTCACATATATCAAAATGGATGACTCTAATTGATTTGAAGATCAGGCTTCCAGAGCTCTTATTGATGAGAATGGATAAGTTGGTTATGCAATCAGGAGTTGAAGCCAGAGTGCCATTTTTAGATCATAAATTAATTGAGTTTATACTATCAATCCCAGAAAAAATTATACTTAAGGATTATTCAGGTAAGCCGTTACTTAAAAAAGTAGCAAAAAACTATATATCTCCTGAAATTTACAATAGAAAAAAGCAAGGTTTCAGAGCACCAGTAGGAGAATGGATAAGAAAAGATGAAAATATATTTAATGAGAAAATTTTATCCTTTAATGAAATGGTTGATTTGTTTGAACCAAAAAGTTTAATTAAAATTATTTCTCAATCTGATTTTCAAAAAAAATGGTATCTTTACAATTTATCTAACTGGCATTTAAGTAGGTTTAATAAATAATGAAAAATTGGAAAAAAAATACTATTTACATTTCAGCAATGCAACTTACTCTGCTTGTTGTAAATTTCTTTTTAATTACGATTATCAGTAGAAACTATGGAGCAGAAATTTATGGGGAGTATGCTTCATCTAAGAGCTTATCAGTTCTTATTGGAACTTGTTCGGTATTCTCTTTAGCATTGGTTGTAACTAAGCTTTTAGCTCAAAAAAATAAATTTTCAAAATATATTTTTCAAAATGCTTACTGGTTGATATTAAGAAATTTTTTTATTGCTTTAGTTCTTTTAATACCTATTACTTTTATTTTTAAAAGGAATCTAACGTTCACATCTCTATTATTAATGGTTTTTATAATCAATGAATTGCTTCATGTAGCACTAGCTTTTTTTCAAGCTAGAAGTGATTTTGTAACTAGTTCGAAACAAATATTGATTAGAACAGTTATTTATGGTGTAGGAGCTTGGGTATTAATTTCTCAAGGTTTTTCGATAATTACAATAATTATTTTTCAAATTATAAATTTATTGCTGTTTTTTTAATAGCTAATAGATCTATGTACCTAAAGATGAAATCATATTTAATTTTGAAACTGAAAGTGAAGTTAAAAATAATTTACAAAACTCTGGAAAAAAAATGGTTCTAACAACATTTTCTAGCGCTCTAGTTTCAGAATTAGATATTGTCTTGTTAGGGCTTTTTTATTCAGGTTCAGCATTAGGAATACTAGCTTGGTCTAGGCGAATATTGGAGATAATATTTCAAATATTAGCTGCAAGTATGGATATTATTTTTCCAGAATTATCTAAAACTAAAAACATTACTCAAATTACTCAAATCAGAAAAACTTTGAGAAATGTTTGTGCTATTTCATTTATTGTTCCTTTATTGTTTTACGCAATGAAAGACATTAATAAAGAGATTTTTATTACTTTATTAGGTCAAGAATTCAGTGATGTTTCTTTAAACACAACTTGGATTTTATTTTCATTACCCGTAATGTTGTGGTCAAGAATTAATATAATTTTTTCACGAGCTCAAGGATTTGAAATCAAGTTAACAAAAGCTGTTTTGATTGGTTCAGCTGGTTCGTTTATGATTTATAATTTTGTTCATTTCTTAGGATACTATCCAGCTGTAATCTCAATAATATCTTCACAAGTTCTAATAGCAATAGCTACAACTTATAGTTTTAGAAAGTCTAATGTTTAACTTAAAAAAGTATTTAAAAAAAACTAAATATAATTTAATTTACTTTTTTAAACCCAGCATTGTATTACCAAAAGAAACTAAAAAGTTTATTAGGAAAGAAACTAAATTTCAGAGTTTCATTTATCAGAATTGTAGACCAAATAAATCTGATCTAGTTGATATAGAGGGCAATTTAAAAATTTTTGGGAAAGTAACTAATAACTATATTTTATCTAAGGACATTTTTTCAGAATTTGATTTTACAAATAAGAAGTTAAAACCTGCTTATTTCAACATTGCTGATGTAAAAGTACCTTATGAAGCTTCAAGATTACAATATTTACAGAAAGCAAAGTCTGGAGTTCTAAATGTAAATAGTTTTCCTTTGATATATTGGAACAGTCCTATGGATGTTGCCATAAGAAATATAAACTTAATTTATCATTATTTTTTAATAGAAGAAAAATTATCTGCTGCAGAATTATTGAACAATGATTTTGAATTACTTAATAGCTATATAAGCGAACATTATGAATTTCTTAAAGATAATTTAGAGGATTCTGGAAATGTGGTGGGAAATCATTATCTTGTAGAGGTTACTTCAATATTATTAACAATTGCAACATTTCAATTTGAAAATAATCTAAATGATTATGAATATTTTCATGAAGAACTTCGAAAAATTTTAAAAAATCAATTTTATAAAGATGGAACAAGTTTCGAAGGTTCTTCCCATTACACTGCATTAGTTACTGAAGCTCTTATATTATGTAAAATTGCCATCGAAGAAATTGACTTTGAATCAGAACTTTTACCAAAAATAGATAATATTATAAAATCCAATAGGGTATTTCTTTCAACTCTAATAAATGATGGTGAGTTATCTCAAATTGGTGATAATGATTCTGGTAGAATTTTCTATTTTGCGTTCGATGAAGAAAATCCATTAAGAATGAATTGGTTAATTGAGTTAATTGATTGTTTATATAGAGATGAAGAGATTCTTCTTGTCGAAGAAACTTTTTTTAAAAGTATTAATATGAATGTTCCTAAATTTGATTCATTTAGAAAGATTATTCATCCACCTATAAAACTTTTTACAAAAGATTTTAAAAGCTATTGTTTTAATGATTTTGGATTGTATGTATGGAGAAACGAAGATGAGTATTTAAGTATTAGATGCGGATTAATCGGACAAAATGGTATAGGAGGACATTCTCACTACGATCAATTATCAATAGAATGTTTTGCTAAAAATCAATGGATTGCTAGAGATCCTGGAACTGGTACATATACTGATGATTTAGAAACTAGAAATAATTTTAAATCAATTGGATACCATTGGGGTCCAAACTTCGATTTAGAATTTCCAAAAGAAGATGAGTTTGATTGTTTTAAATTAAATTTTATGAGTGATGGAACGACACTAGAGTTCAACGATCATAGTTTTTTAGGTTTTGCAGAATTTAATGGATATAAGATATATAGAAAATTATCTATTGAAAATGGAATAGTAACAATAGAAGATTTTTCTAAAGATCTTGATTTAAAGAAATACACATCATGGGGTGAAACCAATCAGGGAATAAAGGTAAAATTTTCTAATGGATATAAAAGGATTTCATGAAAAATAAAATTACCGATTTAAAGATTTTACTTTTCTTTTTTGCTCTATTTCTAGAAGGACTTGATGCATTTTCCATTTTAGATATACCAATTACCTGGATTGGGATATTTATTTATGTATTAATATTTATATTTTTAAAATTTCAAGGGAGTTTAGGTATCCAATTTGATTTAGCTTTTATAAGATATTTTTTACTTTACTTAGCTTTAGTGACTTTAATTAGAAGCCTAACTTTTGATATGAACATGCCAGAGTTTGCAACAACAACTTTTATACAATATATAAGTTTGAGGCTTTTAAAAATAATTAGCTTTTATTCTGTTCTTGCAATCGCAATTTATATTATAAAAATCAAAAGTTTGGAATACTTTTTAACAATATTTGCATATATTGGTATTTTCATTTCATTACTATCCCTATATTCGTATTTTTCGTATATTTTTGATTGGAGTGACTTTTCAAGAAGCAGACCAGGTACAGGAGGATGGACACAACCAATAAAAAGAGCATGTTCTATTTTGAGAAATTACGGTACTTTTAGAGAGCCAAGCTTTCTAGCAGTTTGGATTGTACCAATAATTCCAATATATTTTTATTTAGCGAGGACAAATAAGAAATGGTATTTTATATCTTTATTTCCATTGTTGTCGTTAGTTTTAACTAGAAGTTTAACGGGAGTAATAAGCATAATTTTAGTTTTTGCAGTAGTTTTAGTAATTGATTTATTTAGAAACAGAAAATTAAATAAATTTTTAATTCTCCCAATTTTGTTTATTTTTATGTTGAGCATAATTAGTAACAATCTTTCATACAGGTTTCCAGCTTTAGACTCTTCAATGTGTCCACCTGAATCACAAGATAAATGTGATTGCTCAATTTATGATGATGAGTTGGATAAAGTTAAGAATTCGAATAGTATCACACAAAGTATTTTCCAAAGAATAGCTCTAATTTCATCAGGGGGTATTGATGCATTTGAAAATATTGACATATTAAGTGAATACCTGACTCTAGAAAATTTTAAATTTTTTGGAGATGGTTTAGGAGTTTCAAATATTAAATATACTCAGAAATATCTTGAAATTACAAAGCAAGTCAAGGAAGGTGAAATAATTTATAGAAATCCAGGACAAATAGTATCTTTTAATAATTTATATGGAAATTTATATTTATCTTCAGGTTTTTTTGGCTTACTTTTCTTTTTGCTTATTTTGAAAAGCATATTTTTAAAGCTTATTAAAAACTTAGATAATCTCGATCTTTACTTACTAGCTGGATTCCTTGCTCTATTATTAATGTTTTTATTCCAAGCAGAAGAACTAAGTTCTCAACTAGCAATATACTTTGCAATTATTATTCAAAAATCATATAAATAAAATGAAAAAGATATTAATAGTTACACACCAGTTTCTTCCTCATCAGAGTCCAAGAACAACTCGTTGGAAATTGATTTATGATCAATTAATCCTAGATGGTTTTGAAGTAGCTGTTTTAACTGGAACAAAGCAGTTAGAGAATAATCCTAATATTCACTATGTTGGAAATAGTAGAGCTAGTAGCGTAGTTAAAAATTTAAGAGATCAATCTAATACCATACAAAAGTCTGTATTTAAACAATTAATTTATAAAATACTTAAAAAATTTTATAGGTTTTTTTATAAAACTTTTGCATGGCCAGACTATACAATGTTTTGGGTATTTTCAATTTGGAGGAACCAAAAAAAAATTGATATTGAATATGATGTTATTATTTCAGTCAGTCTTCCTTTCTCATCACATGTAGCTGCCTATATTATTAACAAAAGAAGGAAGAAAAAATGGATAATGGACATTGGTGATCCATTTAGTCTCAAACAAAATGCATTAGAAAACAATAAATATCTTTATAAATCATTAAATTATTATTTTGAAAATAAATTTTTTAATCTTGCAGAACAGATTATTTTTACACACAGCGAAGCTGCTTTAGAACATTCAAAATTTTTTAATATAAGTAATGAAAAAGTTCTTATAGGAAGTCCAATAAGTTCATTCGATGAAAATATATTTTTAAAATCAAAAAATTTTGACTACAGCTCTTTACCGATAAATATCGGATATTTTGGTATATTAACCAAAGGAGTTCGTTCTCCTGAGGAAACATTAAAATTCTTTAATAATTCAGAAATATTATTTAACTGGTTTACAAATCAAGACTCTAAAAATATTGTTTTACAAAATAAATTTGATCTAGCAAACCATCAATTTTTCGAAATTATAGAAAGAAATGAAGCTTTAAAAAAAATGTCAAGTTCAATGCATTGCCTACTATCTATTGGTAATTTAAATTCTTCACAATTGCCTAGTAAAGTTATTGAGTATATTTCAACCGGTAAACCTGTAATTCATTTTGCAGAAATTAAGAATGATCCAGTTATTAAGTTAGCTGATAAATTTCAAAATCTAATTGTTGTAAATAAAGATTCAAAATTGAGTCAAACTTTAGATCAGCTAAATATTGTTTTTGAAAATATAAATAGTTTTGAAAAAAATTATTTTTTAGAAAATTTTACAGCACAAGCAATTACAAAAAAATTAAATATATTTTAAGATTTTTGACCAATTTTCGTTATAAATTAATGCTTTAGAATTTTTAATTTTAAGATTATTTGCTTGTTTAATTTTTACAAGAGCACTTTTTAAGTTTTTATGTTCATAAATAAAGACACTGTCACCATTAAAATATGTTGTATATGGTTTTTGTGGAATAACTAGCTTTAAACCTAGATTTTGTGCTTCATATAAAGGTAATCCAACTGTTTCATAATCACTAGCATGAAAATAAATATCATTTTCTGAAAGTACTTTTAATGCTTGATTGTTAGTTTCTGTATAAACACAATTAAAACCTGGAATATTTTCTGGAGGATTAATTATTGTTACATTAATTTCATCATCATATTCTTTAGGACGTCTACCATAAATTGAAAATTTTTATTTGTAACTTTACTACCAAAGAAAACTAGTTTTCCTGAATTTTTATTTGCTTCAACAATATGTTCTTCAATATTTCCAATTTCCAATATCTTATTTTTATACTTCTGATTAAAAAATTTAGAAACATGACTTAATTGGACAATTATATGGTCTGAAGATTTCATGCTTTTTGAGATATAGTACTTTAAAATTAAATTCTTTATATCAGTTTTGACAAATGGGAGTATATTTTGGATTAATACGAAAGATTTAGTATTAGTTTTAAAACCAAAATTACCAAAATGTATAATTGCATCACTTTCATTTATTATATTTTTTAGATTTTTATTTAAAATTAAATGTAAGTAAGGGTGTAAATATCTTCTATTTGTTAATTTTATAAATTTTATTTTTTTATTGTCATCTGACTGGTATTTAAGCTCAGTAAAAAACTCATCTTCTGAATAAAGAACAATAATTTCTGTTCTTGACTCAACAATTAATTCAAATGCTTCAACAAATAATTTAACTCCGCCTAGTGATCTGACCCCACAGGCGTTTAAAACTAGTTTTTTCTCCACCAATTAAATGATAGTCGTACATTAATAGCTAATAGATTACTAAAATTATTAATAGTGAAAAAAAAATATGATGTAGCTTTATTAGTTGGTACAAGACCAAATTTTGTAAAAGCAGGGCCACTTTTAAGATTTCTGGAAGATAAAAATGTTTCTACTTTGTTTATCCATACTGGTCAGCATTTTGACGAAAAGTTATCTAAAGATATATTTGATGATTTAAATATAAGAGTTCCTGATATAAATTTAGAAACACCTGCTTTAAACCCTGAAGAACAGTTGAGATTTATAGTTAAAAAATTAATGCTTATTTTTAATGAAAACGAAATTAATAAGGTAGGGGTTTTTGGAGATGTAACTTCAACATTAGCAGGAGCACTTGCAGCAAAAAAAAGTAATATATTACTATTTCACGTTGAAGCTGGTCTAAGATCATTTAATCTCAATATGCCCGAAGAGAGAAACAGAATTATTGTTGATTCTATAAGCAATATATTATTTACTCCCTCTGAAGATGCAGTTGATAATCTGATTGCTGAAGGAGTAAATAAAGACAAAATATTTAATGTTGGAAATATTATGATTGATACATTAACAAATAATATTAAAAAAATTGAAAATAATGTTGAGATAATCAAAGAAAAACTAAATATACAAAAACCTTATTTTGTTATGACACTTCATAGACCAAGCAATATGAGTGATAATATACTAAATAATATTTTTTCAGCTACAAATGAATTTTCAAATCAATACGATGTTATTTTACCAGCTCACCCAAGACTAAAAAACTTTCTTGAGGAAACTAAAATTAATTTTCAAAATATAAAATTGATAGATCCACTTGCTTACATAGATTTTTTATCATTAGTAAAAGGCTCTCAACTTGTACTAACTGATTCAGGTGGTTTACAAGAGGAAACAACTTACTTAGGGGTTAATTGTTTAACTTTACGAGAAGAAACTGAAAGACCAATAACTGTTACAGAAGGTACTAACAAAGTGATCGGAACATCACAAAAAGTTATAATAAATGAAATAAACAATTCTCTTGGTACTAGCATTTCAAATAAAGTAAAAATAAATTACTGGGATGGAAATACTTCAAAAAGAATATTTGAGGTTTTATTTAAATAATTATGAAAGCATTTAAATACGATTTAGCTGTATTAGGTTTAGGCTATGTTGGCTTACCACTAGCTATTGAAGCTACTAATTCAAATCTTAAAGTCATGGGATATGATGTAAATTCAAAACTTATAGAAAATTTGAATATTGCTGAATCGCATGTTGAAGATATTAGCAACCAACAACTAAAACAAGCAATAGCTTCAGGTCTTCAATTTACAACTAATTCAGAGTTACTTGCAGAATGCAAACATTTAGTCATTAGTGTTCCAACTCCATTGACAGATTATCAACCAGATTTAAGTTATGTTGAAAATGCTTCTAAAGATATTGCTAATAATTTACAACCCGAACAGATAGTAATATTAGAGTCTACTACATACCCTGGTACTACTTTAGAAGTTGTAAAACCGATTTTAGAATCCATTTCTGGTTTAGAGGCAGGTAAAGATTTTATGCTTGGTTATTCACCAGAGAGGATTGATCCTGGTAATAAAACTTGGAATTTCAAAAATACTCCAAAAATCGTAAGCGGTGTTAATGAAGACTCTACTGAAGCAATTTCATTATTTTATAAAAGCATTATTGATGAAGTTATAGAAGTATCTGGAACAAGGGAAGCTGAAATGGTAAAACTATTAGAAAATACTTACCGACAAGTTAATATTGCTCTTGTTAATGAGCTTGCAATACTTTGCAAAATGCTAGATATCGATATATGGGAAGTAGTTGATGCTGCTAAGACTAAACCATTTGGTTTCCAATCTTTTCGACCTGGGCCAGGCGTTGGAGGTCATTGCATTCCTATTGATCCAAAATACTTATCTTTTAAAACTAGGCAAATTGGACACCCTGTAAGATTTGTTGAGCTTGCTCAAGAAATTAATAATTCAATGCCACATTATGTTGTATCAAGAATTACAGAGATAATGAACAAAAACTCAAAATTAATGAAAAGTTCTAAAATTTTACTATTAGGTGTTGCCTATAAAAAAGATATTGGCGATACAAGAGAGTCTCCAGCACTTGACATAATTGAAGAGCTTTTAACCAAAGAGGTAAGTATTTCTTACTATGACCCATTTGTTGATTCGCTAAATGTAGATGGTTCAAATATTCTAAAAGAGGATGAAGTTAAGAATTTACAAAATTATGATTTAATTTTAATACATACACCACACACTACTTTCAATAATATAGAATTTGATAAAATTAATACTTTAATTTTTGATACCACAGGTAGTTTTAGCAGTATAAATATTGAAAAAATCTAATCAAAATTTAAATTTTTCTTCTTTACCTGAAACTATAAATTTACTAGGTATTGAGCTAGGAAAAGTAATCAAAGATCAGGCTGGTATTAAATACTTTAAAATAGTTGAAAAAATTAGAAGTAATTCAAAAAAATATAGAACTACAAAAAGTGATAAATATTTAATAGAAAATTTCAAAATTTTATCAAAGTTAAATTCAGACGAAATATTTATAATAACTAAAGCATTCACAATTTTTTTCTATTTATCTAATATTTCCGAACAAGTTTTTAGACTTAAATTTCTAGAATCAGCTAATTTAAAAGTAATTAGTTCCCCTAAAGAAAAATTAGTATTTTCTCCAGTGTTCACAGCTCATCCAACTGAAAGCTCAAGACAATCTACTTTAAAAAAAATTTTTAAGATTGGGGAAATAATTGAAGCAAATAATTCAGAAAGTATCTATGAGATTAATTCATTAATTACTCAACTTTGGTACACAAGAGAGATTAGATCTAGTAAACCAAATCCAATTGATGAAGTAAAATCTTTGCTTTTTTATTTAGATTTACTTTATAGAGAAGTTAGCGAAAAAATATTTAATGATATTGATTTAAATGAATCCAACAATTTAGTCGATTTTCAATTTGGCTCTTGGGTAGGTGCCGATAGAGATGGCAATCCATATATTACTACTAGTGTAACAATCGAAGCTTTGAAGATTTATTCAAATCAAATTATAAGTTTATATAAAGAAAAAATTATTGAGTTATCTGAAGAGTTTAGTATTTCAACAGATTTTGTAAAATGTCCAAAAAAGTTGGAGACCAAAATAATAGAATATTCAAAATTATTAAAAGATGAATATAGACATTATTCAAGAGTAAACTTTGATGAACCATTTAGAATTTATCTTTCTCTCATTTACCACAGATTAGATTTTTTTCAAAAATCTAAAAAGGGGTATAGCTCTTTTGAAGAATTTAATTCAGATCTTAATTTATTCAATGAAAGTGTGTTACAAATATTTGGATCTAAAATTCAAAACAATAATTTACAAACTTTTTTGAATTTAGTTAAAAAGTTTGAATTTCATGGGGTGAATTTAGATATAAGACAAAATGCAAAAGTTATAAACTCTAAGAAAGGAAAGGAATATACAGATTTCATAAAACTTATAAAGACTATTCCAAATTTAAAAAAATTATATGGAAATAATGTTATCGATTCATTAATTATCTCTATGACAAAATCAGAACAGGATATTTTAAATTTATATAAAATTTGCTCAGATAACTTGGAAAAAAAAGACATTCCTACGCTAACTCCATTAATTGAAGAAATAGAAGATCTTAAGAATGCTGATCAAATTATTGAAAAACTATTAAAAAATAAAAAATATTTAAATTTTATTAATAATTTTAAAAATAAATCTTTAGAAGTTATGTTAGGTTATTCAGATTCTAATAAAGATGGCGGTATTATATCTTCACAGTGGAATGTCTATAAAGTACAAAAATCGCTTATTGAGACGGGAAAAAACTTTAATGTTAATATTAATTTTTTTCATGGCAGGGGAGGAACAATTAGTAGAGGCGGAGGACCAACTTATCAATCAATTATGTCACAACCTCCAGGTACGGTAATTAGTAAAATAAGATATACAGAACAAGGTGAAGTTATATCAGACAAGTATTCTTCTCCATATCTTGGTTATGAAAATTTAAAGCTTGGGTTAGTTGCATTTATGAATAAATCGAATAGTAAATTTAGTTCTAAAACTGTATTTGAAGACACAATCGAGGAATTAGCTGAAATTTCATACAACAAATATAATAAATTATTTTTAAACAACAACTTTAAAGAATATTTTGAAACAGTTACTCCTGTAAAACTATTATCAACTTTAAATATTGGATCTAGGCCGAGTAAAAGATACCAAAAAGATAGTTCTTTGAAAAATTATAGAGCAATTCCCTGGGTTTTTGGATGGGCACAAACTAGACATACTATAACAGGTTGGTATGGTGCTGGAACCGCACTAGCTCAACTTATAGATAAAAAAGGCCTTAAGCAAGCAAGGAAAATCTATTCCAAATCAGATTTTTTGAAAAACTTGATTAGCAATATTGAAATGTCACTTGTTAAATCAGATCTTAAAATTGCAAAACTATATGTACAAGAATTATTTCCTCAAGGATTAGAAATTTATAACATGATATTAAAAGAAGCAAAATTAATTGAAAGCTCAATTAAAAAAATTAAAAATACCAACGAATTGTTGACTGATAATCCCACATTAATGAACACTTTAAAAGTACGAAATAATTATTTAGATCCATTATCACTGATTCAAATTACATTAATGAAGAAATTAAAGAAAATAATTTAGATCAAACACAAAATAAAGCTCTTTTATTATCAATCAATGGTTTAGCTGCTGGACTTAGAAATACTGGGTGATAAATCTCTTAATTCAAAATGCATTTCATCAGGTGATGTCCAAGTTCCACCCCAAGCAAATCCCCATGAATTAAAAATTTCAACAATTCTTTGGGGGTAACCAGATTTTGTGTTTATATCTATTGCAATACCCCATGCGTGTCTCGAAATGCTACCACCAGCATCGAACCTACTAATTCTTCTTGGAGCATAACAGCCACCTGAGGTTTGAAATTCTTCTTTTGATAAATAATCTCCAAGACCTTCATCAATAATTTGATTTAAAGCTCCTTCTAGAGGTGCCCACATAAGCCAATGACATACTGTCAACCCCAAGAGAGGCATTCTTTTTTGCTGTATGTTTTTATTTCTCCATGAAGGCTCAGTGGTAATCCATACACCGTCCCGCTCCTTTATTTGAAAATCTCCAAAATATTCTTTTACCAATGCATTCGGTAGAACCCAATTCTGGTTTGGCACACTATCTCTAAAAGAAAATTTTACTTTCGAGTACTTAATATTTTTATGAAGTTCAATTAAAAAGTTTTCATTTATATTTGAATCCCAAATAATTGCCTGTATATTTCTAAAAATTCCTAGCTGGTATCCAATATCTTTATTAACAACCATCTCAAACCAACCCATATCACTATCTTTAGAAATTCCACCAACTTCTAATTCAATTATTTTGTTTTCTAAACCTACTAAAAATACTTTATCCCCAACTTCTAATGAATATCTTTCTGCAGTTAATTCAGAAACTAAAAGTCTACCGCTGTTGATTACGGAACTTTCGCTTATGTTATAGAAATAATTTGTTACAGAAGAATCGATTGTTTTGACAGAAACGTTATATAAATAATTATTCAATGTACTTACTTTTACTTGTCCTGATGAATTTGTTGTTTTCTCAAGCCCAATATTTGCTCTTCCAATAAAAGTTAAATTAGTATTTAAATTTTTAGCACTTTGGATAATTTCATTTGTGACGCTATAAAAAAGACTTCCAGATTGTGAAATAGTAATTACATCATAGTTTTCAATTTTATTTCTATATAAGTTATCACTACTAGTTTCTATATGTGTAAAGTTAGGACTCGCTAAATTAATTAATAAACCAGTCAGAACTGCAAAAAACATGATTTTATTTTACATATGGTATAAAGATACAAAAAAAAAGATTCTATAACTATTACTTAAATAAATAGAGTTCTAATCTATAGATTTGTGAAACAATTAACAAACTTTTTTTCAGCAGCTGCTACAAAGAAACCTGTTATAACGATTTTGATTGTATTTCTTTTAACTGGTTTTTTTGGTTACATGGCAGGTCAAGCCGAAGAATTAAGTACAAGTTTTGGTGGAGAGCTTGATACACCAGAGATTCAAGCTCAATCAAAACTTGGTGAGTATTTTCAAACTTCTGGTTCTCAATCGGTTTTTCAAATAATAGTTAGTGGGGAAGATGTACTAACTGTTGATGGATATTTAGCTTGGCAAGAAATAAATAAAGTTGTTATTAATAGTGAAATTTATCCTTATTTAATAAAGCAACAAGGTGGTGCAGTACAAGGATTTTTTGCACCTATCGATTTTGCAAAAGCATTTAATCCAACACTTAATGTGAGTTCGATGACAGATAAAGAATTTAAAGAATTATATAAACAAGCTAATTCACAAATGCCAGCTGAATTTAAAGCTTTTGCTACTGCTTTACTTTCTTCAACTTACGATGAAGAAAATACTACTGCAACTGCTGGGTTAGCAATTATTACTATTGATTCTGCTCTAATTTCTGAACAATTTGGTGGTAATGAGAATGCATTTATTGAGCAACCAAGAATGGAAGTTGCTTTATCAAAATCACTTAGTGAAATCAGTTATGGATCAATTGAAGTTTCTGGTTTTTCATTCGGATTATTATTAGGAAATGAAGGAGATGATTTCTTACAAGAAATTGGTCAACTTTTTGGACAAGCATTTCTTATAATACTTTTAGTTTTATCTTATATTTTCTTTATAAAACCAAGAAAAGATTTTGGTTTCTTTAAATCAACACGTAGAACTATAAGTGATTTATTACTCAGCTTAGGTGCAATTTTATTATCAATTGGCTGGATGCAAGGAGCTTCAACTATTTTAGGGCCTGGCTACCTCAATATAATAGGTGCACCAAATCAAGTATCTCAAATCGCACCAATTATATTAATAGGTTTAGGAGTTGATTATGCAATTCACTTTACATCAAGATATAGAGAAGAAATTGGATCCGGAAATTCAATAATATCTTCAGCCTCAGTAACTTTGAAGTCTGTTGGAATTGCCCTTACATTAGCAACACTTGCAACAATTGTTGGTTTTCTAACAAATGTAGTTTCACCTTTACCGGAATTAAAAGACTTTGGAGTTTTAGTTTCGACAGGAATATTTTTTGCTTTTTTTCTAGTTATGACTTTTTTACCTGCTGTTAGAACCCTTTTAGATAAAAGAGCTGAAAAAAATAAAAGTATTAGTATTGAGGCATTTTCCTCATCAGGCGAAAGTTTATTAAATAAAGTCTCAGCTTCTATGAGTATTATTCCAAAAAAAATTAAAGTTTTAGCACTTGGATTACTACTAGTAATATCTGGTTTTGGCTATTTTAGTTTTAGTAATCTAGAAACATTATTTGAGTTTACCGACTTCTTGCCAGAAGATGATCCTGTAGTACAAACTTTAGATTTGTTAACTGATGAATTTGGTGGTGGCTTTGGTGAAACAACAAGTGTTTTGATTGAAGGTGATAATTTAGCAACACCTGAAATTCATAATGCAATAATTGAATCTATAAACAACTTAAATAATACGGAAAATGTTGTAGTTTATGCAGGAAATGTTGCTGCTGAATCATCTATAAGTTCATTAGCTCAACTTTTAAATCCTAGTGGTGGTTCTATGGGAGGAACTCCAAATACTATGCCAGACATGGAACTAATTGGTAAGCTAGCAAGTTTTGGTGTTGACTTAACATCTGGATCGTCAGGTATTGAACTTTTAAAAGTTAAAGAATCAGGTGATGTACAAGGATTGTATGAATTTTTGGATGAAACTTTAAATGATTCATTTAGAGCCTATGTATATTTTGACAATCAGAATATAAATACTGCTCAACAAATTAGAATCACTACTTCCGCAGGATCACTTGGAGCAGCTCAACTAAGAGATGATATTTATGAAGCATTTATCCCTCTGACATCAATTGGAATTGATGTAGCAGCAACTAATGATTCTATTGTTACACAAAGTGTAAGTGATTTAATTTCAGCCTCTCAATTTCAATCATTAATATTTGCAATTTTAGCGTCTATGATATTTCTTATTTTATATTATTTAATAGATATCAGGAAACCATTTCTAGGTGTTATAACAATACTTCCTGTTGTCGCAATTGTTATGGGTACATACTTAGGTATGTATTTACTTGAAATTCCACTAAACCCAGTTACCTCAACTCTCTCCGGTCTTGCTATTGGTATCGGGGTACCTTTTGTTATTCATGTGACTAATAGATTTAGAGAAGTTCTTGCTTCTTCTGATAATCCAATAGAAGCTGCAAAAACAACTTTGAAAACAACTGGTGGATCATTGTTTGGTTCTGCATTTACTACTATGGCAGGTTTTGGTATATTAATGACCTCAACATTAAAACCATTTCAACAAATGGGTATTGTTGTTGTAGTAGCATTAGGTTTTGCATTAGTTGCATCTATTCTAATTCTTCCAACGTTGTTGGTTTTATGGGCAAATTACCATAACAAAAAAAGCGCTAAATCTTTATAACTTTTTAAACTACTATTAAATAAATGCAAATATTTGAGTTAATAAAAGTAATTAATGAGATATCTCCATTTTCTGGTGCTTTTTCTGACGATAAGGTTGGATTATTAATTGGTAAGTCTGAATCTGAAGTAAATAATATAATATTTGCACATGATATTGATAAAAAATTATTAAAAATTTGTAAAGAAAAAAATATTAATACTGTTTTAACTTATCATCCAGCTGTTTTCAATGATTATATCGATTTAAATTATGAAAATTCATACGGTTTACCTCTTGATTTTTTAAAACTTGATATAAATGTGATTTCATTACATACAGCTCTAGATGTATGCATAGGAGGAAATTCAGATGTACTTGCAGAATTGTTTAATTTACAAAATATTAAATCATTTGGAACTAGTAATGAAAATAATAGTGTTGGGAGATATGGTGAAATAGATTTAATTTCTAGAAGTGAATTTTTAAATTTAGTAGAAAAAAAATTAGATACATCAATTATTAGATATAACATGTATTTTGAAAAAATTGAAAATATTAAAACAGTTGGTTTTGTTCCAGGTTCTGGTACTCAATTCTTGAACGAATTACCAAAAAATATAGATGTTTTTCTTACTGGAGATATTTCCCATCACCATATGTTGTATGCAGATTATTATAATTTTGGAATAGTGCAGGTTAATCATATTTCTACTGAAATACCAGGTGTTAAAAAGTTTATACAAACGCTTTCTGCAAAACTAGAAACTAAAGTTGAATATTTTTATGAAAGTTTTTATGGATAAACCAATTCTATTAAGTGATTTAGTTGATTTACAAGAAATTGATAATGCAATATATTCATATAATCAGCAAAAAAAAGAAGGCACATTTGTCGTAAATTTAAAAAAATTAGAAATAGAATATAAAACTCTTCTAGAGGAGAAAAATATCAAGAGTGAAGTTCTTGAAAATTACTTTATTTCCAAAAAAGAATTTGATAGAAAACTACAAGAAATAGAAATAAAAAACAATGATATAATTTCAAAATTATCAAAAAAAGACTTATTGCCGACCGAATTAGAAAATTATCAGAAACAACTTAAAGTAAGTGAAACAAATTTTGAAGAAGTTTTATCTAAAATTGATAAGCTTCAATATGAAAATAAAGATAATTTAGAAGATTATGAACTTTTATTAGAAAAAATAAAAACTTTAAAGAATGATTTATTAAAAAATTCTACAATTTTGCAGGATGAATGGAAAAAATTAGATAGTAAAATTTCTGAATTAGATATTAAAAAAAATGTTTTTATCAAAAATTTAAGCATAGAACTACAAGATCTATATAAAAATTTAAAGTCTAGTGGAGTAGAAGTAGTGGCTGCTTATAAATTAGATAATCAATGTGGTTGTTGTGGTGTAGATTTAACTTCTAGTGAACTTGAGCAGGTAGAGGAATCAAGATTTAAGCAATGCCCGTATTGCAATGGTGTTATTGTTTAATGTATAAAATATATTGTGATGGAGCATCGAGATCTAATCCTGGTGAAGCTTCTATAGGTGTATCTATTCAAAAAAATAATATTGAAGTAGATAATTTATATAGAAAAATAGGCATTGCAAGTAATAATGTTGCAGAATATCAAGCTTTAATCGAAGGATTAAAATATTGTATTTTTAATAGTATTGATGTGGTTGAAATATTTTTAGATTCAAAATTAGTTGTTGAGCAAATGAATAAAAATTATAAAGTTAAATCTGAAAATTTAATAAATTTATTTAATGATGCTCAGCAACTTACTTCACAAATTCGTTCTGTTAAATTGACCCACATAAGAAGGGAAAATAATAAAAGAGCCGATGAACTAGCAAATAAAGCTCTAGACATATGATTTTGTCTTGGACTTCCTTTATTTCTATTTTTTTATTCAGATATATTTTTAAAGACTACAAAGCGGATATGAGATATTTATTATTGGGTACTTCATTTCCAATAATCTTAGATTTAATTTTAAATATTTTAAACATTACAGAAAATTATCAATTTATTGGTCATAGTTTATTTTTTTCTATAACTTTATTTTTTTTAATTATGATTTCAACGAATAGAAATACTATTTTTCGTAAAAATTCACTACTTGCATGTATTGGTATATTTTTTTATTTGTTTTTAAGTTTTACATGGTTAAATCAATCAATCTTTTTATTTCCACTTTTCCCTGATAGTAACTCAAATTTTATACTTTCAAGAAATGTAGAAATTATACTTTCGTTAATCGGAGTAGTTTATTTTTTATTTAAAATTAAAAATTTAACAAATCTTAAATATTTTCTTAAGTCAGGACTTTTCATTTGAAAATAACATATTTAGTGAAACTATAAATAAAAAAGCTCCGAAGCCAATATTTAAATAATTTGAATTGACAGCAAATGCTACATTGCTACCTAAAATTGATCCAATCACACCAAATATTCCAACGGAAAGACCAATTTTCAATAAGTTTTTATTATTTTTCATTTTTGTAATTGCAGCTGTTAAAGCAGTCGGAATTGTTGTAATCAGTGATATTCCTTGTGCAACTATATTTGTATAACCTCCAAAGAAAATTAATAGTGGAATTCTAATAATACCGCCACCTATACCAAGTAGACCAGAGGGTACACCAGAAACAATTCCTATAAGAAAAAAGAACAAAAAGCTATCATATCCTGAACCTTCTAATGATGAACCAAAAATCATTTTATATGAAACGAATATCAGCAATAAAGAAAATACTCTTTTAAGAGTTATGGTGTTAATTTGATTAGTCCACTTTCCTCCAAAGTAACCCCCAACTATTCCACCAAATATAATTAAAATTATATTAAACGATGGTTCAAAACCTTTAAATATATAAGTTAAACTACTAGCAGTAGCAACAAAAACAACAGCTAAAGATGAAATACCAGTGTTTGTTTTGAAATCAATATTTGTAAAGTAAGTCAATAACGGAACAAATACAACTCCTCCTCCAATACCAAGTAAACCTGAAAGGAAGCCTCCAATAGATCCAATAATAAAATAGGTTAACAATTTACTTACGTAATTTAGGAAGAAGTTCTTTACCTAATAGCTTTATAGTTTCTTCCTGATTTATTGACGAGATTTGTATAGTTATAATCTCAGAGTTAAATTCTTCAACTAGTGGTTTATAAATAGTTTCAAGTTCAGCGATCGATGATGCTCTTGAGAACTTTGACATTATTTCTTCCCTAGGAAAGCTATCTGCTTCAATTCTTAATGCTTCTGGATCAAGTTCATTTAATCTATTTGGTGCTCTTAAGCCTCTCCAGGATCTAAGTGCAGTCCATGCTTCCTCATCACTTTCAGCAAACATGGTCCATCTATATGTATGAATTGACATTTCGTCTTTTTTTAACTCTTTAGTTTTTAATCTTGCTGGTTCAATAACATTTTCATAAGCAGTTTTAGGATCTTTAACGCTTATCATTAAACCATCAGCATACTCAGCTGCTACTTGTGCAGACTTAGGACCACCAGCAGCAAGCCATATAGGAATTTTTTTAACAGGAGGGGAGTAAAGTTTTGCTTTATTTGTTTGATAATACTTTCCTTCAAAAGTTAATTTTTCACCATTAAAAAGAGATTTTATAATTTTTAAAGCCTCTATTAACCTATCTTTTCTCTCTTCATAGTTAGGAAAATTATATCCAAGAGGTCCTTCATTAATATTTTCACCAGTTCCTACACCTAGGTGGAAAGTTTTAGGTGTAAGTCTATCAATTGTTGCAGCAGCTTGTGCGATAACACCTGGGTGAATTCTCCATAGCGGAGTAGTTACTCCTGTTCCAAGATCAAGCTGAGGTAAAGTATTTGCTAGGGCTCCCAAAGTTGACCAAGTAAAATTAGATGCAGAATAATCATCAACCCACGGATGAAAATGTTCAGATATAGTTAGCATATCAAATCCAGCATCTTTTGCTATTACTGCGTGTTTAATTAAATCTTCTGGTTGCCACTGTTCTGAACCTAAAAAATATGAAAATTTTGTCATTATTTAATAATACCTTTTGATTAATTTTAGGTGGGTGCCTCGCTAGGAGGCACCCTTGTTCAGTGAAAATATAAGCCGGATTCTGTTTGTGTTAAACACAAGATAATCATCCATCTTGCATATTTGTTACCAAATATGTCTAGCTACCTACCCGCAATTTTTAGTCGAGCAAACTAATTGCTTTTTGGTATTGCTCCGAGAGGGGTTTACAAGCTAACTTAATCACTTAAGCTACTGGTAGTCTCTTACACTACCTTTTCACCCTTGCTTACTAAGTAAGCGGTTTATTTTCTGTTGCACTTTCCGTCAATTTCTTGCCTGGGAGTTACCCAGCTCTCTGCTCTTTGGAGTCCGGACTTTCCTCGATAAATCGCGATTATCCATTTCACCTAATTAGATTTTAGTGATTTAGTATCTATTTTGAAAAAATTATTAGTATTTCTTCGACATCGTTAAATGTTAATGGTCCTATAAATTTTTTTATTATTGTTCCCTCTTTTATTATATGTGTTTCAGGGACTCCAAATACTCCTGAATTTATGGCTAAAGTACTATTTTCATCTATTCCGTATTTGACGTTTCCTTTTCCATAAACCTCAAGAAATTTAATCGCATCAGATTTTGTATCTTGAAAAGAAATTGCATAAATGTTATTTTTTAGGGAATCGAACTCTGAAATTTCAATTAATAATTGGTGTTCTTGGATACATTCTAAACACCAAGAAGCCCAGTAATTAATAATTATTGTTTTGCTTAAATCTATTTCAATATTCGAATTACTTTCTAGATCAGTAATGTTTTGAGTTAACTCTGGGTTTATATTGATTTGATTAGAGAAATCTGAACTTGTACAACTGACAAATATTAAAATAAAAATAATAAATTTAATTTTCATATGATTTAAGAATTTCTTCTATTACTTTTTTATCTTCTAGCTCAATATCAGAATCTAACAACAAATCATTTAAGATTTCTTTACCTTCACTACGAGTAATATCATCTTGTATAAAAATAATTCCTTTATATGTTTTTGCAATTGAAGATGTAGGTAAAATATTTATTGATTCTTCAATATAATTTAAAGCAGTATTTTTATCTCCAGATTCAAACACCATCCATCCTATTTGAGCTAATGAAAAACTAATATAACTAGGTTCATTTGAATTTTGAGCGATATACATAAAATGACTTAAAGCAGAAGAATAATCGTATTCTTCAAAGTATCTATTTGCTAATGCAATTCTCATTGGAAATACGTCAGGATTCTGTGATATGACAATTTCCATCTCTTCATTTGTAACACTTTCGAGATTTGTATTAGTTTCATTTCTATTAGAAGTGTTGTTCGTTAAATTTATATATAAAAAAATAGATAATAGTAAAACTAGTAATGTACTAATGGACCATTTATTTTTTAACATAAATTTTCCTTAGAAAATTTATTACAAAAATTGAAATTATAAAAATAGGAATCAAAATAATTTCAAAATTTCTAGTAATTGTGTCTGTAACTATTCTTTCCCCATATCTAGCTACCCAAAAATTATATATTTGTTCATCAGTAAATCCCATCTCTAATTGTTCTTTAAGTATAATTTTCATATCAGAAGCATATCCAGAGGGTGAATCATATATAACCTCACCCTGACAAACTGGGCACAATAATATTTTGCTCCACTTTTCATACCTTGATTCAGAATCAACTTTAAAGAATGACAAAAAAATTAAAGTTATTAATAAAATTAAACTAATTATTTTGGACTTCATTTTCTGATTTTTACTTTCGGAATAAAAGAAATTGAACTTATAAATAATCCAACCCAAATTATTAATATTCCAAAATTTTTTCTCACTATTAGCTTATAAGCATCATTGTTTATAGATTTAACACTTATGTAAGTATCGTATAAAAAACTTCTATAAATTGCTGGAGAACTAATTACTTGTTGAGAAGAATTATTAAATATATTTAAAGAAGTGTATTTAGTTATTTTACCATTTGATATTGGCAGTTTTAACACTGTTTTTTCTGGTAAATTTTCTTCAACTACATCATAAACTTGATAGTTGTTTTCTGAAAACAGAAAATTATCAAATGAATTTACCTCAAATTCTTGAGAAAAACTCTGTGTAAAATTTAATAAAATTCCAATCGCTAATACGCCAAGACCTAAATGAGCTATTTGACCAGACCAAAAAGAGGGACTTAAAACTTTGTTAAAGTTCATAATAAAGTTTTTTAAGATCAGTGTAATTAATAAAAATGAGACTGTTGTTGTCAAACTAAACATAAAAGATCTGTTAAAAAATAGTAAGAAAATGATGCTAATTAAAAGACTAGAGTTTATAAAAATAATATTTTCTTCATAAAAGCTCTTTAAATTTATATCTTTTATAGATAGCTTTATAGAAAAGATAATTAAAAATAGTAACATTAGCAATATTGGACCAACTAAAACATCAAAGTAGTTTCTACCAATTGTAATTTGCCTCCCAAAAAAAGTTTCATAAAAAAGTGGATAGATAGTTCCAATAAAAACAATTATTGCAGAGGAGAAAAGCAGTATATTGTTTGCAATAAAAAACCCAGACCTACCAAATATATTATTTAGTTTTTTTGAAGTTAAAAAGTATTTACTATTTATAGAACCTATATATAGAAATAAAATGCTAAAAAGTAGAATTCCTATCAACAAATAAGTTCCAATTGATCCATTTGAAAATGCATGAACTGAAATTAATACCCCTGATCTTGTAATAAAAGTACCAAATAGTGTAGAGAGGAACATTAATCCAACAAGAACATAGTTCCAATTTAATAGAGAGTTATTTTGTTTAGTTACCTTTGCAGAATGTAGAAATGCAGTGGAAAGCAACCAAGGAATAAATGAGACATTTTCAACTGGATCCCAAGCCCAATATCCACCCCAACCTAAAACTTCATAAGACCAAATTGCGCCTAAAGATATTCCAATAGTTAAAAATAACCAAGGAATAAAAGTTAATTTTTGTGCTATTGAGATCCATTCATTATTTGAATTTCTTAGTGCTAACCTACTAATAGTTGCTACAAATGGGGCTGACATGCCTACATATCCAATATATAAAAATGGCGGATGAATAGCCATCAAGGGATGATTTTGTAGTAATGGATTTGGTCCACGACCAATTTGACTCGATACTAAATTTTGAAAAGGTAGTAACGAAGATGAATTGCAACCTATGTTACTAGCTTCAACACACCCTGCAAAAGGAGAGGAACTAAAGATTGTATATCCAACAAAAAACAACATAATTGAAGAGTAAATTTTTGTGTCAATATTACTTTTACTAATTTTATAATTACTCAAATAGAAGAGCATGAAAATGCTTAGTGTTAAATTCCATAACAATATGGAACCATCCAAAGCTCCCCATAAAGAAGCAAATTTATATAAAGGTGGTGTTGATGATGCAGAATAATTAGAAATGTATGCAACTGAAAAATCATCTATAAATAAACCAATTTCTAATAATAAAAATAAAAAAATATTTAAAAATACGATTAAACGCATAAAAATATGTATTTTCAATAAATTATTTGTAAATAGAATTATTCCAAGGAATAAAAACAGTAACCAAGAAGATAATATGCCTATTGAAGAAATCATTTTGAATAATTTTTAGCGTCGTAAACTTCACCATCATCAGAAATATATTCGTTATCATGTTTTACCAACATATTATCTGCTAAAAATGTGTTATTAACAAAAACACCGTCCAAAATTACACCCATATTTTCTTGAAATAATTCTGGTACATATCCATCAAAGTTTATTGAAATAACTGTATTTCCATCTGTAATATTAAAAAGTGTGTTAGTTTCGTTTTTAGAAATTGAATCTTGCATTACGAAACCACCTAATTTTACTCTTTCATTCAACAAGTCAATATTTTCTAAAGCTTCGGTAGTTGTAAAGTAGTAAACAGTGTTATTGTTTGCCAAACGTAAACTTGCAAAAGTTACTAAAACTAAACCTAAAATTATAAATATTAAATTTTTCTTCACTTAGTTTAAATTTTAGCCCTACTAGATGGGTTTAAATAATTTTCCCATTGAATATCTATTAATTTACTAAATTTACTAACTAATAAAAAATGTAAAAGTGTTGTAAATAAAACACCAATTATTAAATAAATTAATATATCAGAAGAAATAGGTGCATTTCCTGAAGAAATTGTTTCTTGAGAAAGAATAGTGGCTTGTTGATGAATTGATCTCCACCAAATAACACTAAAGTGGATTATAGGAATTTGAACAATTCCAAATATCCCGATGTAAGAAGAGTTTTTAGCAATTGTATATAAATCTGAATTAAATTTACGTGATGCAATATAACCAAGATAAACCAAAAACAAAATCGCTGTTAGGTTTAATCTTGCATCACCCCATACCCACCAAGAACCCCAAGTCAATTTACCCCATATAGATCCTGAAATAAGTGTTATAGCAGTAAAAATAAGACCTGATTTTGCATTTGAAACAGCTATTGAATCAAATTTTGGATTGTTACTAAAAAGATATTTGATCGAATAAGTAAAAGTTATTGAGTATGCTAAATAGGCAATCCAAACCGAAGGAACATGCATATAGAGAAATTTAGAACTAATACCTTGAGTACCATCAAATGGACCAGAATAAATTACTAACATCCACAAAAAAACTACTATTAATATTTTTTTCATTTTTTTAAAACAAAATAATTTGTAAATGCAATATTTAATAGAGTTGTTCCAGTCAGTAACATAAAATAAATGGTAGTTAGTTGGGGAGTAATACCTAACCAAATAGGACTTATAATCATAATAAAACCTATGTAGATTGGTAAAAGCAAAACCATTTGTACAAAATTATTTGAAAAATTTGTAAATAATTGGAAGTACAAGTTAGAAATAGAAGTATTTAAAACAAATAGAAAAATAGTTGCAACAACACTAAACAAGTTTGTATTTATTGTGCTATTAGTAAGACCAGAAAAAATAATAATAAAAAATAAAACCTGTGGAAAAAAAATTATAATTTCAGCAATTAACTTACTATAAAAGTAATTTTGAAAACTGTACTGAGCAAAATTTAGTTCTCTTTTAATTTTTTTAAAATCAAAATTTCTTCTTATTGAGAATAATGTTGAAAAAATTAGCAAAAATAAAAGCTCTAAAATAAGAAACAATTCATTGTCTATAAAGAACTTATTTTGAGAAAGTAGTGGTAGAAGGATTAATAAAGAAATTAAAGTTGGAGTTATTAAATAAAGTGAAATATTATTTCTTAATTCAAGCTTTATCTCCTTTTGAAAAATTAATTTATTAAATTTCATTTAAATTTATAACCTGAAAATCTGCACCAAAAATATCAACTAATTTTTGAGATGCGATTAAGTTCCCTTTTTTTTGGTTAGTTCTGTTATTAATGAGTTCAATAAAGAGTTTTATACCTTCATCATCTAAAAAATTGAAAGGTTCATCTATACAAAAAAAATCTGGATTATTTAACTCAATTAGAACTAATTCGCTTCTTTTTTTCATACCACTTGAAAAAATTGAAAATCGATCATTCATAAAGTGGATTAAATTATATTTCTCAACAATTAAGCTATATTCCGAGTAATCTATTTTTCCCTTAGTAAAATACTCAATATTTTCTTTCAGCGTAAGTTCATTAATTAAGTTATGTTCCGCACCAATTTCTAAAATAAATGTGTCGAAATTAATTTCAAAACTTGAATTAAATATATTTCCATCAAAATTATTACTTATAAAGTTGATTAAAGTAGATTTTCCAGCACCATTTTTACCAATAACAAAATAATTTTTTGTCTTATCAATTTCAAGTTTTAAATCAGAAATAACTAATTCGTTTCCATAACCTAAATTTAAATGTTGGGTTGAAATTAATTGATTCACAATTATATTCTATTCGGGTGAAGTGCTAAAAATTGCATAATTAAATTCAATTCTTGAATGTATTGAGCAGTTGTTGACATATTTATCGGATAATTAATTAAACTATCTAGTACATTTTTGTTTGTTAAAATTACTTTTTGATTTTCAATTTTAAGACCTAATAATTTAATATATTCATTAGTTTTTATATTTTCTTTTGAATTTATTAAATTATAAAAATTAATAAATGTATTAACTTTATTTAAATAATCAAAATATTTTTTTTTGGTTAATGCTTCTTCATACTTTAATTGATCAGATAGGTCTGTAATGTTTTTTTGGAAAATTAATAAGTTATTTTCAATATTTTCAAAAAAAGTTTCTAGTTTTACTTTCGTTGTGTAAATATAATTTTCTAAGTCAAAGCTAGTTAAACAAGAACAAATTGAATTATTTAAAATAGAATCACCACACTTCGAAGTTCTAGAGTTATTTTTTTTACAATTGACAAGTTGTAATTGAGAGTTGAGAATTTGCTTTATGTTCTGGGCTAAATTTAATCCAATAATTGGACCATATTGAAAAATAGTATTTTTAGAATCTACTACTTTAGAAATTTCCAGATTAGGTTTATTGCTTTTAAGTTTTATCCAGTAAATTTTTGTTAGTTTTTTCCCTTTTCTATTTAAATTTGGTTGTAGTAAATTGATTAATCTCGATTCAATTATTATTGCCTCTAATTCATTTTTGCAAGAATGCATTTCTAGAATATTAGAATTAGAGATAATTTTATTTGACTTATAACTTCTAGAATAACTTAAATGTGACTGAATACGCTTTTTGAGGTTAGATGATTTACCAATATAATTATATTTTTCATTATCTTTAAATATATACACTCCAGCAGAATCTGGTAATTTGCCGATGTTAAATTTTTTCTTAATTGTAGTATCAGGTGAATTTAAAAAATTTGTTAGTTCCTTAAAGTTAGATATTCCATTTAATTTTTTGTCTACCAACATATTCATAAGTATTTCATATGTTGTTAACACGTCATCTTTTGCATTGTGATTATTTTTGTTTTGAGTCTTAAAAAATTGACTTATAGTTGACAACTTATGGTTTCTCACTTTATTTCTCAATAATGCTCTAGACATTTTTAATGTGTCAATCTTTTCATTAAAAGAAATTTCTATTTTGTTTTTTTCAAATGCATTTTTTAAAAAACTTATATCAAAACTCAAATTATGACCAACAACTATTGCATTTTCTAAAAAGGTTTTAATATTATTTAATTCACTTTTTAATTCAGGTGAGTTTTTAAGGTGCCAGTCGTATATTCCTGTTAATTTTGAAATAAACAAAGGAATATTTTTATTGATATTGAATTTTGAGTGATATTCATCAATAAATTCATTATTTATAACTTTCAACATATAGAGTTCGATGATCTCATCTTTACTTGGGTTTACACCTGTAGTCTCAATGTCTAGAACAACAAGTGGTTTTTTGAATTTTATATCCAAGCTATTTTGTTAATTCCCACATGCCAATTGCAGCAGCAGTTGAAGCATTAATAGAATCAACATCGTTTGTTGATCTTATACGCAGTTTTATTGATTCTGGGACAAACCACTCTTTACTAATACCAAATTGTTCGGAGCCTACTACTAAAGCAAAATTGATACTTGGCTTATAATTAGTAAGTTCTATTTCACCTTCAGGATCTAAAAGCAAAATTTCATAATTTTTTTTAAGAAGAAGATCAATGATTTCTTTATGAGTACCACTAGAAATATTCATATTGAAAACATGTCCAACGGAAGATCTGATAACATTTGGATTATAGATATCAGTTATTTTATCAGACAATATTACATTATTGATACCAAATGATTTAGCTGTTCGAATCATAGTACCAAGATTGCCAGGCTTTTCTATTTTGTCAGGAATTAAAATGGGGCCATTTATATCATGATTTAATTCATTGGTTTCATAATTTACTAAACTAATTAATCCGTCCGGTCTATCTCTATAACTAATGTTTTGAAATACTTTTTCAGATACGGTTACTATTCTTATATTTTTATCTTGAAATTTTTTAATTAATGAAGCATTGTTTTCTCCAATCAAATATTCTTCACAAATATACAATGTATCAATTAAAAATTCAGATTTGATTAAGTGATTATTTTCCCGAAAACCTTCACATATTGTTTTATTTGATGTTTTCCTATTCCTATTTTTTTTTAAAGAAACTAAAAATTTATATTCTGGATTGTTCAGAGATTCAATTCTTTTATTTTGAGAAAAATTCATTATGTATTAGTTTCTTTTTATTATTTTTATTAATTATATCTTGATTCTTATTATCTGATATTCCAGCAGTTATCATTCCAGCTATTTTATAATTTAATGGAATCTTAAATAGTTCGTGTATCAAATCACGATTAATATTATGTAAACCCATAAATCCACTAGAAAAATCTGACTCTTCAATAAGTAACATACAGTTCATCATTGCTGCACCAGCATCTAAATACCAATAAGGAACATCCCAATTTTTCGAATTAATAGCATTTGTTTTATCTTTCATTTCGTACCTTTGATGGTATGCTTCTTCATTTACAAGGATAAAATATAGTGCTTTAGATTTTGAAATCCATGGGTTAAGTCCTTTTGAAACAAAATCAATTTCTCCAAAAATCTTTGAAACCTCTAAAATATTTTCACTTTCAGTAGAAATCAATATCTCAATTCCTCGAGAAAACCCTGCGGTAGGAATTTTTATTGCATTTTTAGGTATATTTAATAATGGCTCAATTGAACATTCAATATCTATATAATTTCTTACAACTTTTCGTTGAGTAAGTAGTTTAATTAGGGGAGAAGAAGCCAAATTAGTTAATTACTTAGTAAATAATTTAATACTGAATCTCCAACTTCTGATGTAGACATTCCCATTTTTCCTGCAGATAATGATTTAAGATTTTGCGCTGTTGAAATTATTGCATTCTCAATATCATTTGCATAACTTTCTTGTCCTAGCTCAGCCATCATCATAGATGCCGCACCTATACATGCAAGCGGATTAATTACATTTTTATTTGTATATTTTGGAGCAGACCCACCAATTGGTTCAAACATGGAAACTCCATCAGGATTTATATTTCCTCCTGCAGCAATTCCCATACCACCTTGAATCATCGCTCCTAAGTCAGTAATAATATCACCAAACATATTATCAGTAACTATAACATCAAACCATTCAGGATTTTTAACCATCCACATGCAAACTGCATCAACATGCCCATAATCAGTCTCAATCTGTGGATAGTCTTTAGCTATATCGTAAAAAATTCTTTCCCATAAATCATGTGCGTAAGTAAGTACGTTTGTTTTAGCACATAAAGTTACTTTTTTTCTATTGTATTTATTTGCATATTCGAATGCATACTTGATGCATCTATGAATTGCATAATAAGTATTGATTGATTCCTGAGTTGCTACCTCTTTATCAGTTCCATAATGAATAAACCCACCAGCTCCAGCATATAAACCTTCAGTATTTTCTCTAACAACAGTAAAGTTTATATCGTCAGACGTTTTACCATTTAAAGGTGTTTCGATACCTGGATAAAGAACTACTGGTCTTAAATTAATATATTGATCAAATTGTTTTCTTAATTTAAGTAAAATACCTTGTTCCAAGATACCAGGTTTAACATCTGGGTGTCCAATAGCACCTAATAAAATTGCATCAGAGTTTTCGAATTCTTCAATATCTTGATTTGTTACGAGCTGCTTACTTTTTAAATATCTTTCTCCACCTAAATCATTATTTGAAAATTTAAATTCAATATCATATTTACTTGAACTTTTTTCTAAAACTTTAACAGCTTCTGCAACTACTTCTGGTCCAGTTCCATCCCCAGGCAATAGAGAGATTTTATATATTTTTTTCATTTATTTAATGCATTTAAAAAAGACTCAACAGAACCTTGAACAACATCTGTTGAAATAGCTCTACCTTGTTTCATCAAATTTTCATCATTGATAATAGTTACAATTTCTGCTGTCGCATCTGCACCTTTAGTAATACTTTCAACTCTGTAATCAATAAGAGTAGCATCAGAATCTAGAATGCTTTTTACCGCTGTAAATGCAGCGTGGATCATTCCATCACCTGTTGATTCTTTTGTAATTTCCTTTCCGTTAACATTAAGGGTTACTTTAGCTGAAGCAAAGTCATCTCTACTATTAACTGATATTGATACTAATTTAGGTTTATCCGAAGTAGTTTCAACTTGTCCAATGATAGCTCGTAATTCACTTTCTACTATTTCACCTTTTCTATCTGCAATTTTTTTGAAAGTTTCAAAACTATTATTAAAAGTATTCTCATCAAGGTCAATATTTAATTTCTTTAGAGCGTCTTTAAAACCAGCTCTACCTGAATGTTTTCCAAGTATAATTTTTGCTTCCTGGCCAACTGAATCTGGAGACATAATTTCATAAGTGGTTCTATTTCTTAAAAATCCATGTTGATGAATACCGGATTCATGACTAAATGCATTTTTTCCAACTACAGCTTTGTTGTATTGAACAGGATACCCAGTGAGTTTAGAGACTAATCTGGATGTTTCAAAGATTTCTTTAGTTTCTGCATTGATTTCAACACCATATTGATCTTGTCGAGTTTTGATGGCCATGATAATTTCTTCAGTTGATGTATTTCCTGCTCTTTCACCGATTCCGTTAATAGCACCTTCAATTTGACGCGCACCTGCAGTTATAGCTGTTAAAGAATTAGCAACTGCAAGTCCAAGATCATTATGGCAATGTGTTGAAATAATAACGTCATCGTTACCACCTTTAACTTCATCATATACCGAAGTAAGTAATTCTAAATAGTCATGTGGTGTGGCATAACCTACTGTATCAGGGACATTAATTGTAGTAGCTCCTTCTTCAACAGCAGTTTTTAAAACTTCAATTAAGAAATCTTTATCTGTTCTAGTTGCATCTTGAGCAGAAAATTCAATATTATCACATAGTTTTTTTGCGTACCTCACTGATTCCCTTGTGTCTTTTAAAACTTCTTCTTTAGTTTTTCTAAGCATGTGTTCCATATGTATTTGAGAAGTTGAAGTAAATACATGAATCCTAGATTGTTTTGCAACTTTTATTGCCTCCCATGCTTGCTCAATATCATCAGGATGACACCTTGCTAATGATGCAATAGTTGAATTTTTAATATTTTTAGCTATTAGATTTACACCTTCCCAATCTCCAGGAGAGGATGCAGCAAAGCCAGCCTCTATAACATCTACTTTTAATTTTTCAAGTTGTTGTGCAATTAAGAGCTTTTCATTTGGAGTTAAAGCAATCCCAGGACTTTGTTCGCCGTCTCTTAAAGTCGTATCAAAAATGATAAGTCTATCGTTTTTCATACATCTTTTTTAATATCTTTTGCATTTAGAAATGGCATCATATTTCTCAGTTCTTTACCGATTTCTTCTATCTGATGTTGAGATGATTCAGCTCTTTTTTGTTTTAAAAATGGAGCCCCTTCACGCGCTTGTGACATCCACTCTTTAGCAAATGCACCAGACTGAATTTCTTCAAGGATTTTTTTCATTTCAGCTTTAGTTTGGTCGGTAATTATTCTTGATCCTCTTGAAAAATCACCATATTCAGCAGTATCAGAAATTGAATGCCTCATCCATTCAAAACCGCCTTCATATAGCAAATCAACTATTAATTTGACCTCGTGTAAAGTTTCAAAATAAGCACTTTCAGGTTGATATCCTGCTTCAACTAAAGTTTCAAAACCGTTTCTGATAAGTTCTGTTAATCCACCGCATAGCACAACTTGTTCGCCAAATAAATCAGTTTCAGTTTCTTCTTTAAAAGTAGTTTTTAGAATTCCTGCTCTACCACCACCAATCGCAGAGGCGTAAGACATTGCTAAGTTTTCAGTATTTCCACTTATATCTTTTTCTACAGCAACAAGACAAGGCATACCGCTACCTTCTGAATAAGTTCTCCTGAGTAGATGACCAGGACCCTTTGGAGCAACCATAGCAACTGAAAGATCTTCTCTGGGTACTATTTCATTGAAATGAATATTAAATCCATGTGCAAATAGGAGAGTGGCACCATCTTTAATATATTCAGCAATTTCATTATTATATACATCTGCCATTACTTGATCGGGTAGTAACAACATTACAACATCAGCATCTGAAACAGAGTTTTTTAAATTTTCAACTTTTAATCCAAATTCCTTAGCGCGTATGTTTGATTTTGAATCCTCTCTAAGCCCAACAGTAACGTCTACGCCTGATTCAAATAAGTTAAGTGCGTGGGCGTGACCTTGACTTCCAAATCCAACTACGGTAACTTTAAGATTTTTTATTATGTCTTGATCTATATTTGAATCATAAATAATTTTTGTACTCATTTTTCTCCTTATAAATTTGTTTGCAAAGCAATTCTTCCTCCTCTGGCCATTTCTATAATGCCAAAAGGTTTCATCAGTTTTTCAAATTTATCCAAATCTTTAGAAGTTCCAGTTAATTCAAAAACTGCATAATCTTGTCCAACATCAACAGATTTAGCATTTGATAAAGTTGCTTTTTCAATAACTGAAGTTTGAGAATCTTTATTAATTGATACTTTAAGTAATAAAACTTCAGTTTCAATTGTCATATCTGGGTCAAGCTCGACAATTTTTATAACATTTATTAATTTATTTAATTGTTTTTTTACTTGTTCAACAGCATCTAGCTCGGTAACTATTGTCATTTTGGATCTACCTTCAATATTTGTTGGCCCAACTGATAGTGAGGTGATATTAAAACCTCTTCTTGAAATTGTTGATGAAACCCTAGCTAAAACACCTGGTTTATCTTCCACTAAAACTGATAGAATTCTTTCTGTCATAAATTTTCCAAATCTTTTTCATTAAGAAGAATATTATCATTGCTTCCACCAGCTGGAACCATAGGAAATACCATATCATCAGGATCTACGACACAATCTACTAAAACTGGTTTATCGTTAATTTCTAACATTCGTTCAAAGATATTTTTTACTTCACTTTTTTGGCTTACTCTCAGTCCGACAGCCCCCATTGATTCTGCTAATTTAACATAGTCAGGTGTATGGTGAGTTAACTCTGAAGCAGAGAAACGACTTTTATAAAATATTTTTTGCCATTGTCTTACCATGCCATGGTTGCCATTATTAAAAACTACGATTTTAAGAGGTATATTTTCAGTAGACGCAGTTATAAGTTCTTGGCAGGTCATTTGGAAGCAACCATCACCATCTAAAGCTAAAACTAATTTATCTGGATAGGCAGCCTTTGCTCCAATTGCAGCTGGAAGAGCATATCCCATTGTGCCAAGACCACCCGAATTTAGCCATGTATTTGGTTTTTCAAACTTCCAATGTTGTGATATCCACATTTGATGTTGTCCAACTCCTGATACAACAATAGCTTCATCTTTAGTTAATTTTTGAATTTCTTCTAATACGAATGGTACTTTGAGAGGCCCATCTTCATTTTGTGAATAACTTAAAGGAAAGTCTGTTTTCATTTTTGAGATAGACTCTATCCAAGCTTCTACATCTAACTTTGAATCTCCCAAAGTATCAATCAATGCAGTTACAACACTTTTTGCATCACCTACAATTGGGACTTCTGCTTCTCTAACTTTTCCAATCTCTGCTGGGTCGATGTCAGCGTGTATTACTTTTGCGTTTTGTGCAAAAAATTCTGGATTAGCAGTTACTCTATCATCAAACCTCACACCAATAGCAATTAATAAATCAGATTTTTGTATTGAAGTAGTTGCAGTATAGTTACCATGCATACCAGGCATTCCTAAGCATAGACTATTACCATCAGGAAATCCTCCTCGTCCCATTAGTGTTGTTACAACTGGAATATTATATTTTGTTGATAGTTCAAATATTTCATTATTAGCTTTTGAGTGAATAACTCCACCACCAATATATAGAACAGGCTTTTTTGAATTTTTAATTAACTCAACAGCTTGCTGAATCATTTTTGGATTTGGTTCAAGAGTTGGTTTATAGCCTGGTAAATTTATCGGTCCTGGCTCTATCCAAGCTGAAACCTCATTAAGGACATCTTTTGGAATATCAACCAAAACTGGTCCGGGTCTACCTGTAGTTGCTATATATTTTGCTTCTTTTAGTATTTGTGGTATTTCAGAAGCTTTTGTAATTAGATAATTATGCTTAGTAGCAGCCATTGATAATCCTACAGTGTATGCCTCTTGAAAAGCATCATTACCAATAGCAGTTGTTGCTACCTGTCCAGTAATGGCTAAAAGCGGTGTTGAGTCCATAAGTGCATTAGCCAAGGAAGTAATTAAATTTGTTGCTCCGGGTCCAGATGTTGCAATAACTACACCAAGCTCTCCTGTTGCCTGAGCATATCCTTCAGCCATATGACCTGCACCTTGTTCGTGTCTAGCAAGGACATGCCTGACTGGACTATCATAAAGTGGATCATAGGCAGGTAGTATTGCTCCACCAGGTACACCAAAGACAGTAGATATATTTAAATATTCAAGACTTCTGACTACTAATTCTGCACCACTTAAATTTTCGTTACTCATAAACTTCTTTCCAAAAAAAAACCTCCCACTTTGGGAGGCGCTCAATGCATAACAATGAGCGCTATTTAAGTAATAGCACTAACACTGAAATGAGAACGTTTAAATTTTTCATTTAGAACTACTATAGTAATCACTACAAAAAATGAAAGAAATTATTCTTAAAAATTTTTTCCAAGAAAATGGAATTGAAGTTCCAAAAAACTTCGAAGTGAAAGTGGTTAAGCTACCTTCGAATCTTGATTTTTCACAGAAAATTTATAGTGCTAAAAATTCAAACTTACATGCTGATATGAAATTTACATTTAAAGATCCTTTTTACTCTGGTTTGACTAATAAATTTGAATGGGCCAAGTCAGCTTTAATAATTACATATCGATACAAAGAAAAAAATGAAATGGCATTAACACCTAAAACTGGTCAAGGAAGAATTGCAAAATTTGCAGAAGAAGATTTTTACAAACCTTTGAAAGAGTTTAGTAAACAAATAGAGACAAAATTAGTGAAAGAAAGAATATTATTCACAACTTTTATTGATAACCCCAATCATTATGATCGAATGTTCTTTGAATCTTCAGGATTAGGTTGGCAAGGTAAAAGTACAATGATGTTATCGCCCGGCATTGGACCTTGGATGTTAATAGCAACAATTTATGTAAGTGAAAATTTTCAACCCGATAAAATTAAAAAATTTAGTTGCGGTAGTTGTAATTTATGTCAAATTTCTTGTCCAACAGGAGCGCTTGATGAAGAATATCAACTTGATTCTAATAAATGTATATCATATTGGTTACAATCACCTCAAACTATACCTTATAAAATGAGAATTGCTATTGGCAATAGATTATATGGTTGTGATGAATGCTTACTATCATGTCCACCAGGACAAGATAGTACTAAAATCGAAATTAAATCTACTAAAGCGAATATAGATTTAGCTGAAATTTTAGATATGAGTGACAATGAATTATTAGAAAAATTTTATTGGTTTTATATACCGAGAAGAGATGCGGATTTTATAAGGAGAAATGCAATAATTGTTGCAGCAAATAATATAAATAATTCTCTAGAAGTTAAATTATTAGAAAAATTTGTACATTTCTCAGAAAATCTCAAATTGTATATAATTTGGGCTTTTTGGAGATTTGGAAAACTAAATAATTTGGAAAAATTTATTAAAAATTCAAACTTTATGAATGAAACATATTTAAATGAAATTCAAAAACTTAAAATGATGAAACTAGAAGCTTTATAATCTATGCTTGAACTATGAAAAGAATTTCAGATGATGTCACTCAAGGAGTAAATAAGTCAGCAGCTAGAGCAATGCTTCGAGCTGTTGGTTTAAAAGACGAAGACTTTCAGAAATTTCAGGTTGGGATCGTTTCTGCAGGAAATGAAGTTACACCTTGTAACTTAACAGGACCAGAACTTTCTGAACATGCAAAATTAGGTGTAAACGGTCAAGATTCAGCTGGACTTATATTTTCTACAATAGCTGTTTCTGATGGTATTTCTATGGGTCATGAGGGAATGAGAGCATCGTTAGTCTCACGAGAAGTTATTGCTGACTCAGTTGAACTAGTTATGCACGCAGAGAGATTTGATGGAATGGTTACTATAGCAGGGTGTGATAAGTCTTTACCAGGTATGTTGATGGCTGCAGCACGAATTAATCTCCCAAGTATTTTTTTATATGGAGGCAGTAGTTTACCTGGGACTTATCAAGGTAAAGATATTTCAATAGTTGATGTGTTTGAAGGTATAGGAGCTTTTGAAAAAGGCTCTATTACAAAAGAAGATTTATACGAAATAGAATGTGCAGCTTGCCCAGGAGTAGGTTCTTGCGCAGGAATGTTTACTGCAAATACTATGGCTTCAGTAGGAGAAGCAATTGGGATGAGTCTGCCAGGGACAGCAGCAATTCCTGCTGAGGATTTAAAGCTAAGAGACGCTGCCAAAAGAACAGGTTTACAGTTGAACTATTTGCTTAAAAATAATATTAAACCAAGAGACATTATGACTCTAGAAGCATTTAAAAATGCTATTACGACTGTTTTAGCTCTTGGTGGAAGTACAAATGCAGTATTGCACTTGTTAGCAATAGCTTACGAAGCGAAAGTTGAATTAAAATTAGAAGACTTTGACAAACTAAGTAGAAACGTGCCTCATCTCGCTGACATGAAACCATTTGGTAAGTATCACATGGTTGACCTTAATAATATTGGCGGAGTTCCAGTAGTTTCAAAAATTTTGCTAGAAAATAATTTAATTAATGGAGATTGTATAACCGTAACTGGGAAAACTGTAGGTGAAAATTTAGAAGAAGTAAATATCCCAACAAATCAAAATGTAATTTCATTCCCAGATAATCCAATTTCTCAAGAAGGTGGAATATCTATATTAAAGGGAAGTCTTTCCCCAAAGGGTTCTGTAGTTAAAAATGCTGGTATCGAAATAAATGAGTTTGAAGGACCAGCAAATGTATTCGAAAGTGAACAGGATGCTATATCTGCATTATTTGATAATGGAATTAAAAAAGGAGATGTAGTCGTTATAAGAAACGAAGGGCCAAAGGGTGGTCCTGGGATGAGAGAGATGTTACAAATTACTGCAGCAATTAAAGGAGCTGGATTAGGTAAGGAAGTTCTTTTAATAACTGATGGTAGATTTTCAGGAGGAACAACAGGTTTATGCATTGGTCATGTTGCACCAGAGAGTTTTGATATTGGACCAATTGCATTATGTAAAAATGGTGATTCTATTTCATTAAATATTTCAGAGAGAAAACTATCGCTAAATGTATCTGAAAGTGAACTTGAGAATAGAAGAAGAGATTATAAACAACCAGCACCAAGATATAATTCTGGAGTTTTATTTAAATATTCAAAATTAGTTTCAGGCTCCGACAATGGTGCTGTAACAAATTAATGATTTTCATATCTGATGTACATCATAAAGTAGAGTTTTTAGAAAAATTACCAAAAAATAAAGGTCCAGTAGTAATTCTCGGGGATTTAATTAACTGGATAGATTATAGAAATGGTGAGGGTATAGCAAGAGACGTTTTCGGTATTGAAAATGTTTTAAAGCTAATTGAGTACCGTAAGCAACATCTTTTTGAAAAAAGAAAATTATTATGGAGTGAATTATATGCCAATAATCCTGATCAAATTCAAAAAAAGATGAAGGATGCAATTGATAAACAATATAATGAAGTTTTTAAATCGTTAAAGAATTTTGAAGTTTGGTTTATTCCTGGGAATGTTGATGATTTACATACATTAAAAAGTTTTGAATCTGAAAAAATAAAAAATGTTGATAATAGCATTGTTAATACAAATTTTGGAAAAATTGGTTTTGCAGGAGGTGGTGTTCCAACTTTAATCAACGCAAGAGGAGAAATTTCTGAATCAGAATTTCAGCAAAAATTAGAAAGATTGAATGGAGTAGATATTATATGTACTCATGCTCCACCAAAAGTTTCTCCTTTGATAACGGATGTTGTTACTAATAAAATTGAACAAGGGTGGGATTCTTTAGTTGAATTTATCAAAGAAAATAAACCAAAATTTTCGTTATTTGGAGACGTTCATCAACCACAAGCATCTGAATGGTTTATTAAAAAAACTAAATGTATTAATGTCGGATACTTTAGGGCAACTAATCAATATTTAGAATTAACATCATTATATATATGAATTGTTTAGCTTTAGACGTTGGTGGAACTTCTGTAAAGTATGGAATAGTTAATGAAAATTTTAATATATTACATAATGGAAACTTTCCAACACCTTCAAATGAACCTTTATTTTTAGACAATATAAATAATGTAGTAAAAGAAGCTCAATTCGAAATTGAAGCTATTTCAGTTGCAATGCCTGGTTTTGTCAATTCTCAAAATTCGGAATATCTATATGGTACAAATATTCCATTTTCAATTGATTTTAAAAAACTTCAAAATTTTAATAAAAATAAATTTTTTCTAGATAATGATGGAAATGTCGCAGCGTATTATGAGTATTCAACTTACTTTTCTTCAAAGTATAGAAATTTAATAATGCTTACCTTTGGAACCGGTATCGGTGGAGGAATAATTTCAGATGGTAAGTTACTTCGTGGACAAGGTAGTGCTGGAGAATTAGGGCATATTTTAACTTCAACACAAAAAGATATTAAGTGTAATTGTGGTAAGAAAGGATGTTTAGAAGCATCAACTTCAGCTTCAAAATGGACTGAAGTTTGCAATTCACTAAGTCTAATTAATCCAAATTCAGAATTATCTAAAGCATTTAAAAATTTCAAATTTGGTTCCGTACTCTTCGATAAAAAAATTAATATGCTTGAAAATGAAAAGTTCGCTCAGATGCAAATAATTGAAAATATTTCTAATGGCTTAGTAAGTTTGTTTGAGATATTTAATAATGAGATATTTGTGATCGGAGGTTCAATGTCTTCGCACCCGTTTGATTTTATTAGTTTAATAGAAGATGACTTAGAAAAGAGATTTACATTCCCATCTAGAAATTTTCCAAAATTAACAATTTCTACACAAAAAGGTAATTCTGGAATTTTAGGTGCAGCTTCTCTCTACTTTAATGAAAAATAAAAACTCAATCTTACTACCGAGTACTTTTTTCAATAGTGATTTTAAAGTTAAAATTGAAAAATTAAACAGTTCCAAATTAGAGACTGTATATTTATTTGATCACACAGTTAATCCTGTTAATAGATCAAAAGATGTTTATAAATTATTAGATGGATTTGAGATTTTAAACAGCTATTTAAGTGAAAAGAAAAATATCGGATCATGTATATTAAATATCAATTCAAGAAATAAATATGAATTAACAAAAAATTATATAGAAAAATTTATCCAAATTAAGAATTTTAAGTTAGGACTTGGAATTGGAGACTTATTATATGAATCTACTAAAAAGTTCAATAATAAATTAGATGGAATTATCGAGGAAGTAATTTCTAATAAGAGCAACAAATTAGGTTCAATATTTTTGGGCGGTAATTCTCAAATTATTCTCGAAGCTTCAAGAAAATATTCATTGGGTATAAATCAATGGTTAGGTACAAATGATCAATTTCAAAAAAAATTAAAATTATATAAAGAAATTAAAAAACCTAAAGGTAGTTTAAGTAGATGTGTTGGTTTAAATTATATAAACCACGAATTTGATTTTATTGATTACGAAAAAATATTTATTTTTAAAGATACAAATACTGAGAAATTTTTAGAAACAGTGGATATTATTTTTAAATGACAGAATTTAAAAATCAGTTAATCAACGATTTCCCGGAATATCTATTTAATGAAATCAACACAATGAAGATTACGGCTCGACAAAAAGGTAGAGATATAATCGATTTAGGTTATGGAAATCCTGATTTACCTAGCCACCCACTTGTAGTTGAAAAACTAATTGAAGCAGCTCAAATAAAAAAAAATCATAAGTATTCAGTATCAAAAGGAATATTCGGATTAAGAAAAGCAGTATCAGATAAATATAGAAGAATTTATAACCTTGATCTTGATCCTAATAAAAATATTGTAAATACAATCGGTAGTAAAGAAGGTTTAACTCACTTATTACTATCTGTATTAGATGTAGGGGATAATATTGTTGTACAAAATCCTAGTTATCCAATACATCACTATGCACCATTAATCGCTAGAGCAAATACTATAAAAATTAACTCAATAAATACAGATAATTTTTTAATTAAATTAGAGAAAGAATTGAAAACATCAGTTATCAAAGCAGTTTTAGTTTCATTTCCTCATAATCCAACAACTCAAACTGTAACTCAAGATTTTTATGATAAATTGGTCGAGTTAGCAAATAAGTACGAATTTTTAATAATTAATGATTTTGCCTATTCTGATGTCTTTTTTGAGAATCAAGTACCACCTTCATTATTAACTTCTGACCCTGAATTTAAATATTCTGTTGAGCTTTATTCACTTACTAAAGGTTATTCAATGGCTGGTTGGAGAGTAGGTTTTGCGATAGGTAATGAGAGTGCAATTAATTCATTAACCAAACTCAAATCATATATTGACTATGGCACCTTCCAACCTATACAAATTGCTTCAACAGTAGCTTTAAATGAGTTAGATAAATTTCCTAAAGAATTGTCACAAGTTTATCAAGAGAGAAGAGAAATAATCATTTCTACTTTAACTGAACTTGATTTTATTGTACAAGAATCAAACGCTACAATGTTTGTCTGGGCAAAATTACCTGAGAAATTTTCTGACTCCTATGAATTTTCAAAAAAACTTCTAGATGAAGCTAATGTAGCAGTTTCTCCTGGTATTGGTTTTGGTAGTGCTGGTGAAGGTTATATCAGACTTGCATTGGTAGAAAACAAACACAGAATAAGACAAGCAATGAAAAATCTGATAAAGTTTTTTGATAGTAATGTTTGACCTTAGATCCGATACAGTAACAAAACCAAATAAAGATGTAATCTCTACCGCATTAACTGCTGAATTAGGAGATGATGAGTATGCAGAAGATAAAACAGTAAATGATCTACAGGAACACTGTGCAAACTTACTTGGATTTGAAGCAGGTCTCTTTGTAACATCTGGACTACAAGGAAATCAAATTTCTTTATTAATACATACTGATCCAGGAAATGAAGTAATTACCTTATTTGACTCACACATTAAAAATTATGAACATGGTGCAGCTAGTTTTTTATCAAGAATTCAATTCAGAGATATCGATCACATAAATGGTTTACCAGATCTTAATAATTTAGATTTAATTTTAAAAAAGTCTAAAGTACATAAACCTTTAATTAGTTGTTTAACTTTAGAAAATACTCATTTAGCATCAGGTGGATCAATTGTCTCTTATTTAGAATTAGAAAAAATATACAAATTTGCAAAAACTAATAATTTAAATGTTCATATTGATGGTGCAAGAATATGGCATGCTATTATTGAGGAAAATAACACTCAAGATTATGGAAGCGTTTGCGATAGCTTAACATTTTGCTTCTCAAAAGGTCTTGGAGCTCCAATCGGCTCAATGCTTCTTGGATCAAAAGATTTTATTTCCAAAGCTAGAGAGTATAGAAAAATACTTGGTGGGGGAATGCGACAAGTTGGAGTTATTGCTGCAATGGCTAGGAAAGCTTTGGATAACAGAAATGATTTACTTAATGATCATAATAAAGCTCGTAAAGTATATAATATTCTCAAAAATGAACTTGAAAACCAAGATTTTATATCAAAACTTACCTATCAAGGAACAAATATGGTTTTTCTAGAAATTAACAGTCAATTTAAACCAGCATTATTTTTAGATGAACTTTACAGTAATTCAATAATTGCAGGATTAATTAATGAAAATACTGTCAGGTTAGTTTTTCATAAAGATATAAATGATTCAGATCTAGAAAAAATTAGTGATAAAATACTTTATTCTTCTTCAAAATTTTGATTCCACTCAGTAATTGATTTTTCTGATAAATTAATTAATACAATTGTTCCAATTATTCCAATTGAATTAGCTATAAATATGTATGTAGTAAGTGTTAGATTGCAGTTCTCGTTTAAACTTAAACGACAAAATGTACTTCCAAGTAAATATCCTATATAAGTAGAAAAAATTAGAACTATAAAAAGAATTACGCCTCTAACTTTGTTGCTAAATCTCATAACTATATTAACTTTACCTTATTATGTATTTTCCTAATCCATGGATAACAATTTTTAGTTTTGTTTACATTTTTTTAGCAGGAATATTTGGATTTAAATTTAGCAAAAAAATCGTTGAAATATATTTAAGCAAAATTAATTCAAATAAGTTTTTAAAAAGTCTCGAACCAGTAGTTGGAAGCATAGGGTTTATTTTTGGATTCGGTATTAACTTGATAATTTTATATTTTTTTATAATTTATATGTCTTAATATACTAACAATGTCATAGCTAGTATATATTAATTTTATCTTCTATTATTTCTTGTATTTCGCAATGGTTTGGGCGGAAATCATTAAACTCTTCATGACCTAGATAAAAGTAGGAAAATGCTCTAATTGTATCTTGATGGGTTACAAAGATTGTATTTTCATAAAGATTATAAATTTTATGAACTCTTTCATAAACCTCATTTAATTTTTCACTAACGTTATTTAAATCTAGTTTTTTAATTTTAAAGTTTTTTGTTTTAGAAATTTCATTGAATGTTAGACCTACCCAGTTTATAGGACCCTGCCACTCAGTAATGTATGTTGAATACTCAATTTCAACATTTAAAACACTATTTATAATTGAAGATGTTTCTCTAGCTCTTAATAGTGGAGAGGATACAATTTTTTTAATATTGAAATTATTTTTTATTTTTAATGCAGCTATTTGAGCTTGCTCAATACCATTTTTACTTAAATGAAAACCAGGTATATTAGCGTATTGTATATTTTTATTATTTTCAACTTCGCCATGTCTTATAAATAAATTGGTCATAAATTTAGACTAACTCACTTATAATGTAATATTTAAACTATGGGATTAAACAAAGAAGAAGAAGAAATTCTTAAGCAAATTGAAAAAGAATTAATGAAGGATGATCCCAACCTAGCTAAAACTGTTGAGGACTCAACACTATCTAAATTTACAAGGACTAGAGCAGTGTTCTCTTCTGTGATCTTTATTATTGGATTATTAACAATGTTTAGTACATATATTATTGAACCTGCAATTGCAATAGTTGGTTTTTCAGTAATGGCTTTGTCAGCATATGTATTTGTTTACAACACCCGAGCATTGCTTAAAGCTGAAAATATAAACGAATGGAATTTTAAACAAGTAATTAAAATTTTAAGAAACAAAGATACTTCTAGACAAAAATAAAATTATAAATTAGATTTAAATTACATCATTTTTTTTGGGAGTAAGGTTTGAAAAAAAATGCTTTTACATCAAAGCAAGCTTGTTATTTGTCAGGTTGTACATCGCATCAATTAAGATATTGGGATAAAGTTGGATTAGTTAGTCCATCAATCCAATCATCAGATGGTAAACCTGGTGTTCCTAAATTCTACTCTTTTAGAGACATAGTTGCATTAAGGGTCATTAAAACACTTTTAGATAATGGCATGAGCATACAAAGAGTTAGAAGAGCATGGAAATATTTAAGCAAAAATGGAGATTTAGTTAAGCATCTATCAGAAGTTAAGTTAATGTCTGATGGTAATACAATTTATTCTGTTCAAGAAAATGAGGTTTTCGATGCTTTAAAAAATGGACAACTTACATTTTTTGAAACTATCGATAGTATCACTCAAGATGTAAAAGAAGATGTTTCAAAATTTGAACTAGATAAAGAACGTTTTCTTAATTTATTAACAAGAGTTGAAGAAGACGTACTAAGTCAACAACTTGAAGCCTAATCAAATAAACAACTTTCGAGGTGTGTTATTTCAAATAATAGAACTTTAATTCTAAATTCGACTTTTCAACCACTTGCAGTTGTAAGTCATCAAAGAGCTATAACCTTACTTTTTAATAATAAAATCAATTCATTACAAGATTCTGATTTATATCTCTCTTCAGTAAATCGAAAAATTTATATTCCGAAAGTAGCAATTTTAAAATATTTTGTAAAAGCTCCATATATCAGAAGAGTTGCATTAACAAAAGAAAATGTTTTCATAAGAGATAATTACTTGTGCCAATATTGTGGTGAAAATGCTGAATCGATAGATCATGTAACACCAAAGTCAAAAGGAGGTTCACATGAGTGGTCAAATGTAGTTGCGTGTTGTAAAAAATGTAACTTGATCAAAGCTGATAAATTTATAAAACATACAAATTTAAATTTAAAAAACACACCTTTTCCACCTAAAGGAAATTTTTGGATTAAAACTATTATTGGCAATAATCCTGACCCATCCTGGGAAGTATATCTAGAAACAGCATAAAAAATTTTTTTCTTTTTGTGTTGCAATGTGGGATATTATGTCATATAATGTCAGAAAGTGGTTCAAGGCACGAAAGGCGGATAAAGTGTTCCTTGGTGAGTTTCAACACACAATGGATTCTAAAGGGAGGGTGGTAATACCATCTAAGTTTAGAGACGAGCTTCAACAGGGCTGTGTAGTCACCAAGGGACAAGATAACTGTCTACAAATTCTTACTAAAAAAAATTGGAATATTGAAGCTGAAAGAATGGCTTCTCTACCGTCAACAGATAAAACATCAAGACAACTAAGAAGAGCTTTATTTAGCGGTGCAATAGATGTAAAAATTGATACTGCCGGTAGAGTTCAGATTCCCGAAAACCTAAGAAATTATAGTGGAATAGAAATAAATGATGAGGTTACAGTAACAGGATCTGGTCCAGTAGTTGAAGTTTGGTCTACTCGTAATTGGAAAAAAATTCAAAATGAAGCAGATCAAGCTTTTGCGAATATTAATGAAGTGAAAGGATAGTTCATAGCCAGCTCTCTAGACAACTAAATTGGAACACCCTTACTCCGCCCAACTTTCCAATTGGTGCCAGTTCTAGAGAGCTGGGTATGAACAACAGGGTAGAGTACAAAGAACATATTGGGGTAATGAAGAAAGAAGTTACAGATATTCTAACTTCTTTACCTAATGGTATTTTCATTGATGCTACTTATGGATACGGTTCTCATTTCAATTATTTTTCGGATAACGTTTTAAATTTAAATTTTATTGGTTTTGATCGTGATAGTGAAGCTATTGCTAATGCTCAACTTGGTCATAAAGTATATAAATTAAATTTTTCAAAGATAAAGGACTATCTTATTAAAAGTAATATTAGTGATTTAAGTGGAGTCTTTTATGACTTTGGTGTTTCTTCTCATCAAATTGACTCTAATTACAGAGGTTTCTCTTTCCAACAAAACTCAAATCTAGATATGAGAATGGATCAAACTCAAAACAAGTCTGCTTTTGAAGTTATTAATCAATACACTTTGAATGAACTGATTACTATTTTTAAAAAATATGGAGAATTACAAAAATCTAAAAAAATTGCAAATTCGATAGTTAATTCTCGACCTATATTTACAACTAATGAGTTAAAAAATATAATTCAAAAATCTATGCCACCTCAAAACCCAAAGTTTGTTGAAAAAGCAATTAGAAAAGTTTTTCAATCAATTCGAATGGAAGTTAATGATGAGCTAAGTGAAATATATGATTCATTAAATGGAGTTAAAGATTTTATTCAAAAAGATGGTGCAATAATTTGTTTAACATACCATTCTCTTGAAGATAAAATTGTAAAAGATTTTTTTAAAAATCTAACAACTGGCTGTGTTTGTGATCCAAAAATAACTGTTTGTATTTGTATGCAGTTACCAGAATTTAAATACGGCAAAGTTAAAAAACTTAAACCAAATTATTCTGAAATTCTTTCAAATTCTAGATCTAAATCAGCAACTTTAAGATACGGGATAAAACTATGAAATTGAAAAATTTTCTATTTTTATTATTCACATTTTCTTTTCTTTCAGTAATTTTAAATTTGTTAACCAACACACAAATAAATATTCTTTCAAGTCAACTTAGTAATTTAAATAATGAAATTATAGATTTGCAAATTGAAAAAGAAGTCACATACAACTTATTCCAAGATAAATTTTCAATTAAAAATATTGATGAATTATCAAAATCATTTAACTTTGTACGTTTAGATGTTTACACAATAAAGAGTGACCTAATCGCACCATATAAAATTTTGGAAACAAATAATGAAGTTGAAGTATTAAGTTATTTTGGGAAATGAAGTTCTACAAAATAAAAATCTGGTCATTATTTTCATTATTCATATTCTTTTTCATTACTTTTTCAGGTTTATTTCTTAGCAAAGTTTATGATTTACAATTTAATAAAGCTGAATACTTCCAAGAACAAGCGCTATCTTATAGGGTAAAAACTGAAGTCCTAGAATCCAGAAGAGGTGTTATATATGATAAAAACTTAGTCGTATTGGCATCAAGTACAAATTCTTATGATATAGGAATTTATCCTAACAAAATAGATGATATAAAAAATTTAGCTTCACTACTGTCAAGTTTATTAAACGTTGACACAAATTTACTTTTAACAAAATTAGTAGAAAATGATAGATTTTTTTATGCTGCTCGTAATGTAAATTATCAAATTGGGAATGAAATTAAAACATGGAGACTTCAAGGAATTGAGGTAATACCATCAAATAAAAGAATTATTCATGAAGCATCAATTGAAAAAATTATAGGCAAGGTAGATACCGATCAAAATGGAATAGAAGGTTTGGAGCTGTATTATGACAGTGTTTTAAAGGGGATTGATGGAAAAATTCAATATGAGGCTGCTCCTGATGGAACAATAATACCTCAGGCTAAAATTGTTACGACTCAACCAATTCATGGTGAAGATTTAATTTTAACTATTGATTCTGAATATCAATATTTAAGTCAAAATTTGTGTTTTGAAGCTTTAAAGAATACGGATGCATTTAATTGTTCGATTGTTTTTGCAAATGCAAACACCGGTGAAATTTTAATTTCGGTAGAGGAGGAGAACCCAAATGAAAATTTAAATATTAATTTGATTAGTGCTAGAGGACAATATGAACCAGGTTCGTCATTTAAAATCTTTTCAGTTGGTCTTGCACTTGATAAGGGACTAATAAATGAAAATACTGTATTTTTAGTTGATGATTACATAGAAATAATCGAAGGTTCTTGTAACAGTGGTTACCAAGGTTATAAAGGTTGTTATAAAGATTTTTTGAAACATGAGCCTTATAATTTAACAGTTAAAGAAATTATTGAAAGATCTTCAAACGTTGGGGCAATACTAGCTACAGAAAATTTAGAAATTTCTCAATTAGAAGATTTTCTTAAAAGTCTTGGTTTTAGTCAAAAAACTGGAGTTGAACTTACAGGCGAATCGAAAGGAAGTTTTTCAGACTATAAAACTTGTAAAACTTGTCTCAGTTCACTTGCAATAGGTTATTCAGTAAATGTAACACAATTACAAATGGTTAAAGCTTATTCAACAATTGTAAATGGTGGTAAAACGATAGAGCTTACTATCATAAAAAAACCACAAAATTTTGAAAATCAAAATCAAGTTATTTCAGAAGAGCTTTCTTTCAGAATGAAAAATCTATTAATTAATGTTGTTGAAGGAGAAAATGGTACTGGTAGATCTGTAAGGAAAGAAAATTTAATTATAGGAGGAAAAACTGGAACCAGTAGAACACATATTGAAGGAGTTGGTTATTCTAATTCAAGATTTAATACTTCCTTTACGGGATTTGTAGAAACTGAAAATGGACCTATAGTTGGCTCAGTAATACTTTGGGGTGCTTCAATTTCTCCTTATACAGAATATGTAACAGGTGGTTCTACTGCAGCACCAATATTTAAATCAATCATTGAGTATTTAGTTCCTGGTTCAAAATGAGTCAATATTTAACTACTTCAGATTTTTCTCGGTTATCTATTAATTATGATCATTTAGTTAATAGTTCACTAGATGTTAAAGAAGATTCAATTTTAATAATTAATAACAATAATCAAGAATTATTAGACAAATATATAAATGATGCTTTAAAAAGAAATGTAAAACAAATTATCACTAGTTCAAAATCAAGAATTGAAGATACTAAAATATTAAAATTTAAAAATTACGAAGAAGTTTATGATTTAGTGCTTGAAAATGTTTATAAAGATTATAAAAAATTAAATTATTATGGAATAACTGGTACAAATGGAAAAACAACAACCGGGTACTACCTAAAGCAATTACTTGGAGAGGATTGTTTATTTGTCGGAACAATTGATCAAGAAAATGATTTTTCTTTTACAAATGAAACACATTTAACAACTCCAAAATTATTTAACTTACTTAAATTATTACGTTTAAAGAATACGAAATTTTCGTCTGTAGTATTAGAAGTTTCATCTCATGCACTAGAACAGGAACGTTTGCCAAATATTGAATTTGCAGTTTCAGGTTTTACAAATTTATCACAGGACCATTTAGATTATCACCAAAATATGGAAAATTATTTTTTAGCAAAATCCAAATTATTTAAAAAAGGTATATCTAAAAAAATGGTTTATATTGATTCAAACTATGGAAGACAGTTATTTAATTTGTCGACAATTCCAAGTATGAGTATTGGTATTGAAAGTCAAAATGATGTAATTTTTGACCCTGATCAGCCAATAGGTAAAATACAATTTAAATTATTAGAAAATGAATACATTTGTAATACAAACCTTAATGGTCCAAGAGCAATAGAAAATTTTTTACTTGCATTTACTATGGCATATTTTTCAGAAAATGTGGAAATAAATGAATTGATACAATTATCAAAAAACATTCAAAATCCTATAGGTAGATATCAGAAAATAAAATCAGATAAATACGAAGTAATTGTAGATTTTGCGCATACCCCAGAAGCAATAAAAGAAGTAATAAAATATGCTAAATCTAAAAAAAATAAAGTAAAAGTTGTATTAGGAGCTGGAGGGAATAGGGATAAAAGTAAAAGAAAATATATGGGTGAATCAGCTGCATTAGCTGATGAAATTATTGTAAGTAATGATAATCCAAGAAATGAAGATCCTTATCAAATTTCTAAAGATATTTTAGAAGGAATACCTTTAAATAAAAATGTTCAAGTTGTTTTAGATAGAGCTGAAGCTATAAATAAAGCAGTGAGCAATCTTGAGGAAGATGAAATTCTATTAATATTAGGTAAAGGTCATGAAAAGACTCAAGAAATTGAAAATGAGATGTTTAATTTTGATGATGTTCAAGTTGCATATGAGGCTTTAAAGGCAAAACAATGATTGGAATTATAGTATCAGGTGCGCTAAGTTTTATTTTTGTAATTTTTTCAACAAAAATTGGGGTTAATTATTTTAAGTCAAGAAGTATAGGTCAACAAATTCAAGAGGAACTTAGTTTTCATGACCATAAAAAAGGAACGCCTACTATGGGTGGAGTTTTTATAATTTTAGGAACAGCTTTTGGTTATCTTCTTTCTCATATTAATTTTTGGACCATTGGTGAAGGATTTAAGGTTGAAATATTAAAAATTAATAATGTAGTTTTGAATATATTTTTATTAGCTACATTAATGGGAGTAGTTGGACTAATTGATGATTTATATAAAGTTAAAGCTAGTAGAAATCTTGGTTTAAAACCAGGAAAAAAGTTTCTTTTTCAATTTATAATTTCAATAATTTGTGTTTTTTACTTTATAAACATTCAAATTGATACAAGTTTCTATTTTTTTAGTGGATTTGGAGTAAATATTGGATTTTTAAAATGGGTGTTAGTAGTATTTATAATTCTAGGAATAACAAATTCTGTAAATTTCACAGATGGGCTTGATGGATTAGTAGCGGGAAGCAGTTCAATAAGTTTTGGTGGAATTTTAGTTTTGTCGTTTTGGATATACAGGCATCCAGAGTACTATTCACAATTCATAATTGATAAGTTGTTGACAGTCGATCTTTCACTTTTAATTTCTGCTGTTGCAGGATCATGTCTTGGATTTTTATGGTGGAATACTAATCCTGCAAATATAATCATGGGAGATGTCGGATCTCATTTTATTGGTGCTCTTTTTCCAATTTTACTTTTTTCAATCGGTTCAGATGGATTAATTACGTTTTTCTGTTTTCTATTCATATTGGAGGGATTGTCAGTGGTTATACAAATTCTTTCATTTAAATATAGAAAGAAACGTGTTTTTAAAATGGCACCTATTCATCATCACTTTGAAATGTCTAATTGGGCTGAAACAACTATAATTGTAAGATTTTGGATCATTAACGGTATCGCAATAGTTGTAGGTCTAGGTTTATTTTACGCTGACTTTGTTCTGTTTGGTCAATAATGACTAATTTAATTGTAGGCTTTGGTACTACTGGAAAATCTATCCAAAGATATTTAGAAAGAAATAATGAAACTTTTTACGTTTATGATGATTTCCAAGATATACCCGAAAATTTACAATTTAAAGAAACAAATCTTGAGAATATTAATAGAGTTATAATTTCACCAGGCATTAAGCCTGATCATTGGATATTAAAAGAAGCAAAAAAGTTAAATATTCAAATCACTACAGATATTGAAATATTTTCGAAAACAAATAATTCTAAACTAATTGGCGTTACAGGAACAAATGGAAAAACATCATTCGTTTATTATTTATCTGAATTATTAAATAAATATGGGTACAAGTCTACAACTGCGGGCAATATTGGTTTGTCACCTTTAGAATTGGAAAATGTTGATAAAATCTATGATTATATAATTATTGAATTGTCGAGTTTTCAACTGGAATACTTAAACTATCTAGATCTTGATATTTCTATAATTACTAATATTTTTGAAGATCATATTGATTGGCATGAAACTTTCCAAAATTATTACTTAGCAAAAATTAAAATACTCAATTTTGTAAAAAATAATTCAGATATTTACATAGGAGAAGTTGATGGAAGGGTTGTTATTGATAATAAGTTTAAAGTTAACAAAATTGATAAAAAGAAATATAATCTTGAAAATTTTTACGATGAGTTTGTAAATTTAATGGTTAGTTTGTGTGAGAGATTTAAAATAAGTGAAGAACAAGTTTTGAGTTATTTAAATAATTCAAAGAATATGGAGCATAGATTTGAAAAGTTTTTTGAAAAAAATTCAACAATATTTATTAACGACTCAAAATCTACAAATTTTCAATCAGTATTCAAAGCAACTACTAAAGTAACAAATTCATTACTTATTCTCCATGGTTTAACTAAAGGAATAGATCCTAAAACTTTAAATTTATCAAAAAATGTAAAAGAAGTCTTAGTACCAACTTATATGCAGGACAATTTAAATCTAAAAAATGTAAAATTTACCGTTTATACAGAGTTTGGTGATTTAAGAAAATTAATAAATGAAAAGTATAAAGATTATGATTATGTTTTATTTTCATGTGGGGGCTCAAGCTTTAATGAATTTAAAAATTATAAAGAACGTGGAGAACAATTTAAAAAACTAGTAATGGAGTTACTGCAATGAAAGTTTATAATGAAATTTTTTTGAAGAGGCTAAACATTGTTTCAATTTCATTCTTAGTTTCATTTGGGATATTACTAAATGTTTCAGCCTCATCCGTACAAGGTTTAAATCTTTATAATGATAATTTTTACTTCATTAAAAGACATTTATTGGCGGTAATTGTTGGAATATTCTTATTCAATGTTATTAAAAATTTTGAAATAAAAACTATTACAAAGTTTTCATCTACTTTAATAGTTGTTATATCAATTATGCTTTTTTTGGTTTTAACTTATGGAATAGTAGTAGGAGGAAGTAGAAGGTGGATTGATCTTGGTCCAATTAATTTACAGCCAAGTGAAATATCAAAACCTATAATTCTTTTATGGGTTTCTACTCAAGTATCCTTAAAATATAAAAATGAAAATGATTTATTAATATTATTTAGATCTTTATTCCTTCCGTTACTTTGCGCTGTTTTGATATTATTTGAGCCAGATTATGGAACATTTGCAACAATTTGCTTTATTGTATTTGTTCAAATATTTTTTTCAAAAATAAAATTTATTTATCCAGCTACATTGTTAGGTGCGGTTACACCGCTTTTATATTTTTTAGCCAATTCTTCAGATTATAGAGTTAAAAGAATTCAAACATGGTTTTCTGGAAAGTGTGACATTGGAGAAGATTTACTAGGGGATTGTTTCCAGCTCAACCAAAGTCGAATTGCAATTAGTTCCGGAGGTTTTTTTGGTCTTGGTCCAGGAACTTCGAGAGCTCGGTGGGGTTCATTGCCTAATGCATACTCAGATTTTATAGCTTCGATAATAGGTGAAGAGTATGGTTTTTTTGGTATGTTCATATTGATTTCGTTGTTTTTTATTTTAATTATCTCCACCTTTATTATTGGTATTAGAGAATCATCAAAAATCAAACAGCTTTACATAATTGGTTTTGGTTCTTGGATATTTTTTCAAACAGTAATTAATTTAGGCGGTGCTGTTGGTATAGTACCTATTACTGGAATGGTGCTTCCATTTGTATCATATGGCTCTACAGCTATGGTTTCAATTTTTGTCGGTTTAGGTATCATGTATTCTAGAAGTAATGAATAAAAAAATATGTTTTTTTTGCGTTGGAACAGGGGGACATGTTCTACCAGTTAAAAATTTAGTACTTGGTTTGTTAAACAAAGGTATTTCAAACGAAAAAATTATTGTTATAACTGATAAAAGGGGTAGTGTTTATTTAAAAGATTTGTCTGTTGAAGTAACAGTTTTTGAATTTTACGCATCAAAAAATGGAATTCTAGGATATTTATTAAACCTGAGAAGAATTTTTGTATCTATTTTGCAAATTTATAGTTATTTGAAGAATAAAAATATAAGTATCTTTTTTTCAAGTGGTTCTTATATTTCTCCTATTGCAGGTATTGTATCAAAATTGAATAAATGTAAATTTTTTATTCAAGAACAAAATGTGTATGCAGGTTTAGGTAATAAATTAGCTTCAATTTTTGCATTTAAAATATTTACCTCATTCGAAATAACTTTAAACATAAATGATAAAAAATGTTTTTATTCAGGTCCGATTGTTAATACTAAGTTACTTCCACGAAAAGTTGAAGATTTAGAACTCAACAGTGTAGGTTTTTATGGTGGTAGTCAAGGTTCTGAACAAATAAATAAATTTGTAGAAGACTTTCTTCAAGATGAATCAAGTTTAAATTATAAAATAATACATATAACTGGAGAAAAACATTTCAAGAATGTTGAAACAAATAGAAATTATAAAAATTATGCGTTTCTTGAAGATATAGATAAGTTCTATAATGAAACATCAATTATCGTAGGTAGAGCTGGAGGGGGGTCCTTAGAGCCTGCATTCTTGGGCATACCACAAATACTTATTCCTTATAAATTTGGTACAACATCTTCTCATCAGAGCTTAAATGCAGATTATATTGAAAAAAATGAATTCGGATATATTGTTAATTCATATGAAGAATTAATAGACTCTATCAACTTAATTTCCTTAAATATAAAAAATAAAAAACAACTTCCAACACTTAAATCTGGGAACAATTTAATAATCGAGGAACTTTTTAATGAGCTTCATTGATCAATATCAAAAAGTTTTCATTCTAGGACTTGGAGGTTCTGGTATGAGTTCAATTGCAAAATTTTTAAGTCAAAAGGGTCATGAAGTCAGTGGGTATGACCAAAGGCAATCATATATAACAAATTTGCTTGCAAATGATGGAATTGAATCATTTCATGATTTAAAAAGTTTGAAATATGAAAAAAGCGTTTTGTTCATTGTTTCTTCAGCAGTAAATCTAAAAAACACATTTTTAGTAGATTACTTAAATGAGGAAAACGTTTTAACAAGACCTCAGTTTTTAAAAAAAATATCTGAAGAATTTGAAATAATCGGCGTTACTGGAACTCATGGTAAAACTTCAACTACAGCATTACTATCACATATATTTCACTTTAATAAAATTGATGTATCTTATATATTTGGTGGAGTAACTTCGTTTAATGGTATTGGAGGTCATTATGGTACCTTCAATAAAATGTTAATTTTAGAGACAGATGAAGCTTTTAATACATTTGAAGAATTAAAAATTTCAAGTTTATTAGTAACAAATATTGATAATGACCACCTTGATCATTATGGAAGTTTTGAAAATTTAGTCAAAGCTTTTCATACTGTTATAAGAAATGTAAGTAACAATAAAATTCTAAATTATGAAGATGAAGAACTAAAAAACATAAAATCTATTGGCACAGTATTTTACGGGTCTTCAGAATCATCAGATTATAAAATTGATTATCCTGATACGTTCAAATATAAGAAAAAATCATACAAGATTAAAACTAAATTAATTGGTAATCATTTTGTATCGAATATTGTTGGAGCAATTGCAATTGCTGAAACTTTAGGAATTGAAATAAATGATTCACTTTTAGCTTTAGAACATTTCAATGGTGTTAAAAGAAGAACTGAATTTATCGGTGAATTTAATAATATAAAAATTTATGATGATTACGGTCATCATTCAACTGAAATAAGATCTACAATTTCAGCTCTAAAAGAAAAATATAATGGAAGATTAATTACCATTTTCCAACCGCATAGATTTACAAGAACAAGAGATAATTTTGATACATTAAAAAAAAGTTTAGAAATTTCAGACATAGCTTATGTTACAGACATTTTCCCAGCTGGTGAAGATCCGATTCCAGGTATACATAGTTCTAAATTTGAATCTAATAAAATTAAATATATAAAATCACCAAGAATGTTATTACAGCTAATAAAAAATGAAGCTATCCCAGGAGACATAGTCCTTACTATTGGAGCAGGAGATATTACATTATTAGGACCTCAAATTTTAAGGTACATAAAAAATGAGTAATAAAATTCTTTTAAGCAACGTTACAACCTATAGATTCGGAGGAGAGTGTAATAGTTTTTATGTACTCAATTCTGTTAATCAAATAAAAGAAATTTTTAAACATACGATTCAAAACGACATATTTATTCTTGGAAAAGGATCGAATGTTGCGTTTTCTGATGAAGGTTATAAAGGAACAATTATTAAAAATGAAATAGAATTTATAGAAATACTTGATGATAAGAAAACTATTAATGTTGGCGCTGGATCCTTTTTACCTGATGTATCAAGATTTTTATATAAACACGGTCTTTCCGGTGGTGAATTTTTATTAGGTATTCCAGGTACAGTAGGCGGTGCAATAAAAATGAACGCCGGAAGTTATGGCTACGAAATTGGAAATTTTGTTGAAAGTATTACATGTTTTGATCTAGATTTGGGAAAAATAATTGAAATAGAATCTAAAAATTTAAACTTTCACTACAGGAAGACACAAAATCTAGAAAATTACATAATCTTGTCTGCAAAACTGATTTTCAATGCTGCAGATCCAAAAATAATTAAAGATAAAATGTCAGAAATGAACAAATTAAGAAAAAAATCTCAACCTTCGGCAATCTATAATGCCGGTTCAGTATTTAAAAACCCTAAAGGTTATTATGCTGCAGAGTTAATTGATAAAGCTGGCCTGAAGGGTTTTGAAATAGACGGAGTTAGTGTTAGTAATAAGCATGCTAATTTTTTTGTTGCAAAAAAAGGTGCATCAGCTAAATCTCTTTATAATTTAGTTCAACATGTAAAAGATACTGTAAATATTAAATACGGAGTAACTTTAGAAGAAGAAATAATATTTATTGGAAATTTTTGACAATGTCTGAACAATTTGAATCAATTCAAATAAGAACATTTAAAACTTTTTTAAATTTTTCATTTTTGATTCTTTTATTATCAATAACATTTTTTACTATATTGTCTTCAAAGTATAGAGTTTCAGATTATCAAATAATAAGAACAGATAATAGCTATTTAGAACTGAATTTAGATAGTTTAGAAACAATTAAAGGAGGTTCGATTTGGCTAATAAATGATTCAGATTTTGAAAAATTAAAATTAGAAAATAGCACTATAGAAACAATAAACTATACAAAAAATTTACCAAATAATGTGATAATAGAAATAAAAGAATTTGAAGCGATAGCTTCAATAACTGACCTTAGAAACAGTATTCCAAAAAATACAATATTGTTTAAAAATCAAATTGAGATAAATAAAAACTCTGCGTTGCAAGATTTACCTACTGTAACTGTATCTAATGGTCCAGTTGCAAATAATTTTAGCGGAGAGCTTGTTTCATTCTTTGTAACTTTAAAAAAATTTAACTTAAGAGTAGCAGACTTCTCTTTAGTCCATAATGGGACTAGCTTAATTGGAGAATTCAGAGGTTTGCAAATTTTCTTTGGTCAGCCGGTTGATCTAGGAATCAAAGCGTCCGTTCTAGGCGATTTTTTAAACTCCAAAACTTGCACTGGAGAAGTGAGGTTTTTATCTTCAGAAGAAATTGTTTCGGATTGTTAATCTAAACCTAAACTATAGATATAGATAAATTTTAAAAAATTTCTTGTTTTAATTGTTTTGAACTGATAATATTTTTTTATTAACTGGAGAAGAGATGACAACTAAAACAAAAAATAATAAAGGAGTTAATTTAAATATGAGACCCAAAAACTATACAGCAGTTATCAAAGTTGTTGGTGTTGGTGGCGGTGGAACCAATGCTGTAAATAGAATGATTAAAATGGGCATTAAAGGTGTTGATTTTATAGCTGCAAACACAGATGCACAAAGTTTGTTAGGTTCTAAAGCTGACTTAAAATTAGATTTAGGGAGAAAAACAACTAGAGGACTAGGAGCAGGAGCAAACCCTGAAGTAGGAAGGCAAGCTGCTATTGATTCTAGAGAACTAATTGAGGAAGCTTTAAAAGGATCTGATATGGTTTTTATAACTGCTGGTGAAGGTGGCGGCACTGGAACTGGAGCATCACCAATTATTGCTGAGATAGCTCACGAACTAGGAGCTTTAACAGTTGGTGTTGTTACTAGACCATTTGGCTTTGAAGGTAGAAGAAGATCTGTACAAGCAGAAGAAGGCGTTCAAGCTTTACGTGATGTGTTAGATACTTTGATTGTTATTCCAAACGATCGTCTTTTACAAATAAGTGATAAAGATATTAAGGCTAGTGAAGCTTACATTAAGTCTGATGAAATTTTATCTAATGGAGTAAAAGGTATTTCTGGTTTGATTACTCAACCAGGTGTAATAAATGTTGACTTTGCAGACGTAAGAACAATATTAAAAGATGCAGGTAATGCTGTATTAGGAATTGGTCGATCAACTGGAGAACAAAGAGCTCCAAATGCTGCACAAGCCGCAATATCTTCACCACTACTTGAAGCTACTATGGACGGCGCAGAAGGAGTTCTAATTACTGTTTCTGCTTCTGATGACTTAAAATTACAAGAGATAAATGAAGCAGCAAGAGTCATTACTGAAAAAGCTGATGACAATGCTGAAATCATTTTTGGACATACAGTTGACGAGACTCTCGGAGATGCTGTAGAGGTTACAGTAGTTGCAGCTGGTTTTGGTCCAAGACCAAATAGAAGACCTAAGAATAATATAAATTATGAAAATAATAATGGAGATGATTTACCTGACTTTATAAAAGGATGATTAAATCATACTCAATTAGTAATGCAATATTTACTAATTCTAAAGATGGAAGCATCTCAGAAGTATTAAATAAATTAAAATTTAAGGAATTTTCTGAGATGCACCAGACTCATTCAGATTATTTCTTAAAAATTGATTCTGCAGGCACTTTTAATTCGGATGCATTAGTTACTTCAAAAAAAAACTTACCGCTTGTTGTAAAAACTGCAGACTGTTTACCAATTTTAGCTACTGATGGAGAATTAGTTGCAGCAATACACGCTGGTTGGCGAGGATTACAAAATAAGATTATTGAAAAATCAACAAATAATTTTAGTAAAGAAAACTTAAAAGTAGTTGTAGGTCCACACGCACAAAGCTGTTGTTATGAAATTAAAGATGATGTTGCCGTTTACTTTGAGAATTTTATTGAATTTAGGAATGGTAGAAAATATTTAAGTATGAAAGATTTTGTTAAACAATATTTTGGAACAAACAAAATAGAAAATGAAGTTTCTGAAATATGTACAATATGTAATCCTGATTATTTTTCATACAGAGAAAATGGAACTAAAAAAAGACAATTTGGACTTATATGGATATAAGGAGTTTAAACAAATTAATTTCAAAAATTTCAAACTACTCTGCGAAGTTGTTGCCAGTTGTAAAAAATAGAAGTAATGATGAAATTAAATATTTATATGATTTTGGAATTAGAGATTTTGGTGAAAATAGAATAGATGATTATGAAAAACACAAAAGTTTTTTCCAGGATGTTAGGTATCACTTTATTGCTCCATTACAATCTAGGAAATTAAAATTTATTTCTCAAAATTTTGAAACTATACATACCTTACAAAGAAAAAAAGAAGTTGATTTATTAGCTAAATTTAAAACAAATAACACTACTTTTTTACAAATTAATATTGATAATGATATAAATAAAACTGGACTCAAAGTTGATAATTTATTTAATATGTTTGAATATTGCCTTGAAAATTCAATTATACCAGTTGGTTTAATGACTATACCAAATATTAATTCTGACCCAAAGTATGTTTTTTCAGAATTATCAAAATTAAATGAAACTTTAAAGAAAAATTATCATCAATATAAAGGTGAACTTTCAATGGGAATGTCTGATGACTACCAAATTGCATTAGATTACGGTGCTACAATAGTACGTATAGGAACTAAACTATTTAAATAATGTTAGAAAAATTTCTTGTTTCAATTGGATTAAAGCAACCTGAAAGAGTAGAAGATTTTGTTAGAAGTCAACCAACTACCGTTAGGCCATCTGATGAAAATAGGTTTACAGATTCTGATATTGTAGGAGATGTTCGTGTTCACTCACCAAAAGACGAAGTTGAAATTAAAGCTTTAAGATCTTTTTCAGAAATTCATAACTTAGGCCTAGCAATAAAGGATGAATTTATAGTTGCTATGGATATTAGAGATATATCAGATCAGAACGAGAGGAGAAGGATTGTAGATTTTGTAACAGGTATGGCTTTTATGAGCAACTCAAAAATTCGCTCTATAAACAAAGACGGTGTTTTCCTTATCCTACCTTCAAACTCTTCATTGAGCTCACAAGAAAGACAAAGATTACAAGAACTTGGACTATATAAAATAAATGTGTAGCCTTACGTATCTTGTTTTTAGATTATTTTATTACTCTCTATTTGCATGGATTATATTGAGCTGGGTACAGATTCCATATGATCATCCAATTGGCCAAATTAAAAGTTTTTTAAACAGATATTTTGAAAAAATTTTACATCCAATTCGTTCACGTGTTCCAGTACTAAGACTCGGTGTTGCCGGAATTGATTTATCACCATTAATTTTGATTATCGGCTTTCAGTTTTTACAACCTTATGTTCTAAGAATTGTTTGTTAGTATTTCAAATTCAAAATCAATTTTATAATTATAAATATCATTTTTTGCTTCAATATCTTCTATATTAAGTTCAACTGAGAGTGTTTCGTTTTTTATATAGTTAGAAAACTTATTAATTGTATCTTTTGCAAAATTATCAATAGATTTAAAATCTAATCTTATTCTGTCTGAAACATTTAAATTTTTGTTTTTCCTTTCTTTTTGAATAGCTGAAACAATCTCCCTAGATAGTCTTTCCATGATTAGTTCTTCACTCAACTCAGTATTTAGAAAAATACTAAAATCATCAACAATTTCTAATGCATCACTATTAACTTTGTTTATTAATACGATTTCAATATCTTCTTTTTGAATTTCAATTTCATTAATATTTACATTTGAATCATTTAAAATTGATTTTTTTAAGCTATCAGTTGGATTTTCTAATATTTTTGAAATCTTATTAATGTCGGAACCTAATTTTGGACCTAAAGTTTTAAAATTAGGTTTAAATTTATATTCAACCCAGTTATTTACTTCATTATCAACTAAAATATTTTTTACATTAATTTCGTTAGTTATTAAATTTTTAACCAATTCAATTTTATCTGTTATTTCGTAATCTTTTGAAATTATTGTAAGAGATTCTAATGGTTGCTTATTAGGCAATTTAAGCTTAACTCTTAAATTTCTAACACTTTTAATTATTTTTTTTGCAAATTCAACACTTTCTTCAAGTTCTGCGTTTATTAACTTATCATTAACTTCTGGATATGAACAAAAGTGAACGCTATCATTTTCATTAAAAATTAAACCTTGATATATTTTTTCACTTGTGAATGGTAAAACTGGGGCAATACACTTCGAGAATTCAATTAATACTTCATGTAATGTTTTAAATGCATTTATTTTATCCTGATCATTTCCATCTTTTTCTTTCCAAAATCTTTTTCTATTAGATCTAACATACCAATTTGTTAGTTCATCTACAAAGTTGAGTAATGGGGGAATGACTTCATATAGATAATAATTTTCCATCTTTTCATTCACTATTTTGATTAAAGACTGAAGTGAAGATATTATCCATTGGTCCATTAATGATCTTTCATGTACTGGTGATGCTTTTTCAAGTTCTTCAGGAGTAATTTGATCAGCATTTGCATAGGTAGAAAAGAAAGAAAAGCTGTTCCACAAAGGCAAAATTATGTTTCTTGTTACTAGCTTAACTCCTTCTTCAGAAAATTTTAATGGTTCACCACGAACAACTGGTGAATCTATTAAGTAAGCTCTTAAGCTATCACCACCATATTTGTTTAATAATTCTTCAGGGTCAGGATAGTTTTTTAAACTTTTACTCATTTTTCTACCATCCTCAGCAAGTATCATTCCTGTTGTAATACAATTTTTAAAAGCCACAGAATCAAATAAAGCTACAGCAAGAACTGTCAAGGTATAGAACCATCCTCTAGTTTGATCTAAGCCTTCTGCGATAAAATCAGCAGGAAATCCCTGAAAAAATTCTTCATTATTTTCAAAAGGGTAGTGTTGTTGACCATATGGCATAGATCCAGATTCAAACCAGCAATCTAGAACCTCAGTAGTTCTTTTATAAGTTTTTTCACCAATTTTTATTTCAAGATCATCCAAGAAATGCCTATGTAGGTCTGAAATTTTTGTACCTGTTAAATCCTCCAACTCTTTCACTGAACCAATACAAATTAAATCGTTTGAATCATCTACATTTATCCAAATAGGGATACAGCTTCCCCAGTATCTGTTTCTACTTATTGCCCAATCTCTTGCGTTGGCGAGCCAATTTGAAAATCTTTTTTCTCCAATAAAACCTGGAACCCAGTGTGTTGATTTATTTAACTCAACCATTCTTTCTTTGATTTTTTCTACATTTACGAACCAAGTAGGAATTGCCTTATAAATTAAAGGTGTGCCTGTTCTCCAACAATAAGGATAAGAATGAAATTCTGTTGTCTTAGAAAATAATCGTCCTTTGTTATTTAGTTGATCAATAATAATTTTGTCAGCATCTTTAACGTTGATATCTTTCAATTCTTCAAAAGTTGAATCAAATCTACCACTTAAAGTAACAGGGTCAGCTATTACATCTATGTTGGAATTTTTCAAAGTATAAAAATCACTTTCACCATATGCTGGTGCTTGAGAAACCAATCCCGATCCAGATTCTGTATTAGTGTCGTCACTATGAATAATTCTAAAAGCACCATCTTTGTAGAAATGTTCATATTCTGAATAAGCAGGAAAATATGTCGACCCTATAATTTCTTTTCCAACACAGCTATCTATAATTTCGTAAGAGTACTTATCAAGTTCAATCAATCTCTCTTTAGCTATCCAATAAAAGTTTTTTTCAATTTTGATTCTTGTATATTCTATATTTTCACCAACTGCAATAGCTAGATTCCCAGGAATACACCATGGTGTTGTAGTCCAAACTAGAAATTGATCACCTTTTCTAACTTTATGGAAATCATCCCTAGCTTCTAAAGTAAAAAATATTGAGGGATCTTCTACTTCTCTGTAATCCATATTTGCTTCAAAATTGGATAGTGGTGTTGAAGCTGCCCAAGAGTAGGGTAGAACTTTATAATCTTGATAAATTAAACCTTTTGACCAAAGTTCTTTAAAAACCCACCAGACACTTTCCATAAAGTCAATATCCATAGTTTTATAATCATTTTCAAAGTCGACCCATCTACCAATTTTCCTAGTAATTTTTTCCCAATTTTCAGTATTTGTTTGAACTTGTGATCTGCAAGCTTCATTAAATTTATCTATACCAAACTCATCAATTTGCTGAGGATCTTCGAGGTTCAAATTTTTTTGAACCTCCATTTCAATAGGTAAGCCATGCACATCCCATCCGAATCTTCTCTCAACGTAATAACCACGCATAGTCCAATACCTAGGGACAATATCTTTAATAACTCCAGCTAATAAATTTCCATAGTGTGGGCTTCCAGTTGGGAATGGTGGGCCATCATAAAACCTAAATACTTTTTCATCTTTACGATTTTCTACAGATGTTTTAAATGCACTGATACTATCCCAATATTCAGAAACTTCATTTTCTAACTTTGGTAAATCTACATTTGAGTCAACACTTTTAAACATATGAAAAGATTATAAAAAGGTTTTGTATCAACATAAGTAAATTTTAATTGTTTTAAATTATGAAAATTGTGTACTTTAATTAGAAAATGTGTAATATACAGTATTAAATAAACAGCTATGGTTAGAAAATTATCAATTAATACAATTAATAAACTCAAGAAAAAGCTTCTTGAAGAAAGAGAGCATCTTTCTAAAACTCTTGAACACCATCAAATAGAACGTGAAAAAGTCAGACTTTCAGAAGCATCAGCTGAGAGAAGTCCTGATCCTACATCGGCTGATGGGGGTTCGATGGCATTTGAATTGGAAAAAGAGTTAACTCTAGACGAAAACACTCGACACTTACTAAATCAAGTTGAACATGCGCTAGTTTTAATTCAAAAAAAGAAATATGGTAATTGTGAAAATTGTAGTGATCCAATTCCATTAGCTAGATTAGATGCATTACCTTACTCTACACATTGCAAGAGTTGTGCTGTTTTAATTGAATCTTAAAAATTTAGCCTCTAAATTATCTTTTATAATTTTTTTAGTACTTCTAGATTTATCATCAAAATTTTATATCAGATACTTCAATATACAAGAAATTGAGATTATTAATGGAATACTAACAATTGACCTTACTTACAACACCGGAATAGCATTTGGATTTTTAAGCGATTATACAGAAATTACCTACTTTTTTTCATTAGTAGTGTTTATTTGGTTAATTATTCAATTTAAAAATTCTGCAAATTCAAATTTCGAATTAATTGGACTCTTATTAATAATTTCTGGAGCAATTGGAAACTTATCTGAACGTGGATGGAATTTAATATTTAATAATAATGGAAAAGTAACAGATTTTATTGAACTGTTATTTATTCCTAGTTTTAATTTTGCAGACATGTACATTAGTTTTGGAATTACAATATTTTTGTTTATGGAGTTTAAAAATAAATAATATTGAAGTTGTTTTTGAAAATGAAGATTTTGTAATTTTTAATAAGCCATTTGGTTTATTAACACATAAAAATGCTTCTTCAAATGAAAGCACTTTACAAGATTTTTTAATTGAAAATTATAAATTAGTTGGATACAAAGAAAATTTTCGTAAAGGTATTGTCCACAGACTAGACAGAGTTACAAGCGGTTTAATCTTGTGTCCTTTAAGTTATGAAGTACATGCTGAGTTTGAAAAGAAGTTTAAAAATAGAGAGATATCTAAACAATATAAAGCAATTGTTGAAGGAATTATCTTTCCAAAAAAAGGAGAAATTGACTTACCTCTCAGACACTCATTAAAAAATAGAAAAAAAAGAGAAGTCCATCATGAGGGTAGAAAAGCTTTGACACAGTTTGAATTAATAGATAAAAATGAAAGATTTTCATTAATAGATATAAATTTGATAACAGGGAGAAACCACCAAATACGAGCTCATTTTGAATATTTAAAATATCCAATTGTTAATGATGAATTATATGGAGGAAAAAGAAATTCACTTGTACCCAGCAATGCAATTTGCTTGCAATCTTATAAGCTGAAATTTACATTTAATAAAGAAAACTATTTATTTGAATTAGATATTCCAGAATATTTTACTTCAATAATGAATGTGTAATTCATATAATTTTCTTTAATATGTTTTTATGAATAAATCTTTTGTACATTTACATGCTCATACAGAATATTCTATGCTTGATGGTGCAGCAAAAATTAAAGATTATTTAAAAAAGGTATCAGAATTAAATCAACCAGCAGCTGCAATAACTGATCATGGCAATTTATATGGTGCTTTAGAATTTTACAACGAAGCAATTAAAATTGGCGTTAAACCTATTATTGGATATGAAGCGTATGTAACTCCAACTTCTAGGTTTGAAAGACCTGAAAGAGATAAAAACAAAAGATATCATTTAACCCTTCTTGCAGAAAACAATGAAGGATATCAAAATCTTGTAGAGCTTGTTAGTAAAGCATACTTAGAAGGTTATTATTACAAGCCAAGAATTGACTATGAATTATTGGAAGAGTATTCAAACGGCTTAATTGCATTATCAGGTTGTTTAGGTGGTGAGATAGCCCAGTTTTTAGCTCCTGATGGATCTAAAGAAGAAGGTAATAATGATGCAGTAAGAAGTTATGAAAATGCACTTTTAGTCGCTAAGAAGTATCAACAAATATTTGGACAAGAGAACTTTTTTATCGAACTTCATAATCACGGGATTCCTCAACAGATTGATATTCTCCCAGATTTAGTTAAAATTTCAAAAGAAATTGGCGCACCACTTGTTGCAACAAATGATTCACATTATGTTGAGCAGGAAAATTCTTCAGCTCATGATGCATTATTATGTGTACAAACTAATGCAACTCTTGATGATGAAAGCAGATTTAAATTTGAAGGATCTGGATATTATATAAAGTCATCAGAAGAAATGAGAGACCTATTTCCAGAGGATATGTATTTAGATGCGTGTGACAACACATTAAAAATTGCAGATAGAGTTGATTACAGCTTTGAATTCGACAAAACTTATCTTCCTGATTTTCCTATAAGCCAAGATCAATCTACTGAAGAATTATTGAAATCAAAAGTTATTGAAGGTGCTAAAGAGCGATATAAAAATATTGATGATGAAGTTATGTCCAGAATAAATTATGAATTAGATGTAATTAATACAATGGGTTTCGCTTCTTATTTTTTAATTGTTGGAGACCTAATTGAGTTTGCAAAAAAAAATAATATCCGAACAGGTGCTGGTAGAGGATCTGCTGCTGGTTCTATAGTTTCATATTGTCTTGGAATAACTGGTATTGATCCAATTAAATATGGACTAATTTTTGAAAGATTTTTAAATAAAGGAAGAAAATCATTACCAGATATTGATATGGATTTTGATGAAAGATATAGAACTGATGTAATAAATTATGCTATTGAAAAATATGGACAAGATAAAGTTGCTCATATTGTAACCTTTGCAACCATTAAAGCAAAGCAGGCTATAAGAGATGCAGCTAGAGTACTGGGGTTACCTTTTTCAAGTGGCGACAAAGTGGCAAAGTTAATGCCTCCAATGATATTGGGTAATACAGCCACAATTTCTGAATGCCTAGAGTTAGATGAAGACAATACTAGTGGTTATAGTAAGGAATTTTATTCTGCCTCTGAAGAACTACGAAAAGAGTACGGTTCAGATAGTGAAGTAAAAAAAATAATTGATATAGCTTTAGGGTTAGAGGGTTTAAGAAGACAAGACGGCATTCATGCAGCAGCTATAGTAATTTCTCCAGAAAATATTACTAATTATTTACCAATTCAAAGAAAAGGTGAAAATGCTGAAATAGTCACTCAATATGAAATGCATACTGTTGAACAATTAGGTTTACTTAAAATGGACTTTTTAGGTTTAAGAAATTTATCAATTTTAGATAGAACTATCGAATTAATTGGCGACCCGCTGTTTGATATCGATAATGTGTTGCTCGATGATGCTAAAACTTATAAGTTATTTTCTGAAGGAAGAATGACGGGTGTTTTCCAATTAGAAAGTAGAGTAGCCCAAACTGTATCCAAAAACTTAAATCCAAAAAGATTTGAGGATATTGTAGCGCTAGTAGCATTAATAAGACCAGGTCCTTTAGGTGCAGGTATGCATAATGAATTTGCAGATAGAGCAAATTCAAGAAGAGCAATAGAATATTTACATAATGATTTAGAGCCAATATTATCTGAAACTTACGGAATAATTTTATATCAAGAACAGGTTATGCAAATTGCTGAAAAAATAGCCGGATTTAATCTTCAAGAAGCTGATAATTTAAGAGTCGCTATGGGTAAAAAGATTCCAAAAGTAATGGAAGAGCAAAGAATTAAATTTACAGAAGGTGCGACAAATAATGGTTACTCTGAACAATTTTCTATTGAGCTTTTTGATCAAATTGCATATTTTGCAGGTTATGGTTTTAACAAAAGTCACTCAGTGCCGTATGCATTATTAGCCTATCAAACAGCATATTTGAAAGCTAATTATCCTGCAGAATATTTAGCAGCTTGTTTAACAGCTGTTAAAAGAGATAAAGATAGAACAGCAATATTTTTATCAGAAGCCCGAGAGCTTGGAGTTTCAGTAAAAACTCCTAATATAAATGTTAGTTTTGAAGATTTTACAGTTAGAGAAAACGAAATATTGTTTGGACTCTCTGCAGTAAGAAACGTAGGAGATATTACAGCACAAAAAATTGTTCAAGAAAGAAAAGTAAACGGAGACTTTACTTCAGTAGAAGATTTCCTTTCAAGAATTGATTCAAGAGCTTTAAATAAAAGAGGTGTTGAAGCTTTAATACAAGGCGGTGGTCTAGATATATTTGGATATACAAGGTATGGTATGTTTGATTCCGCTGTCGATCTCATCGAAGAAGCTAGAAGAAATAAATCTAGTTTAAAAAGTATTCAATCATCACTTTTTGAAATTGAAGATAGTACGAATAAGTTGATTCAAATCAGTAATAAAGAATGGCCAAAAAAAGAGTTTCTCGAAAGAGAAAGAGAAATGCTGGGTTTTTTTGTTAGTGAAGATCCTTTAGAAGGATATGGAAGAGTTCTTAGAGCTGAGTCATCACATACCATAATTGAATTACAAGATATTGATGAAGATGAAGAAATTACAGTTACAATTTCAGGACTTGTTTCAAATGTCCAAAAAAGGGTTTCAAGAAGAGGTAATCCTTGGATCCAATTTGATCTACAGGACGTAACTGGATCTTTAGGAGTGTTACTATTTAATAAATTAGTAGAGAAATATAATAATTTATTTGATGGTGAAATTTATTTAAAAATTACTGGAACTTATATTGGAGGAAGTGAAAACTCTATTAGAGCTAGAGATATTGAATTAGTTGAACCTTCTAAATTATTAGAAGATATAGATACGTCACCTCTTAGAATTTCTGTTAATGAAACTAAACTTGAAAAGAATAATTTAATTTTACTAAAAGAACTATTAAGCAAGTACCCTGGTCAATCGATTGTAGAATTAGAAGTTGACAGTAATGGAGTTATTAAATTGTTAGAACTAAAAGATATTAAAGTAAGAAAAACTGTACAACTAAAAAATGAAATTACTACCTTATTTTCAAGTTAATTATTATTAGTTTATGTCATTAAATTTAGAAGAGTTTATTTCAAGATTTAAAAAAAGAGCCGAAGCAGTTAAAAGTAGAGCTATCCCTCCAATTGGTGGGGATGAAAGAGCTGCATTCATAAAACAAGCTGAAGTAGATTATCAAGACTTTATGATTATTTCAGATTCTGAAATTGAAGTTAATGATGAATACTTAATTTTAAAATATAAGTTAGATAAGTAATTACAAATTTTCATTCATTGGAAAAATTTTATTTATAACTTCAGCACAAGCTTTTGCAATATCCATATGTTCTTTCTGTGTTCCATTTGCAGATCTTAGCTGAATGTAATGTATCCAACTTCTCAATGTACCATTCATGTATAATCTGCTAACAGTATTACCTTCTGGTAAAACTGATCTAGCTTGTTCTTTAGCAATACCATTTTCAATAGCCCAATTGTAAGTTTCAATTGCTGAATCGATTACATTCTGCTGTTTATTTGCCCAAATCTCATTAATTTTTTGATTATCTGAAGGTATTGAGTTTTGCCTGTTCTTTAAATCCTGTAATCGAGCTTCTCTAATAACAAATTCTAAATCTTTGACTGGATTTGCATACCTCTGACTAAATTCTTGAAAGCTAAATGATCTATGTCTTAACATTTGTCTAGCAATATCTCTCGTTGTTTCAATCTCGAGACAAGCACTTACCATTTCTAATGGTGACCAATGTGAATTTTTAATTAGATAATTTATCAATTTTTCAGAAGTTTCAGTGTTTAGTTGATTTGATGGATTTGAAACTCTAGCACAAAATGCTACAAGCTCTTGAGCGTTATCAATACCATCAAGTGCAATCTCTTCAGTTGGCGTAGAATAACTTATTAATTTAACTTTCATTTATGTAACTATATTAAAATATTTAAAAATATGTTTTTACTTAGAATAATTGTTTTTTTAATTATCTCGTCTTTGTTATTAATACTAAGCTACCCACTTTTAATTGTATTTGATATTTCTAGAGGAGGAAATGGCTTTGGAATATGTGATGATTTAGTTCAATGTAATATCCCAATTACAGAAGGTCCAAGATTATTAGTTTTATTAATATCTTTATTTTTTGTATTAGTTTTAATGCTAAGAGGTGTTATGAAGTTTATTAATACAATTAATAAAGAAAAATCTATTCTTTGATAACATAAAATATAGATACTAAAACTAACAAAACTCCAAACCAATTTAAAACACCTAGAATTTCATTTGCTATCAATAAACCAATTAGTAGTGCAAAGATTGCCTCTAAACTCAAAATTAAAGCTGATGTGGATGCCGTAACAACTTTTTGTCCATATAACTGCAAATAGAACGCAGCAACATTTACGACTAATCCTAAGAATAAAATAGGTAATAATAATTCATTTGAAAAAATAAAATTTTTAAAGTTTAGAAATGGTAAACATAGAATTGATCCAGCAAAAGATTGTACAAACATTAATTGAGAAATTTTAAAGTTGTTAACGTACCTTTCAACCAGGACAATATGAATAGCATATGAAAGTGCACATAATAAAGTAAATAAATTTCCTGATATTTGTGATAAATCATTAATAGAAATGAGCACTATTCCAAAAAACCCAACAATTGATAAAATATAATTTTTTTTTGGAATATTATTTTTATTTATAATTTTAGAAATATATGGAGTCAAAACTATATAAAACCCGGTTACTACACCAGAATTGACTGTACTTGTGGTAATAAGACCTTGAGTTTGAGTTATGTAACCTAGCCAAAGGAAGAACCCCATTAACACTCCAGGATAAAAAGCTTGCTTTCTTGGAAGACCACCAATGAATAAAAATAATATAGAAGCAATAAAAAAACGAGCAAAAACAATTAAAACAGGAGATACAGTAATTAATAAGTTTTTAACAACTAAGAAAGTTGAACCAAAAAAAAGAGCAGATATAATTAACGCAAAATATGCTTTGAGCTTTTGATTGGTACCCATAGGATTGAACATTATTATATAACTTAAATTAAAAATATGAGTACTAAGAAACAAATAAAGGCTAATAAAATTCTAAACATTTTAGAAGAGATTTACCCTTCGGTCCCAATTCCACTTCATCACAGAGACCCGTTTACTTTATTAGTAGCAGTGGTGTTATCAGCACAATGTACAGATGTTCGTGTAAATCAAGTAACCCCTGATTTATTTAAAGTAGGTGGAACACCGAAAAAAATGTCTCAACTACCGGTGCAGAAAATTGAAAAATTAATACGACCTTGTGGTCTATCACCGCAAAAATCAAAAGCTATAAAAAAATTATCAAAAATAATATTTGAAAAATATAATTCAAAAGTACCGGAGAGTTTTAGTGAATTAGAAGAATTACCAGGAGTAGGACATAAAACAGCTTCAGTGGTTATGAGCCAGGCATTCAACGTTCCTGCATTTCCAGTAGATACACATATTCATAGACTTGCATATAGATGGGGTTTGTCATCAGGTAAGAATGTTGTGCAAACTGAAAAAGATTTAAAAAAAGTCTTTCCTAAAAATAAATGGAACAAGCTTCATCTTCAATTTATTTTTTATGGAAGAGAGTATTGTCCTGCAAGAGGACATGACATAACAAATTGTATTATTTGTAATCTATATGGAAGAAAAGTTAATTTTAAATAAAACCTCTTTAGAATATATTTTTTAACTCTGTCTATATTTGGATAGTGGATATTAATTTTAGTATCGCTTTTATATTTGGATTTCTATCTTTTTTCTCACCTTGTGTATTACCTTTAGTACCAGGCTATTTAGCTATATTTTCACTACAAAGAAATCACAGCTATGAGAAATTAATTGGTGCAATACAATTTGTATTTGGATTCTCAGTAGTATTCATATCTTTAGCTGCAATAACAACTTCAATTGGTTCATTTTTTACAAAAAATGCAAGTTTACTTTCAAAAGTTAGTGGAGTAATAATAATTATTTTTGGACTGATTTTATTAATACCAAAATTAAATTCAAAATACTTCTTTAGTTCGAATTTTATTAATATTGACAATTTTAAAAAAACCAAAAATTTTATTATGGGTTTTACTTTTGGTTTCGGTTTTACACCATGTATAGGACCAGTTTTAGGTGCGCTATTAACTTTGTCTTCAAATGCAGAGACTGCTCAATCTGGAATATTTTATTTAGTATTTTTTTCTCTCGGCTTGGGAATACCATTTATAACAATTTCTGTAATTTCCAATAAAGTTAATTTTAAAAATAGAATTTTTATTGAAATTCAAAAAATTTCCTCAAAGCTTTCAGGATTAACACTATTGTTTATTGGAACATTAATTTATATGGACAAAATGTATTTGTTAGCCTCTTTTTTTCAAAATTTATTAATATCATTAAATTTAGAATGGTTAAGTACGATCTAAAATGACGAAATTATATTCCGATTATGCTTTAAAAATTTCAGGTAAAGATGCATTTACCTTTATAGATTCATTAATTTCAAATAAAGCTGAAATAGAAAAGTATAAAGGATCATATTTTTTAAAACCTGATGGAAAAATAGATTACTGGTTTTTAGTGACTTTGCGGAGTGATGTAATTTATATACTACAACAAAAAGAAATTCTTTTATTATTAAAGAATTCGTTAGAGAAATATAAAATTCGTATAAATTGCGACCTAGAAATTATTGAAGAGATAAATGTATTCGAACTCTCTAATGAAAATGATGAACTTTCAGTTAAAAAAATAAATGACAAATTTGAAAATGAAAATTGGAAATCAGTTTGTTTAGAGCTGTCCCTACCGACATTGGAAATAATAGCAGGTGGAATTATGCCAAATGAAGTTAATATGCTTGAAAGCTTTGTTGATTACTATAAAGGTTGTTTTTTAGGACAAGAACAAACTTCTAGAGTAAAGTTTAGAGGTAAACCAAGAAGAATTTTAAAAACTAATGAAAATAATACCCAAGAAATTATAAAACTTTTAAATTAAAAAAATATGGAACCCAGATGTAACTACTGTGGTAGAAAAGTTTTTAAAAATAGATCTCAAAAATATAATCTATGTTCCAAGAATTGTAAAAAATTATATTTAAAAAAAGATGACATTATTTCTTTTGAAAACAGAATAAAAGAGATAGTAAAGCATAAGCCTATTCAAATTTTACAAATACAAAAAGAATTCAGTAAAAGTGAAAAATTTATGGTTATTTCTGCTATTCGTAGACTTATTTACTTTCATAATTTCTTTATTAGTCAATCAAATAACGAAATAACACAAAAAAGCTATATAATCAGAGTGAAAAAATAGCACCTTTATCAAATTTTTTTAAAGAATATTGAACTATTGGTCCAACAGTTAAAACCATAAAAATTGTACCAACTCCATACGACCCTCCTAAAAACACCCCAACTATAAATGCTGAAAAATCAATTGCAACTCTAGTAGCCCTAATACTTGGGCCAAGTTTTGAAATACCTACCATAATTCCATCTCTTGGACCAGGACCAAGTCCTGCTCCAACATAAATTCCTACACCAACTGCAAAACATATTGTTCCAAAAACTAAATAAAATATTTTTAAAAACAAATTACTTGGCGTTGGTAAAAAAAACATAACTAAATCGATAACATTTCCAATAATTAATATATTTAAAATCGTTCCAATAAAAGGTTTTTGCTTTAAAGGAATCCAACCTAATAAAATAATGATTCCAGTTATAACTCCAGCGAATCCAATTTTAACATTTATTAATTGGCTAAAACCATCATGGAAAACATCCCAAGAATTTAAGCCCAAGTTAGCTTCAATAGTAAAAGCTAAACCAAATCCACATAAAAATAGTCCGAATATTAGCTGTGGTAATCTTGAAATTATTACCTTATTCATTTTGAAAAATGCTTTCAAGTATTGAAATATTCTCAGGACATAATTCATAAACAGCTTGGAATCTTAAAATTGGAAGAATTCTATCCATTATTTCTACTTTAAGTCCAAAATTTAATAATATTTTTGAAATTTGATTTAATGAGTCGTCAGAATTTTTCCATTCGGAACTCGAACTACAAATACTTTTCCCAAGCGATACTACTTCTTCAAAAGTTAAATTTTTTAATGTTTTTTCACTATCTGAAATAATAATTTGATTATAAAACTCCTCACCATAGCTCGAAGGCTGTAATGATTTATATGCAATAAAAAGTGTTATAAAAGATATGAGTAACAACAAAAATATAGCTAATTTATTTTTCATATTTTAATCAATTCTTTAAATAGTACCCGGAGGGGGAGTCGAACCCCCACATCCGAAGATACTGGATTTTGAATCCAGCGCGTCTGCCAATTCCGCCATCCGGGCTATATACCGATTATATTTCATATGTAGATGAATGGAGAAAAAATTATTAAGTTAAAATGAAATAAATGATTATCCTAATTGACGGACATAGCATTGCGTTCAGAGCATTTTATGCTTTACCAGAAACATTAGTTACAAAAGATGGTTTTCCAACGAATGTAATTCATGGTTTTTTAATGATGCTATCAAAATTAGTTAAAGATTATGAACCTGAGCAGATAATTGTAACTTGGGATATTTCAAAAACAACATTTAGATCAGAAATTTTTCCAGACTACAAAGCTAATAGAACTTCATCACCAGAAATTTTTAAAGTTCAAATAAAAAGTCTTCAGCAGCTACTCAAAAACTTTAATATCCCACAAGTTACAGCTGAAGGTTTTGAAGCTGATGATGTTCTAGGTTCTCTAGCTTTTAAATTTAATAAAGAGAATAAAGAAGTTCATATATTAACTGGTGATAGAGATTCTTTTCAATTAATTAATAACTCTACAAAAATTCTTTTTACAAGAAAAGGAATTAGTAATATAGAAGTTTTTGATCAATCATTTTTTGAAGAAAGTTTTCAAATTTCTACTGAACAATACATTGAATATCTTGCTTTAAAGGGAGATCCTTCTGACAATATACCAGGGGTACCTGGAATTGGTGAAAAAACTGCTAAATCTTTATTGATTCAATATAAAACTATCTCAAATATTTTAGATAATGTTGAATCACTAAGTCCAAAAATTAGAGATAGCTTAATTCAAAATAAAGAATTGCTAGAGCTAAGTAGAAAACTTGCAACAATTAAGAAGGATTTAAAATTAGAACTTCCAACTCTAACTATTCATGATTCAATTTTTTTTAATGAGAAAATTTTAAATAATTGTATTGAAGATATAAATTCTTATGAATTAAATAGATTTCTTGGAACCTCAGAAGCAAAAAAAAATGAAACTACTAACAAAATAAACTCTATTAGAGAATTAGATAAAAAAACAAAATTACAAGGTAAATATATAGTTTTCTTACACAATGATTATTTTTATTTCACCAATGGTAAAGATTACGGAAAATCTAAATCAATAGGAATCTTTCAAGAAGTAATTTCAGTTAATTCTCAAAATATCGCATTATTTGATTCTCAAATTTTAGATATTAAAAATTTTATTGCTTTAGATTGTATATTATTTTTGATTAATCCTTCAAATAAACCCGACTCAATTTTAAATGTTTGTAAGTCAATAAATATTCTTAATAATTTAGACAAAAAATCAGATGAAATCAGTTTTTTGAATTTTTTTCATGAAAATTTTAAAAATGTAATTAAAATTTTATCAAATTTTAATAAAGATAAAATAAGTCTTAATTTATACAAAGAAATCGATTTTCCAATGTTAGAAATTCTTTCAAGCATGGAAAAAAATGGAATAAATGTTTCATTAAAAAAAATGAAGAATTGTCTAATTCTCTTTCTGTAGAACTCAAAGAGTTGCAAAAGAAATGCTTTTCACTTTCAGGGATAGAGTTTAATTTAAACTCTCCAAAACAATTATCGGAAGTACTTTTTCAAAAATTAAACCTCCCAATAATAAAAAAAACACCTTCAGGGGCACCTTCTACTGATGCGAGTGTACTTGAAGAATTATCTATAAATAATGAACTTCCAGCAGTAATTTTAAAGTACAGAGAACTTGAAAAGATAAGATCAACATATGTTGACGGATTAATTCCAGAAGTCTCAAACGAAGAAAAAATTCATACTCATTACAACCTTTTTGGAGCAGCTACTGGTAGATTGTCTTCTGAAAAACCAAATTTACAAAATATTCCAAACAAAACAGAACTTGGTCAAAAAATTAGAGATTTTTTTATAGCATTACCAAATCATAAATTTGTAATTTCAGATTACTCACAAATTGAATTAAGAGTTTTAGCACACTTAAGCAATGATAAGGAGATGATTAAAATCTTACAAAATGTCGATTCTGATATCCACTCAGAGACAGCTTCAAGGATATTTAATGTAGATATTTCAAAAGTTGATTATGAAATGAGGAGAAAAGCTAAAGAAGTAAATTTTGGACTTATTTATGGAATGGAAGCATTTGGATTGTCAAAAAGTTTAAATATTGAACAAAAAGAAGCAAGCAAATTAATTGAAAATTATTTTTCACAATTTCCTTCTATTAGAGGGTATTTAGAGGAAGTAGTTAAGTCAGCTGAAGAAAAAACTTATACATCAACTTTACTAGGAAGAAAGCGGTATATAAATGAACTTTCTTCATCTAGTTTTCAGATTAGATCAATGGGTAAAAGAATCGCTATGAATGCTCCAATTCAAGGCACAGCCTCAGATATTATGAAAAAAGCTATGGTAAATATCTCTAAAAAAATAGAGAATTATGATGATACTAAAATATTACTTCAGATACATGATGAGATTGTTGTTGAGTCATCTGATGTCAGTGTACAAAAAATTAAAGAGATAGTTGAAATAGAAATGAAGAACGCTGCAAGATTAAAAGTTCCATTGTTTGTTAATACTAAAGTTGCAACAACTCTTGCAAATTTTAATAATTAGTTTGTAAAAAACACAGATATGTTATTCTTATTCACGCAATACTATGAATGGACAAATAAAAACAAATGACAGATAATTCAGTTGAAGCTAGTTCGGCTTCTAATGTCGTTGAACTTCCAGATAATATAAAACCAGAAGATTTTCCAACACTCCTCGAAAAGACTCTTGTATCTTTTAATAATGGTGATGTTATTGAGGGTACAGTTGTCAAAGTTGATAGAAATGAAGTAATGGTTGACGTTGGTTATAAATCAGAAGGAATAATACCCTCTAGAGAATTATCAGTACGCAAAGGTGTTAATCCGAAAGATTTGATTAAACAAGGTGAAAAAATTAAAGCTCTTGTGTTAGAAAAAGAAGATGATGAAGGTAGGTTAATTCTTTCTATTAAAAGAGCAGTTTACGAAAAAGCCTGGGGTGACATTCAAGAAATTGCAGATTCAAAGAAATCCATAAAAGGAACAGTAATTGAGTCAGTTAAAGGTGGTTTGATAGTTGATATTGGAGTTAGAGGATTCTTGCCTGCATCATTAATTGATGTTCGAAGAGTTAAAGAATTAACTGCTTATGTTGGAGAAGAAATTGAAGCCAAGATTTTAGAACTTGATCGACAAAAGAATAACATTGTACTATCAAGGAAAGCTCATCTTGAAGAAGAACTTTCAGAAGAGCGACAAGGTTTTCTCGATGATTTACAAATAGGAGATGTCAAAGATGGAAAAATTTCTTCAATTGTTTCATTTGGTGCTTTTGTTGATATTGGTGGTATGGATGGATTGGTTCATGTTTCAGAACTTTCTTGGAGGCATGTTGAAAACCCCAATGAAGTTGTAAAAGTTGGTGACACAGTTACAGTTAAGGTACTTGAAATTGATAATGACAAAGAAAGGATATCTTTATCTATAAAGCAAGTTAAAGAGGATCCTTGGTTAGATTTTGAATTACATTATAAAGAAAATGATGTAGTTGAAGGTGAAGTTACAAAAGTTGTTCCATTCGGTGCATTTATAACTATTGGCAAAGGTGTTGAAGGTTTAGTGCATGTTTCTGAAATTTCTACAGAAAAAATTGATTCTCCTGAATTAGCTCTTGCACTCGGTCAAAAAGTTAAAGTTAAAATTACAGAATTAGATATTGAAAAAAGAAGAGTAAACCTTTCTATTAAGCAAGCAGATCCTAATTGGAAAGATGTTGAAGTAGAAAAAAATTCACCAAAAACTCACTCATCTGAATCTGAGGAAGCAGCTCCAAAACGTCAAACTGTTGAAGGTGTTGATGAGTCATTAGAAAATATTCTTCAAGAACTAAAAGAAAGAGGAATAGGAAACTCTTAGTTTATTTTTTTTAGCACGTATTCTGTTTCTATGGCTAAAAAAGTTTTCTTCGTTACTGGTCCAATTGGTAGTGGGAAGAGTACAGCTACTGAATACTTAAAATCTAAAGGATTTTTAACAATTGATTTAGATATTATTTCTAATGAAATTTTACAAAGTACTCGGTCAGCAAATTTTCTTTCAAGCAATTTTCCTGAAGCAATAAGTAAAAACGCAATAGATAAGCAAAAATTAGCAAACATTGTTTTTAAAGATTCAAATAAATTAAAAATCTTAGAAGATTTTTTACATCCTAAAATTCAGGAAAAATTATTGGAAATTCTTACAAAAACTGATCAAGTTGTTTTTGTTGAAATTTCTGCACCAAAAAAAATAGAAAGTGACATAGATTATCTAGTTATTTTTTCAGATTTAGAAACAAGAAAAAATAGACTACTCAGCAGAGGCATGTTAATTAATGACATAGAAAATCGTATAGAATCACAAAAGGATGATGATTGGTGGTTAAATGCTGGTTATACAATCACCAATAAGAACCTAGAACAATTATTTAAGGATATTGACAACTTCCTAAAATTAAATAATTTGGAATAATCGAACAGATGTTCTATTTGATATAATAAATTGCTATGATACCATTTCAAGTTAAATCAGAGTTTAAACCAAAAGGCGATCAGCCTAATGCAATTGAAGAGTTGTATCAGGGATTACAGAATGGAAACGATTTTCAAACACTTAAAGGAATTACTGGATCAGGTAAATCTGCAACCATTGCATGGTTGATTGAGAAATGTCAATTACCAACACTTGTTTTAGCACCTAACAAAGCTTTAGCTGCACAGTTAGCAAATGAGTTTAGGCAATTCTTTCCAGATAATAGAGTCGAATATTTTGTGTCTTATTATGACTATTACCAACCAGAAGCTTATGTTCCAAGAACTGATACTTTCATCGAGAAAGATGCAAATATAAATGAAGAAATTGATAGGTTAAGACATTCCGCAACGAGTGCTCTTTTGTTGAGAAATGATGTCATCGTTGTATCTTCGGTTTCATGTATTTATGGACTTGGATCACCAGAAGAATACAAAAATAAGTTAATACCAATTCAATTAGGTCATGAATACGATTTAGATAAATTGTTATTAGATTTGGTAAAACAACAGTACACAAGAAATGATTTAGTTGTTAATAGAGGTTCTTTCAGGGTTAAAGGCGATACATTAGATATTTTTCCAGTTTATGAAGAAACTATTTTTCGAATTGAGTTCTTTGGTGATGAGGTAGAAAATATATCAAGAATAGACCCAACAACTGGAGAAATTCTTGAAAAACTTGGTGAGTTAGCCATACTACCTGCTACACATTATGTTATTTCAGAAGATTTGAAGAAAAATGCCATAAATAAAATAAAAGAAGACTTAGACGAACAAATTAAAAAATTTGAAAGTGAAAATAAGCTTTTGGAAGCACAAAGAATTGCACAAAGAACTAATTTTGATTTAGAAATGATTTCTGAATTGGGGGTATGTTCTGGAATTGAAAATTATTCAAGATATTTTGATGGAAGAAATCCAGGTGAACCACCTTATACTTTAATAGATTTTTTTGGTGACAATTTTTTAATGGTAGTTGATGAAAGCCATATAGCCATCCCACAAATAAGAGGACAATATGAAGGTGATAAATCGAGAAAAACTACATTAGTTGATTATGGGTTTAGATTGCCTGCTGCTTTAGACAATAGGCCTTTAAAATTTGATGAATGGAAAAGTAAAGTAAAGAAAACTGTACTTGTTTCAGCAACTCCTGGAAAATGGGAGAATGAAAATTCACAACTTTTTGTTGAGCAAATAATAAGACCAACAGGACTTTTAGATCCAAATGTTGTTATAAAGCCAACTGAAAATCAGATACATGATTTATTAGCAGAAATAAAAAATGTCATTAACAATGGAAATAGAGTGCTTGTAACAACATTAACAAAAAAAATGAGCGAAGCTTTAAGTGATTTTTTACTCAAATCTGGAATTAAAACTAGATACCTACATTCTGATATAGACACTTTAGAAAGAATTGAGATTTTAAGAGATTTAAGAAAGGGTGAGTTTGATGTTTTGGTAGGCATTAATTTATTGAGAGAAGGTTTAGACTTACCAGAAGTTCAGTTAGTTGCAATTTTGGACGCTGATAAAGAAGGTTTTCTGAGATCAGAAACAAGTTTAATTCAGACAATAGGAAGAGCTGCAAGAAATAAAGATGGTTACGTCATTATGTATGCGGATAAGTATACAGATTCTATGACAAAAGCTGTTCAGGAGACTAAGAGAAGAAGAGCTTTACAAGAAGAACATAATCGAAAACACAACATTACACCAAAGACAATTGAAAAAGGAATTACCGATATACTTGAATTAGTTGAAAAAACGCGAGCATCTGATTCTTCTGGATTATCAAAATCTAGCTTAGACATAACTAATGCATCAAAAGAAGACTTAATAAAATTATCTAAAAATATAGAAATTGAAATGAAATCAGCTGCAGAATTACTTGAATTCGAGCTTGCTGCTAGATTAAGAGACGAGTTAAAAGAATTAAGAAAAGAAATACAAGAATTTTCATTATGAATCAAGAATTTTTAAAAATAAGAGGAGCCAAAGAACACAATTTAAAAAACATTTCTGTGGATATACCAAAAAACTCTCTTGTTGTAATAACAGGTCTATCTGGATCAGGTAAATCTTCATTAGCCTTTGACACTATATACGCAGAAGGACAAAGAAGATATGTAGAGAGTCTTAGTGCATATGCTCGACAATTTTTAGGACAAATGGAAAAGCCAAATGTCGAAAGTATTGAAGGTCTATCTCCTGCTATAGCAATAGATCAAAAAACTTCATCAAGAAGCCCCCGTTCAACAGTTGGCACAGTAACTGAGATCCAAGATTATCTAAGACTTTTATGGGCTAGAATTGGAATTAGTTACTGTCCAAAATGTAATAAAAAAATTGATAAACAATCAATTAACTTTATCGTTAAACAAATTTTGCAGCTAGGTGAAAATAAAAACATTGATGTTTTAGCACCAATAATAAAGTCAAGAAAAGGTGAGTTCGATACATTATTTAAAGATTTACAGTCCCAAGGATTCTCAAGAGTTTTAGTTGATGGTGAAATTGTTAGGTTAGAAGAAGCTACAAAACTTGATAGATATTTCAATCATGATATTTCAGTAGTTATAGATAGAATAAAAATTCAAAAAACACCAAGCAGAAGATTAACCCAATCTATTGAAACAGCCATTAATTTGACTAAAGGCCAGGTTGATATAAGAATTGAAAAAACTACGCAATCATTTAGTCAAAACTTAGGTTGTGTTGATTGTGGTTTATCCTTTGATAAATTAGAACCTCGTGATTTTTCATTTAATTCTCCATTCGGCGCTTGTGTAAATTGCAATGGAATTGGTGTAAGTTATGAAATAGATGAGAAATTACTAGTAAAAGATTTTGAGTTATCAATTGATCAAAATGTTTTTCCTGACATGTCTACACGTAAGTTTTTTCGAGCGCAAATTTTTGGTGTTTGTGAAGAATTTAAAATTCCAACTGATGTTCCTTATAAGAATTTAAGCAAAAACCATAGAGATATATTACTTAATGGAAGTAATGGAGTGGAAACAATTATTAGATATGTAAACAGGTTTGGTAATTCAAGAAAATGGTATAGACCTTATAGTGGAATTATTCCAATGTTTAAAAGACTCTACGAAGAAACAAAATCTGATTCAGCTAGGGAATATTATCAACAATTTATGAGAGAGCTTCCATGTCGAGGTTGTGATGGTGAAAGGTTCAATGAAAGATCTAGAAAAGTAAAAATTGAGAATACTACACTAGGTGATTTCAATAATTTATCAATTATCGATGCTCTACTATGTATTAAAAATTTCAAACTTTCGGGAAGCGATTTAGAAATTTCTAGTCCTATTATTCGAGAAATTATTGAAAGATTAGAATTTCTAACTAAAGTCGGCCTTAGTTATTTACAACTTAGTAGAGGAGCATCAACTTTATCTGGAGGTGAAGCACAGAGAATTAGATTAGCTACACAAATTGGTTCGGGATTAACTGGTGTTCTTTATGTTCTTGATGAACCATCAATAGGATTACATCAATCAGATAATCAAAAGCTAATTGATACATTAAAAAGCCTTAAAGATTTAGGAAATACAGTTTTAGTTGTTGAACATGATGAAGAGACAATGAAAAGTTCTGATTACTTAATAGATATTGGTTGGGGAGCAGGTGAACAGGGAGGCAATATTGTAGCTGAAGGAACTTGGAAACAAGTTTCATCAAATATGAAATCTATAACAGGTCAATTTTTGTCAGGAAAACAGTCAATTAATGTTCCAAAAAATAGAAGAAAAGGTAATGGATCCAAAATTACCATTAGGGGTGCTTCTGAGAATAATTTAAAAAACTTAACAGTGCAATTTCCATTAGGAAAGATGATTTCAGTAACTGGAGTTTCTGGCAGTGGAAAATCAACCTTAATAACAGATATTTTATCTAAATCAGTTCAAAATGAATTTTCAAAAAATTTTATTTTACCTGGAGTACACAAAAGTATTACCGGAATAGAAAATATAGACAAGCTAATTGAGATTGATCAATCACCAATAGGCAGAACACCTAGATCTAATCCTGCAACATATTCTGGTGTATTTGATCAAATTAGAAATTTATTTTCACTTACAGAAGATTCAAAAGTTAGAGGTTACAAGCCTGGAAGATTTTCATTTAATGTTCCAGGTGGTAGATGTGAGTATTGTAAAGGCGATGGAAACATAAAAGTTGAAATGTATTTTCTACCTGATATTTATGTTCTCTGTGAGGAATGTATTGGGACAAGGTATAACCCAGACACTCTTGAAATTAAATGGAAAGGTTATAGCATTTCAGATATATTAAATTCAACTGTTGATAATGCACTTTCAATTTTTGAGAATCAACCTACAATACATCGAATTATTAAAACTTTAGATGATGTTGGATTGTCATACATAACTTTGGGTCAAGCAGCTACAACACTCTCAGGTGGTGAGGCGCAAAGAGTAAAATTAGCTAAAGAATTAAGTAAACGTTCAACTGGCAAAACTTTATATATCTTAGATGAACCAACTACAGGATTACATTTTGCAGATGTTCAAAAACTTTTAGAGGTTCTGCATCTATTAGTTGATAAAGGAAATACGGTTGTCGTTATTGAGCATAATTTAGATGTTATAAAAAACTCAGATTGGATAATTGATTTAGGCCCAGAAGGAGGAGAAAACGGAGGACAAATAATTGTTGAAGGCACTCCTGAGGCTGTTTCAAGAAGTAAAGAATCATTAACCGGCATTTATTTAAAAGAATTATTAAATGGATAAATTAAATACAAATGAAATTCCTGAAAGTCCTGGAGTATATATTTTTAAAGATAAATATGATGAACCAATTTACATTGGAAAGGCAAAAAATTTAAGAAATAGAGTAGTTACTTACTTTAATTCAAACTCTACTTGGAAAGTTAAAAGGTTGGTTTCTGAAGCAAAGAATATTTCATTTGTTTTATCTAAAAATGAAGCAAATGCGTTATTAGCTGAGTACTCTCTGATTCAAGAATATAAGCCAAAGTACAATATTCAATTCAAAGATGATAAATCATATCCCTATGTAACAATAACAAAAGATAAGTGGCAAAGAGTTTATGTAAGCAGGAATATTGATAAAAAAAATCTAAACTTTGGACCCTTTCCTTATATTGGTGCAGCAAAAAGGTCATTAGATCATTTAATTAATATTTTTCCTTTAAGAACATGCAATGATAATACTTTTAATAGACATAATTCACTTGGTAAACCTTGTCTATTGTTTGAAATAGAAAAATGTAGTGCACCTTGTATAAATAAAATTGATGAAAAAGATTATCAGCAGTTAGTAAATAGTATAAAAAATTTTTATAAAGGTAATTCAGATCAGTTTATAACTGAAAAAATAATTGAAATGAATAATTACTCAGAACAACAGGAGTATGAAAAAGCAAATAAAATTAAGAAATTAGTTCAACATTTAGAAAATGCAAGAATCAATCAAACTTTAATGACAGCTAACGATAAAAATGTTGACGTTATAGGTATTGATATTGGAAAATATGATGTTGTTGCAACTTGTTTATTTATTAGAAACGGAAGAATAGTTGGTGAAATAAAAAAAAGCTTTGAACCAATAATTACAGATGAATTTAACGATTATTTACCACAGATTATATTTAACATTTACTCAAACGAAGAGCCAGCTTCCGAATTATTAGTTTCACATAGTTTTAAAAATAAAGATGATGTTGAAAAAGAATTGTCACAAAATTGGAAGAGAAAAATAAATATTCAAATACCTCAGCGTGGATGGAAAAAGGACCTTCTTTTAACAGCATTAGAAGATGCTGCCGAGCTAAGAAGAGTTACAGATTTAAAAAGGAGAAAAGATTTAGAATTTAGAAGTCAATCACTAGAGCAATTAAAAAATAAACTAAATTTAAAAAATATTCCATACAGAATTGAAGCTTATGATATTTCAAACTTAGGAGATAAATTTAGAGTAGGATCAATGGTTGTTATGGAAGATGGTTTAACTAAGCCATCGATGTATAGAAAATTTCATATACGATCTTTTGAAGGCCAAGATGATTTTCGTTCAATGGAAGAAATGATATTTAGAAGAATAAAGAGATTAAATAACACAAACGAAACTGATCAAAGCTTCAAACGCTTACCAGATCTTATGTTGATAGATGGAGGTAAGGGACAACTTTCTAAGGCTAAAAGTGTCATTGATTACTTCAAATTAGAAATTGATGTTATTGGATTAGCAAAAAAAGAAGAAGAGTTGTTTTTGCCAAATAGAAAAGAATCAATAAAATTGAACAAGAATTCTGAAGCACTTTTTATTTTGCAAAATATACGAGATGAAGCTCATAGATTTGCTATTACTGAGAATAGACGTCTACGGTTAAAGGATTTAGATATAAATAGTTCTTTAAATATAAAAGGTGTTAGTAAAAATTCTTTAGAAAAGCTAAATAAAAAATATAATTCATTAATTGAATTATCAAATGCTACTTTAGAAGATTTAGCAGAATTGTTGGATGAAAACGAAGTAAAAAAAGTTTTTAAATATTTTAATTAATTAATTATTAATTTTTTCAATGAAACTTATCAGAATGTATCATATATATAGAAGAAAATTATGATTTCAAAAAGACCAGAAGTACTTTTACTAGTTGGAATGTCAGGTGCGGGTAGATCTGCAAGTTCTAATGTATTTGAAGATCTAGGATATTATGTAATAGAAAATTTACCTCCTGAACTAGTTGAATCTGTTGCGCAATCTAACGATGTCACTGAATCTAATAAACAACTAGTTTTGACAATAGACGCTAGAGATAATTCTGCACAAAAAAAATTAAATGAAAGTATAAATAAGTTAAATCAATCTGGTGTTCTTACGAGAATTGTTTTTTTAGATGCAGATAACGAAACTTTGATAGAAAGATATGAAGAAAACAGAAGACCTCATCCTATGGGTATGGAAAGCATATCTCAATCAGTAAAAACTGAACGTGACCTATTAAAACCTGTAAGAGAACTAGCAGATTTAGTAATTGATACAACAGACCTAAATGTTCACGACTTGCGTAAGAGAATTATTGAAGGTTTTCAAGGAGAAGCTGAAAATCAAGATTTAAAAATTTCAGTTACATCATTTGGGTTTAAAAATGGCTCTCCAAGAGATGCAGATATAGTATTTGATGTAAGATTTTTACCAAATCCACATTGGAGAGAAGAGCTAAGAGCATCTACAGGACAATCTCCAATGGTAAGAAACTATGTTCTATCTTTTGAAGATGCTCAATTATTTTTAGAAAAAATAAAAGATTTAGTTCAATTTTTGCTACCTAGATTTATTTCTGAAGGAAAATCTTACGTTGGAATAGCTATTGGTTGTACTGGTGGTAAACATAGGAGCGTTGTTATGGCTGAAGAGCTAACAAAGTGGTTGAAATCTCAAAAAAATGATGCAGTAGTACTTCATAGAGATATGAAAGAAACTTAATATTGGCAATTAACAAGTCCAACAAATTACTAGTAAGAGCAGACTTAAATGTTCCTATAAAAAATGGTAAAGTTTTAGATAATTTTAGAATTATTAAAGCTTTGACTAACATTGATCAACTTAAAAAAATTTCAAAAAACATTACTTTCATTAGTCACTTAGGGCGACCAAATGGTAAAGAAGAAGAATATTCTTTAAAATATATTGTTTCAGAGATGAGTAATATAGCTGGTCAAGAAGTACAGTTTATTAACGAATGTATAGATTTAGATGAAAAAATATTTGAAGAGGAAAATAAAATTTTTTTACTTGAAAATTTAAGGTTTCATAAAGGGGAAGAAGAGAATGATTTAGCTTTTGCTGAGAATTTATCAAACCCCTTTGATTCTTTTATTTTAGACGCATTTGGAGCTGCACATAGATCACACGCATCAATTGTAAGTGTTGGTAAGTTTTTAGATTCCTATCAAGGTTTATTAATGCAGAAAGAAGTTGATAATCTTCAAAGCTTACTAACAGAAGTTAAAAGACCTTATACAGTAATTCTTGGTGGAGCAAAAATATCAGATAAATTAAATCTAGTAAATAACTTATTACCAATAGTTGATAATTTAATTTTAGGTGGTGGTATGTGCTTTACTTTCTTAAAAGCAATGGGAGAAAATATTGGAAAATCACTTCTGGAAGATGATTTTATAAATACTGCTCATGATTTATTAGCTTCTAAATATGGTAAAAAAATTATATTACCTACTGATTTTGGAACTACAAAAGACATAGATAGTAACTTGAGAATAGATAAAGACATAAATGAATTTGAAAATGATGATATAGGTGTTGATATAAGTAAAAAATCTATAGAAAAATTTACAAATACTATATATAACTCTAAAACTATTTTTTGGAATGGACCCATGGGTATATTTGAAAATCCAGCTTATGAATTTGGAACTAAAGAAATTACAAATTTAGTTTCAAATTCAAATTCATATACTGTTGTTGGTGGTGGAGATTCAGTAAGTGCAATAAATAAGTTTTCTTCACTAGATAAATTTGATCATGTATCAACAGGTGGAGGAGCTTCTATAGAGTTTTTAGAAGGAAAGAAATTACCAGGTGTCAATATTTATAAATCACTTATAATTTAAATTTATGAAAAAAATAATTGTAGGAAACTGGAAATTAAATTTAGATCACCTAGAAGGAATTCAATTACTTCAAAAAATAAATTATTCATTATCAAAAAATATTGAAGATTTTGTTGAAATTGTTCTAGCGCCATCTTTCACATCCTTAAGATCTTTACAAACTATTATTGCTGCTGATAAATTAAAAATTAAATTATCTTCACAAGATGTATCTAGTTTTTCTGAAGGTGCATTTACTGGAGAAGTTAGTGCAAATCAATTGTCTAAATTGTCTGTAGATTATAGTATCGTAGGTCACTCTGAAAGAAGACAGTATTTTCATGAAACAGATGAAATTATTAATGAGAAAATATTAAAGCTTTTAGATTCAGAAATTATACCAATTTTTTGTTTTGGTGAATCACTTCAAAATAGAGAAGAAGGAACCTATTTAGATTTTATAAAAAATCAATTGAACTTAGGTTTAAAAGGATTAAGAAAAGATAAAGTAAAAAAAATAGTCCTTGCTTATGAACCTATTTGGGCAATCGGAACAGGCAATGTTGCAACTTTAGAAAATATTATTGAAGTTCTGGAATATGTTAAAAATATTATTTCTGAAAAATCATTTTACACTGAAGAAAATACATTTTTAATTTATGGTGGAAGTGTTTCTCCAGATAATGCATCAGAAATACTCAATACAAAAATAGTTAATGGAGCTTTAGTTGGTGGAGCATCTTTAGATGCTGAAAAGTTCGTTAAAATAATAAATTCAATTTCACTATGAATCTTGTATTTGTAAGACATGGCCAGAGTTTGTGGAATTTAGAAAATAGATTTACTGGTTGGGTTGATATTGATTTATCCGAAAGAGGTGTTCTAGAAGCAAAAGATGCAGGAAAAGTATTAAAAGAAGCAAAATTTATTCCTGATTACTGTTTTACATCTTGTCTAATTAGATCAATTCATACCAGCGAATTAATTTTAGATTCATTTATTGAGGCAGAAACTAATGACATTCAAATAAAAAAATTATGGCAGTTGAATGAAAGACACTATGGAGCATTGCAAGGTTTAGATAAAAAAGAAACTGCAAAAAAGTATGGTGAAAAACAAGTTCAACTATGGAGGCGAGCTTACGATATTAAGCCTCCTCTGATAGATTCAGGGGACAAGTATGACCCAAATTTTGATGAAATGTATTCAGAGGTAAATGAATTACTTCCAATAGGCGAGTCACTTAAAGATGTAGTTCAAAGAATAAAGGGAACATTTGAAGAATTAATTGCTTATTCAGTTTCTAAAAAAGTGTTAGTTGTTGCTCACGGTAATAGTATTAGAGCAATGGTTAAATTGCTTGATAATTTGAGTGATGAAGAAATAGTTGATGTAAATATACCTACAGGAATTCCTTTAGCATATAGAATATCTGATAATGAAATTGAAAAAATTGGTTATTTAGGTGATTCAAACAAAATTGAAGAACTTCAAAAAGAAGTAGAATTACAATCTAAATTAAGCAAAGAAGAAGGCTAATATTTAGTTATGGATACATTAACAGCAGTACTTATAACCGTACATATAATAGTTTCAATTTCGTTAGTTGCATTAGTTTTATTAAACAGTGGTAAAGGTGGAGGTCTTTCTGATATGCTAGGTGGTCCAGGTTCAGCCGGCAATATTGGACAAACATTAGCAGAAAGAAATTTAGCTAGAATTACAGCTTTTGTAGCAATTTTATTTGCAGCTACAACACTATCACTTTTTTGGTTTCTTGACTGATTTTGCGCGGGTGGCGGAACTGGTAGACGCGCAGGATTAAGGATCCTGTGGGATAAAACCCGTGGAGGTTCGAGTCCTCTTCCGCGCACAAAAATGAAAAATATAAAAACATTTGCTATTGTAAATGATCCAAAAGTTACGCTAGGATCATTGCCAAGTGAAATTGAATTATTAAATGCTTGGGATATTAATTGGTCAGACCTAAGTGATAACGAAGATTACATTGTGTTAGGTGGACATATGGGGGCATATGACGAAAATGAATTTGAGTATTTAGTTAGCGAGAAAAAGTGGTTAAATAAAATTGTAAATTCAGGAAGTAAAGTTCTTGGAATATGTTTAGGCTCACAGTTAATTGCTGATTCTTTGGGTGGTAAAGCGTATCTTTCAAAAAATATTGAATTTGGATTTAAAAATTTAAATTTTGTTAATAAAAACAATTTATTTGACCCTTTTAAGTCAATCAAAGTTTTTACTTGGCATAGAGACACTTTCGATACACCCCCAGATGCAGAATTAATTGCAAAGACAGATTTCCCACAAATTTTTACTTACAAAAATTCAATTTCTTTACAATTCCATCCAGAAATTAATTTAGAACTTTTCGAAAGTTGGTATTCTTCTCAACAATCCAAAGATGAATTAACTTCGTTTGATGTTGAGTCAGAAAGAACTTATTTAAAAACGAACCAGAATATGATTTCAAATGCTATTAATGAATTTTTTTATTTATGGAAAAATTTATAAATCAAATATTATCAATATAATTTTTTAATATTAAATATCTTTTCATTACATCTTTTTCATTTAATATGATTTCTCTAATTTCAAAATTTAAAGGTGAGTTAATACAAAGATCCCAAGTTTTATTTATCCTACTTTCATAGTTGTCCATAAAATTAGGTAAATTCATATCTAATCCTTTCTCGATTAGTTTCGCTATTTTACTTGTTATATTTTTTTCTAATTGTTTTATTTCATCTTCAGTAGGAGGTATTCCTATGTTTATAAATTCTTCACTCTCTACGATTGGATACTCGTTATTTAATAAAATATTTTTAGCATTAAATAGTTTTTTACTTTCTATAACTACTATTTGTTCAGCATTATCTATATCTTTATAATCTAAAATTTTAACTTCAGAAATTACTTGATTTTTTGTCTCTAAGTTTTTTCCAACAGCAAAACTACCATTAGAACTGATAACATCCGCAATAAGCAGTAAATATCTAGGTTCGAATACTTTGAGAACTGAAATCTCACTAGGGAAATAATTAATACCTGCTGCAAAAAAAGGAAATTCAACTAACATTATTTCTGTTATTTAGGTTAACAAGGATATCAATTATGAGAATTGAAGATGAAATAAAATTAACTTTTGATGATGTATTAATCAGACCAAAACGAAGCACACTTGTTTCACGTTCGGAAGTTGATCTAACTAGAGATTTTAAATTTAAATATACATCTAAAACTTGGAGTGGGGTACCAATAATCTCAGCCAATATGGATACTACAGGAACTTTTGAAACTGCAAAATCATTAGAGAAATATGGAATTCTCACAGCAATTCATAAATTTTATAGTCTAAAAGATTGGGAGGATAATTTAAAAAATTTAAACCCAAAGTATGTAATTGTTACAGTTGGTTCCTCTGATGAAGAATTTAATAAAGCTAAAAATATTTTTAAGTTAAATAATGAATTAGATTTTTTATGTCTCGATGTTGCAAATGGTTACAGAGAAGACTTTTTACAAGCAGTAGCAAAATTTAGAGAAGCATTTCCAGAAAAAATTATTATGGCGGGAAATGTAGCAACCAGAGAAATGACAGAAGCAATTATATTAGCTGGAGCAGATATAGTTAAAGTTGGTATCGGGCCAGGATCAGTTTGTACTACAAGAAAGGTAGCAGGAGTTGGATACCCTCAACTTTCATCAATTTCTGAATGTGCTGATGCAGCTCATGGTTTGGGTGGTCATGTAATATCTGATGGAGGCTGTAAATTTCCAGGTGATGTAGCTAAAGCTTTTGGAGCGGGCTCTGATTTTGTAATGTTAGGAGGTATGTTTGCTGGGCATACAGAATCTGGTGGAGATTTAGTAACTGATGAAAATGGACAAATGTATAAAGATTTTTATGGAATGTCATCAGAACTAGCTCAACAAAGATATTATGGTGATCTTGCAGAACACAGAGCTTCAGAAGGAAAAAAAGTTCGTCTGAAATACAAAGGCAGTATAGATATAACAGTACAGTCAATTTTAGGCGGTGTAAGATCAGCATGTTCATATGTAGGTGCTAAAACCCTCAAAGACTTACCAAAATGTACAACATTCATTAGAGTTACTCAAACAACGAATGAAATATTTACTACTTTTGAGAATCAGTGAAAGTTTTAATTTATACAAGAAATAATTGTGTTTGGTGTGACAGAGCTAAAAATTTACTAAAAATAAATAATTTAGAATATGAAGAAATTGATTTATCTGACGATGTTCTAAGAGAAAATTTTTATAAACAATTTAATAATTCAATAAAGACTATGCCGCAAATTTTTATAGACGATAATCGTATTGGTGGTTTTGAAGCTCTAGTAGATTATTTAGATGGCAAATAACAATTCTTCTAAAACAGTTTTTTTAGCATTAAGCGTAAATCTACTTATTGGTTTTACTAAATCTATAGTTGCCTTTATTACGAATTCAAGTGCAATGTTTTCCGAAGCAGTGCATTCTTTTGTTGATTCCTTTAATCAATTTTTACTTTGGTTCGGTATTAAACAATCAAATAAAAAAAATCCTCGCTTATATCCTCTAGGAAGAGGTAAGGAGGAATATTTTTGGTCACTTGTAGTTGCTGTCTTGATTTTTACTATAGGTGGACTATTATCTCTTGAACATGGAATAGAAGCATTAAGTCATCCTTCTGAACTCAAAAACTTACAGATTTCTATTTCAATTTTATCAATTTCAATTATTTTAGAAAGTTATGTATTAGTGAAAGCCATCAAAGGAATAAAAAAAAATAAATCAAATAAATCTATTTTCAAACTATTAAGAGAGTCAAATGATGGTCCATTAATAGCTATTGTTGTTGAAGATTTCGCTGCAACTTTAGGTTTAATTATTGCACTTACAGGTACTTTACTATCATATTTTTTTGAAAACACGATATTTGATGCAGTTTCCTCTATTTTAATTGGTTTATTATTAGTAATTTCAGGTTTATTTCTTGGTAGTGAAATGAAACATTTAATAATAGGAGAAACTTCTAGTAATGAAGTTAAGTCATTCTTAAAAAAGTTTATTAATGAGTTTGATGGGGTTGTCAAAGTTAAAGAAATTCAAGTCATATCTATAGGTGATAATGAATATATGGCAGTTGTTAAAATTGACTACATGGATAATATGAATGATAGCGAGATTGTAGAACTTAATAAAAAAATAGAATTTGAAATTAAAAGAACTGATCAAAGGTATTCATTGTTATATTTAATTCCCGCATAAAATAAAGTATGGTTATAAATAAAAACGATCTACCAAAAGAAGTCTTTGAAGTGACACAAAATTGTGGTACAGAACCGCCATTTTCTGGGAAATTATTAAATGAAAAAAGAAAAGGTACCTATATTTGTGTTATCTGTAAGGAAACTTTATTTGATTCAAATACTAAATTTGATTCAGGTTCAGGCTGGCCAAGTTTCTTTAAATCTATAGATGACAAAATCTTGAGGAAAGAAGACTTTTCACATGGAATGAAAAGAATAGAAATCGTTTGTAAAACATGTAATTCACATCTCGGACATGTATTTAATGATGGACCTGCACCAACTGGAGAAAGATATTGTGTAAATTCTTTAAGTATGGAGTTTTTACCCATTGAATGAAGTATATATTGACGAAGACTGCAAATTGTGTAGTTCTTTCGGCACATGGATAAATAACAAGAGTGACACAATTAAAATTTCAAACCAAAAAAGTTTAAATCAAAACTTACAGAATTTAGATACATTGATTTTCAGCAATGAAACTATAACCTATAAATATTCTGATGCTGTAATAATGTCAGTTTATTCTATTGGAGGAATCTACAAGTTAATATTGATATTAAAAATTATTCCAAAATCTTTCCGTGATAAAGTTTATAAATATGTTGCAAAACATAGGAATGGACAAAAATTTAATCATTTTTACAAAAAAATAAATTTAAAAACTTTTATAAAAACGGTATTTGTGTTTTCTATTTTTAGAGCAATATATGGTGCCTTTGTACTTTTTTTTGCTTATAGAATTACAGTGCAAACTGAAAATAATATATTTTTAGCAAGTATTTTTTTTATTTTAAGTATGTTTTTGTCCAGACAAATTTTTAAAAAAATTAAAAATAAACTTAATCTCTAAAATTTCCAAATGTGATAGGAGTTTCTATTTTTGAACTTTTTAAAAAAGCTATAACTTCTTGTAACTCGTCTCTTTTCTTTGCTGTTACTCTAATTGATTCATTTTGATATGAACATTGCATTTTTTTAAAATTATTTTTAATTAGATTTGATATTATTTTGGACTCATCATGTGAAATCCCAGATTTAAGATTGTAGTATCTCTTAACCTCAGATGGAGTTTTTTCTTCTTTTATGTTTGATAGGAATTTAATAGATACATTTCTCTTAGCAAATTTTTCTTTTAAAACTTGATCTGCTGCGTTTAAACGTTCAATTGTCGAACTGACTAACGATATCGTTGTTTCTTTGAAATCTATAGACGTATTTGTATTTCTAAAATCAAATCTATTCACAATTTCTCTTGAAGCTTGATCAACAGCATTTACAACTTCCTGATTATTAAATTCAGATGTTATATCAAAAGTTGGCATATGTTATTTTAGCTTTTGAGCCAGATAAATACCAAAACCAGCCCCAATAATTGAAATGGTTATAGAAGCAATAATATATAAAGTGGATAAAAATAAATTGTTTTTGTTAAGTTCTAAAAAATCAAATGAAAACTGAGAGAAAGTTGTAAATCCACCCAAAAATCCCGACAGTAAAAATATGTTAAGCAAACTTGATTTATCTTTAAGGAATATAAAAAAGAACCCAAACAAAAAAGACCCGGTTGTATTTACTAAGAAAGTTGAAAATTGAGAATAGTAATAAATAGAAATTATATAGTTTATAAGGTATCTAAATACAGATCCTAACCCTCCACCGATAAAAATAAATAAAGTTTTACTTAACATTTTTTTGTCTTAATGATTCAAACATTACAACACTCACAGCGTTAGCAAGATTTATACTCCTAGAACTCTCTTCCATAGGTATAGTTAATGTTTTATATTTTTCCAAAATATTTTCCGGTAATCCAATTGATTCAGGGCCAAAAATTAAATAATCAATATTATTTAACTTAGTATCCCAAAAAGGCTCACGTCCCTTTGCGGAAAGGCATGCTATATTTCTATTAAGATTATTTGAAATAAATTCTTCCCATGATTCATAAATTACTACTGAAGCTAAATCGTGGTAATCTAATCCAGCTCTACGTATTTTGCTTTCTTGGAATTCAAAGCCAAATGGTTTAATAAAGTTAACTTTTATACCAGTATTTGCAGATAATCTAATAATTGCACCTACATTACCCGCTATTTCAGGTTGGTATATTACAATTTCCATAAACTTATTATATTCTTTTTAAACATTCTTTATAAATGTAAAATGTTCTTGTGTTAAATATATTTAAATTATTTTTTCCAAACAAAATTTCTTTTAAATCTGTAAATAGAGAAATAGATCAAACTTCAATTTCTAGAGAGAGATTTATTGATTTTGTAAAAATACTAGGTATATTATTTTTAATATTCAATTCTCACTTTTTATTAAAAATTAATCAATCTTACGGTGAATATAACATAACAAATTTATCTGAAAATTATTTATCTCATCAAATATATACATGGTTTACAACTGGCATGTCATTGTTTGTTTTTACAATGGGTTTTAATAATTTAATTGCATGGTATTCAAATGTTGGTCGAGAAGGTAGTCAGTGGCAATATTTAGTAGATCGGACAAATAGTATTCTTGGTCCAGTAATAGTTTGGATAACATCTATTACAATTCTGCTTAATGCTGTTTATTCATATACAGATTTGCCTTTATACTTAACAACCTCTGAGGATGGCGTAATGTCTTCTATTGAGTTTGTTTTATGGCCTATGTGGCTAGTAACAATATATCTTGTTTTAGTTATATTTGCACCTCTAACAATATATTTACATAAAAAATTTCCATATTTAACAGTTGCCATATTGACACTCTTTACCATGTTGGTTGACTCTTATGAGTTTCCATTAAATTTTTCTTATTTAAAACTACTAAATTATTTATTTTTTTGGCTTTTGATTCATCAGTTAGGTTACTTTTTTGCTGATGGAAAGATTCTATTATTGAAAAAAAATCTAATTGCTTTTGTATTTTTATCGTTGCTAGGGTATCTATTTTTCAAACTTGAACAGAATATATATTATCTAAGCATGGCTAGTTATAGATTGAGTATTTATAACAATGAAGACCCTCCAACAATACTTTACCTTGTTGCTTCATTGATGACTTTATTTGTTCTGTTATATTTTAAAAATTTTATAGAAAAAAAATTAAATTCAAAAAATATTTGGAGAGTAGTTTCGACAATTCATTCAAATATCTATACATTATTCTTTTGGCATTTAATAGTTATATATTTTGTATATACAAATAATTTATCATTATATTTATCACCTTTAATTTTATTAACTTTTGCAATAATATTTGGTAACTATGAAAGATCTTTATTTAAACTTTCTACAAATTTTATTAAAAGAGTAACCCCACTTCAACCTTGGCCAACTCCAATTAAAGCAAAGTTTTCAACAAGTAATTTTTCACTTGCTTGGTTGTCTATTGTAATTATTTTACTTGGCATCATTCATATAACTCTTGGAGGTATTGGTCAAAATGGATATTTTACATTAAGAGAATTTTATTTTTTACGAAGCAGTACCTACGAAGCTATAGGAAGAATTTTGATAGGTATATTATTACTAAACATAACAGTAAGAGGTTTAAAATATAAAAAAAGAGTGATGTTCCTTGCGATTGTATTTTTTGTATCAGTTTTGTACTCTAGGCATGCAATCCAAGAACAAGTTACTCAATTTGAATACATTTTTTATATTTTTAGTTCAATTTATTTAATCTATCTAATAGTATCTAATAGTAACTATAGATCATTCCATAAAGTCAAATAATTGTGAACTTTCCAAAAGGTGAAACCAGGGTAGAGCTTTTAAATAGAGCATTTTTATACGCATTTGCAGTTACAATATCAGTCTTTTTATTTCTCCAAGTTAAAGGACTTTTATTTGATTTATTTGTTGCTGTTGTTTTAGCAGCTTTAGCAGAACCAGTTGTATATCGACTTTCTAGGAAATTTAGTAGAAAAGTATCAGCAATCTTAACTGTTCTAACAGTTCTGTTGGTATTTGGTGGAATATTATTCGCATTAATTCCTATTATTATTCAAGAAGTATATCTTCTTACTACTCAACTTCCTGATTATTTTGATGAGTTTATTAGTTATTTTGATAGTTTCATAGGATATACTATTTCAAGTCAGTCGCTCGACTTACAATCACAATTTAATTCTTTGATTCAAAATTATGGAAGTACTGTTGGTTCCAGGGTTGTTTTCGCTGGACAGGGATTATTACGTGCACTTGGTCATGTCTTTATCATATTCTTTTTTACATATTATTTAATAAGCGAAGGGGATGGATGGAGAATTAAACTAAAGGAGTCTTTACCAGAAAACCTTTCTTCGTCTATTGAACAAGTATGGACTATAGGTGTGTCTAAAGCTGGTGGTTTTATAATTGCTAAAGTTATTTTGGGAATTTTAGCTAGTATTATTTTTTCAATTGCTTTTTCTATAATTGGATTACCTTCATCTGTAGCCTTAGGAATTTCTGCTGGTGTATTATCACAATTAATACCTGTGCTTGGAACTTTTTTAGGTGGAGTTGTACCATTTGTAACATCTATTACATTAGGTTCTTCGGCGATTGTTTCTGTTTTAATTGTGCTAATTGGATATCAAGTTCTAGAAAATTACTTTATTAGCCCGAGAATAACCAAATCGACAATGGAAATGCATCCAGCTATTGCTGTATTTGCAACATTATTTGGAGCTTATACATTAGGTGGAGTTGGTGCGATTATAGCTTTGCCAATTGCAGCAACAATACAAGGTGTTATTAGCATTATTATTAAAAATAGAAATTCATAATGTTTAATCTTCCAACAAATGCAATTAAAGCTGTAGATGCACTATTAAATAGTTTTCAAGAAGAAACAATTGATCCTATTGAAAATTCTTTAAAAAATGTAAAAAGAAATTTTAAAGTTAGTAATTACCTAGCAATTGCAACCATATTTTTTTTAACAGGAAGCTCTCTAGTTTTTTCTAATATATTCCAAGACCAGTACTTTATACAAGCTCTGATTTATTTTTCATTTGCTTTATTTTCAGTACTAATATTTATTTTGATAATTTGGAGAATTTTAAAGTGAACGATTTTAAAAAAGAGTTTAATAATCTTAAAAAAAATATTAATGCTGAAAATTCCTCTCTAGCTATGTTTTTAATAGCAGGAGTTTTAATAGGTAGATTTTATGAAAAAATTTCTCGTTTTAAAAAATCTATTTTTAAGAAATTAAAATGAACAATCGATCTCAGAAGATTATTATCATAATCGTAACAACCTCAATGATAGTTACATTGTTACTCCCTCTATTATCTGCATTATAAATTGGTACAAAACTCAAAATTAGATAATGAGTTAATTGTCATTAAGTCTGACAAAAATAAGTATTTAGCAGTTGTCGATTTTAATAAAGAATTTGTAACAAATGAAGGCAAGTTTTCATTTAAAAATATTAAATCAATACCTTCAAAGTTAGTATCTTCTACTGGAATTGAATTTAAACTTTATAGGCCAAGTTACAAAGAATTTGTTTTATTAATGAAACGTGGGCCACAAATTATTTATCCTAAAGATTCAGCACAAATTTTGATTGAAGCAAATATACACTCAAGTAGTAATATTTTAGAAATTGGTACCGGTTCAGGAGCGCTAACTTTACTTTTATATACAATGATTTCATCATTAGGTTCCTTAACATCCTTAGATGTAAGTAAAACTAATCAAAGAAGGGCACAAAAAACTCTAAGTAGATACTTAACAACAATTCAACATGAAAAAAATAATAATGTTAATTACTTAAATACTGATTTAGAAAATTTTAATTTTAAAGAATTGAACATACCTATTGATACTGTTATTACCGATGTTCCAGAACCTTGGATATTTTTTGAAAAAAATAAAATTATAAACTCGACTCATTGGGTATCTTATTTACCTTCAATCTCTCAAATATCTAAGATAAAAGAAATGTTAATAAAAAATGAATTTGAGGATATAGAAGTAAAAGAAGTAATAGTCAGAGACTGGTTAGTAGAGGATAAAATTTTGAGACCAAGTAACAAATTAATATCACATACAGGATTTATAATTTCAGGAAAATTTATTAAGTATTAAGGTTCAATCATTATACATTCGCCAGGACATTCTTCAGCAGCCTCAATTACTGCTTCTTCTTGTCCATTGGGAACGTTAGCTAAACCTTCTGCACCACCAACATTTCCATGTTCTTCAGAGAAAATTTTACTACCTTCTTTAACATAGAAAAGTCCATCATCTAAGCCTACAAAAACATCTGGTGCTATTTCTTCACATAGACCGTCGCCAGTACATAAATCTTGGTCAATCCAAACTTTCATAATGTAATAATACAATAATTTAGATATATCAATAATTTTAAGAAAATTATTTGATTACTTTTGTAAAATTAAAATATGAGTTTTGAAAATCATTTATCAAACTATACAAAGTCATTTACTTCAATGAATATTTCAGAGTATATTTTTTCCGATTCCAACAAAATTGATATTAAAAGTTTAACGCCAATTGCTACCACTGTAGTTGCTTTGAAATACAACGATGGCGTAGTTATGGCTGGGGACAGAAGGGCAACGCAAGGAAATTATATAGCACATGATGATGTTGTGAAAGTTTATAAAGTTGACGATCAATCGATGATTGGAATAGCAGGTTCTGCTGCAGTTGCATTTGATTTAGTTAAAAGATTTAAGACAGAACTTGAGCATTATGAGAAAATTCAAAACATAAAACTTTCATACTCTGGGAAAGTGAGCTTTCTCTCAGCATTAGTTAAATCAAATATGAATTTGATTTTCCAGGGTCTTATTGTTATTCCTATTTTTGCAGGAAGAAATAAAGCTGATTTCTTTGTTCATACATATGATGCATTAGGAGGGTCATATCTTGAGCAAAATTATGCTTCTGTTGGATCTGGTTCAAGCTTAGCTAATGTATTTTTGCAAAATAATTACAAATATTTAGATAGAGATGAAGCAATTAAATTAATTTTAGATAGTTTAAAAACTGCATCAAACAACGATTCGGCAACTGCTGGTATAAATCTTGAAAAGGACTTACTTCCAACAATATTAATTTGTGATCAAAATGAAGTTAAAGAAGTTACTAAAGATGAAATAAAAAATATTATTGGAGTTAAATAATGAATAATTTTTATGTTTCACCTGAACAGATAATCAAAGACAAAGCTGAATTTGCAAAAAAAGGAATTGAAAAAGGTCGTACAACTATTTGCTGTGAAACAAAAGAAGGTATTTTATTTGTTGCTGACAATCCTTCCCAGTATTTATATAAAACTTCGGAGATATATGACCGCATTGGTTTTGCTGGAGCTGGAAAATATAGTGAATTTGAGAACTTAAGAGTAACTGGTATAAGACATGCTGATATGAAAGGTTACAGTTACAGTAGAGAGGATGTAATAGGAAGAGATATTGCAAATCTTTATTCCCAGGCTTTAGGTTATATATTTAATAATGAGATAAAGCCTTATGAAGTAGAAATAGTTATTGCTGAAATTTCAGACATTAGTGATCAACATTTATTTCATGTTTCTTTTGATGGTACGTTAACTGATAAAGGTATAGTGTGTGCAATTGGTGGTAAATCAGATGAATTAAATGAAAAAATAAATAAAATTTATAAAAAAAAGTTAGATAGAGCTAATGCAGTAACATTAATAAAAGATTTTTTATCAAATGAATCATCTAAACGAATTTTAAATTTTGAAGTTTCGGTATTAGAGCATAAAGGCGATAACCGTTACTTTCAAAGAATTTCTTAAATGAAAAATGTATTTAAAAGAGCTATTGAGCTCATATCACTATTTAATTCAGATGCACTTGTCTCAACAGACTTTATAAAAGATAATATTAAAGACTATCGAGACTTGAGTGATCAATCATTTCGTCGAGCATTTGAGCGCGATAAGAGTTTATTAAAATCTTTTGGCATCAATTTAATTTACAAGAATGATAAATGGAGTAGTGACAAAGGATATTCTATTACTGGAAATTATGTCTACAAACAAATTCTAAAAGATGACACTATCGAGATGAATAATTTTTTTAGGACTTTTTTGTATTTAAAAAAAATTTATTCGTTTGAAAACAATAGTTTTTTTGAAGTAGATAATGTTTCTCAATTGCTTGAAGCAATTAATGAAAAAAAAAGAATAGCTTTTGAATACGGTGATTCTTATAAGAAAGTAAAGCCAGTCGGACTGAGGTTATTTAATAGCGTTTGGTATCTAGCAGCATTTGAAGATAAAGTTTTAAAAACGTTTATTGTTAAAAATATTTCAAATATGAAAATAGGTAATAAGCAAAATTTATTTAGTCAATATGATAAAAAAACAAAATTTTCATGGGAAGAACAAAAAAATAATATATCTTTAGAAATTTTATTACCTACTTATCTTTATGAAATTAGTAAACATTTAATCTCTGGATATAAAACACTTAACAAAAATTATGAAGAAGTTAAATTATTCATTAGTACAAATGATTTTTTAAATTTATATAAGTTTTTGATATTGCTGAATGGAAACTATAAATTAGAAAATATCAACAACGGAAAATTATTTATGGATTACATAAATGAAATATAAATTAAATTTACATGAAATTTTAAAAACCGTCCAAGTTATAGAAACTAAAAATATATGGAATCTTGATGAGTTGAAAGAATTATTAGGTGTTACTGAAGATCAACTAATTTACATTTTTTCAATTATTACTGATATTTACACAATTGATGGAGACTTATTTATTGATTACGAACTTGATACTAAAAAAAATGTTTTAAAATTTGAATTTAGCAAAGAAGCTTCATACATAAATATTTTGAATGATGTTGAGTTACTTAATTTATATATATTAATGAGTGTAGATAAAGATTATAAAAATTTAATTATTGAAAACTCAAACGTAAAAGAATTTTTTGCAGTCTTAAAAAAGCACTATAAACAATTTGATATACAAAATTTAGAAGTTCTCAATATTCAAGATTTAAATTTTGATAATGTCACATATATCGAATATGTAAAACAAGGCTCTACAGATGTTTATACATATAAAATAAAACCTCAAGTTTTAAAAACTAATAACGATGGAGTTATTTTAGTTGCATATGATGTTACGGATAAAAGAGAAAAAACTTTTTTAGTCAACAGAATTGTTAAAATTTATGAACAGTTAGAAAGTGATTTAAAAGAAATTCAAAAGACACAAGATTATATACTTGAGTTTAAAACTACAAACAAAAATGTACTTAATTATTTAGAAAGTAATAATAATTTAGGAAATGATGAAATATATAAATTTAAGTTTTACTCCAAAAATAACGCATTAGAATTTTGTATTAAATTTATTAAGGATATTCAAGTTATTTCTCCAAGAGATATAATCGATGAGATCTTGAAAAGAAAACTAGAATTGTTAGAAAGTTTAAATTATGAGTCTAATTGAGTTAGTTATTGTAATACTTCTTTCGTTAGGTTTATTGGATAAAAGTAAACTGGCTAGTATTTTGGCTTTTATAAAAAATGAAAATTTTAAACAAAATAGAGATGTTATTGGAGATAAATCAGTAAATGAAAAATGGATATGGTTGGAGGAAGAGTAGTTTTGGATAAACAACCATTTTACGATCATTTCAAAGAGTTAAACAAAAGAATTATTCAATCATTAATTTTAATTTTATTTTTTTCAGTTCTAGCTTATTTAAACTACTCAAATCTTTATGAGGTGTTAGTTGACCCATTAAAAAAAGCAGGTTTTTCAACTAGTGATTTATTATCATTTTCTTTGTACGAAGGTTTTCAAGTAAAGATAACAAATACAGTATTTTTAGGAATTTTGATATCTTTACCTTTCATAATTTTTATAATCGGTAATTTTTTTATCCCGGCTTTTGAAAAGTTAAGTAAATCTAAATTTGTACTCTATTTAATTTTGTTTTTACTTTTTTTCTATTTAGGAATATTTTCTGCCTATAAAACTTTTCCTTTTGCTATAGAATTTTTCCTCTCATTTAATGACTCAAGTTTTTTATTAAGAACACAATCATATTTCCAGTTGCTTTTTCGAATTTGCTTACTGATTGGTTTAACTTTTCAATTACCTTTGTTTATAGCATTTTTAATTTCGAGAGAAGTAATTAAAACTTCTTTATTTACAAGCAATAGACGAGAAGTATTTGTTTTAATATTAATATTATCAGCAATAATTACTCCTACAGGAGATCCCTTAACACTCTTTATTTTTGCAATACCTTTATATCTATTGATTGAACTTGCTATTTATATTCAAATTAAAAGAAATAAAAATTGATTAAATTAGATCAATTTCAAATTGATGGAATAAAAGAGATTAAATTAAACAACAACGTATTAGTTGTTGCACCAACTGGAGCTGGTAAAACTTTAATTGCAAACGAAGCGATTAAATTTTATTTAGAAAAAAATTATAAAGTATTTTATACAACACCTATTAAATCACTTTCAAATCAAAAATTCAACGATTTCAAGCATGAAGGAATAAACACAGGTTTGCTTACGGGGGACAGATCAATTAATAGAGATGCTTCGTTGATAATTGGTACAACTGAAATACTAAGAAATATGATTTTTTCTAAAGATAAGTCAATTCTAGAGACAAGATTAGTTGTACTTGACGAAGTTCATTATCTTGGTGATAAAGAAAGAGGTACAACTTGGGAAGAAATATTAATTCACGCTCCAAAAGAAATTAAATTTCTTTGTCTTTCTGCAACTATTAGCAATGATAAAGAATTTTTAGATTGGATAGTTTCTACGCGAGGACCTACAGCATTAATTAAATCAAGCATTAGACCTGTTCCACTAGAAATTTCTTTAGTAGCTGAAACTAAATATTCAAATAATTTAAAAGTTATAAAAAATACTAAAACAGATATTGGTAAATCATTGTTTAAATTTGAAAAAAACTTTAAAAATTTTAAAAAACCTGGATTTATAAAACTAGTTAATTTATTAAAAGATTTGGATAGAACCCCGGCAATATTCTTTTATTTTTCAAGAGAAAGAGTTGAGTCTAAAGCTAGAGAGTTAGTCAGTAATTTAAAACCAATAGATGAAAAAAATTTAATAAGAAAAGAATATGATCAAATATTTTCTGACTTAAACAAAGATGAAATTGATTTATTGAATTTAGATGAACAATTGTGGATGTGGACTAGGGGAGTAGCCTTTCACCATGCAGGTTTAGCACCTATTGTTAAAGAATTTGTTGAGTTTTTGTTTTTAAACAAATTTGTAAAATTTCTTTTTGCAACTGAAACTCTTGCTCTAGGAGTTAATCTACCTGCTAAATCAATTTATATAGATAGATTATTTAAATTTGATGGATATAAAACAAGGTTATTAACTAATTCAGAGTTTTTACAATTATCTGGAAGAGCGGGAAGACGGGGGTTGGATAAAAAAGGTTTCGCTCACTTATCTTTTGATAAAAATATAAGTAAAGAATGGTATAACAATTTATTTAAATTGAAAGCAAGTAAGCTTGAGTCTGCATTCTCAGTAAATTACTCTTCAATACTTAATATTTTAAATATTTACAACGAAGAAGAAGCTTTAAATTTATTAAGTAAAAGTTTTTTTGCTTTCCAGAATAATTTTAATACCAAGAACTTAGATGATCTTTTTCTTTCAAAGCTGAAAGTTTTAAAAGATTTGGAAATTATAAACAGCAAAAAAAGTGAGATTATAAGAGAAACCAATAGAGATTCTTTGATACCTGCAGTACTACTATACGAATCAACTTTAGTAAAAGATGATATTTTCTATATTTTATTTGTTTCATCAGGAATTAGTTCAGATCTGGGAGTGCTTAATTATAAAGATGAATTTGAAAATGTTTTTGCGAAGTTTAATACTTTTATTGAGAAACTAAACAGAATAGAGAATCAAAGAAATATTTCAAAAATTACTTCAGTTAACTTCGATTGGTTCAGTGTATTTTATGAATATATAAAAACTGATAATATTGAATATACAATAAGTAAGTTCAACCTTAATATAGGAGATTTTATTAAAGTTGCTAAAGAAGGTTCCGAATTGTCAAAAAAATTATCATCCCTGTATAACGATAAAAATTTCGAATTAATTTTTAAAAATTTCAATAACAAATTAATTCAAAAAACAATGTCATGAATAAATATATTGTTATACATAATAAAAATTCGAGAGGTAGAAAGGTAAACAAAAGTTTCTTAGAAAAATTATTTATTGAAAATAATTTACAATTCGAATTATTTCAAACAATTAATTCAATAGAAGTATTAGAAATTATTAAAAAATTTAACGATCCTTCAAAATTTATTTATTGTGCTGTTGGTGGTGATGGGACTTTAAGTAATTTAGTCGATACTTTGCTCAGTCTAAATATTGAAAAACCCAAGGTAGCTTTTTTACCAACAGGAAGTGGTTCAGATTTTATTAGAACTTTTGCTCTTCCTCAAAAAATTGAAGATGCATTTCAACATCTATTAACAGATGAGTTTTATGCAATTGATGCAGGTTGTATAAAAACTGAAAAAGGGACTAGACATTTTATTAATGTTTTAAATATTGGATTTTTAGCAAATACAGTTAAATTAAGCGAGTTGATGCCAAAATTTTTTAGGCGTTATAGATATCCAATTAGTTTCTGGTTTAAAATAATTACTGCAAAACCTAGTCAAATAGAGTTAAAGACTGATAAATCAGAATTTTCATCTAAAGCATTTAATATATGTGTTTGTAATGGTCAATTTTTTGGAGGCGGTTGGAATATATCACCTAAATCAAGCCTTCAGGATGGGGTTTTAAATGTTCAAATATTTGCTGTAGATAAGTTAAAAGCAATGAAAATATTTTTCTTAGCAAAAAAAGGTCTTCATTTAAGAGAAGAGGATGTAATAGTTAAAAAAACTTCCTCAATTATTTTAAATTCAAAGGTTGATATCGAATTAGATGGTGATTTTCTAAATAATGGTCCAGCTGAGATATTTGTTAAAAAACATGCTTTTCTTTTTAAAATTTAGTAATATTCAAAAATACAAATAAGGAGATGTATGTCTAAAAAAGACAATGAAGAAGATTTTGATGAACCTACGTTAGAAGATTTAGAAGATGAAGATCTAGAAGACAGTGATTCTCCAGTTGAAGAAGAAGAAAAAGAAGAAGTAGAAACTGAATCTCTTGAAGCTAGGGTAGAAACTGAAAAAAAATCCATAGATGATTCTGATGAGGCTGAAGGTTCATTTATGTCTGTTGATGCAGCAGAAAAGAGACACGTTAAAAAAACTGACCTAAAGCTTGATGACATTGTTGAAGATATTCAGGATGATGAATTTACTTGCACTATGTGTTTCCTAGTTTTGAAAGATACTCAATTAGCAAAACCAAGAGCTAAAGTCTGCATTGATTGTGCATGAATTTAAAGATTTCGGTTTAACTTTTACAATATTAAAGACTGAAACAGTAGATCAGCAATTAAAGAATTATTTTTATAGTGGCTTATCTGAAATTGATAAAGAATTAATAACATATTATAAGAATCTAAATTTAGAAATTGAAGCAAATTATATAATTAAAACTTCTGAAAAGGTATTTGGATATGCTTGTCTCACTATAGAAAAGTTGTATGCCAACTTATTAGAAATATTTATCAGTAGTGAATTCAGAGAATTAGGATTAGGTACAAAACTACTTAACTATATTCTTGAAGATTTAAAACAAATGAATTTATCTTTCAGAGCCGTAGTATTACCAAGTGACAGAACTGCTAAGAATTTTTATGAATCTAATGCAATTACAGCAAGAATGATAATTATGGAAGAGAAACGTGAGAACTCTCGCCGCAGACCTTGATGGAACAATTTATAAAGGTAATATTCTTCTTCCAAAGGTAAAAGAAACTTACTTACACTTAAAAATTATTGGAATAAATGTAATATTCATATCAAATAATAGTTCACAAACTCCTGAAGAAATTAAAACTAAACTAGAAGCACTTCTTCAAGTTGAAATAGCTTTAGAAAATATAATCACGCCTTTGAGGGTTATTCAGAACGTTGAAGAGTTAATAAATTCAAAAATTTTTATATTCGGCTCTAAAAGTTTAAAAAAATATGTAGAGCAATATAATGATAACTTTACTTCAATTCATGAAGCAGAAACTGTTCTAATTGGTAGAAAAGATAATTTTGATTTAGAAGAAATTGAAATTATTGCCAGATCAATTGTTAATGGAGCAAAAGCTTTTTGTTTGAATAAAGACCTTACTTTTCCAACAGAAGAAGGTGAAAAGCCTGGTAATGGTGCTGTTGTAAAAATATTAGAAGATTTGTCTAAAAGTAAAATTGAATCCTTAGGTAAGCCTGACAAATTATTTATTGATTATTTAATAAAAAATAAATTTAGTATCGACTGGGTTATAGGAGATAGAGTTGATACAGACATTCTCTTGGCTAAGAATCTTAAAGTAGATTCAATTTTAGTTAAAACCGGTGTTACAAACTTTATGGATATAAACAATGCAAAATATATAATTAATGAATTTGATGAGATAATAAAGATTATTACTTAAAAATTTTTACAAATATATATCCAAAAACAAACCCACTTATATGTGCTTCCCAAGAAATACCTTGAGCATTAATAGCAATATAAAATTGAGATATAAACCAAAACAACATAAAATATTTTGCTTTAATTGTCGTTGGGAAGAGGAATCCAAAAGGTACAAGTACTAATAAGCGTGCATTTGGGAAAAGTTTAACATAAGCACCCATAAGTCCTGAAACTATTCCAGATGCACCGACTATAGGTATAAGGCTTGAGAAATTTAAAATAGAGTGAAATAAAATACTTGTAAATGAAATTAATAGAATAAAAAAAATAAATTTTATTTTTCCTAGTTTGTCTTCAATATTGTTACCAAAAATCCAAAAACTCCAGAGATTTCCAAGTATATGTAAGAAATTAGCATGAAAAAAATTCGCATAAAATATGCTTAATAATATATTTTTATCAGCAAAAATAGGATTTGTCTTAGTTGCAAAACAATCATTAAGTAAATATTGGTTTTCTGATAGAGGTGAGTTATTAAATATTTCACAAGGTATTGCTGAAAGTCTGTAAAAAAAATTGAAAAGTTCGAATGAGTCTTTTGGCTGCCAAAGTATATAACTTAAAATACAAATAGTTATAAACAGCCGAGAAATATATGGTTTATTCTTTGCTGGATTTATATCTGAGATTGGTATCACTTTATCAACATTATAAAAGTCGTATAATATATTTATGAATCAATTAATAATTGTTACTTCAAAAAAGTATGAAAAAAATAAATCTTATATAAGTCTGCTTAACTATCTAAAGAAAAATAATGTTTCTCATAAAGTAATTTATGCATCTTTAATTGATTATAAATTAAGCTATAGAGGTTTTAATTTAATAATTAGTTTTGGTGGAGATGGGACCGCATTAAGAGCAATGCATTTAGCATGGTTGAATAAACTACCAGTTTTAAATATTGGATTAGGAAGAATAGGTTACTTAGTAAATAATCTACATGAAGATGAATTTTCTAAAATTTCAAATATCTCTAGTTTTCAATATTCGTTTAGAAAACCATTGATTCAAAACACTAATAATAGACGACCAGCTTTTAATGAAATTGTTATAAATAAAATTTCACCTACTCGATTGTTAGATATAGAAATTACAACTTATGAACAAAATGTAAATCTTAGAGCAGATGGATTAATAATTTCTACTTCTTTAGGATCTACAGCTTACAATTATTCAGCAGGAGGTCCAATTATACAATCTAGCTTAGAATCAATAGTTCTTACTCCAATTGCACCATTTACAAAATTTCCACGCTCAATTGTTTTAGATAAAAATACAGAGGTATTGATAAAAATAAAAAAAGATCAACATTATTCAATACAATTTGATGGGGAAGAAATAATTAGTTCAATTTCTGACAATGAATCAAGTTACTCATATAAACTATCAAATAACAAAATTAAAGTTCTTCACACTAGTAATGATCCAAAACTAATAAACTTTTTAAACCAAATCTTGAGATAGTTCTTTAAATAAATAAATTTCCTGTTAATATTTTCAGGTGACCAAATACATATTTGTCACTGGCGGTGTAGTCTCTGGTCTTGGAAAAGGGATTACTTCTGCATCTCTTGGTAACCTTCTCAAAGCAAGAGGATTAAGTGTAGTAAATCAAAAATTAGATCCCTATATTAATGTTGACCCTGACACTATGAATCCTTTTCAACATGGTGAAGTCTTTGTTACAGAAGATGGTGCAACTACAGATCTTGATTTAGGCCATTATGAGAGATTTACTGGTGTTAATTTAAGAAAAGATGCAAATGTAACCACTGGAAGTATCTATAGAAAAGTTATAGAAAGAGAAAGAAAAGGCGACTATCTTGGTGCAACAGTTCAAGTTATCCCTCATATAACCGATGAAATAAAAAGAAGAATTAAAGGGATTTCTAATGATGTCGATATACAGATTACAGAGATTGGTGGAACCGTTGGTGATATAGAAATATTACCTTTTTTAGAAGCAGCAAGACAAATACGTAAAGAATTTGGAAGTGAAAATGTAATGTTTGTTCATGTTACACTCGTTCCATTTATTGGCCCAAGTTCTGAGCTTAAAACCAAACCAACCCAACACTCAGTGTCTATGCTTAGAAGCTATGGAATTAGTCCTGACATAATTGTTTTACGATCCGATAGAGATTTAGACAAAGATATTAAAAATAAAGTATCGCAATTTTGTGATGTTGATAATGATAAAGTCATAAATGCTCCAGATTTAGATGACATTTATGAAGTACCTTTGTACATGTATAACGAAGGTTTAGACAAAGCTGTAAATAATAGATTAAAATTAAATTCGCCAGAACCTGATTTAACTAAATGGAAAAAACTTTTAGATTTAAAAAAGGGTATTGACCAAGAAATTCAAATAGGTATTTTAGGCAAGTATTTTGGTCTTCCTGATAGTTATTTATCAGTTGTGGAAGCACTCAAGCATTCTTGTTTACACAACAAAGTTAATTTAAATCTTAAGTGGATTGATGCGGATAATTATGATATTGAAGATATAAGCAACTTAGACGGTGTCATTATTCCTGGTGGATTTGGGTATAGAGGTATCGAAGGGAAAATCACTGCCATTGAATACTTAAGGAAAAACAATATCCCATTTCTTGGAATTTGTCTTGGTTTACAGTGTGCTGTAATTGAGTTTGCAAGGAATGTTTGTGGTATAAATGATGCGAATTCTACAGAATTTTCTCAAACTACTCCTAACCCAGTCATTGACCTTCTACCAAATCAGAATTTAGAAAAAGATGATGTTGGTGCAAGCATGAGACTTGGGACCTATCCTTGTAAAATATCTAAAAATACAATCGCTGAAAACATATATAAAAATGAAATAATTTATGAACGTCACAGACACCGTTATGAAGTAAATAATAAATTTAGAAAACAATTAGAGGAGAATGGATTGGTAATAAGTGGAATGTCACCTGATGAAGATTTAGTTGAAATGATTGAAATCAAGGACCATCCTTATTTTGTAGCATCACAATTTCATCCTGAGTTTAAATCAAGACCATGGGAGCCTGCTCCTATGTTTTATGAATTTGTAAAATCAGCAAAAAATATTAAAAAAGTTGATAGAAAAATTCATGACAAAGAACAAGTTAGAGACTAGGGAAATACTTTCTCAATTTAAAGATTATCTTTATTATGAAAAAAGCTTATCTGAGAACACTATTAAATCATATGTAAGCGACATAAATCTTTTTTTTAAATATTTAGATAATAAAGAAATAAATAAAACTCATACAGAGGAGTATCTAAGTAATCTTTCAGAATTAAATTACTCAGAAAATACAAAAAAAAGAATTTACTCATCAATAAATAGTTTTTTAAATTACGCAATGGAAAATAGCTTTATTACCAATTTTGAAATTTTTAACCTAAATATTAAATCTAGCGAAGAATTACCTGATGTACTGTTAGTTTCTGAAGTAGAAAAATTAATTAATTTTTATGATCATGAAAATTTTTTATCATCGAGAAACATTACAATTATCGATTTTATGTACTCTACTGGATGTAGAGTCTCTGAATTATGTAGTCTTAAAATATCTGATATAGATTTAGTTGAAGAGTTTGTTCGTTTAGAAGGCAAAGGTAACAAGCAAAGAATTGTACCAATCGGTTCCCAGTTACTTATTAACTTAAATAAATATTTAAAACTAAGAAATTCAAATCCTAAAATCAAGTCCTCTTATTTATTTTTAAGTAAAACTTTTAATAAATTAGATAGAACAGCAGTATTTCGTTTAATTAAAACTACAGGTGTTCAAGTTGGAATAAAGTCTAAAATTTACCCACATACGTTAAGACATAGCGCAGCAACACATATGTTAGAAGGTGGCTGTGATTTAAGGACTGTACAAGAATTTTTGGGACACAGTTCTGTTTCTACTACACAAATATATACTAAAGTTACAAAAGATTTTTTAGAAGAAGCATTTATAGAAAGTCATCCAAGATCATGAAACAAATGTATTTAAAATCAAAACGAGCCATTAGATTTCTTTTCTATAGCAATTTAAATATATTTCAACAAATGGATATTTCAAATACTCTTCAGGATGATAATTTAGAAAAGTTGTTTTGGAAAATGAGTAAAGCTGACAGAGAACATTCATTAGAAGTGTTTGAACGAACTATACTTCATTCAAATGACAAATTATTGTTAAAACTTTCTCTTCTTCATGATATTGGAAAATCTATAAACGATTATTCATGGATTTTTAGAATATTTACAGAATTAGGTGTGATAAAAAGTAAAAAAAGTAAAGAGTACTTAGCACATGAAGAAATAGGTAAAGAAATTCTGATAAATAATGACTGTCCTTCTGATTTAATTGACTATTACGAAACTAATCTTTTAGATGAAAAACATGAAGTCTTAGAAACTACTGATTATTAATGCAAATAGAATATTTAATTGAGAACTTAGAAAGCATTTTAATAAAATACTCAAGTTCTAAATCACAGGTTGAAGAAGATTTAAGAACATTATTTAAGAATATTGGTAAGTCTAAGGAGAATACTAATTTTGATCATTACACAGAATTAATACTTTTAGCTGCTTCAATTTTTGAACTAAAAGCTAAAAGAATACTTCCACAAGATGAAGAAATTGAATGGTTAGATGAAGTAACTTTAATAAAAGATAAAGATCTTGCCTTTGCTCGATTGCTTCAATTTAAAGCTTTTTCTGAAGTCGGTATAGCTTTTGCTTCTAAAATTAAATCAAATGAAAATGAAATAAATGCTTTTAAATACTATCAAACTAAAAATTTATTTCCTAAAGCAGATGTAAATTATTTTGTAGATAAAGATAAATTTTCAACTTTATCTGAAGAGGTATATAGAAGGTTTTCAACAATTGAAGGTTTTAAGCATATTGATAAAGATTTACCAGATTTACAATTTGCAATTGATTCATTCTTAAAAGTTATAGATGATAGATTAAATGTTACATTTGAGTCTATGATCAAAGAATTGAAAACATCCCAAGAAGCAATCGCATTTTTTCTAGCGTTACTTGAATCAATTAGATGGGGCTTTGTTAAAGCTGAACAAAATGAAAATGATATTACAATTGAGAAAAATTATGAATCATAAAAAAATTATTACAGCAATTTTACTTGTAAGCGATGGACCAGTTCAACACTCATACTTTCATGAATATTTTTCTATTGACATAGAAGAACTATTTAAACTTTTTGAAGAAATTAATAATGATTAAAAAATAATTCTTTTGGTTTCTATATTAAATTTAATGAGAGTAGTGCTGATTTTGTTACAGACAGTACTCTTATTAATAACTTAAACGATTTCAAACCACCTTCAGTTTTGAGAGGTTTATCTACTCCAGCATTAGAAACTTTAGCAATAGTTGCATATGAACAACCTGTTACAAAAATAAAAGTATCTGAAATTAGAGGAGTGGAATCTGAGTCATCATTAAAAACTCTTGAATCTAGAGGTTTAATTGAAAAAACTGGTTTTCTTGATTTACCAGGTAATCCTCATTTATACTCGACTACACAATTATTTTTAGAAAAAATGGATATTTCATCAATTGAAGAACTCCCACTCTTAGGTGAATATTTTTCTAAAACTACTGAAGAAGAATAATTGAGAATAAATAAATTTTTAGCGCTTAATCTACCAACCTCTAGAAGAAAAGCAGATCTATTAATAGAAGAATCAAAAGTGCTTATTAATAATTTACCTGCAAAACCTGGAATGGATGTTTCTGATAGTGACGAAATTAAAGTAAATAATAGAAAAATTTCTCAAATCAAAAAGTATGAATATTATGCATTTTATAAACCAAAGGGATATATTTGTTCACATGTTAAACAAGGTAATGCACCAACAATATACGACATTTTAGAATTCGATTATTTGAAATTTGGTGGAAGACTCGACAAAGATTCAGAGGGTTTAATGCTTCTAAGCAATGATGGAGAGTGGTTAAATAAAATATTTAGTTCTAAGTACAAAATTGAAAAGAAATACATCGTCACAGTCAAAGAAAAAATTAACAGAGCTAAAAAGCTACGTTTAAGCATATATGATAATGGCGAACATTTAAAAATTAATAAGTTGAGGATATTAAATGATTTCAAATATGAAGTTTCGTTAACTTCAGGAAAAAATCATGAAATTCGAAGAGTTTTTCAATATAACAAAATAAAAATTAAAAACTTAAAAAGAGTTCAAATTGGTAATTATAAAATAGGTAAGCTCTCAAAAGGGGAGTTATTTATAATAAAACCAAATGAATAAAATCTTAATAACTTTAGATGGTCCGTCAGGTGTTGGTAAAACCACCATTGGAAAAAAGTTGGCTAACGATTTAAATTTAGATTTTTTCTCATCTGGTGCTTTGTATAGAGCTTTAGCAAAATTTAACTTAAGTACTAAAAAAATAATATTTGAAAATTTTCATATAGACTCTCTTTCACCTTTCAAATGTAAAATAGATGAAATTGTTATTACAGAAAAAGAATTATATACAAATGATTTGAATGAGAAAAGTTCAGAAATTGCACAGCTTTCTGAAGTAAGGGGAGTGATACAAAATATACTTCACTCTATATATAACGAACTTCAAAAGGATTAGTTATTGAAGGAAGAGATATGGGAAGCGTTGTCTTTCCAAATGCAAACCTTAAAATTTACTTGGATGCATCAGAAGAAGTAAGGTCATTAAGAAGAAAAGTTCAATCAAATAATCAAGAAACCATCGATGATATTAGAGCTAGAGATACGAGAGATAAAAATAGAGTTAACTCACCTTTAGTAGTTCCTAATGGAGCATTATTAATACAAACTGATAATTTTACAATTGATGAAACAATTATATTAATTAAAGAGAAGCTAAAGCTTCAGTAGCACTCCAATTTCTATCATTTTGTATTCCTTGGAATTTTTCTGGTTCTTCATCCGACAGATTTAGGTTTTCCAAAAATTTACATATATTTCTAACATTAGTTCTGAGTTCCTTAGGGAGTGGGAAGTATTCTGATTCATTAATTGGATTTAAAAAAAGTGTTTCAGATGGGTTAATTTCTTTAGCTATATTTATTACTATATGGTCTGGTGCTGATGCCCCAGCTGTAATGGCAATGTTTTTTTTCAAATCAATGTTTTCTAAATCTTTCACGTCATCAATTCTTACAGCTTCAGTTCCTTTACTTTGTACCATCTTTACTAATGCATTAGTATTACTTGAATTTTTAGATCCTATAACCAGTACCTGCTCAACTAAATTTAAAGATTCTAGAATAGCTTTTTGTCTGTTTGTAGTTGCATAACATAAATCACTTTTTCTTGGTAATTGTAATTCTTTATAGCTTTCTTTAGCTTTATTCATTATTGGTTCCCATTCAGATATAGCTAAAGTTGTTTGTGCTAAGAGTGCTACTTTTTTCTTTATATTTAAATTTTCTAAATCTTTTACATTTTCTATTAAATGCATATTATTTGGAGCAACACCAATAGCTCCTTTAGCTTCGTCATGACCTTTATGTCCTACATAAATAACTTCTATGTCATTTTCTTCAAATTTTTTGGCTTCATGATGAACTTTAGTTACGAGTGGACACACTGAATTGATAGTTATAGAAGTTTTAGAATGAAAAGTTTTTTCAACATCTGGTGCAGTACCATGTGCTGAAAGCATAACAATTGCACCATTTGGAATATCATCTGGGCTTTCAACAAAAACTACATTTCTTTTTTCAAATTCTTTAACAATCCATTGGTTATGAACTATTTCATGATAACAATAAATAGTTTCATCATAAATTTTTAACATCCATGTAAGTGCTTTGATTGCCATTTCAACACCAGCACAAAAACCTCGAGGAGTTACTAGATAAAGTTTTTCAACCATAAAATAAGAATAGCTATATTTAAAATATGAATAAAAACAATATTCCTGAGATTTTGATAGTTGGATTACCTAATTCAGGAAAGTCCACTTTAATAAATGCATTAACTAGTTCAAAAACTTCAATAATTGGATCAACCCCAAATACAACACGAGATAAAGTTACAACTTCTCTTAAATTTGATGATAATAAATTAATATTACTTTCAGATTTACCAGGTTATTTAGAAGACCCAAATGATGTTGAAATTGATGCTCAAAATGTATTTAAAAAATATGTATCACAAGCTGATTTAGTAGTCTTTTTAATTGATATAAATTCAAAAAATTTTTCAGCTTTAGATAATATTTTTAACTTATTGCATAAAAACAAAAATAAGAAAAAAATTATTACAGTTTTTAACAAATGTGAAAATTTCAAAATCGAAGATAAAGATTCACAATTATATAAATACGATTCTGATAAAAATTTTTACATCTCTGCACATCATAAATTAGGACTTGATGAACTAAAAAAAGAACTTCAAAAATATTCGACATATGAGATCCCAAAGCTATCAAATAATACATCTATTACATTGATAGGTAGGCCAAATGCTGGTAAATCAACTTTATTTAATGCACTTTTATCAGAAGAACGTTCGCTAGTATCTAATATTCCAGGAACAACTAGAGATAAAATTGAAGAAACTGTTCAATTAGGCATAAGAGAATTTAATATTACTGATACAGCAGGAGTTCCGAGAAAAAAACAGAAAATACAAATTGATCGCTATTCTTCAAAGGTAGCACTAAAAACCTTGCAGAATGCAAATATTGCGCTTGTAGTAGTAGATTCAAAAATAGGATTATCGTTTGAAGATAAAAGAATTCTTAAAGAATGTATTGAACAAAAGGTCACACCAATTTTGGTTCTAAACAAATGGGACACATTAGACACAGAATCCAAAAATAATTTAAACACTGTCATTAAAAATGATTTGAAACAATACAAATGGATATCAATAGTAAGAATTTCAGCTTTAAAGAAATCTAATATTAAACAAATTACTAAACAAATTTATGATTTAGAAAAGCAATTAAATTATAGAATATCTACATCAGAATTAAATAATTTATTTAGAAGTTTGTGGTTAAAGAATCCACCTCATCCTGTAAAAGGTAGAAGAGCCAAATTGAAATATGTAACTCAGTTTGAAACATTTCCACCTCAGTTTTCATTCAATCTAAGTACAAACATTCCAGAAAACTATCTGTCTTATTTAGAAAATCAATTAAGACTGAATTTTGAAATTAAAAATATTGCTTTCAATATAAAAATTAATGCATAGTTTCGGTTTTAAATTATTTGTATTTTTTGGAGGTTTTTATTTAATTATTAGGATATTTCAATTAATTAGCTACTTTTTTGAATAATTTTATGCAAACTATTTATTAAAATTCATATATAAATGATTGTATAAATAAAAATATTTTCTATTATGAATACATCCACATTTATGTGGATTTTTTGTATACAAAAAGGAGAAAAATTGAGTAATTTCAAAGGATCCAAGACTTGGCGCCTTGTATTACTGTTCTCAGTTTTTGCATTAGTTGTAGTCGCATGTGGTGGCGATACAGCAGAAGAACCAGCAGCTGAAGAAGCTACTGATACTACTGCGGCCCCAGCAACTACTGCTGCAGCAGCTGAAGAAGCAGCTCCATCAGGACCTGATGGTGTTTACAAGATGGCAATCTTTTCAGATCCACAAACACAAAATTACTGGAATTATCTTGATACAGAGACAGATGTCTGGACACAATATGTAATGTCTGGACAAGCAGTATCTCTATTCTCTATTTCATATCCAAACTATCAGTTGGTTACTGGTGTAGCTTCTGAATTAGTAGAAACATCAACCAATAATGGTGATGGTACTTGGACATATGTTGTTCCATTGGTACAAGGTTATGAGTGGAGTAATGGTGATCCTATAACTGCAAATGATATGGTCTGGACATATAATACAGTTAACGATTTAGGACTTCTCAGTAACTGGGAAATTTACTATCGTAAAGCTGTTGGTACAGATTCTGCTGCAGAGGATTATCAACAAGGTATTGTAAGTCTCGTAGCTGTAGATGATTACACAGTTGCAATTACACTAAACTATGATGCTGGGCTTTCTGCTTGGCAATATCAAATCGCACAAGCTCCATTCTTGAATGAAACATATTGGTCACAATTTGCTACTTCAAGAGAAGCATTGCTTGCTGCTGATGGTGCTGCTGCTCCTGTAGCTAGTGCATTTGTTTACGACAAAGTTGAACAAGGTGCTTTCTATACATGGGCATATGATGCAGATACTATGTGGTTTGGTGGAGATACAACAATTTATAAGAGTGGTACAGAATTTAGTTGGGACAACGGTGTTGCCCCAGCGATAAATGCATCATTTGGTGATACTACTGGTGATTCATTCACATACTCATCTGGTCCATATGTTGGAACAGTTGAGTTTACACTCTATAGCGATCAAGATGCTGCTTATTTAGCATTCCAAAATGGAGAAGTTGATTTCGTTCTTAACCCATTAGGCGTTAAGAGAAATCTTTTCGACCAACTCGCAAGAGTACCTGGAGTTGAAACTGTTGCTAACTTAGGTAACGGTATGCGTTATATGGCATTCAACACCAGAATTTTCCCTGGTAGTGAAAAGTCATTTAGACAAGCTGTTGCTTGTATTTCTGATAAGGAATTCGTTCTAAATAACGTTTTACAAGGTGTAGCTGTCAATATGGATGGTCAAATGCCTGAAGCATTAACTGCATGGGTTGCTCCTGTAACAGGTGTACTTGCAGAATGTGCTGGTTTATCAGCTGAAGAAAGATGGAATAAATCTGTCGAAATTCTTCAAGCTGCTGGTTGGACTGCTTCAGATTGGGGTTCACACCCAGGTGGTGCAGATAGAGCTGTAGCACCTACAGGTCTTAAAGGTCCTGGTGGTCAAACACCTCCTGCAGACATGTTGCTATATGCTCCTGGTGCAGGTTATGATCCATTGAGATCAACTATGTCATTATTCATAGCTGATTGGATGCAACAGCTTGGTTTTGATGTAACAGCTAGACCAACTGGATTTAGCGTTATTGTAGACAAAGTTTTCACACCTGAATTGTGTGAAGATTGGTACTTCTACATGTTAGGTTGGGGATTGTCAGCATTCCCTGATCATCCAGAAGCATTCTTTGGATCCGTCAACGACAGTTGTGAAGGTGGATATAACACACCTGGATTTAATAATGCTGAGTTTGATGCATTAGCTGCTGCTTTCGCAGAAGCTAAAACAGTTGCAGATGCGATTTCCATCTCGCAACAAATGGAAGCAATATTATTTGAAGAATTACCTTATTTGGTACTATTTAACGTACCTACACTTGAGGTATACAGAAGTAATGTTGAATTCCCATTCACAGATGTATTAGACGGTTTAACTGGAACTGGTGGAGGATATCCTTCATTAGTAAAAGTTTCTAGCTAATAGAAATTCAATTAAAATGGCGGGTTTAATTAACCCGCCATTTTATACTTAAAAAGTAAAAATTATGGCTGAATATATATTTAGAAGAACATATCAGATGACAATTGTCTTTTTTCTATTCCTTATTTTTTCTTATCTGCTTTTCAATGCTATACCTGGTAATGCTTTTTCAAATCTTCTTTTAAATCCACAACTACCACCCGATGCTTATGAAAAAGTTCTTCAAACTTATGGTTTAGACAAACCTCTACTAGAGAGATTGCAACTATATATAATAAACTTTTTCAAAGGAGATTTTGGATATTCTTATAAAAATTTTCCTAAAACACCTATAGAGTTAATTGCTGAAAGACTTCCAAGAACATTAATGCTTTTTTCTATAGTAAATATAGTTGCATTTTACACAGGATTTTTTATTGGAAAAGTATTGGCATGGAGGAGAGGTTCCAAATCAGAAACTTGGATTACTGTAACATCTGTTTTTTCATATACTGTTTTCTATCCATGGTTTGCTTTAATGATGCTTTGGATATTCGGTTATAAATTAGGATGGCTTCCTATTGGAAAGTTTTTATATCCAGAAAAATGGTATGACGCCCCTTTTGATAGCGATGTTGTTTTTACATCGATGATCAAATTTACTGTTATTGTAACATTAATTCAATTTATAGCTTATTTAGCTACACGTAGTATTGAATCTTTGTCTACAAGAAGAAATCTTAGATTTGGTAGTTTAATTTTAATTTTTATTGGTAGCTATTTTTATTGGAATACAGGCGCTGCTTTAATTAAAAAACCTTACGCTTCTGATATCGCATATCATATGATACTCCCTGTAATGGTAGTTACTATAGTAGCTTTTGCTGGTACTGCTTTATTAACGAGAACCACAATGATGGAAGTATTAAAAGAAGACTATATATTAACTGCTAGAGCAAAGGGAATAAGCCAGAAGAGAATTAGAGATAGACATGCAGCTAGAACCGCATTATTGCCAGTTGTAACTTCATTTATTTTTACAATCGTGACCATTATTGATGGTTCAGTTTTAACTGAACAAATATTTTCATGGCCAGGGATGGGTCAATTACTTCTACAAAGCTGTTTTAGAAGAAGATATACCAGTAGCAATGGCAACCTTTTCGTTTGTAGGAATATTTGCTTTGATTGCTCATCTAATAGCTGATATATCGTATTCTTATTTAGACCCAAGAATTAGAATAAAATCTCAAGGATAATCATGTCAAAAGAAAAAAATGAAACAGATTTAAGAAAAGAGTTAAGAAAAGAAGCAATTAAAGAAATTGGAAACTTTTTAATCAAAGTAAATTAGGTATGATTGGGCTGTATATTGTAGTTATCTTTCTATTTTTAGCATTACTTCAACCATTTTTATTCTTAACAGGTATTTGGAATGAAGGGCAATTTATGATCCAGTTGTTGGCTATGAAGAAATTAGACAAAATTTAGTTGTTGTGGCATGTCCAAAAGAATTTCCTACAGAAAAATATGAAACAGCTGCTGATTGTCCAGCTAAAGATGAAGTTAATATTAAAACTTTATACAACGCACCAAATGTAAAAGTTGGAGATATTTATGAAGCATACGTACAACCTGCACCTCCATCTAGTAAACATCTTCTAGGTACAGATTCTTTAGGAAGAGACGTCTTTTCTCAAATAATGGAAGGTAGTCAAGTAGCTTTTGTACTAGGTCTTCTAAGTGCAACATTAGGTGTTGGAATCTCAACAATTTTAGGAACTATTGCTGCATTTTTTGGAGGAAAAGTTGATGCATATTTAATGAGACAATCAGATCTTATATTAATGCTTCCTAGCTTACCATTACTATTTATCATTTCAGCTTTTGCGGAATTAAAGGTTTGGCATCTAGCTGTTGTCCTTAGGAGTTTTAGGTGGATTGGGGGGATCAGTAATAACTATTAAATCTCAAGCTTTACAAGTTAAAGTTAAACCTTTTGTTGATTCAGCACGGATTACTGGCGGTTCGAATATGAAAATAATGTTTTCTCATGTATTACCAAATGTTGCTCCACTTGCTTTATTTTTATGGTATTTAGTGTTACTGGAGCAATAGCATCTGAATCAGTCCTTTCCTTTCTTGGTCTATTAAATATTGATATGAGTTGGGGAATAATGATATATTTAGCTCAAACAGATGGTTTTATTTTTTCAGGTATTAGATTTTGGTGGTTAATATTACCTGCTGGATTAGCAGTAACATTATTAGCTGGAGGTTTTTATCTAGTTGGAAGAGGTTTAGATGATGTTTTTAATCCTAGGTTAAGAGAAGAGATAAAATATCAGTAAAAGAAGTTTTAAAAGTAGAAAATTTAAATATGCATTATGAAACTTATCTGGAAATGTTTCTGCTGTTAAAGATGTATCATTTACTGTACATGAAGGAGAATCTTTTGGTTTAGTAGGGGAGTCAGGCTGTGGTAAAACATCTGTTGCAATGTCACTACTTCAATTACAAGCTGATAATGCAAAAATTTCAAGCGGAAGCATTGTTTTAGATGGTCAAGATTTAGTCGGAATGAGTGAAAATGAACTAAGAAAAATTAGATGGGACAGTATTTCAATTGTTTTTCAAGGTGCTATGAATGCATGGAATCCAGTTGTAAAAATAGGGGAACAGATTCGAGAAGCTATTCGAGAACATTATCCTAGCAATACAAAAGTCAAAATACTGAAAAAATAGAGAGTTTATTTAAAATTGTTGGTTTAGATTCATCAATTATGGATCAGTTATCCTCATGAGTTATCTGGAGGAATGAAACAAAGAGCAGTTATTGCACTTGCATTATCTTGTGATCCCAAAATTATCATAGCTGACGAACCGACAACAGCTTTAGATGTTGTAATACAAGATCAAATACTTAAAGAGATAAAAAAAGTTCAAGAATTACTTGGTTTAAGTTTAATTTATATATCTCATGATATTGCAGTTATAGCAGAAATGACAAATCAAATGGCTGTTATGTATGCTGGTAGAATCGTAGAAATAGGTCCAACAAGTGAAATATTTTCTAATCCAAGCATGCTTATACAAGACTTTTGCTTGAATCAACTCCTTCAGTCGTTGGTGAAAGAAAAAAACTAAGATCTTTAGATGGTGAACCACCTAGTTTAATTGACGAATTGGATGGTTGCTCTTTCTCACCAAGATGTCCAGATCCAACAGAAGATTGTAGAAATGGAACAAAAGAAATGGGATTAATTGAAGTATCACCTGGGCACTTCGCTGACCAATGCTGTGTGGAGTGTGTTCAGTGAAAAAAAATCTTATTGAAGTTAAAAATTTAGAGAAATATTTCGAGATTTCAAGTGGACTATTTAGTAGAAAAAAAGGAACAATTGTAAAAGCTGTTGATAATATTTCTTTTGAAATACCATTTGGTGAAAGTTTAGGATTAGTTGGTCAAAGTGGATGTGGAAAAACTACAACTGCAAGAGCACTTTGTTTATTAGATCCAAAAACTGGGGGAGAGGTAAATTTCTATAATAACGAATTACAAAAAATGGAAAGTATTGACAACTTAGAAGGAGAAGAGCTTAAAAATTTTAGAAGAAATATTCAAATGATTTTCCAAGATCCATATGAATCATTAAATCCACGTTGGACAATAAAAGATATAATATTAGAACCTTTAAATATTCATAATATTGGAGAGTTTTCTGATAGAGATGAAGCTGTTGTTGAAATATTAAAAACTGTAGGGCTTACACCGCCAGCTAATTATTTACCTCGATATCCTCATGAATTATCTGGTGGACAAAGGCAAAGAGTTTCAATTGCTAGAACTTTAATTATGAAACCAAAATTTGTAGTCTGTGACGAACCTACTTCCATGTTAGATGTTTCTATAAGAATTTCTATTATGGATCTAATGTTAAATCTTGCTAAAGATTTAGAAGTATCTTATTTGTACATTACACACGATTTGGCAGTTGCTAGATATATGTGTAATAGAATTGCAGTAATGTTTAATGGAAAAATTGTTGAAATTGCTGAAACAGAAGAACTTTTAAGTAATCCAGTTCATCCGTATACTAAAAGATTAATTTCATCAATTCCAGTACCAGATCCCTCCTATAAAAGAGAGGCTTATAATTTAAATTATGATGAATTAGATTCAATAATAGCTAAAGACATAGAACAAAAAGGGATGGTTGATATTGGTAATCAACATTATGTTGCTACCCATGATGTCAAAGGTCTTCTTTGAGTTTTAAAGATATTTTTGTCTTACCTAATTTAATTACACTTTTAAGATTCTTTACTGCTTTATCTTTATTTACCTTTTATAATCCCGAAGAATTTAATCCAGTTTTCCTTATTTTTATTATTGCAGTAATTGGGTTAAGTGATTCTTTAGATGGATTTGTTGCAAGAAAATATAATCTAGTAACTAAATTAGGTACTATATTAGATCCATTTACAGATAGAACAGTGTTTATTCTTTTATTACTTTGGATGAGTAATTTCTTAAATAAGTCTTTTGTTTATTCAATATTTGTTAGAGAGTTTTTAATTCTTTTAGGCTCCATATATGTTTTGTTTACCAAAAAAGAAATTAAAGTTTCTGGAAAAGGTAAGTTTGCAACTGTTTTATTATTTATAACTATTTGCTTATTTGTTCTCAACATATTGATAGAAGTACCTTTTTTAAATGAATTTTCTTATATAGTTGTATTTTTCTATTTTTATGTTGCAATTGAATATTTATACAATCTAGTATTTAATAGTGGATAATCATACAAAGCCTTTAGAAGAAGATAATTCAAGTTCTAATTTTCCTTTATTTATATTGTCTTTACTAAATAATGAACTTACTTCAACTTCATGGAAACTAAATATAGGAAATTATACAATTGGAAGATCATCTGATAGTTCAATTATTTTAGATGACATAACAGTTTCAAGATATCATGGTGAGATTGAAGTTAGCTCTAACAAAATCTCAATCAAAGACAAAAACTCCACAAATGGTATTTATTTAAATAACGAAATTATAACAATGAGCCAGTTGAATTCAGGAGATAAAATTCAAATAGGGAAGTACTTGTTTTTACTAACTAAGGTTTAATCATGAATATTGGTGAGGCTGTTAAACAAATTCAAAAAATTTATCCATCTGTATCAATATCAAGAATTAGATTTCTAGAAAAAGAAGGTTTAATTAATTTGAATCGAACCAAAGGTGGAACGAGGGTTTTTAGTAATAAAGATATAATTAGAATAACAAAAATTATAGAACTTCAAGAAACAAAGTTTTATTCTTTAAAAGCTATAAAAAACAACCCACAGTTATTAACGAACAAAGAAAATTCTACTTTAAAAATTTCAGAACATTCTCATCACAATATGTTAAAACAAACTGGTTTGTCTGAAATTGAATTTTCAGAACTTGTAAATTATGAATTTGAGATTAAAAAAGAAAAGTATGATTCTTATGATCTTGATAGACTTAAATCTTGGTCATATTTTTTTAAACTTGGTTTAGAACCAAAACATTTTTCAGTTCTTAAATCAATTTCTGAAAGAACTAGTGATTTTGTAGAACTTTCCACCACTTTACTAGATGAATCAGATATTAATGAAAAAGAATATATTTTAAACAATTTTACTAATTTAATTAGGAGTTATTCATTAAAAAATTTGTCATAATTTTTTTACAAATTATTCTAATTTCAAATATTGCATTATCAAAGGAATTAGAAAATCAACAATTATCAACCGATGTATATCTTAGTTATGACATTGTTAATCAAGAAATTATGTATGCAAATAACATAGATACGAAGATATCTCCAGCTTCACTTACAAAATTAATGACTGGGTTAATTTTATTTGAAAGTTTTGAATTATCTGATGAATTAACTGTTTTTTTACCACCTAATTATACATATGAAGGTAAAGTAGCTTATTTAAAAAATGGTGACAATCTTTCAACAGAGCAACTTTTAGAATTTCTTTTGGTTTATTCTGCTAATGATTCAGCTCATGTTGCCGCTTTACAAGTAAGTGATACGATCGAAGATTTTGTTTTATTAATGAATAAAAGAGCTAAACAGCTAGGTATGAATAGTACAAATTTTACTAATCCAGAAGGATTGGATGACAATGAACACTATACGACACTTAATGATTTATTGACTTTGTCTATCTACATCATTAAAAATACAACTCTAATAGATATAACAAGTAAAAATTCATTTATCTTTGAAATAGACAATAATCTTCAAAAATATAATTCAACTAATTTACTTTTAAAAGAAGGTTATTTAGGGTTAAAAACTGGCTGGACTTCTAATGCAGGATTAACTTTTATTGGACTAAAAAATGATAGTGAAAGAAGTATCTTAACAATTGTAAACCGCTCATTTGTTGATGAAGATAAAGTATCGCATTTTAATGATACAAAATTGATTTATGAAAACTCAATTTTAAATTTTGGAAATAGTGAAATATTGAGTAATAATAGTCCAACATATCTACAAAGAACACCAGATAAGCCATACTTGTTTACTTCAAGAGATAATTGGACAACATTTGGTGAATTAAATAATAGTTTTCAAATCTTTACTCAAATTATAGATGAACAAAATTTACAACTTAAGTTACATGACGGAGCTTTAAAAAATATTTATTTAGAATTAGAACCTATCGAGATTAAATACAATTTTTTTAAGTCAAATTTTATATCAAAAATAATCAATAAATAAGTCATCTATAAATATTTCTAAGTACTCTTCTTTTATGGATAAAAACATTGATGTAGAAGTTAACGGTATTAGGTTAGAAGAAGAAACTGATAATCCTATTATGCTTTTACTTGATCCTATCTCAAACCGTGTACTTCCTCTTTGGATTGGTACTATAGAAGCTGTTGCCATAGCCTACGCTCAAGAAGGTGTAGTGCATTCAAGACCTCAAACACATGATTTACTAGTCAATATCATTGAGTCTTTAAACGCTTCAATTTCAGAAGTATGTATTGTTGATATTCAAAACAAAACATATTTTGCAGAAATTAAAATAATTACATTAGATGGAGAAGTTTCTTTATCTGCAAGACCAAGCGATGCTATTGCACTTGCTTTAAGAACAAATTCTAAGATTACAGTTAGCACTAAGTTGTTTTTTGACAATTCAATTGAACTTTACAGTGAAAACATAGAAGAAATAAAGGAATTTAAGGCTTTTATAGAAGAAATTTCTCCTGAGGATTTTTTGTAAAACCTTGATTTAAAGCATATCTATAGTAAATTTAAATTATGCAACAGGGTTACACAGGTCCAGAAGTTTGTAAGATTACTGGTATTTCATATAGACAATTAGATCATTGGACTACCACAAATCTTATTTCTGCTTCTTTAAGGAATATTAAAGGTTCAGGTTATCATAGGATATATTCATTTAATGATATTATTCTTGTAAAACTTGTTAACAAATTGAGATCAGCAGGCATAAGCTTGCAAAAAATTAGATTAGCGTTAAAAAATGTTAATAAAATTTTAGGTTCAAAAAAAAATATTTCCGATGTTTCACTCTTTTCTGATGGAACTTCAATTTTTGTCGTTACAGAGAACGATCAAATGATTGATTTACTTAAAAGGGGACAAGCAGTTTTTGGAATTTCATTAGGTCCAGTTCACACTGAAACGGAAGCAGAGGTTTTTTCACTATACCCTGAAAAAGTTTCTGCCTCAAATAAATGAAGTTTGCTCATAATTCTGAAAAAATATTTTCTGAGCATTTAGATTTATTCAATATTAAATGGCTATATGAACCTACAAGCTTCCCTTTAAAGTGGGGTAGTGGCTCAATTAAAATGATGTTTACACCGGATTTCTTCCTGCCTGAATTAAATATTTATGTTGAGATTACAACTATGAATCAAAAATTGATAACTAAAAAACAAAGAAAAGTTAAGCTTTGTAAAAAACTTTATCCTCAACTTAACTTTAAATTAATTAATGAAAAAGAATTTTTGACAATTCTTGAATACACAAAATCTAATTCATTCAAAGAAGCTATCGCTAGCTGAAAAATTTAATAAAGATTCTGGATTTTTTATACCAATTAATTTACAGTTCTCTAATTCAAAATTTACAGAAGTATTACTCATGAGCCTGTTATCGGTATTTAATGATATATTAAAATCTAATTCAATTAATTTATTTATAGGATGATCTTCTAAATTTTTAAACATGTTTGTATGTAAGTTAGAAGTAATACAAACTTCTAATGGTATTTGGTTTTCAACAATATAACTTGCTACCTTACCTAATTTATTGTCTTCTATGTCAATATCTTCGATAATTCTTACTCCATGGCCGATTCTTTTTGCTCCATTATCAAGAGCGTCTTGAATTGAATCTACTCCTGCACCTTCACCTGCATGAATTGTTACATTTATATTATTTTCAATTACTTTTTTAAAAGAATCTTTAAATAGAGAAGGCATAAAGCCAAGTTCAGGTCCTGCAATATCAAATCCTATTATTAATTCTTTATGTTCAACAGCCAAATCAGCTACAGTTATAACATTATTGGCATCATGTCGCATACCGCATAAAATAAGTCCTGAAACTATTCCAAACTCATTTTCAGCTAATTTAAAGCCTGAATTAATTGCATTTATTACATCAAGGGGAGTTAGTTGTTCATTTACAGAATAAAAAGGTGCATACCTTGATTCGTAATAGTTTATATTATTGTTGTGCATATCAACTGCTGCTTCGTAAGCAATTCTTTCTAAGTTTTCATATGACTGCATTAAAGCAATCGTATGAGTAAAAGCTTCAAGATAATCTTCTAAAGATTCAGAATTAGATCTATTAAAGAAATTTGCTACATCATCAACTTCTAATAAAGGGAGATAATTACAAGATTTTGCAATTTCTAAGCATGTTTCAGGGCGTAAACCACCATCTAAGTGATCGTGTAAAATATGTTTATACATAACGCAACATAATATATATTATAGGACAAAAATTATTTACCAATAATCTCATCTAAAACCCTCTCTTTATGTGTAATAGGTAACCAATGATCTGCATTTTTTACTTCTTTTACTTTAATATTTTTTCCACTTAACTTTAATCTTTGAATCATTTTTTTATTTAATTGAACAGCAGCATCGTTTTCCCCAAATAAAAAAACAACTGGTATTTCAATATATCTTCTCCACTTTGCAGATAGATCGATATTTAAATCTATATTTGAGTACCATGCTATTGCTTGTTCTAAGCCATTATAGAAATGTTTGACTAAAGACTCTATTTCTACTTTGTGGACATTTAGAATGTTTTTTTTGGCTATAAATAAATTTTCCATAGACAAGTCTATTTCTTTATGTGTTAATTTAGGAGTTATTCTGTAAGCAGACCTAAAGAATAAGTTTAGATTATTAGAAATCAGGTCGTTTGAATGTTTAGGATTTTGAAAAGAAGATATGTAATGTAAGCCATTTTCATAAATTAAATTTTTATATACTTTTGAAGGAGGAAATTCTGTACCACCGCATATTGAAATTAATTTACTAACTTTAACTTTTCCTCTAGAAACAAGAGACCATGCAACAATAGTTCCCCAGTCATGACCCACAACTATAAGATTATTTGTTAGATTTAATTTTTCAATTAGAGTTTCAATATCAATAGTTAAATTTTCTATATTGAAATCAGTAGTTTGAGCATTTTTAATTGATGATAATGGATATCCTCTTTGCTCTACAACTGTAACTCTAAAACTTTTTATTAAGTCATTTTTAATATCATTCCAAAAAAAAATATTTGACGGAAATCCATGAAGCAAAAGTACATCACTCCCCTCACCTTCAGAGGTATAAGCTAATTTAACTTTTCCTATGTCTATATGTTTTATCATATAAATTTATTTTTTCTTAATATGACCATCAATAAACAAAATGAAAAAAATAACCATTGCATTGCATAGCTGAAGTGAGGTGGGTTGTATGAATTATATAAATTTAAACATATGATTTGAACACCGCAATTATTAGTCATTGTTATATATAAATTTGGAAGTTCTAAATTTTTTTCATTTTCTATAAATTTTTTATCAATTCTAAATAAATAGCTAGAACCACTTATATCATCCTGTCCAATAGTTTGTATGTCATACTCTGTTAAAATTCCGGTTAATGGACTGATTATTTCTAAATTTAAATTGTTAAGATCAACATTTAAAGGTACCCATCCTCTGTTTACTATTACATATTTGTTAGAATTTTTAAAAAGTTGTATAAGATTATACCCACTTTCGCCATTCATGACCCTAGATCTAAGTAACCAATTCTCTTGAAGTGTTAATGTTTCAGTTGTCTCTATTTCAGTCATTTTATCTAAATTATTAATATCAGAAATTGTTATATTAACAATCCCTTCATTGTTATATTTTGAATCTATGTTTTTAAATTCTAAGTATTTTGAATATTGCCAGAATGACAAATACATAAAGAAAATAATAATTAAGAAGCCAAAATAAAATAAAAATTTATAAGGCATCGATCTTAGTTTAACCAGGATATATCCCCTCTTCTTTTATCACCAAATGCGTATACCGAATTTGACTTTCCAGTAACACAAACACCACCGAAATACATATCAAACTCTTTTGTTATTTCTGAATTATTGTATTCAAAATTTATACTTGGTTCATGTCTTAACAAACCATCTTCATTGACATGAAATCTAGGTGCATCAATTGAACTTCTCCAGTCAAAATCATTATTGTACTTATCTAATACTATTGCCATCGCACTACTTATTCTATCTGCTCCAGGTGAGCCAATAGCTGATATAGAATTTTCATTTGTAACAATAAGTGGACTCATATTAGAAATAAGTCTATCTCCAAATGTTTTTCCAAGAAAACCTTGTGGATTTAATTCAATTTCACCTAATGAATTATTGAAAAACATACCGGTGTTCTTACATTGAACTCCTGAACCATAACCACTTGAAAAAGTCAATGAAAAATGATTATCATCTTCGTCAGAAGTTGAGATTTGTATTGTAGAAGGTGACTGTGTTAACTTTTCAATTTCAGATTTTATTAATTCATCTCTATTTCCAAATTTTTCAAATTTACTTTTTCGTTCTAAATAAACATCTTTAAAAGCATTTAAAATTGAATTTGATTTTTCAAGTGCTTGTAAATATTTTAAAACCATCAATCCTCCAATAGAAGGTCCAGATTGGCCGGATAAATTTATGTTTTTATATTTAAAATTAAATATATTGTCTTCAATAAGACTGTAGTTTATAAAATCTTGTAATGTTGCATGTCCGCCTTCATTTTTAATAGTACTAACCAGTTCTCTACTAATATCTCCTGAATAGAAATCTTCAAAACCAACATTAGAGATATGTTCAAATGTATCAGCAAGTTTTATAAAATGAACTTCGCCTTCATCAATATCTTCATTAATATATTTAAAAGTATTTTTTGCTTCTTCATGCCAAAAAAATAAAGGTACTAATGAATGAACTAAATAGTCTTTAGAAGGCTGAGTTAATTTGAAACCTTTTTTAGCAATATATATAGGAAATTCGGTAAGCTTAGAAATTGGTAATGAAGCAAAATTTTTATAAACATAATCTAATATTTTATAAATTCCAGGTATAGCAAAAGTGTTTGCTCCTTTGCAAGTTTCTACATGACCACCATAAGTTAAAGTTATCCTATGTTCTTCGTGATCATTACCAGTAAAATTATTCTGGTGCAACAAAGTATCCATCTAGAGAATAATTTTTATTTTTTAAACCATTATGGTACATTAATAAACCTCCAGATGTAGGTGAAACTACACCTACGTCAGTTACTAGAGAGGTCAGAGTTGTTACTATTAATAGATCAGCTGCATTAGGTTCTAAATCTTTTATTGAATCTGCAGCTTCTTTACTATAAAAAGATGTACTTGATAAAGAAAGTTTCACACAAAACATTGTAGTTTACAGAATCAGTATGCAAAAATAATAATATGTATCAAGAAGTAAAAAAGTTTAATGAGAATGTATATCAAATAGATGTTTTTATGGAAGGTAAAAGTAATAGAATGTCTTGTTACTTCATTGACTCAAGCAATCCAATTTTGATTGAAGTTGGTCCTTCTAGTTCTTTTCCTTACTTAATTTCCGGAATAGAATCATTAGGAATAAACAATATCAGAAGATCAGCTATCACTCATCTACATTTAGATCATGTAGGAGGTATAGGACACCTTGTTGAAAAATATAAAAATCACTTTGTTTATGTTCACGAGCTAGGATTAAAGCACTTACCAAATCCTGAAAGATTATGGAAAGCTGTTGCTAATGTTTATTCTGAAAGGTGGCTATTAGATAATTGGGGTATAATTAAACCAACTCCTATCGAAAATATTATTAAATTAAATGATGACGAAAGTATAGATCTAGGAGGTAACAGGAAGCTTAAAACAATTTACAGTCCTGGTCATGCAAAACATCACTTTACTTTTTATGACAATTTATCTAAAACAATATTTATGGGAGATGCATTAGGTCTAATTTATCCACACGGTGATTTTGTTCAACCAAATTTACCACCACCAGACTTTAACAAAGAATTATTGATTAATACACTTACTAATATTAAAAAATTAGATTTAGAATATATAGCTTTAGCTCATTTTGGAATACATTCTAAACCTTATGAATTAATAGATAATGCAATTGAAAATATTGAATTATGGGTTTCTTTTATTAAAAAATTACCTAATTTAAATAATAGTGATGCGGCATTTGCAATAGAAAAATGGGTAAAAAATAATTATAAAGTTTTAAACATTGATGATCACACAATCAATAACTATATCTTAAGTAGTAATTTTGAAATGCAAGTAATAGGAATTAGAGATTACTTAAATAAAATAAAATAAAAAAGCCCCTAGAAATCTAAGGGCTTTTTTTAAAAATCGGCAGTGTCCTACTCTCCCAAGGGGTTGCCCCCCAAGTACCATCGGCGCTAATGGGCTTAACTTCCGTGTTCGGAATGGGAACGGGTGTATCCCCATTGCTATCACCACCGTAAAACTGGTTTCTAAAAATTCTATAGCAAGCGCGTTTACGCCGTCTTCAGTTCAAGCCCTCGACTTATTAGTATCAGTCAGCTACATACATTACTGTACTTACACTTCTGACCTATCAACCTCATGTTCTATAAGGAGTCTTACCCGGTTAATCCGGTGAGAGTTCTTATCTTAGAAGGGGCTTCGCACTTAGATGCTTTCAGCGCTTATCCTTTCCAAACGTAGCTAACCAGCCGTGCTCTTGGCAGAACAACTGGCACACCAGCGGTTTGTTCATCCCGGTCCTCTCGTACTAGGGACAACTTTCTTCAAAACTCTTGCGTGCGCGACGGATAGGGACCGAACTGTCTCACGACGTTCTGAACCCAGCTCGCGTTCCTCTTTAATAGGCGAACAGCCTAACCCTTGGGACCTGCTCCAGCCCCAGGATGAGAAGAGCCGACATCGAGGTGCCAAACACCCCCGTCGATATGGACTCTTGGGGGGTATAAGCCTGTTATCCCCGGAGTACCTTTTAGCCGATGAGCCATGGCGCACCCACATGCAACCATGGGATCACTAGTTCCTACTTTCGTACCTGCTTCACTTGTATGTGTCACAGTCAAGCCACCTTTTGCACTTACACTCAATGCGTGATTGCCGTCCACGCTGAGGTGACCTTAGAGCGCCTCCGTTACTTTTTCGGAGGCCACCGCCCCAGTGAAACTGCCTACCAGACAATGTCCCTGATCCGGATTACGGATCTAGGTTAGAAGCTCAATATGAAGAAAGTGGTATCTCAAGGATGACTCCACAACCACTAGCGTAGTTGCTTCAAAGTCTCCCACTTATCCTGCATACTGCACACCAAACATCAATATCAAGTTGCAGTAAAGGTTCCGGGGTCTTTCCGTCCTGTCGCGCATAGTGAGCATCTTTACTCACATTGCAATTTCGCCGAGTCTCTGGTTGAGACAGTACTCAAATCGTTACACCATTCGTGCAGGTCGGAACTTACCCGACAAGGAATTTCGCTACCTTAGGACCGTTATAGTTACGGCCGCCGTTTACTGGGGCTTAATTTCAAAGCTTCGCCGAAGCTAACCTCTCCACTTAACCTTCCAGCACCGGGCAGGTGTCAGAGGGTATACGTTGTATATAAACTTTGCACCCTCCTGTGTTTTTGATAAACAGTCGCTTGAGTCTGATCACTGCGGCCTGTTCAAGCTTTTAAAGTTAATTAATCACTTTACTTAGGCGTTCCTTCTCCCGAAGTTACGGAACTATTTTGCCGAGTTCCTTAACCAGAGTTCTCTCGCTCGCCTTAGTATTCTCTACTTGTCCACCTGTGTCGGTTTGGGGTACGGGCACTAAAAAAACTAACTAGAAGTTTTTCTTGGAAGTATGGAATTAATGACTTCGCCTAAAAGCGGCTCGGCATCGTGTCTCAGGTATAAAGTTAACGGATTTACCTATTAACTACCCTACGCACTTACCCCAGGACAACCATCGCCTGGGATCATCTATCCTTCTCCGTCGCTCCATTGCTAATCTAAAAATATGTGGTTCGGTAGGCCCGAAGGCTTTCCTTAGCAACATATATTCGATTTGGGCGTTTATTTAGTGGTACAGAAATATCAATCTGTTATCCATCGACTACGTCTCTCGACCTCGCCTTAGGTCCCGACTAACCCTGGGCGGACGAACCTTCCCCAGGAACCCTTGGACATTCGGCGGAAGAGATTCTCACTCTTCCTTCGCTACTCATGCCTACATTCTCACTTGTATGGTCTCCACGATTAACTTACGTTACCGCTTCACTGCCCATACAACGCTCTCCTACCGATCTTACCTCCTGGATATAAATATCAAGATTAGTAAGATCCCATAGCTTCGGCTGTATGTTTAGCCCCGTTACATCTTCCGCGCGAGAACATTCGACCAGTGAGCTGTTACGCACTCTTTAAAGGAATGGCTGCTTCTAAGCCAACCTCCTGGCTGTCTGAACACTCTCACATCGTTTCACACTTAACATACAATTAGGGGCCTTAGCTGATGATCTGGGTTGTTTCCCTCTCGTCTATGGAGCTTATCCCCCATAGGCTCACTGCTATATTTAAACACTTTGGCATTCGGAGTTTGACTGAGTTCAGTAAGCTTGTTGGCCCCCTAGCTCAATCAGTGCTCTACCTCCAAAGCGCAACATATAACGCTGTCCCTAAAGACATTTCGGAGAGAACCAGCTATCACCAAGTTTGATTGGCCTTTCACCCCTATCCACAGGTCATCCCCTGATTTTGCAACATCAGTGGGTTCGGGCCTTCACGAAGTCTTACCTTCGCTTCACCCTGCCCATGGATAGATCACTTGGCTTCGGGTCTATCGCATGCGACTAGACGCTCTATTAAAACTCGCTTTCGCTGCGGCTACGGATTTACTCCTTAACCTTGCCACATACGGATAACTCGTAGGCTCATTCTTCAAAAGGCAGGCAGTCAGGATATAAATATCCCTCCTACTGCTTGTAAGCTATTGGTTTCAGGTACTATTTCACTCCCCTCGCCGGGGTACTTTTCACCTTTCCCTCACGGTACTTGTTCACTATCGGTCGCTGGTTGTACTTAGCCTTACGAGGTGGTCCTCGCAGATTCACAAGGAATATCCTCCTTGTTACTCGGGGTGGCCTTAATAAGTAAAGAGATTTTCGAATACGTGACTGTTACACACTATGGTTTAACTTTCCAGAAAATTTTTCTAATCTCTTTATTTGTAACTTATTGAAAGATCTGATGCTCTCTCATAAGGACCCCACAACACCAAAAAAACAACGACATCAGTCTTGACATTAATTTGGTTTAGGCTCTTCCCGTTTCGCTCGCCGCTACTCAGGGAGTCGCTTTTGCTTTCCTTTCCTCTAGGTACTGAGATGTTTCACTTCCCCTAGTTCCCTCTACCTACCCTATATATTCAGGTAGGAGTAATTTATAATAATAAATTGGGTTTCCCCATTCGGACATCTACGGATCAAAGCTTGTTTGACAACTTCCCGTAGCTTTTCGCAGTCTTCCACGTCCTTCATCGGCTTCCAGCGCCAAGGCATCCACCAATAGCCCTTAGTAGCTTGAACTATATGAATACTTTGCAATTGCGCTTGCTATACAATTTTCAAAAAGCCAAATGACTTTCTCACAGCTGAGTAATGTATCAGTCTTGTAGACAACCGACGATTGACCTTAGAACATAAGTTCTATTCTCCTTAGAAAGGAGGTGATCCAGCCGCACGTTCCCGTACGGCTACCTTGTTACGACTTAGTCCCAGTTACCGACCCTACCTTCGACAGCTTCCTCCCTAAAAGGGTTGGACCACTGGCTTCGGGTATTGCCGACTTCCGTGACTTGACGGGCGGTGTGTACAAACCCCGAGAACGTATTCACCGCAACTTTGCTGATTTGCGATTACTAGCGACTCCAACTTCAAGGAGTCGAGTTGCAGACTCCTATCCGAACTGAGACAAGCTTTAAGAGATTTGCTCCACCTCGCGGTATTGCGACTCGTTGTACTTGCCATTGTAGCATGCGTGCAGCCCTGGACATAAGGGGCATGATGACTTGACGTCGTCCCCACCTTCCTCCGGTTTATCACCGGCAGTCTCCTATGAGTCCCCAACTAAATGCTGGCAACATAGGACAGGGGTTGCGCTCGTTGCGGGACTTAACCCAACATCTCACGACACGAGCTGACGACAGCCATGCACCACCTGTATAGGGCGCTAATGCACACTATATCTCTATAGCTAGACCCTATATGTCAAGTCCAGGTAAGGTTCTACGGGTATCATCGAATTAAGCCGCATGCTCCGCCGCTTGTGCGGGGTCCCGTCAATTCCTTTGAGTTTTAGTCTTGCGACCGTACTCCCCAGGCGGGATACTTAACGCGTTAGCTACGACACAGTAACCGTCAATCCAGTTCCTACGTCTAGTATCCATCGTTTACAGCTAGGACTACCAGGGTATCTAATCCTGTTTGCTCCCCTAGCTTTCGCTCCTCAGCGTCGATAGCGGCCCAGTGAGCTGCCTTCGCAATTGGTGTTCCTCCGAATATCTACGCATTTCACCGCTACACTCGGAATTCCACTCACCTCTACCGTATCCTAGTCACAACAGTATCGATCGACATTTCAGGGTTGAGCCCTGAACTTTCACGACCGACTTGTTGAACCGCCTACGAGCTCTTTACGCCCAATAAATCCGGACAACGCTCGCCCCCTACGTATTACCGCGGCTGCTGGCACGTAGTTGGCCGGGGCTTCTTGTGGAGGTACCGTCATTTTCTTCCCTCCTGAAAGTGGTTTACAAACCTAGATCCGTCATCCCACACGCGGTGTCGCTGCGTCAAGCTTTCGCTCATTGCGCAATATTCCCTGCTGCAGCCTCCCGTAGGAGTCTGGGCCGTGTCTCAGTCCCAGTGTGGCTGATCGTCCTCTCAGACCAGCTATCCGTCGTAGCCTTGGTGAGCTATTACCTCACCAACTAGCTGATAGAACGCGAGCTCATCTTAGTTCGGCTGACCTTTCCTTAAAATCTCATGCGAGATAAAAAGAATATCAGGTATTAATCCGAGTTTCCTCGGGCTATCCCTGTAACTAAGGTAGATTGCTCACGCGTTACTCACCCGTTCGCCGCTCAGTCATTTTCTGTAGTAAACTACTGAAAAGCTTCGCTCGACTTGCATGCATAAGGCGCACCGCCAGCGTTCGTCCTGAGCCAGGATCAAACTCTCCAACATAATCTTTGAATTTAAATCTGACCAAAGAATCAACATGGGTTTTACCCATTTCAACTTTGAAAGTTGAATCAACTTAATTAAAAGTTGACAAAAAAAGAGTGCTAGATATTTCTATCTGCACTACCGGCGTTCATACATTACTCAGTTGTCAAAAAGCCAATTTTTTTCGTAATATTGAGAATAACACAATGTAGATTAACATGACATTATTTTTCTATTATTGTGAAATAATTTCTTTTTCCTAACTGTATAGTTTTATTAACTAAATCATCAAAATTTATATCAAAATTTTCAAATTTTTCATTGTTTATTTTTAAACTTCCTGATTCAATAAGTCTTCTAGCTTCAGAATTAGATTTAGTAATTTTAAAATCTGTTAAAACTTTTGGTAGATGAATATTTTCTAGTCTTTCAAGCATATATTCGTCTACTTCAGATGGAGTTGCTTTATTTATGGTTATTGAGTTAAAGCTTTTCTCAGCATGGTCAGCATCTTTCTTAGAATATAATTCAGTAATTATCAAATGACCAAGTTTTTTCTTATAATCGAAAGGATTAACATCAATCTGCAACTTCATTTTATTAATTTCATCAATTTCAATATCAGTTAAAAGCAAAAAATATTCCCACATTGCTTCATCTGGTATACTCATTAATTTTCCATAAATGTTTTCAGGTGTGTCTGATATTGAAATATAATTACCTAGTGATTGAGACATCTTTTTTGATCCATCTGTACCTACTAATAATGGAAAAGTCATTGCAATTTGAGGTGAGAGATTATAAAATTTTTGGATTTCTCTACCTAACATTAAATTCCAAAGTTGATCATGGCCACCAATTTCTATATCCGACTTAACAGCTACAGAATCATAACCTTGGAATAAAGGATAAAAGAATTCCATTAACGAAATTGGATTACCGTTCTCGTATCTTTTTGAGAAATCATCTCTTTCTAACATTTGTGCAAGAGTTGTTGAGGATGCTAGGTTGACCATTTCAGAGGTAGAAATTTTGGAAAGCCAATCTTTATTGGAAACTATCTCTAGGTTCTCAGAGTTTAAAATATTTTTAATAAGTGGCAAAACACCATCAGAGTTTTTGTTCACATCATCTTCTTGCAATTTAATTCTTGTTTCAGATTTACCAGAGGGGTCCCCTACTTGAGCTGTGAATTCACCTAATATCAAAATTGCTGTGTGACCATAATCTTGAAATTTTCTCAACATTCTTAAAATGGCATACCAACCTAAAGTAACATCAGGTGCAGTAGGATCTACACCTAATTTAATTCTCAACTTCTTTTTTGATTTTAGAAGTTTTTCAAAATCTTCTTTAGGAGTAATTGCACTAGATCTTTCTATTAAGTACTTCATTTTGTAATAAGTGTATATCTCCAGAGATGCTTGTCACCTCTTTTTGAGTTCTTTCTTTTCATTGCAACAGCTTGATCTACTGGATGAATTCTAGGACTTAAATTTATAGAACCAGTTAAAATATTCTCACCATCATTGACTAATTCAATTCCAAGAGATTTTGTAATATTTCCAGGACCGCTAATCCTATCATATTTCAATTTTGCTTTTCTTCTGTTTTCAACATGTCTTTTGCCAATTAAAACTACACCTGATTTAATAAGAACTGCTTCACCTGAACCTTTTTTCCCAGCAAGAAGAAATAGACTTTTGTTATTTCCATAGGTTTTTAAAACTGAAATATATGGAGGGCCTAAAGTAAGCGATGTAGGTATGTTTTTAATGTTATTTAATAATGACAATTTATCTATAGATTTTCTTCCGAATGCTTCAGTTTCAGTAATCATAATTTCAACAAATTTGTTTTTATAATGAGTTGAAATTCTCATTCCTAGAACATCAATAGCTGCTTTGTTAGCTGGTTGAGATAATAACTTTAGAACTCTGTTATTTAGTCCTTTTGTTTCCACTTTTATCCTTTTTGATTTAATTTAATATTAAAAGTATTTTCTAAAACTTCTGAAATGTTAACTAAAAGCTCATTGACCTCAATTTCAGAATAAGTTTTATCATAACTTCTTGTTATTATTCTAATTCCTATATTTCTATTTTTTTCATTAATAAAATCATCAAAAATGTAAATATCATTTTCATTATTTTTTAGCAGATCTTTTGTTTTAACTATTAGCATTTCTGATTCAAAATTTACAGGTACTTTAAATGATAAATCAAATTTAGTAAATGGATATTGTGATAAAGATGTATAGCTCTCTTTAAACATATCAGTATAATGTATTTTTTCTAGATCTATTTGCGCTAAAAATATATTGTCTTCAATACCAAAATTTTCCATAGATTTAAAAGAAAGTTGACCGAGGTGACCAATCTTTTTTCCGTTAAGTGTAATGAGATAAGAAACATTTTTATGAAAACCTGGTTTTTCAAGTTTTTGTAACTTTGATTCTGGAAAAAGAGAGTTAATCTCAAAAGTTAAATCATAAATAGATGAATGTGCTATTTCTGAACCGATTTTTGGATTTGTAATTATTGATGGAAGAATGATACCTAATGAATAGGTCTGGTTTGGGACATTTTTAAACTTTTTATTTTCAGAGTTATCATATACATTATTTATTTCAAAATATTTTGCATGATAATTATTATTTTCAACATTATGTAAGTATGTTGAAATTAAAGATGAGAATAAATTTGTTCTTAAGTTTTCTTGAGTTTTGTCAATTGGGTTTATTAAAGTTACATTTTCTTTTTCAGGAGTAAAGTGGTAATTGTCATCTTTTTCTGCGAATGACAATGTTTGTATTTCGTGAAAATTATTTGATGAAAGTCTTTTTATAACTTCCTTTCTTACATTCCAGTAGTTTCCAACACTATTTAAGTTATTACCTATTGGTAATGTTGAAGGGAAATTATTAAAACCATAGTGCTTAGCTAATTCCTCAATTAAATCAATTGGTCTTTCAAGATCATAACGCCAAGAAGGAGGTTTAAAATAAACCGTGCTGCCTTTAATTGAACAATCAATGTTTAAATATTTCAAAGTTTTTAAAATAAAATTACTATCAATTGATATTCCTAAAATATTTTTAATTTCATCTACTTCAAAATAGACTTCTTTTGTTGAAATGTTATTTTTTGAATGACTATTAATATCGGAGTACTCTATGTTTTGATCTGATTCAAAAACCGAAAGAAACCTTTTCAAACCTTCTGACTGAATTTCATAATCTATTCCTCGTTCAAATCTAACTGAAGCATCTGATATTAAATTTAGCCTTCTTGATGTTTTCATAATTGATACTTTATCAAAATATGCACTTTCAATAAGTAAATTTTTTGTTTGGTCTGTTACCTCTGTTTCCAATCCACCCATAACTCCAGCTAAAGCAACTGGTTTATCATTATCAATAATAACTAAATCAGATTCTTCTAAAGTTCTAGTTTGACTATCTAATGTAACCAGTTTTTCACCAGGCTTAGCTAGTCTTACTGAAATAGTTCCAAACAATTTATCTCTATCAAATGCGTGAAGGGGTTGTCCAATATCATGTAAAACATAATTTGTATAATCTACAACATTATTTATTACTCTTACTCCAATATTTGACAATCTGTATTTTATATTAAATCCAGAGTCTTGAATAACAATGTTCTCAATTTCTACAGAATCATATCGATTACAAAGCTTTAATTTTCCACTATCAACTTTTAAAATTGAATTTAATTTAGGTTGAAACTTAAAAATAGGCTCTTTTAAATCTTTATTAAAATAATTCGTTAACTCCCTTGCAATTCCCAGATGAGACATACAATCTCCTCTATTTGGAGTGACCCCTACTTCCCAAAGTGCATCATACGATTCATAAGTAGAAGAAAAATCTGATCCAATTGCAATACTTTCATCTAATTTAAGTATGCCTGTATGATCATCCCAAAGACCAAGTTCAGTTGCTGAACAAATCATTCCATTTGAAATAACTCCCCTAATATCTCTTTTGTCTATTAAGAAGTTTTCTTTTATATAACTCTTAGGTAATGCAACAGGAACAATTGCACCAACTTCAAAGTTCCAAGCGCCACATACTATTTCATAGATATTTGAGCCAACATCTACCTTTGTTACCCTTACTTTGTCAGCGTTAGGATGTGTATAAATTTCTACAACTTTACCTACAACTATATTCTTATAATCTGGATTTAGTTCTTTATAGATTTCAATTTCAAATCCGAGGCTTTCTAAAGCTTCAGAAATTTTATCATTAGAAATATCTTCAAGATTTATCCAATCATTGAGCCAAGACTTAAGAATTTTCATTAAAACTGCCTTAGAAATCTAATATCGTTTTCATAAAAATTTTTAATATGATCAATTTTGTATCTAAGCATTGCTAGACGTTCTATACCAACACCCCAGGCAAATCCTTGGTATTCTTTATCATATCCAACATTATCTAAAACATTAGGGTCAACCATTCCACATCCAAGTATCTCTAACCATTCTCCATCATTCCATTTAACTAATACTTCCGCTGAAGGTTCAGTGAATGGAAAGAAATGAGGAATAAATTTTGTTTCTATATTTGTTCCAAAAAATTGTTTAACAAAGTATTCAAGTGTTCCTTTGAGATCTGTAAAAGTTAAATTTTTATCAATAGCAAGTCCTTCTAATTGGTGAAATACTGGTGAATGTGTTGCATCTAATTGGTCAGACCTAAACACTCTTCCCGGTGCAACAATATATACTGGTGGATTATTACTTTCCATGTGTCTAATTTGTACCGTACTTGTTTGAGTTCTCAATAATTTAGTTAAGTCTTTATTTAGATACAAAGTATCTGATTCGTATCTAGCAGGATGCCATTCAGGAGTGTTCAATGCATCAAAATTATGCCATGAAGTTTCTGCTTCAGGTCCGTACTCTACTTTATAACCAATAGATGAAAATATCTCCACTACCTCTTCCATTACTGAAGTCAGTACATGTTTGTATGTTCCAAAATCTTTTTGCCAATTTACGCTTACATCAAAAAACTGAGATTTTTCTAAATTTTCAAAATATTTATTTTTAAAAGAGATATGAGATTTGGAAATTAATTCATTTATTTCGTTAGTAATATTTGTTAAAGTTTGGCCGTATCTTTTTTTATCTTCAGTAGATAAGTCTTTTAATTTCTTACGTTCTTCAGATAATAAAGAATCTTTACCTAAATATTCTTTAGAAATATTTTCAAAATCTTCTTCAGCTTTTACACTTTCTAATCTAAGTTTTAAAGAAGAAATAACTTTATCAAAATTTAATTCAGGCATCTAAATTTTTTTGTGCAACTTCTACAAGTTTTTTAAAACCACTTGGATCGTTAACAGCAATATCAGCAAGAATTTTTCTATCAACTTTTATTCCAGCTTTAGTAATACCGTTTATAAATTTTGAGTAACTCATACCATTCTGTCTAGATGCTGCATTGATTCTAGCTATCCAAAGTTTTCTAAAGTCTGATTTTTTATCTCTTCTGTGGGTAAATGCATCAGCACCTGCTTGCATTACCTGTTCTTTAGCAGCCCTAAGTCTTTTACTACGTGCACCAGTGTAACCTTTTGCACTCTTCATAGTTTTTTTTCTAGACTTTTTGCTATTTACAGATCTTTTTATTCTTACCATGACTAACCTAACAACTTTCTAATTTTTTTACTGTCACCTTTCGATGATTCAACATCTCTTTTAAGTCTCGCCCATGTTCCAGAACCTTTAGCTAATTTATAATGAGATCTATGAGATCTTCTTCTCATAAATTTTCCAGTTCCAGTAACTCTAATTCTTTTAGACATACCTTTGTGTGTTTTATGTTTCATTTCTTTCCTCCTAAAGGTGCTAAGACCATAGTTATTGATCTACCATCAGGCTGAGATGTAGATTCTACAGTTGAAATATCACTCAATTGATCTCTGAAGTTGTCTAATACTTTTTGACCAAATTCAGGATGCTCTATTTCCCTTCCTCTAAACCTCAACGTAAACTTTACTTTATCCCCTTCTTTTAAAAATTTTGATGACTGATTCAACTTAATTTTAAAATCATGTGAATTGATTTGAGCTTTAAGTTGAATCTCTTTGACGGAAATTTTAACTTGTTTCTTTTTAGATTCCTTAGCTTTTTGAGCTAACTCATATTTGTACTTACCGTAGTCCATTAATCTTGCTACAGGTGGTTTAGCTTCTGGTGAAATCTCAACAAGGTCTAAATTTAATTCATTTGCAATTACTAATGCTTTTTTGAGCTCAAGTACACCTATTTGTACTCCATCAGGTGCTATAACTCTTAACTCTTTAGATTTTATTCCATCATTGATTTTTAATTCTGGTATTTTATCCCCTTTCATAAAAAAAACAGCACGAGGCTGTTCATATTTACCTTACTATTATTCACAGTAGGTGGAACATTGTTCGCTTAATTAAATTATACAATAATAAATTATTAAGTATTAATAAAAAGTTTGTTTAAAGATAGTGCCGCTTCAGAGCCTTTATTGTTAGTACTGCCTGCTCTTTTTTCAGCCTGAGCAAGATCTAAAACATTTAAAACACAGTTTGCAATATAAACATTTTTTGAAATAATTGTATTCATTAACCCACTTGAAACACTCGAAGAAATATATTCATAATGATCAGTGTCTCCTTTGCAAATAACTCCAATAGCAATAAATTTATTAATTTTTTCAACTTCAATTAAGTCATTTATTTTATACACAAGTTCCCACGCACCAGACACCTCATAGACTTGTTTACTAAAATTTTCATCCAAAGTTTTATGAACACCACTTAATAAACCAGAAGTAATTTCTGGATAATAATTAGCAACAACTATGCCAACTTTATTCATTAGAAAAATTGTGTCCCATTTTATCCTGTTTTGTTTCTAAATACTTTATATTATCTGGTGTCGTAGTTCCTATGAGCGGAGTTCTTTTTACAATTTCTAAGCCATATCCTTCAAGGCCAGCTCTTTTAGATGGGTTATTAGTTAATAAATTCATTTTTTCAATACCAAGGCTCCTCAGAATTAGAGCTCCAGTTCCATAGTCTCTTTGGTCGTTTTTAAATCCTAATTTAATATTCGCATCAACTGTATCATCACCTTGATCTTGTAAAGAATATGCTTTTATTTTATTTCCAAGTCCTATGCCTCTGCCTTCATGACCACGCATGTAAAGTAATACACCACTATCATTTTCAACAATCATTTTTAACGCATTTTCTAATTGAGAACCACAATCACATTTATTTGAAAATAGTGTGTCACCAGTTAAACATTCAGAATGAACACGTACCATAGTTTCATTACCATTCAGAAAATCACCATATGTTAATGCCATATGTTCAGTGTTATCATTTGCGTCTTTAAAAACATGCCCCGTAAAATTTCCAAATTTTGTAGGTATATTTGCTTTTGAAATAAATTCAACTGGATTTGAGTTATTTAACTTGTAATGTATCAAGTCTTTTATCGTTCCAATTTTTAAATTATGGTTGTTTGCAAATTTAATTAAATCATCCAATCTTGCCATGGTTCCATCTTCATTTATAATTTCACAAATTACTGCAACAGGTTCATGATTAGAGAGGTAACATAACTCTACTGCTGCTTCTGTATGGCCAGCTCTTCTTAAAACTCCTCCATCCATAGCTTGCAGTGGAAAAATATGTCCCGGAACATTAAATGAATTTCTAGTTGATTCCTCATTTAGCAAACCTTTAATTGTCAAATACCTGTCTTTAGCTGATATCCCAGTGGTAACTTCAGAATCTTTTAGATCAACAGATGCTGTATATGGAGTTTGCAATTCGTTATTCACACCTTGCATTAAAGGTAATTTAAGCCTTTTTGCAATTTTAGAAGAAATTGGAGCACAAACTAAACCTTTACCATAAGTTATCATAAAATTGATATGTTCTGGAGTTAAATGGGTAGCTGAAACAACTAGGTCTCCTTCATTTTCTCTTTCTTCATCATCAACTAAAATGATCATTTCACCATGACTAAATGATTTAATAATTGATTCAATTTCAGTTATCATTTTGCAATTTTTCCAAATATTTTATTATTATGTCGTATTCAACGTTAACAACATCATTAACTTTCAGGTATTGTAAATTAGTTTTTTTATAAGTCTCATTGATTACAGCAACAGAAAATTCATTATTACTTGGATTAACAACAGTCAAAGATATTCCATTTAAAGTTATAGAGCCTTTATCTACAATATATTTGATATTATTATTTTCAAATTTAAAAGTCCAAGTTTCATTGCCATGTTCTAATATATCTAAAATTTTTGTTGTACTGTCGATATGACCTTGCACAATATGACCGCTCATAAGTGAATTAGGAGTCAACGGCAGCTCTAAATTAACATATCCACAATGATTTTTATTTAATGAAGTTCTATTAAATGTTTCTTCTGAAATCTGAAAGGATATGGAAGCTTCATCATCACCTATTAATGTTAAGCAACAACCATCAACAGCAATGCTTGTACCAATTTCTAAATTTCTGAAGTTTGTATTATTTGTCTCAATGGTTAATACATTTTCACTAATTTTTTTTATTTTTCCAATTGATGATATTATTCCAGTGAACATCAATATCTAGTATAAATATTTAGAATATTATCATTAAGACTAAATTCTTTATTTGAATAATTTTCTCCATTTAAAATATTTATTTTATCTGTAGCTTTTAAACCTTCAATTAAGTTGTTTTTAGACCTAAATAAATAAAAATTATCATAATAATCGTTTTCAATAAAATATTTATGTACTTTATTACCACCTTCTATTAACACAGAAAAATTATTAATATCAGTAAAAAAGTTATTGATACTTTGAAAATTTATTTTTCCTAAATTTATAACGTTTTTATATCCATCTATTGAAAAATCAGTCAGAAAAATAAAATCTTCACGTAAAAAATTTTTAATATTTTTGTCACTACCCCAAAGAATAAATTTAATAGGGTCTAGATTATTTGTTTTGTTTTGAATTAAACGAGTATCTAATAATGGTTTATCAATAATAAATGTGTTTTTACCAATTAAGATTGAATTATAATTAGCTCTTAAAACATGAGTTAGTAATAAAGATTCTTCGTTCGAAATATATTTATTTTTATTTGAATAAATAAAATTATCTTTACTGAGTGCTAATTTACCTGTATAAGTTACTTTTAAATTTTTAATTTTTTGATTTAAATAATGAGGGTTTAATAATTGATGTACTCCTTCAATTAATTTTATAGATACTGAGTTTTGTTTTAGTTTATTTATGCTTTTTCCATTTGTTCTACTGTCGACATCAATACCTCCATAATAAATATTTTTGACACCTTTTTTAATTATTTCATCAGCACATGATGGCGAAGTATCACTGTGAAAACATGGTTCTAATGTAACAAACAAAATATCATTATTTTCAACTTTGACATTCTTTAACACCTCAATTTCTGCATGAGGTTTACCTGGACCTTTATGAAAGCCTGTTGCTTTAATATTAAAATATTGATCTGTTAAAACAGCACCAACTTTTGGATTAGGAAATGGTTTAGAATCAAGTGCCAATTTAAAAGCTTCAATCATCGCATCAGGATAATTAAAACATTTCAATGCTTTATCCAAAAATCGCACCACCTTGAACAACAATATCTATGCCTAAACTTTTAGTTTCTAGTAGCTTTTCGTAAGTAATTCCACCGTCTAAAACAAGCAATCCTGAATAATCTTTATATTCATTTTTAAAATGTCTTGCTTTATCAAGTAAGTCAACTGACTGTTTTTGATTTGAATAACCAGGGTTGACCCCAAGTAGTAAAACAGCTTTAGCATACTTCAAGTAATCTTTAAGCGATTCATTTTGAGTATTCGGTAATGTAGCAATACCTAGCTGAGGGAAGTTATTTTGAAATTCAATAAAGCTGTCTAATGTTGTAGATTCTTGGTGTACGTAGACTAAATCAGCACCATTCTCAAAAGCAACTTTTATAAATTTTTCGTTGTTATCGAGCATAAGGTGAACATCAACTTTGTAATCAGTGTTTTTCTTAATTAAACTAATGTGGTTAAAAGACATGCTTATATTGTTGGTAAAGTGTCCGTCTGTAATATCAATATGTACTTGATCAAATTTATGTTTGTTTTTATTAATTTCTTCTAATAGAAATAACTGATTAGCAGCTTGTATGCTAGCTGAAATTATCATCTAAGACCTCTTATATAATCTTGAAATTCCATTCTTTTTTTTCCTTCTGGGGTAACTTCCTTTGGGTATATAATCCCATCAATTAATTCTATACCTGGAGTATTTTCATCTAGAAAGTAGTTATGTATTTTTATGACTTTATCATAATATTTTATAAATGCAGGTCCTATAACATCAAAAGCGCGAATATTTTTTTTTGCTTCAAATAGAGTTAAACCTGTAATATCGAAATCATTTTTTGAAAATTTATAAGTTAATGTGACATTATTACTTTGTTTTTGTAATTTTGAATTAAAGTCAATTGAAGAAATGTTCTCTTCAAAATGGTTATATATTTTTGTATAAATTTCTGAAGCATAGATTTCTTTACTTATGTCTAATTTATGTTGATATAAAATATTTCCAGTATCAACTCCTTCATCAATCTTGAAAATTGTGTATCCACAGTGCATAAAATTATTTAAAATAGTATGTTCTACAGGGGTTGGCCCTCTTAACTCAGGAAGATAGCTTAGATGAATATTATATAATTTTTTATGATTCTTAAGGAAATTTTTGTTAAAAATCTTTGCGAAACTAGCAACAATACCATATTGAAAATCGTCTAGAAACATATCATCAGAAAAATATTTAAAATCTATTTTGTTTTTCTTTGCAAAATCTTCAACGGGATTTGATTTTAATTTCCTTCCCCTGCCTTGTTTTTTAGGTTTTAAAGTAACAACTTTTATATTTTTATCTATTTTGAATAAACTTTCCAGAAAAGGTACGCTTCGTATATCAGAACCAAAGAAGTATTTATATTTGTTCACCTGGAAATCCTTTTATAGATATTTCTTTTAGAGCAAGTTTCCTTTCTTTTCTTTTCAAACAACTTATTAATAATTTACCGTTTAAATGATCGTATTCATGTTGAAGTACCCTACCTAAAAGATCATCACCTTCATAAACAACTTTTTCATTTTTTTCATTTAAACATGAAATTTTTGCATATTCATATCTTTCTATATCCCAGTAGTATCCAGGTAAAGACAAACATCCTTCCATAAATATTACGTCACCACTAACTTCTTCAAGTACAGGATTTATAGCAACTTTAGGACCATCGCCTGCATCAAAAACAAATATATTTTTATTTATACCAATTTGAGGAGCAGCTAACCCAACCCCTGGAGCTTCATACATGATTTTTATCATCTTTTTTGATAAGTTAATTATGTAATCATCAATAACATCAATATCAGATGATTTATGTGTTAGAGAAGGATGACCAAAAATTACTATTTCACTCATAAATGTTTAACTCTCTTTACTTCATAATCAGTTAATTTTGAAAAAATATCGATAGTTTCTAAATATTTTACTTTATTTAACTTCAAATGTAATTCATAAAAATATTCACCATTATCAGAAATTGGACCTAGCAACTTACCATCTAAGTTATTTTTTATTTGTTCAGTTGCTCTAATTGAAAAAATTTTCAATAATAGATTCGGTCCATATTTTTTTCTAATATCTATTTCCTTATCAACCCATTTTTGAAAATTTGAACTGTTTAATGATTTATTAATATCTATTTCTTTATTAGAAATAACAAAAATAGACAATTTATTTAGTGTAAAGTAATTCAACAATCTTAAGAGATAAATTAATCTACTGGAATCTAGTAAATTGTTTCTTGCTATCTTAGGGTTTACTATAATAAGTGCTTCAATTTCCTTGTTTGAGATATCGGTCAATCTATTGTATGAACTTGGATGATCAAATTCTTCATTAGAATAATAATTCAATTTTTTATATTTATTAAATAGTAAGTGAAAAGAATTTTTGATAGAACTTGAAATAAAATATTTAATTTCATAATTGAATACGTTAGTTAATTTGGGTTTTCTATTATCGAATTCAAGATTTTGAAATTCATTTAAGAAGTAAAAATTACCTCCAAAAATGTTGTTTTTTAGATAAGCTGATTCAATAATATTTAACTGATTTAATTTTGGTAATTTAAATGTAGCTGAATTTGAATCATAAAAAAAATAACCAGTATCATTCACAATATTTATTTTTTCAAAATTATTTGAAAGTAAAATTACTAATTTATAATCTTTAATCAAAAAAAATTGTTCTATTTCTTCCTTTCCACCTGTTTTTTGATAAAAGGAAATAGAGATTTTATTTTTTAAAGTGTTATAAATATTTGAGATTTCTTTAAGGGATGATGCAAAAATAATATTCTTCCTAAATTTGAAATTCATTTCATTTAATTGATTCAAGTTTAAATTTTCAATATTTTTTCTTTCCAAAATATTTTGCTTATTGAATGTTTCAATATTAATTAAATTATGTATAACAATTCCAATATTTATGTAATTTGATAATGCTAAATATTTAAGATATTCAAGTTTCTTTTGATCAAATGTAATATCAGTAAATTTAAGAATTTCGTTTAATTTTGATAATGAAGTACTTTGTTTTATTTCTAAAACAATCGCACTATAAATCTTGTTTCTAAATTTAACCTCAACTATTGAGCCAATTTGTATTTTATTTAAAAAATTACTAGGAATAGAGTATGTAAATAATTTAAATTTATAAGTATTGTTTGAAATAAGTTCAACATCAGCATACATTATTTAATTATTGTATCAATTAACAATTTAGCTATTTCATTTTTATTAAGTGTCTCTGTTACTAGTAACGTTTCATTTTTATTAATGACTGTTACTTGGTTATTAGTAGATCCAAATGGATTTTGTAATATATTATTAATAACTAAATAGTCAATATTCTTTTTGCGTAACTTTGCAAAATTTAATTCATTGTCTACCTGTGCAGAAAATCCAATTGTTATAAGTTTAGGAAATTTTTCCTTAATTGTTTTAACAACATCTACATTAGGATTAAGTAGTAAATTATAGGGACCATCGTCTCGACTTATTTTTCCTTGTGTTTTTTCAACTATAAAATCAGATACTGCTGCAGTCATAAATAAATATTTTGAATTTAGAGATTCTGATTCAATAATTTCTAACAATGAATGAGAATCAGTAAATGGAACATTCTTAGCATGCGGTAAAGATTCAATTTTTGAAGAGTGAATGTAAACAACTTCGTAACCTCGAGCTAATAATTCTAAGGCAATAGCTCTACCCTGCTTACCAGATGAGTTATTAGATATTATTTTTACATCATCAATATTTTCTATAGTCGGTCCAGATGTTATTAAAATTTTTTCTTTCGACTGTGATATTATTTCGTTAATTTCAATAGGTTCAATTAACCTTCCTTCACCACTATCACCAATATCTAATGATCCGTATCTAGGACCAATAATCAAATTGTTTTTACTTAATTTAGAAACACTATTTTGAATTAATGGGTTTGTATACATTTCTTCATGCATAGCTGGAGCAATATAGACTGGTTTTTTATACATTAAGAAAGTCGAAGTTAAAAGGTCATCAGCTATACCACTTGCGAGTTTGGAAATTAAATTTGCTGAAGCAGGATATATAAGGAAAATATCGGCCCATCTAGCTAACTCAATATGAGGAGATCCCGAAGTATCAGACCAATCTGAAAATGGTTTATTTTCTTTAATAAATTCTTTACTTAAATATTTAAGACCGCTGTAAGTAGATATAAATTTAAAATTGAAATATTTTGAATATTCTTTATAGAAAATTTCAGATTTAGAACATGCAACACTACCCGATAGTCCAAGTAGTATATTTTTGTTCATTAACTTTTTTCTGAAACTTCAACCTTTCCTGCAGCTATTTCTTCAAATGCAACAGTAAGTGGTTTTCTACTTAAACTTTGAACTTGCGGTGGTGTATAAGCACCGATACCTTCTCCAAGTTGGTTAAAGTATGAATTAATATCTCTTGCTCTACGCGCAGCAGTTATAACTAAAGCAAATCTACCAGGTGTTTGTTCTAAAAGTTCTTCAATAGGTGGTTTAATCATCTTTCCTCCAAGTCATATATTATATCAATAATTTCCTTAACAGAAGTATTTAAATCTACATTTTGTATATTAAAATTATATAAATGTTTTTTCTCTCTCTGTAAGTTTGCTAACTTCATCCTTTCTTGAATAAATTCATCATTATGACCTCTACTTTTGAGCCTTTCTCTTAATGTTTGGTTATCAATATCTATAAATATTCCAATAAAGTGTGGATATTCTTTAAGAAGCTTTGTAGCACCATTTACTTCTAAATCTAATAAAATTACTTCTTTTTTATTTTTGATTTGATTTTTACCAGTCCCATAGAAGTAATCTCCATATTGCTCATACTCAATAAAAAAATTTTTATTAATCAATGAATTAAATTCATCTTCAGTAACAAAAAAATAGTCTTTACCATCTACTTCACCATCTCTTTTAGAGCGTGTTGTATGTGATATTGAAAAATGTATATTTATGTGATTTGAGAGTTCATTAATAATAGTATTTTTTCCAACACCAGATGGACCTGTAATAATATAAATCATTTTGTTAAAAAGTTTACAATATTATCGATATCTTCGTTAGTTAATTCTTTTAAAATTGTTTTTTCAGTTAAATTTATTGATTCTAAAAATCTTGCTGACTCTACTTTACCTTTTTCTTTGCTAGAGGTTATATACTTATGAACTCTTATAGAATTTAAAATATCATTATCTCTACCGTGCTTTATATTTTGTTCTAAATCTTTGTTCTTAATACTAAAAGATTCAATAAACTTATCTCTAGTATTTTTAATAGCTTTTATTTCAATTTTTAAATTCATTTTTAGAAATATTATCAAGTATAGCGTTAACAAATTTTGCACCATCTGAAGTTGAATGTTTATCTGTTAATTTTGTCCATTCAGAAACTATCACTTTTGAAGGAGTAAGATTTAATTGAATTTCGCCTATACCTAATATAAGGGAGGTTTTCTCTGTTTTTGCAATTCTTTCAAATGACCAATTTTGTGAATATTTTTTTATTAATAAAACTATTTCTTCCAAATTATCAGTAATTTGTTTAATTAATTGCTCTGCTCTTAAAGTTTGATTTACGCTTAAATCATTTTTAACTATGATAAATTCATCTGAATTTAAATCTGATTCAAATAATGACTCAAAACAAACTGATCTAAAATCTTTATTCATGCTCTAGTCATGTACGACTTTGTTTTTGTATCTATCTTTATTACATCATTTTCATTTATAAACATTGGAACTTGTAAAGTTAAACCAGTCTCACAAGTAACTTCCTTTGTTGATGAATTCACAGAATCACCTTTAACTGCTGGTTCAGATTTGGTAACAATAAGAGAAATTGCAGTAGGTAATATTACTTCTATGGGATTATCTTTGTACATCGCAATAGTAACATCTTGGTTACCTTTAAGCAGCAATTCATCACCATCAAGAAATTGTTGATTTAAAGATATTTGATTATATGTTTCTGTATTCATAAAAAAATAGTCTTCTCCATCAGAGTACAAAAATTGAAAAGGTTGTTTATCTACAAAAGCTTGTTCTACATCTTCATCTGCTCTAAAGGTTTTATCAACTACTCCCCCATTAGTAATATTTTTTAATTTTGTTTTAACAAATGCTCTACCTTTTCCAGGTTTTACATGTTGGTATTCAAGTATTAAATAAATGTTGTTTTCATAAATAATAGATTGACCAGGTCTAATATCGTTTGTTGAAACCATTATGGTATCACTCCTTCTTCTTTAGCTTTATTCTTAAGATTAATAAACTCTTCATAATCTCCCGTAAATGTCATTTTCCCATTTATATCTGTTAAAAGATAATAAATAAAATCGTTTTCAGGTGTGTTAAAAATTGCTTTCATAGATCTCTCACCAAATCCAGAAATAGGTGTTGGTGGTAAACCGCTATATTTATAAGTATTATATGGACTATCTGTTTGTAGATCTATTAATAACACTGAGGATTTTCTTTTTTGTAATGAATAAAGTACAGTTGCGTCGATTTGTAATATCATATTGTCTTCTAATCTATTTTTAATTACTGATGAAACTAAAGGTCTATCTTCATCTAATTTCGATTCTGCTTCAATAAGACTAGAAATTGTAAAGAACTCTGTAGGACTACTTATCCAATTTGGTAAAGTATTGCTTTCTAATAAACTAGAGAATCTATATTCTAGTTCATCAACTAGTTTCTGTAGGATTTCTTCGCCATTTGCGTCAACGTTAATTTGATAAGTGTTTGGAAACAGTAATCCTTCCCAATTTTGAAGTTTTGAATAATCATTATTAGGTAAATAATTACTTACTACCCTTCCAGAAATTAATGAATTTTCTAATTGAACAACATCATAACCTGTTTGAGCAGAGATAGTTTCTAAGGTTTCGGATATCCATAAACCTTCAGGTATAGTAATGTTATAGGTTTTTAATGGAGGGCCTTTTAATAGAAGTGCCGTTAGCTCCTCATACTCAAGATTATTAGGTAGTTCATAAGAACCAGCTCTTAACTTATCAGTTAAATTTTCATTTCTCAGATACAATTCAAATGCTAGCTGAGAATTGATTACACCGGATGAGTCAAGAATAGAAGCTATCTGTGATGCTGAAGCACCTTGAGGTATATTAATTTCTATAATTTTAAAATCTTCATCTATCTGATTTGAAACAATATTCGAAGGTTTGATTCCGTCAGCAATATCGTTAGAAAAATTAAAAATTAAAAATAGAAATAAAAAAAGAAATAATAGTTGCAATAGAAGTCGGTTTTTCAGGTAAAAATTACTCATTTTTTTTAATATAGCTTTCTAAAATTTCTAAAGCTGACAAATCATCATTTCTTTCTGTACTGTTATTGGAAATAATATTAGATGTAAACCTTTCGTCTATTTTTTCTATAGGGATATTAAAATTTAAGGAACTTATAAACTTATCTACTACAGCTGTCATTCTGTTTAACTGTGAGTTTAACCCGATAGGATAACCTATAACAATAAGGTTTATATTATAAAACTCAATAATTGCTTCTAGTTCAGAATTTAAATTTGATTTTTTTTGATCAACTATTTTTAAAGGTGTACCAATGTTTGTGTTAGATTTTTTTAAAGCAAAACCAACATATCTTTCACCATAGTCAATTGATAAAATATTTTGATTATTTAATGTCATTATGAAGAACCTCTTTTATTTTTGCTAGTGCTTCTTCAATATTGTTTAAATTAGGGCCTCCACCAATTGATAAATTTGGATCTTTTGAAGCTCCACCTCCATATGTTTTAGAGATATTTGATATTAAAACTGAAATATCATAGTTTACTTTATTATTAGTAGCTCCAATTAAAGATTTTTTACCATTAATAGAAGAAATCAACACAACTATATCAATATTATGTTCATTGATTAATTCCAATGAAATTTCTTTTAATTCGTTTATGCTTTCAACATCAACATGAGAAACAATTGTACTGTAATTTGATAATGGCTCAGATTCTTTTTTACATAACTCAATAATTGAATTTAACTCAAGCTTTCTAAACTTTGATATTTTTAATTTATATTCTTCAAAGGTTTCAAGTTGTGAATTGAGTTTTTTATAGACTTCATTAGGCTGTACTTGAAGTAAATTTGCTACATTGTTATATGATTTGTAAGCATTATTTAAAAATTCGTAAGCTAATAAACCTGAAAGCATTTCAACTCTTCTGAGGTTTGAACCAATTGAAGATTCTTGAAGTAAAACAATCAGACCTACATCATGAGAATTATGTACATGGGTACCTCCACAAAGTTCTTTAGAGAAATTACCAATGTTAACTACTCTTACATCGTTATCATATTTATCACCAAAAAAAGCTAAAGCACCTTCTGCTTTTGCTTTATCAATATTCATAACTTTGGTGTTAACTTCTAGATCTTCGAATATTTTTATATTTGATAGTTGAAAAATATCATCCAACTCTTCATCAGATACTTTTGAAGTATGGCTAAAGTCAAATCTAAATTTTCCTGGTGTGACGTTAGAACCTGCTTGTGCAACATGGTCTCCAAGAATGTCCCTTAGAGATTGATGAACTATATGAGCACCTGTGTGACTTTTAGAAACGCCATTTCTAAATGATGAGTCTACATTTAGTTCAACATTTTGACCGACCTCGAAAATATTAGTTTCAAGAACTAAACCTATTGCATTGTTAGAGTTTTTAATTACGTCAGTAACTTTATAGATATTTTCATCTAATTTTACAAAACCTTCATCAGATATTTGTCCGCCAGCTTCATAATAAAAAGGATTTTCATTTGTAAATATTATTTGTGTTTTTTCTAATGTTTCGACATGGATAATTTCTGAAGTTACATTTTTGGATTCGTAGCCGATGAAAGAGTTTATTTCGACATCAAAATTGTAAACGTTACTATTGTCTTTATTCACAATTTTTGATTTCTTTTTATGTTCTTCAAAATATTTAAAATATTCATCGTCATTAATAATAATATTATTTTCCGCAGCAATTTCTTTTGTAAGCTCATATGGGAAACCAAATGTTTCAAATAATTTAAATGCGTCTTTTGCATCTATTGAATTCTTTTCATTTAATAAATTCTTAATTTCTTGATTTCCTTTAATAAGTGTATTGTTAAATAGATTTTCTTCTGTAACAAAAAGTTTTAATATTTTTTCAATATTATTTTGTAAATCAGGATATTGTTCCTTGTACATATCAACAACTATTTCAATTAAAAAAGAAAGTGATATTTCTTGTGTAGAAACTTGATTAAAAGCTCTAATAGCTCTTCTGATAAGCCTTCTTAGTATATACCCACGACCCTCATTAGTTGGAACAACGCCATCTGAAATCATGAAAGTTGATGATTTTATATGGTCTAAAATTACTTTTTCATATTTAGAATTTGGTTTGTCTACGTATTTACTAAGTTCTTGACTGAGAGGAAAAAATAAATCTGTTTCAAAAAGAGTTTCTTTATCTTGCATAATCATAGATATTCTTTCAAGACCCATACCTGTATCAATATTTTTAGAAGGGAGTGTACCGATAACTTGAAAAGGCTCATCTTGAATAGATTCCATGAATACAAGGTTCCAAATCTCAATAAAACGATCTTCCCCTCCACCTATTGGACCACCGTCCTCACCATATTTTTCACCTCTATCTATAAAAATTTCAGAACAAGGTCCACATGGTCCTGGAACATTCATATGCCAAAAATTATCAGAGTCCCCTCTTTGAATTCTCTCTTCTGGAACTCCGACTATATTTTTCCATATATTAAAAGATTCATCATCAGTCTTGTAGACGGTAAACCACAATTTATTTTTATCTATTTTTAGTTCATCAACAATAAACGAATAAGCTAGCTTAATTGCTTCTTCTTTAAAATATTTACCTACACTGAAGTTACCTAACATTTCAAAAAAGGATAAGTGTCTATCAGTTTCACCAATAATATCTATATCAATAGTTCTTATACATTTTTGAGATGAAGTCATGTTTGGTGAATCAGGTTTTAATTTTCCTAAAAAGTAATCTTTTAAAGGTACCATTCCTGCTGCTGTAAAAAGTAAAGTTGGATCATGCGGTATTAAAGATGATGAAGGAATAATTTTGTGTCCTTTTGATTCAAAGTAGTTAAGAAAATTTGTTCTAATCTCGTTACTATTCATTATCATCAATAACTTTTAAATTATATTCTTCTAATAAGTCCGCATCTAGTGTTGTCGGTGCATCAGTTAAAGGGTCCATTCCAGATTGAGTTTTGGGAAATGGGATAACATCTCTAATAGAGTGCTGTTTCATTACTTCTGCAACTAATCTATCAATTCCAATTGCAAATCCAGCATGTTGTGGTGTTCCATAAGATAAAGCTTCGATAAACCATCCAAAGCGGTTTTCAATTTCAGAATCGCTTAGACCCCATTTTTTTAATACCAAAGTTTGTAAATCGGGATTGTTAATTCTCTGTGATCCAGAACCAAGTTCAACTCCATTTAAAACTAAATCGTAATGCAATGCAATTGCTTCAATTGGGTTATTTTCAAAGTCTTCTACATTTTGAGGAGAAGTAAATGGATGATGGGAAGGTTGTAAAACATTATTTTCAATTTCAAAATATGGAAAGTCTTCTACCCATAGAAAAACGTGTTCTTCTTTTTCGCTTCTTTCATACAATTTAGTTCTTAGCATATCCATTGTTTTTGAGATATCTAGTAAATTACCTACTTGAAATAAGAAAGTACCCTCTCCAAGTGCACTCACAAAAGTTAACTCATTGTCACTCATATGTTTAGCAAGTGGTCCTGAAAAGTTTTGATTTTCATACTTTATCCAACCTAATCCATTACTACCTAACTCCTTAGCCAAAGCATCAAAATTATCAATCTCTTTTCTAGTTAGAAATTTTGGTGTAAATAAATATTTAAAAACTCCAGAACTATCTATTGAGTCTTTAATAAATGAAACGTTACTATTAGAAAAGACATTGGTCGCATCATTAATAGTCTCTTTAATTCTTAAATCGGGTTTATCTGTTCCGTACAAGTTAATTGCATCATGAAAAGATAAAGAAGGAAAACTAGAATTTATTTTTATGTCAAAAGCTTCACTAAAAATACTTTTAATTATGTTTTCTACATTATTTTTTACTAAATTAGGATTAGCGTTTGAGAATTCAAGATCTAATTGTGTAAATTCAGGCTGCCTATCTTTACGAGAATCTTCATCTCTATAACATTTAGCAATTTGGTAGTAATTAGGGAAACCAGACATCATAAATAATTGCTTATACATTTGTGGTGATTGTGGCAACGCATAAAAAGTTCCAGGATTTTTTCTAGAAGGTACAAGGAAATCTTTAGCACCTTCTGGTGTTGATTTAATTAAAGTTGGTGTATCGATTTCTAAAACATTCATTTCGTTCATTACATTTCTTATACTTTTGAATACTTTTGAACGAGCTAAAATATTTTGCTTCATTTCATTTCTTCTTAGGTCTAAATATCGATATTTTAAACGAATACTTTCATCAGTTTCAATTTTATCTTCGATCTGAAAAGGTAATGTTTTACTCTTATTTATAACATTTAAATTGGTAACTTGAATCTCATAATCTCCAAATTCTTGCTTTTTATTTTCTAAACCTGGATCTCTTTTTTTAAAAATTCCAGTAATTGAAATATAAAATTCACTCCTAATTTTTTCAATTTCCTTTATATTGTCATCAATGACTAACTGAATAAAAGAGTCATAATCTCTTAAATCGATAAAAGTTAATCCACCGTGATCCCTTACTGTATTTACCCAACCAAATAGATCATTTACTTCTGTATTTACTTTTAAATTTTTTAATTCTTTAATATTCATAACAATTCTTTTTCTGAAAATTCAACAGTTGTGTTATCCGCTAAGTTCTTTATTGTATCTTCATCAGAATTAATAACATATTGAAAATTATTTGATTTAGCTTCTTTAAATTGAGAGTTAATTTTAGATATTCTTGAAGGTTTACTATAAGGAATGTTTAATAAGTCTAATTTTTTAGAATATTCAATCATCTTTTCAATATTCGAACCAATAAGGTAATATTTTTTATTACTTTCGTTTAAATCTAGAAGATCCAAAATACGTTCAACTCCAAATGCTACTCCTACCCCTTTAAAATTCCCAATTTGTAAAATTTCAGAGAGTTTATCGTATCTTCCACCACCACCAATGACAACTCCTTGTTTACTAATAAATTCAAAAGTAAGATCGTTGTAGTAATCCAACCCTCTAACTAATCTTTCATTCTTTTTATATTGAATATTTTTAGCATCTAATAAACGCAATAATTCATTAAAGTTTTCAATAGATTCTTTTGAAAGAAAATCGTAAATATTAGGTGCATTTTTAATAATATTCAAATCAGCTTCTACATTCGAATCAAGGATTCGTAATGTATTATTTTCTAGTTTTTCTTGTGATTCTTTAGATAGTTTTTCATAATTCATTTTGAAAAACTTATAAAGTTCTTTTACATATTTTTCTCTATCAATAATTGAACCAATTGTGTTTATATTTAAAGTAAATTGAACGTTCAATTGTTTTAAAAAGTTAGCTGAATCATTAATTATTTGAAAATCTGAAAATTTATCAATGTTACCTATTATTTCAGCTCCAGCTTGTGTAAATTCTCGGTATCTATTTTTTTGTGGATTTTCATATCTGAACATTTGACCAAAGTAGATATATTTATTTGTAAGGTCTTTATTAAATTGTGCATGATATCTAACAAAACTTGATGTACCTTCGGGCCTCAAAACTATATCTCTTCCTGCTTTGTCTTTGAATTGATACATTTGTTTAGTTACAATTTCTGAATATTCTCCAATTGATTTTTGAAACAACTCTGCGTGTTCTATTGTTGGAGTTATAACAAATTCATAGCCATAATTAGAAAAATTTTCTATAAAAGATTTTTGGAAAGCAAAATACTTTTTGGACAACTCATTTGAAATATTATTAGTTCCTTTTACTTGTTCAATCATCTAATAATTCCTTTAAAATAATATTATTATTTAAAATATTCTTCACAGAATCATATTCACCATGTCCAGGGAATATATCAAAACTTTTATCAAAATTAACAAAAACATTATTTATTGAATCTTTCATACTTTCAATATTTCCACTGTAAAGATCAGTTCTACCAATGCTCTCTTTAAATACAAAATCTCCAGTGAAAATAGCTCCTAAATTTGGAAACTCAAATGATACACTACCTATAGTATGACCAGGGTTAGAATAAACTTTTAGAAAATCATATTGGTGTGAATAAATATCTATTATTTCACCATCATATTGTTCCAAAGTTAAACCATTTAGTAGTTTACCAATTTGATCCTGTGGATTTCTTGCTAGAAACTCATCATCTAAATTCATAAAAATATTCTTTTTAATTTCTTTCATTCCTAAAGAATGGTCATAATGACCATGTGTAACAAAGGCACCACCTATAGACAGGTTGTTTTTGTTAATGTATTTTAATGTTTCATCTAAATCTGGAGGTAAATCAATTAAAAAGCATATTCCACTGTTATCTGGAGTCACAACATAACAATTAGAGGTTGTAAAACTTGTAAATACTTTTATATTGTTCATTATTTTTTACCTGGAAAAATTCTAGATGCATCAAAAACATTTTCAATTTTTTTAGCGTCTTCTATAATCGCATCTAATTGATTATTATCGCTAATTTCAACTTGAAAAATTAATGAAACAATTCTTTTACTATTCGTTACGGATTTTGCTACTAAAATATTTCCACCATTATCAGAAATAGCAATTGTTGCATCGCGTAGTAAATAAGGTCTATCAATTGCTTCAATTTCTAGCCAAACAATTGTTCCAGTATTAGCTGTATAACCCCAAGATACATCAATAATTCTTTCACCAATCGAAGGATTAATTTGAACATTTAGACAATCGGATCGGTGTATAGCAATACCATTTGAAATAGTTACAAATCCAATAATGTCATCACCTGGTACTGGAACACAACATTTAGCCATCCTTACTTGTATATCGTCGTAACCCTCAACAATAATTAAATCTGATTTTGAGTCTGGTTTTATTTCAGGTGAAAATAAATCGTCATCGATTGAAATTTCTTCAGGAAATATTTGTTTTCTAATTTTATTTCCAACAGTATTTATACCTGTATTACCATTGCCAAGATTTTGATAAAGTGTCTCAATATTAGGCAATTTCATTTCAATTAAAAGTTCCTGGAGAATTGAATCTTTAGCCTTTTTTTTCTAAAACATCTGAATTATCTTCAAGCCAAGTATTTAAAATAGTTTTTCCTTTTTGAATATCTTCATTTTTAAGTTGTTTCTGATACCATTGTCTAATTTTTGATCTTGCTCTAGTTGTTTTAACAACATTTAACCAGTCTCTACTTGGTCCTTTATCTTTATCTTTACTAGTTAAAATTTCAATTGTGTCACCAGATTTTAAAATATTTCCTAAATTAACCAATTTTCCATTAACTTTTGCACCAATTAATTTTTCACCAACTTGAGTATGTATTGCAAAAGCAAAATCAACTGGAGTAGAACCTTGAGGTAATGAAATAACATCCCCTTCTGGAGTTAAACAAAATACTTCATTTTCATATAAATCTAATTTCATATGCTGCAAGAACTCATTTGGATCGGGATATTCGTTTGAAATTGATGAAAGCTCATTAGTCCATTTTGTTAAATCGTTTGAAGGTTTTTCTTTATATTTCCAATGTGCAGCTACCCCGTATTCAGCTCGATAATGCATTTCATGAGTTCTAATTTGTATTTCCATTTTATGGCCAAGTGGAGTAAGCACTGTTGTATGCAAGCTTTGATATAAGTTAAATTTTGGCATTGAAATAAAATCTTTAAATCTACCAAGTACAGGTTGAAAATTTGCATGAATTAAACCAAGTATTGTATAGCAATTTTTTACATCATCAGTAATTATTCTGATACCAATTAAATCGTTTATTTCGTTAAAAGATAGCCCATTGTTTACTATTTTTTTATAAATTGAATAATTATGTTTTGGTCTTCCAGATACATTTGCAGATATTGAATTATCTTCTAAAAGAGTTTTAATAATATTTATAGATTCTTCTATTTGCTTTAATCGATTTGGATTTGCAAGAGTTATTTGATCTTGTATTTCTTTATTTTGTTTATTAAAAAGAATTTTAAAAGAAATATCTTCTAATTCATGTTTAATTGATTGCAAACCTAATCTATGTGCTAAAGGAGCATACACATAAAGTGTTTCACTAGCGATTTTCTCCTGCTTCCAATCATTGTGAAATTCAATAGTTTTAATATTATGTAAGCGATCAGCAAGTTTTAGTATTAAAACTCTTATATCTCTTGACATTGCAATAACCATTTTTCTAATAGCATCTGCCTTTGCTTCCTCAGTAGTGTTGTATTTAATTTTGTCTAATTTTGTTACGCCATCGACGATGTCTGCAATTTCACTACCAAATTTAGATTTAATATCTTCATAGGTTATATCAGTATCTTCAATTAAATCATGTAAAAGTGCTGCAATTATTGTTTCTACATCTAAATTTATTTCTGATAAATAAATTGCAACTTGTAGAGGGTGAGTTATATAAGGCTCTCCAGATTTTCTTTTTTGATTTTTGTGACCTTCATTAGCAAATATAAAACCTTCATTAATAATGGAGTGATACTTATTATCCATTTTTGATAATAATTTATCTAATAATTCATTAGTTTGGTTTGTTGGATTTATAGTATCCATATATTTATGGTAGTAAAGTTAATTAGTTTTAATTATTTTTGATAAAAATGGTACAGTTACAAAAATTGAACTATAAGTTCCTGATAATATACCTATCAATAAAGGAATAGCAAAATCAGATAAACTACCATCAATCCCTAAATAATTACCTAGAAATAAGATTGAAATTATTGGAAAAGCTGATGTTAGAGAGGTATTTATACTTCTCATTAAAACTTCATTGAATGTTTTATTTAATACTTCAGTAGTAAGTTGGTTTCTTTTGAATAACTTTTGAGAATCTTTAAGTTTGTCAAAAAGTATGACAGTATCATACAATGAGTAACCAAGAATTGTTAACAAAGCAATTATTGTTGATGGAGTAATCTCAAGTCCCAGTAATTCATAAACTGTATAACTAAGAAATAGATCGTGGAATAAGGCTATTAAAGCTATTACTGCATATTTAAATTCATATCTAAACGAAATCAAAATAACAATGATTGATAAAAATATAATTAATGCTCTTAATCCTTTTGAAGTAATTTCAGCTCCAAAAGTAGGACCTACTCTTTGAAATTCAATATCATCTTTTGAGACATCGAATTTATTGGAAAGATAAGTAAGTAACTCACTTTCTTTTTCTTGAGTTGATTCAATCTGCTCTAAATAATATAGAATTTGAGTTTTCAAATGTTTGATATCTAGAAACTTTAAGTATTGTATTATTTAAAACATCAGAAATATCGTCTTGTGTATAGTTTGCTGATAATTGATAAGTTGTTCCACCAGTAAAATCTACTGATAAATTTAAATCTCGAAATCCTGAAATTGATAAACCAATCACAGATACAAAAATAACAATTTCAATTAAAAATATTTTCATAAATCTTTTACCTAATTTATAAAAATCAATCTCAGTTGTTCCTAAAAATAATTTACTAAACATTAGTTAAAGCTTCTTTCTTAATAGGAAAAAATGATCTTGAATTATTTGATATTCTTGTAAACAAAGGAACAGCATTTTTAGTAAAGATTCTAGTAAATATTAAATCAAAAACTGTAGCTATACCAAGTGTTAAGGCAAAACCTCGGATTGGTCCAATAGCTAAAATATATAAAATTACAGAAGCAGTAAGGGAAACAAAATCAGCTGTTAAAATTGTTTTCCAAGCTTCTGTTACGGCTTTTTCAGAAGCATATTGAAAAGATCTACCAATTTTAAGCTCATCTTTAAATTTTTCAAATGTGACGATATATGAATCTGCTGCTAATCCAATTGATACAATTACACCAGCAATTCCAGCAAGAGTTAGAGTAAAACCTTGATATTTTCCCAATAGAGAAATTGCTGAATAAAATAGCATTCCAAAAGAAGACAATCCAAGAATTGCAATTAATCCATTTAATCTGTAATAAAGTATTAAAAATAAACTTACAATTATAAGTCCAACTAAACCAGCTTCAAGACCAAGTTTTAATGTATTTTCACCTAATGAAGCAGATACTTTTTGTATAGAGGAACGTTCAAAAGAAACTGGTAAAGCTCCGTATCTAAGAACAACTGCTAAATTATTTGCTGATTGACCTTGATCAGCATTACCCATAGAAATAGCTGCTGTACCTCCGGTTATTCCAACATTAGGATTGACATCTAAAGCAATACCTGGAGCTGAGATAACTTGACTGTCAAGAACTATAGCAAGTTTTCTTTGTTCTCCTGTCAAACTTGCTAATTGTTTAGTTAATTCAGTAAATTTATCTGCAGATTCATCTTTAAAAACTAGTTGTACAATCCATTCATTTTGAGGATATACAGCTAAAGCATCACTAATATCATTACCTGTTAAAACAGCTGGACCTAGTTCGTAAATCACTGGATAGCCACCAGAAAGAGATAATAAATATGAAATTTTATTAGGATCATCATTTATAGTCAGGCCAGTTAAATTATCTACACCTTCCGGTGCATTTATTGTTGGGTTTTCAGGATCATCAGGATTTTCAATTATTTCTAATGCTGGTGAATAACCAATACTTAATGAAGAGTCAAGCACTGGTCTAAAAGTTAATAGTCCAGTTGTTCCAACTGCTTCAATTGCTTTTTCTTGATCTGTGATGCCTGGCAATTGTACTAATACAGAATTTTCTCCACTGATGGATATCTCTGGTTCTTGAACATCTCCAAATGCAGCAATTCTAGATCGCATAATATGTGACAGCTTGTTCTATTAATTCTGAATCGGTACCTTCCTCAGCAGTAAGAATTAAAGAGATTCCACCTTGTAAGTCCAATCCTAATTTGGGAGTTATATCATTAAAATAAACATAAATAAACAAGGAGATTGATAAAACAGGTAATAGTAGAAACTTTAGAATATTTTTCATGAATTACTTAAATGAGATATTGTTCTTTAAGATCTCAATTTCTCCCTTTTTTACAACAAGAGTAACTCTATCATCTTTAATATTTACGACACGCCCAAAAATCCCAGAATCAGTTAAAACATCATCACCTATTTTTAGTGAACTAACATAATTCTTATGTTTTTTTTGTCTTCTTCTTTGAGGAATATAAAGAATTATATAAAAAATAATAAATACAAGTATTAAAGGTAATAGTGCTATCAATTCGTTCATATTTTTAAACTTTCTTTATACTTTTCAAAATTTGAGTTTAATATACTTTCTTGTATTTCCTTAAGTATATTTTCTGTTTGGACTATGTTATGTAATGTTAAGTAAAACCAAGATGAAGTACTTTCATTAATTAATAAATGTCTTAAATAAGATCTCGAATAGTTTTTACATGTAAAACATGTACAGTTTTGGTCAAGAGGTTTAGAATCTGCTGAATATTTTGAATTTTTTAAATTGAAAAATTGTCCTTTAGTTATTATTTTGCCGTGTCTAGCCAATCTAGCAGGCCATACGCAATCAAACATATCTATACCAAGCTCTATAAGCTCAATCATCCCCTTAATGTCTCCCAATCCCATTACATAACGTAACTTATCTCCTGGTAGAAATGGAACAGTGTGTTTTACAATTTCTATTCTTTGTTCACTTGTTTCACCAATTGCCAAACCTCCAATTGCATAACCATCAAATTCTAAAGAAAGCATCTGTTTTGCTGAGATTTCACGTAGATCTTTATTTAACCCCCCTTGAACAATACCAAATAAAGATTGAGTTTTATTGTTGTGAATTTCTCTTGCTTCAGTAGCCCATCTAAATGTTACATCTATAGCTTTTTTTTGATCTTCGTAAGAAGAATCTACATTTATTAAATTATCTAATATCATGGCAATATCACTGTTTAAAGTACTTTGTATTTCCATAGATAACTTAGGAGTCATCTTAAAACTTGAACCATCGTAAATATTTTTAAATTGAATACCATCGTCATGAAGTTTATTTGGTATTGACCAACCTTGGAAACCACCTGAGTCTGTCAGAATTAAATTATCCCAGTTTATAAATGAATGTAATCCATTAAATTTGGTTATAACATCCAATCCAGGTCTCAAAAATAAGTGATATGTATTTCCAAGAATTATTGGTGAGTTATTTAAATAATTGAGAGGTAATGATTTAATTGACCCCCTTGTAGCAACTGGCATAAATATTGGCGTTGTAAATTCTTTTCCATTTATATTAACTTTATTTACCCTTGCTAATTTATCTTCAGCAATAGTTTCTATTGTGTAATTATTCATTTATATCAAATAATACAGCGTCACCAAAACTTAAAAATTTCATTTTTTTATTTAATGCAAAGTCATACAGTTCTCTCCATTTATCTCCATAAATATTGTGAACTATTGACAACAAACTACTCTTTGGTGCATGAAAATTTGTTATTAGTTGATTTGCTAAATTCAATTTAGTATTTGGAAGTATAAATAAATCTGTCTCTCCTTCTAGTTGATTATTAATAAATGCAGATTCAATTGCTCTTAATGATGTCGTTCCTATACATAAAATATTTTTATTTAATTTTTTATATTTTAAAATTTTTAAAAAGTCATTTTCTGATATGCTATATTTTTCTGAATGAATTTTATGATCTTCTATATATTTTGTTGTTATAGGTTTAAAAGTACCAAGGTTTACATCAAGATTTATAAAAATTATCTCATGACCACTTTTTTTTAGTTTTTCAATTTTAGAATTTGAAAAGTGTAAACCAGCTGTTGGTGATGCAACAGAAAATCCTTTATTTGAAAATTGATTGTTATAGTATTTATATTTATGACTTTCATCTTTTATGTAAGGAGGAAGTGGTACTTTTCCATAATGTTCAATCAGATTTAAAATACTTTCTGAAAATTTTACTTCAAAAAATTCAGGATACACATTTATAATTTCAGCATTAAAGCTATTAAAAATGTATTTTTTGCCAATTGTTTTTTTGTCAGTTGATTTAATTAAACATTTTGCATTGTATTTGCTTAAAATTTCTAATATAAAAAACTCAATTTTTCCACCAGTAGATTTTTCATCAATTATTCTTACTTTTTGTACCTTAGATTTATTAAAAATTAGTAGAGAATTCGGCGGAATGAAATTTTCAATTTTACTAAAAGGAACAATAGTTTTATCTGAAGCTATTAAGAAGTTTAGATTTTTCAGGTTTCAGAATAAGGTTCTTGATTTATTGAGATTTCAGGGAGGTAATAATTATAAAATTCTGTTTCATTTTGCATTATTTATTAACTTTATAAATAATTCATAAGACATTGAAACTATTTCAGGGATACCATCAGAAGACCTTCTAGTTTTTCCTTCTGTTTTTTTTAATTTTTTCCAAAAAAGTATTGTATTTTTTGAACCTGATTTATTTATAGCTTTATCTAAAGATTGATGTGCATTTAAATTTTGTCTAGATTTTGCTTCTATAAAGTATTCTTCATCACCTACAAATAATTGAATATCGCCTAAATCGTTTGAACCACCTTCTGCAAATCTTTGTGCTTTAAAGTTTTCATTTTCATTTAAATCGTTTAACAATATTTGTTTCATAAGTAGTACCTTGCTTTTTAGCTTTATTTACCATAAATAAATTTTACTTTTATTACTCAGAAAGTAACGTTTCTAAATCTTTTTCTTGAATATCAAAATTTGTATATACATCTTGAACATCATCTAAATCTTCTAATGCATCTATAAGTTTAGATATTTTTAAAAATTGATCTATCGACAAATTTATTGATGTTGATGGAACATAAGCTATTTCTGAACTAGATGGTAAAAAATTATTTTGTAAAAAAGCTTCATTAGCTTTTTTGAAATTTGAAGCAGAAAACTCAAAAGTAATTGATGAAGATTGTTCTATTATATCTTCTGCATCATTCAAGATAGCTATATTGATTAGTTCTTCACTTGTTTGTTCAAATTGAAATACTGCTTTTCTTTCAAATAAATAACTAACGCTACCTGGAGTACCCATTGATCCTCCATGTTTTGATAGTGTTGCTTTTACATCAGAAGAAGCTCTATTTTTATTGTCTGTTAGACAGTTTATTAATATTGCAACACCGTATAAACCATAACCTTCGTAACTTAACTCAAATAGTTCGTCACTATCTAAATCACCATCTATTCGTTTTAAAGCTCTTTCGATATTTTCATTTGGTACTGAATTTGATTTTGCTTTAGAAATTGCTTGATATAAAGGAGCATTACTTGACGGATCAGTACCTCCGTTTCTAGCAGCTATTTCAATAGCTTTTACTAAGTTTGGCAAATAACTTACCTCTTTTAGCATCGTTAGCACCTTTTTTTCTTTTTATAGTTGACCATTTAGAATGTCCCGACATATTCACCACTTTTCAAATATTGCTTAAGCCATTCAATATAAAATGTATCATTTGTGAGTTCTGGATGATAAGTTAATCCAACTACATTTTGTTGTTGTACTCCAACAACTTCATCATTATGGAATGCAATTTGTTTAACGTTGTCAGATAAAATATTTAAAATTTTAGGTGCTCTTATAAAACAATAAATATCTGAGTTATTTAAAAATTTTACATCTCCTTCAAATGATTGATTTTGCCTTCCGTAAGCGTTTCTTTGAATCTGGATATCTAAATTTGGAATACAAGTTTCTCCGTCGATTACATCTTTAGAAAGTAAAATAGTTCCGGCGCAAGTGGTTAAAGTTGGTACACCCTTTTTTATAACTTTATCAACTTCATTAAATAAGTTTTGTTCACGTTGTATAACTTTCATTGATGTAGATTCACCACCTGGAATAATAAGAGAATCTATATCTTCTAAATCTTCAATTCTTTTTATAAGAACATAATTAAAATTACAAATCTCTAAAGATTTACAATGATTTAAAAAACTACCTTGTAGAGCTAAAACTCCAACTTTCAATTACCAACCTCTTTTAGCTAGCTTTTCTTCCTCTGTTAATGTGTCTATATTTATACCAACCATAGGTTCACCTAAGTTTTTTGATACTTCTACAAGCACTGATGGATTGTTAAAATTCGTAGTTGCTAAAACAATTGCTTCTGCTCTTGCTGCTGGATCTCCACTTTTAAAAATTCCAGAACCAACGAAAACACCATCACAACCTAATTGCATCATTAATGCAGCATCAGCTGGAGTTGCAATACCTCCAGCAGCAAAATTAACAACTGGAAGTTTCTTTAATGATTTAATTTCTTCTAATACACTAAGTGGTGCTCCAAATTTTTTGCTTAATGAAACAAGCTCATGTTCGTCACAATTTATAACTTCTTGCATCTCTTTAGTCACAGTTCTCATATGTCTAACTGCTTCAACAACATTTCCTGTTCCAGCTTCTCCTTTAGTTCGTATCATCGAAGCACCTTCTGCGATTCTTCTTGTTGCTTCACCTAATCCTGTAGCACCACATACAAATGGAGTTTTAAAACCTTTTTTACTTATATGATTTGTTTCATCAGCAGGTGTTAGAACTTCTGATTCATCAATGAAATCTATTCCTAGCTCCTGAAGCATCTGAGCTTCAACAAAGTGGCCAATTCTTGCCTTAGCCATTACTGGAATGGATACAGATTCCATTACTTCTTTAATTACACCAACAGAAGACATTCGAGCAACCCCACCATTAGCCCGAATATCAGCTGGAATTCTTTCTAAAGCCATTACGGCACATGCACCAGCTTTTTCAGCAATAATTGCTTGTTCAGCATTGACAACATCCATAATAACGCCGCCCTTTAGCATTTCTGCTAAACCTTTTTTAACTTTTTCAGATGATTCAATTTTCATAATTAATATATTAATCTAAAAAAGTTTATATATAGATTCGTACTTTTTCATATTTTTAACTAGGTCGTATTGATTTAGCTTATTATATTGTTTACGCCATAAAGTATTTAAATCTTCTTTGTTTAATTTGCTTAAAACATCAATTAAAGATTTTAAATTGTTGTTTTTAAAAAAGATTCCTGAATCTCCAAGTACAAATCTTGTTGATGAAATATCTGATCCTATAGTTAAACAACCGCTATTTATAGCTTCAAGTAAAGTAATTCCAAAACTTTCAGATTTTTTATTTAAAGAAAGATAGATTCCCGATTTACTTAATATTTTATTTTTTTCTTCCTCTGTAGGATTACAAAACATTTCAATATTTTTGTAATTTGTATCATCGTTAGTAATTGCTAAAAATTTATAATCATTATTTAATTCAGTTGATAATTTTTTAAAAAGCTTAAAGTTTTTTCTTTTTTCATTTCTTCCGATAAATAAATAAGACTTTGATTCATTAAAAGATGCTGATTGATTAATTTTTATAAAGTTAGGAATTAATGTTGTATTTTTATTAAGAGTAAGAGCGTTGTTTAATGCTAAAGGGCTAACATGTGTGCTTACTGAATTAATATTTCTAAAATAATAAAAAAACTTCATCACTTGTAGATAAATATTTGAGAGAGATGCATGGTGTGTTGTGATATAATTTTTATTCTTTGGTAGTCTCCAAAATACAATTGGTATAAATGGTTCATGAATATGAACTATGTCTGCCCAATCTAGTGCATTTTTTAATAATTTTTTATCAGGAAAAAGAGCAACAGTTGAAATTGAGTTATTAAATCTAATTTTAAATGTATTACTAAAAACATAATCTTCGGAATCTGGAGCAAAAAGTTTTACTTCATAATTTGGATTTGAATCCAAATAGTACTTCATCAACTTAATTTGATTTTGTACACCACCGTGAAATTTAAAACTATATGCTGATAAAAGTAATATCTTAGTATTCACTTGTCCACACTGGCTGTATTGAATGCCACTGGTTTGGATCTAAAAGAATCAATTTTTCTAATTCTAATGCTAAAACTTTTAACCCGTGTTGAATACTTTGTGCTTCGTTATCAAAATTTGGAACAATAAAAGGTGTACCAAATATTAATTTATATTTGTTTTCAATTTTCAAAAATGTTGCAGGTAATATCGGAACTTGAGTTTTGAGTGAAAGTGCGACAGGACCTTTTGGAAAAGCTGCTAAGTTGTTAAAAAATTCAACTCCTATGCCACTCTTTCCTACATGTCTTTCCGATAGTAGACAAACGTGATAACCAGAATTTATCTTACTAACAAGAGTTTCGAATGAGTTTTGTCCTTTTCCTCCTAAAATTATTTCACAACCTAAATTTTCTCTAAGTTCAGTAAACCAATTTAAAATATTTTTATCTTCTAACGGCTCTGCTACAGCTAATAATTTGAGTTTGAGTTGTTTGCCAAATGGAATAGCAAATTCCCAATTTCCTAAATGAGGTAAAGCAATAATAAATCCGCTTTTTTGTTGAGTTAGCTTATCTACAGCTTCCCTATTAACAATTTCTGTGTTATTAAGTACATATTTTGAATGACCATTTTTAGTTAACCAAATAGTTTCAAGCCAATATTTAACATAATTTAATTTGACCTTAAAAACTTTGTAATTATTAAGAAAGTTTTTTCTTTTTGATAATTTATAGTTTTGAAAAGGAAAAAATAGATAATACATTAATGCAATTGGATAAGAAATAATATATAAAGTATTTAATTTCTTATTTTTTAAAATATTATGTAAAAGTTTGATAATTTTAAATTTCATTTTAGATTTTTGTATAAAAATATAAATCTTTGTAGTGCGGTTAACCATGTTATAAAAGTAAAAACATAAAAATATGTAAAATCTAAATCAAAATACATAAATAAAACTGCAAAAATTACTCTTTCTGGTCTAGAAGCGATACCTTTCTTGTTTTCCAATCCATGTAATTCTGACTTAGCTCGCATATAGGGTATTAGATTTGAAGATACAACAACAGAGACTACTGCTAATACTTGAAAATCAGATATAGTGTAATTTAAAAGTATTACACTCCAAATTATCATCTCTCCTACTCTATCTAATAAAGAATCAAGGATTGCTCCTTTATCAGATGTTAAATTGTAAGTTCTAGCATAAGGACCATCTAATCCATCTATAGCACTGCCTATAAAAATTAATATTATTCCTATAGTTCTTTTGTTTGTGTAAAAGTAATAAGATCCAATTATTACAACTATTAATCCAATAATTGAAACAGTATTTGGCTTAAGCTTAAGTAATCGTAAAAGCTTTATAAATGGTATTGCAAATTTTTCAGAGTAAGATTTAAAATATTTTTCAAGCATCAAGTGTTTCTGTATGTGGATTGTCTATATACTCACCATTAAAAGCATCTATTTCTATTATTGTTCTTTTCTTTGGAGGATTCTCGCTTGAGTATACGATTACTGTCCAAATAGGTTTAAGAATATTTTTAATATTAAATTGGAATGTTAAAGCTATTGAATAGTAATTTATTGGATAATCAATTCTATCTATTATCGACTCAATAACTTGTGATTGGAGAATTTTAAATTTATTGTTAATTAAAAATAAGAACACTGTTACTAATCCCAAAATAATAAAAACTGGATTAAAGTTTATGAATTCATAATATATAGAAAAAATATAGAAAATAAAAATTACCAAAATTGTTAAGTATGGATATATATTTCTCTTAAGGGGAACAGGTACGGTATAGTTGCCAACAGCTAAAGAGTTTAGGTCTTCAGGTAATAGTTCCTTCTCAGCAACTTTTTCTGAAATATTAATTCCATCAACCATTTATATCAAAAATAGGTTCTTTAAGTTGTTCGTGAATAATATTTAATGCTTCAGAAACTTTTACATCTTTCATGTTTTCATCATTGTAGATATTAAGAGCCAATGTTTCATTCTTAACATCATTAGAGCCAATTATTAATTGTATTGGAGTTTTATTCTTCTCAGATAAATGTATTTTCTCCCCTAATCTAATATTCCTATTGTCTACATTTATCCTATATCCGCTTAGTTCATTTTTAATCTTTTCTATGTATTCACCAACATCACCAATTGTAAGTATGTCAATTTGAACTGGTGACAACCATCCAGGTAAATGTCCTGCGTAATGTTCAAGCAAAACTCCAGTGAATCTTTCAACTGATCCAAGCAAGGCTCTGTGTATCATTACAGGTCTAACTTTTTCATTATTTTGGTTTACGAATTCAACATCAAAATTATCAGGTTGTGCAAAATCAATTTGTATTGTTGAAAGTTGCCACCTTCTTCCTATTGCATCTTTTGCATGAAGATCAATTTTAGGTCCATAAAAAGCTCCTTCGCCTTCAGCTGTTATAAAGGGAATTTCTAATTCAGTTAATGAGTTTTTTAGACTTTCAGTAGCAACATTCCAATCACTTTCATTTCCAATATATTTTTTAGGTCTTGTTGATAGATCGGCTTCTATATCTGTTAGTCCAAAACTTTTAAGTAATTGTATTGAGAATTTAAGTAGAGTTTTAACTTCTTCATTAATTTGATCATTAGAACAAAAGATATGAGCATCATCTTGAGTGAAACCTCTTAATCTTAATAAACCGTGTAAAACACCTGTTTTTTCATATCTATAAACTGATCCAAACTCAAAATATCTCAATGGTAGCTCTCTGTATGAGTGAATATCACTTTTATAAACAAGAATATGGAAAGGACAGTTCATTGGTTTTAGATAGTATGTTTCATTATTTTCAATATGTTCTAAAGGTGGATACATATTTTCTTTATAATGTTTTAAATGACCAGAAGTCTCCCATAGAATTGATCGACCAATATGTGGAGTATTTACTAAATTATAACCATTGTTTAAATGCGCTTTTTTACTATATGACTCAATAAGATCTCTTAATATTGCGCCTTTGGGTTTCCATAAAAAATTACCTGAACCTAGTTCGGTTGCACTGGTAAATAAATTTAATTCATTACCAATTTTTCTATGGTCTCTTTTCTCAGCTTCCTCTTGTTGAATTACATATTTATCTAAGTCATCTTTTGAAAACCATGCTGTACCATATATTCTCTGAAGTTGTGGATTATTTTCATCTCCTCTCCAATACGCTCCTCCAAGTTTCGTAAGTTTAAAATGTTTTAAAAAATTGGTGTTTGGTACATGTGGACCCATACATAAATCAATAAATGAGTCGTTAGAGTATGTAGAGACAATATCATTCTCAACACCTTCTGAAGATTCAGCTGAATCAATCAACTCTAATTTGAATGGATGCTTATTAAATATTTTTTTTGCTTCTTCTTTTGATAATGTTTTACGAATAAATTCTTGTTTACTTTGTGCTATTCGTAACATTTCTTTTTCTACATTTTCTAATTCAACTTCACTAATTGGATCAATAAATTTAAAGTCATAATAAAAACCATTTTCAATACTTGGACCTACTCCGTAAGTGGTTCCAGGGTATAAATTAAGCACTGCTTGAGCTAATATATGTGCTGCGGAATGTCTTAAAATATGAAGTGCATCTAAATCTTTTACAGTAACAATTCTTACTTTTGCATCAGTAGTAAATTTATATGACAAATCGTAAAATTTGTTATTAACTTCAATACAAACTGAGTCTTTTAATAAGCCTCTTGAAATATCTGAAGCAATTTCAAAACCATCAACTGGCTCGCTGTAGTTTTTAACTGTTCCATCTGTTAATGTTATGTTAATTGTCATACTCTTTATGTTAATTTAATAGTGACAAATTACTATTTTGCGAAAAGAATAATAATTTTTAATAGAATTAATATATGAAAAATACTGAAATAATACTTGATAATAAATCTATTGAGATTTTGTTTAAGAATATTAGTAGTAGTTTTATTACAAAATTAACTTATAAGTTCATTAATGACTATCAACTGATACTTGTTAATGTTTCTTTTGAAAGTAAAGATAATAAGTCAATTTCTACTGTCGGTATTAGATCTGTAAATATATATACATTAAATAAAAAAGCATTAACACTCATTAGAAAATTCGCAGAATCAGATCCACTATATTTCAAAAATAAAACAAATAATGCGAAATTTAATTCCTTAAACATTAACAAAGTAACTAAAGCAATTAAAAATCGTTCTTTTAAAACAAGAGATGAATTTTTAGTTTTATATGCATATCTTTATATTTTCATTTTCGAAACAACAAACATTAACATATCATCTACTCTTTCGATAAAAACTGGATACAGTCAGTCTTATATCAAAACATTAAACAAAGAAATAAATCCAAAGTATCTAAAAAATTCAACAAAAGGAATATCTGGAGGTATATTCACAGATAAAACTTTAAAATATATTAACTCTCTGAAATTTCAACAGTACTTATAATTACGTCTTCTAAAGGTCTATCGCTAGAATCAGTTTCTACTGAAGCTATCTTATCAACCACATCTAGACCATCTACAACTTTACCAAATATTGTGTAATTATATGGTAACGGGTAGTCAACGTGCATAATAAAAAATTGACTTCCATTGGTATTAGGTCCTCTATTAGCCATAGCAAGAATTCCTTTTGAATAAGGAATTTGATTATTTAATTCATCTTCAAATTCATATCCTGGAAATTTACCATACTCACCATGTCCAGTGCCAGATGGATCGCCACCTTGAATCATAAATCCAGATATAACTCTATGAAAAATAACACTGTCATAGTAACCATCGTTTGATAGTGTGATGAAGTTATTTACAGTTTTTGGAGCATCGTTTGTAAAAAATTCAACTTTAATATCTCCATAATTAGTTTTAATTAAAGCTGTGTAATTTTTAGAAACATCAATAGTCATTGGATGTTCAGAATTGTAAGTTTTATTATTCATATTAACTCCTATCGTTGTTGTATCATTTTCAACTATCTCTAAAGCTGGTTCTTCAACTTCACTGCTACAAGCAATAAAAATAATTAAAAAACAGAGTACTTTTTTCATATTTAATCTTTATAACTATAACATCATGTAAATTAATTACTTAATTTTTTGGAGTCTAACTTTCGATACAGCACATAGATTTTCATGATTATATATTTTGCATTCCCATAATTGATATGATTTTCCTTTAGATATAGGTTTTGCTTCACATATAAGTTCACCTTCTTGAGCACTTTTTAAAAAATCAGTATTGTTATTTACTCCTACAAATAAACCTCCTGCTTCATATGTTGCTCCATAAGAACATATAGTTTCGGCAAGAGAAGCATACGTTCCACCATGCACTAAACCCATTGGTTGTTTGTGTTTATCTTGAATTATTAGTTTTGACTTAACAAAATCTTTCTTTATTTCTAATAACTCATGTCCTAAATGATGATCTAGAGTGTTAATAGGAAATTTAGTTAAATCCATTTTTATATACCTCTGTTAATCTTTCTTCACCAGTATTTCTAACAAACCACCAGTATCCAATTATAAAAGTACCAAATAAAATAGCTATTGATAAATATGTAAAGTACTTATTTCCTATGAAAAAATAAATGTTATATAAGGAATAAAAATAAAACGAAACTCCGAAAAATGTTATAAATAATGTAACAAAACTAAACCAAGAAAAATCTTTTCCAATCTTAGCTACAACAATTTTTTTATCATTTATTGGAAAGAAGTATTTGTTTTCAAGTTTATGAGTTACATATACTGTTTTTCCTGACAGATTATTTATTTTTTTTTCAATAAATTCGGAATAATGTCTAGAAAAAATTAAATAATATGCATGAAAAGCTAACAATACACTTCCAAAAATAGAAGTTAAATTTATTAGGTAGTGTGAGAAATAGTTATCAAAAGATAAATAAAATAATAAAAGAGTTAAAACAAAAAATATTCTCACATCTATTAAGAACTGATGGTGGTAAAACCTGTTCATACCTCTCATTCGAGTAAGTTGTTTTTCAAGTAATTTAATTTCTTCCATTTATTAAAGTGTATTTAGATTATGAATAATAAAAATAAATTTATTAATTTTTTAATTGCATTATTTATTTTTTCAATTTTTTACTTATTTAGCGATGTAATTATACGATATGAAGGTGTATCACTTAGAGAATTTAAAGAGTTTGAATTAAACTGCGGTTCTGTTGTTGATATTTTAATTTATAAAGATCAATATATTGGTAACAGTAGTCTTAGAATGAATGCTTCAGTTTGTTATAATTTAGCATTACTTAAAGTATTAAATACATCACTTCTCTTGATATTTATAACTATCTCGTTATATTTTGGTTTTAAATACTTTAAAAATAAAAGTAATAGAGAAGACTTAACTGATCTAATCAATATATTAAAAAAACGAAATAAACAATCGCTATAATAAAGACATGAAAATTGGTGGTTTTGTTCCTCAGGGTTGGCGAATGGATCTTAATGGAATCCCTTTAGAAAAACAATGGAACACAATTATTGATTCTGCTAATAAATTAGAAAATTTAAATTATGAATCTGTTTGGGTTTATGATCACTTTCATACAGTTCCTAAACCTACACAAGACCCGACTTATGAATGCTGGACACTCATGTCTGCCTTATCACAAACAACTTCAAAAGTAAGACTTGGGCAAATGTGTACTTGTAACTCTTATAGAAATCCAGCATATTTAACAAAAGTTGCATCGAATATAGATGTAATGTCAGGTGGACGTTTAGAATACGCAATTGGTGCCGGTTGGTATGATCATGAATATAAAGCATATGGTTACGAATATCCTTCAGATGGAGAGCGTCTTAAAATGTTAGAAGAATCCTTAATTATATACAAATTAATGACAACTGAGGATTTACCTGAATATAAAGGTAAATATTATTCTATTTCTGGTGCTATAAATCAACCAAAACCAATACAAAAACCTTATCCTCCATTATGGGTTTGTGGTGGAGGAGAAAAAGTAACACTTAAATTATTAGCCAAATATGGTGATTATGGAAACTGGGATGTAGATGTTGCTGGATTCAAACATAAATCTGAGGTACTAAAACAACACTGTGAAGATCAAAATAGAAATTATGAATCTATTGGAAGAACATTACATACAAATGTAGTAATCGGTGAAGATAAAGCTGATTTAGACAATAAAATCAAAAAACTAGCGTCATATTCAAATATTCCTGAAGACTATTTTTATAAGAGGCCTTTAATTGGTACTAAAGAACAAGTTTTCGATAAAATCGATGAATATGAAGCAGAAGGTTGTTCATATTTGATTGCTTATATTCCAGATATTGTTTGGGGTAATACAGCTGAGATTCTTTCTGAAAAAATTTAATACATTGTTTGCTGGTCTATTTTCCCATTCGCTCTAGCTCTGTAAAAAGATATTGAATAAATCATATACCCAAAAATTGAAAATATTATTCCTGTACTAAGCAGCGCTCCCCAATCGTATTCAACTGTTCTAAAATTTGGCGAAAGTGCAAATCTATATAAATTAATAAGATGTGATAAAGGTAAGTTTGTAGCTATTTTTTGAAATACTTCAGGTAAAATCTCTGGTCTAACAATTGACCCCGATATTAAATACAATACTCCAACCAAAGCTTCACCTACTCCAATGGGATATTTAGGTGTACTAAGTGTTATACCTGCTGTTAATAAACCAAGAAAAAACAAAATTATAAAGCTTAATACAACAGCTAAAAATAAATAATGAAAGTATATGTTACTTAACTTTATGCCAAGATCTAAAAGTAAGTTTGAAGTTGTAAGAATTACTGTAAAACTAAATAAACCAAAAGGCAATCCTGCACTTGATCTTCCTGTTAAATAAACAATAAACGGAGTCGGACTAATTATTACATTTTTAATGTTTCTAAGCCATTCTCTCTCTGAAACTATTGCCCAATACATGAACTCAACTTGATTTTGTACAAAACCCCATGTGCTGATACCTATTAAAACCCATATAAGATTTTCTTTTTGTGTACCTTGGGAAGTAATGCTGTACATAAAACTTAAAATTAATGCAGAAGAAATAGGTCTAGCAGTTCTAACTAATAAAACTGATAGTGGTTTACCCCAGTTAGTCTCTATTCTCCAACCTATTAAAAATGAGGAATAAACACCTTTTTTTAAATTTCTATTTTTTATTGCCATTTTAAAGTTAATGTTCCTTTTTCTCTAGCAGATTTCTCCATCCAAGCTAATGTAAATTTTGCAAACCTAAGAGCAACAACTGAATATGCAATCATAATTAATGTCTCTATTTTCCAATCTATAAATGTTGGGTATTCACTTAAAACAAGTACTTGTCTTAAACCATCAATTCCAAGAGTTATTGGAATAATGCTACAAAATAGACCGAATATTACATTCACAGAAAAAATTGGATAATATGAACCGGATAAAAAGTGAATTGGTTCGTTTGCTAGTTCTAAATAGTATTCAAAACTTCTACCAAATCTTAGAAACAATGATGATAAGCTCATTCCTACTGCGTAAAGTGAGATCACGCAACTTATAAATATAAAAATAGCTTTATACCAATTAGACCACAAGAAAGTTGTTCCAAATAAATAAGAAGATATTGTAAAAACAGATATTGAATAGAGTGAAGTTGCTAATCCTCCTCCAAACATCATTCCAAGAAGTATCCATGATAATTTAGTTGGGCTAGTTATATATATCTCTAAATTTCCACCTTCTTTCTCCCAACGCAGTTGTAGTGCCATACCAAATACAACATTAAACCAGATAGCCATCATTGATCCACCAATTACAGCAAAAGATTCGAATTCAGGTTTGGCGTTAAAACCTCTTAAAACATAAATAAACGCAATTATTGAAAGTACAGGTAGTAAAATTTCAAAAAATATCCAAGATGGTTGTCTTATTGTTCCAAATATCCTCGGATAAGCTCGTCCATAAACTGTTCTTAATAAAAACTTAAAATTATATTTTTTCAATTAATTGTTTACCTGTTAAAGCTAGAAATGTGTCTTCTAAATTTGGTTTATGAAGTGCAATTGAAATAACATTTTCAAGTTCTTTAATTTGTTTAAAAATCAAAGAACTTTCATTTGAATCTTGAATCAATACTTCTATAGTTTTAGAATCTATAAACTTAGTTTTCAAATTATCTATTGAAATATTTGTATCAATATTTTTTGAAAACTTAACTATATATTTAATATCGAAATTTGATTTATCTTTTAGGTACTCTGAGCTTCCAGTATGAAGAATTTTACCTTCATCTATGATAGAAATTGTATCACATAAGTCTTCTGCCTCTTGCATGTAGTGAGTTGTTAGGAGAACTGTCCTATTTCCCTTTCCTTCCTCCATCCAAATTTTTAAATAACTTCTTACGTCTCTGGCTATTTCAACATCAAGACCTAAAGTAGGTTCATCAAGAAACAATACTTCAGGATTGCTCATTAAACCTCTGACTAGATTCATTTTTTGTCTCATACCAGTTGATAATTCCGATAATTTTGTATCTTTTGAATCATTTAAACCTACAACTTCCATTAATGAATTTATATTATGTTTAGCCTCTTTATTAGAAAGTCCATTAAACATCGCAAACATCCATAATTGTTCGTAGACTGTCAATAATCCATATCCTGACATTTCTCCACCAGCAACAAGTGATATCCTCCATCTAATATCATTAGCTTGATTTTTTACATCGTAACCTAGGACAGTAACTCTACCTTCAGATGGAAGTAAAAGAGTTGAAAAGATACGAATTAAAGTTGATTTACCTGCTCCATTAGGACCTAATAAACCGTAAAAGCTACCTTTTGGTATATTCAGATTGACATTATCAAGTGCTATTTTGTCTGGCTTACCTTTTTTAAAATATCTTCTTGTTACAGACTCAGCTTGAACAGCATTATTCATAAAAAACTCCAAAAAAAATGGAAGCCCCCGAAAAGAGGGCTTCCCAACAGGGCTGCGTATCACACTTAATTGAAACGCAATATAAGATTACCATCACAAGCGGTGAAAAGTAAAGTTAATTATTAAAAGTTGGAGAATATGTAGAAGGAACTAAAGAAATCCATGGTTTTCCTGCAGGTATAAATATATTGTTACCATTCGAATCAACAATATGAAATGGATCTAACTCTGAACCTCTTTTCCATTTAACATCTATGTATTTTCCACCATGCATAATTATTGCTCTGCCTTCACCTACAGTTTTGACTGAAGGTAATTGCAAAGGATGTATGTATGGTTCACAAAATAAAGCGATAACAGTAGTTGTAGAAATTTGTCCAGTGTTTCCGTTTGAATCTATCCAAAAATGTTCATTATTGCTATTTGAATTTTTATAAGCATCATAATAAGTTCTAATATACTTAGAACCATTCCAAGTCCAAGTTGTCGTAGTTTGTCCAGAAAATTTTAAAGATATAGAATTAAGATTTTTCCAAGAAGAAATATCGGGATTACCCCATGGAAAAAGAGCTTGTGGCGTATCTGTTTTTTTATAACCTTTAGCTACAGCAAGAGCTTTTAATAACCTAGTATCAGCGTATAAATTGTGCGGTGCACTTCTACTAGATATCCTAAAATACTCTGGTCTTCTATCAGTTATAACTGGAACTCCCATTGCTTCAATTTCAGGTACTAATCCACTAGTTGCTCCACTAGCAACCAAAACTCCATTTAAAGGTCTAAGTACGGTAGGATCTGTTGGTCTTGCTGATCTAATTGGTCCATGGTAACTTGTATCTGATTCATAAAATAAATTAATAAATCGTGTCATGCCGCCTTCTACTAGAACTTCAACTACAGCATCGGCATTTTGTGGACCAGATTGTGGTCTAGCTCTAACGTTATTATCATTTTTTATGCCAATAACTATAGATTTATTCGCATTACTCGGCATAATTAGCCCATTTAGTGGAGAGTTTATACCTGGTGTATAATTTTGAGTCTTAACAGGACCTATTGTTACATATGTTTTTTCTTTTTCTAGAGACCATCTATCTCCTAAATATGCATCAAGTTCGTTTTGTGAATTAACTTGAGCTATTTTTCCAAATCTATAAACAAATACTGGGTAAAAACATGGATCTGGTTGCCATACACCAAAGTTGTCAACATATCCAGGTACACAAGTTTTATTAGGATTATAATTTCTTAAATCTAGAGCAGAATTAGTAGAAGCGTTAGTATTGGTCGTATTTTCAGTAACAATAGTATTGTTTTCATCTGTTGAAGTATTTTGAACATAAGCATCGACTCCTTTATCTAAAGCTGCTTTTGTGTTTGGTCCGAGTACTCCATCAGTAATTAATCCTGATTTGGCTTGAAATGCTTTTAAAGCAGCTTTAGTACCTGGTCCGTCGATACCATCTACAACAGAAGTATAGAGACCTAATTCTTTCAATACTAGTTGTGCATCATATAGTTCTTGGGAAAACTTATCATCATTATTTTCATTAGAATTCTCATTAACTACAAGCTGTGTTTTAGAATTTTTAATTATTTGAGATTTATTTAGTAAAAGAGTACAAGTTTCATTACCAATAATTCCATCAGGAGATAAATTATTTCTACCTTGAAATAAAATTAAAGCTTTCTTCGAATTTGGACCAAAATCTCCATCTATTTTTCCTTCATAGTAACCATAAGATTTAAGAACTATTTGCATCATAATATCACTTCGAACAGGGTGGTTAACTACATAATCATTGCATGAATTTAAATTAGACGTATAGCTTGTAAAATTAAAAAATAATAAACCTATTAGTAGATTTATCAAAACTAGTTATCTGAGATAGTTACTGTACCCTCGTTTGTCATTACATGAACCCACTGAGTACTTGGTGGAACATAAATTGGATTTTGATTCTCATCTACAAAATCAAAACTATCAGTTATATCAGATCTTCTCCAAGTGCCTTTTATAAATTTACCGTCATTAATAACGTATACATCACCTACACCAACAGTTAAAATACTAGGTAGAGTTGTTGCTTTGTCATTATAAAATGGACCTTGAATAATTACGATAGTTTCGGTTTTAAGAATATCTGTATATGCACCATCTTGGGTTACGAAATTATGTGCAACAGCTTCTTTTGTGTTTGAATATCCATCAATTATAAATCTTGAGTAAGATTCACCATTATTTTTCCAGATAACTGTTGTAAAGTCTGAGTATTTAATCGTTATTCTTTCAGCTCCGTCATTCCAATTTGTTTGATCTAAACCAAAGGGGTATAAAGGCATTGGTCCAGGCTGTAAGAAATAAAAACCTCTATCATCAATTCTTTGTCTAACTAACTCTGTATCAGCATAAAGATTATGAGGGGCTTTTCTTGAAGAAATTCTAAACATTGTAGGAGAGGATTGCTCTTCTAAAACTGGAACGCCTAAATCACGAATAGCTGGTATTAATCCTTCTGTAGCACCTGAAACAACTAATGTTCCACCAAAAGGTCTCACAAGGGTAGGATCAGTAGGTCTTGCTGATCTAATAGGACCTAAGTACGCTGAAGATTTATCAAGAAAAAAAGCAAGAAACCTTGTCATACCACCTTCAACTAATACTTCATATACCGCATCAGCTTCTTGTAGTCCAGATTGTGGCCTAGCATTTAAATTATTATCAATTTTAAAAGCAATTGCTCTCCTTGGACGTTTTAACCATATCTCTGGTGTTAATTCTAAACCTGTGAAAGGCGACATTTTTTCAACATCAAATTCATATTTAAAAACATCATTGACTGTTGTAGTTGTTGAATCATTAGTATTTATAGTTGTTTCTGATGATTCTGTAATAGTTGAAGTAACAGTTGAGTTAGAAGATTCAATTACTTCTTCCGAATTTGAGCCACAACTTACTAATACTAAAATTAAAGCAATAATAGAAAATCTTTTCATGACTTTATACTAGTGTTGAAAAAATTAATTTCAGTAAGTTTAATTTTGTATTTTCTGCTTGATAGTAAGTTAAGTTCTTAAAAATTTTATGTGATTTTTTATGTGTAACGAACCATGGTGGATCTATTAGGCGTGACATTCTAAATTTTGAATATACAACTCCTTTTAGTGGAGATTCAAATAAAAGAGAATTATGTACAAATCCTTGACCACTTTGTATATTATTATCTTTATTTCCTGGATATCCACCCCAAGGCATTGTAGGTATGATAAATGCTAATGCTGACCATTCATTTATAGCTACAGTACCATAATTTAATTTGTTTACATATTTATTTAAGTAACTTAAGTTTTTTTCTTTTTTATGGTTTTTAAATAAGACTGATACACCTAAATTACCCCAAACTTCATTGTTAACATAACTTATAGCATCATCAACATATTGTGATTTAGAAATATATTCAATATCTTTAAAAAATAGAACTGTGGACCAGGCTTCGTCGTGAGCATATTCCTTTTCGAGTTCTATGTCAGCAATAAGAAACGGTGTTATACAAGATTCTTCATTTACTTGTGTAAAGTTCTTTTTATTCTTGAGAGTATCTAATTTTTGACTTGAGCCTGGATAGTAAGAAGTTGTATCACCAATTTTCTTAAGATATTCAACTATATATTTTTTTAGTAAATCTTTTTGTTTCCACTCTTTAGGCAAAACAATTATTTGAGCAGCTATGCAATTAAAACCAGAATTATTTAATTTAGCTGTAACTATTTTTTTTGCTTGATGTTTTATCTCAGACGTTGACCATTTATCAGGATGAACAATAATTGGAGTAACATTTCCTAATTCAGATGTTATTGGAGTTTTATTAACTTTAGATAGAGATTTTAAAGATCTTTCTTTATCGGTTAATACTTTTCCATATACGATTTGCTCATAAGTAAAATTTGAACCAGTTAAATGAATTTGGTTAAAACCATTATGGGCTGAAATATACTTAGACCCCTCTAAATTAGCATTTGTAATAACCATGTAACCTCTACTTATAAATGGTTCAAAAACTTGTTCAAATACTGGTAGAAGATAATCATTAACTGGATTTAGCTTCATATATATAACAGATTTGTAAGCAATCATGTGAAATAAAGCATCTAGGAATGGAATAGATGATACATTGCCAGCACCAAGTATTAAAGTTATTTTTGGTTTATTTTCCTCAAATCTATTACTAAATCCTCTATATTTTTTAATTTTTGGGAAATCAAGGTTTTTTTGAAATATTATTTCACCTTCAAGAAATGGGAATAATAACTTTTCAATTGATTTTGTTGGAAAAACTTTATAAGAATTATTACTTTTATTAAAATTTTCTTCTTTTAGATTATTTTTATCTGATAAATATTCTATAAAATATTGAAGTGCAAAAATAGATGCAAAAGGACCACCTATCCACTCTTCTCCTTCCTTTGGTTTATGAGTTATGCCTTTTTTTTCTGTACTTAAGGTGACCCAGTAGTAAGCGATAGATTTAACATTATTTATTACTTCCTGAAGAAGCAAAATTAGATCTGAATCTGATAGATTTGAAAACTCTTTTGAATGAACTCTTAATTTATTAATATTTCTATCTACATCAATTTTTGATGGAATCATAGTTTAATTTTATTCAGTAATTTCAAGAAGTTCAAAATCTCCCCAGTTAACAGTTAAATGTTTTGCAGGGATTAATTCATTAGGTCTACCTACTGGTAAATTTTTAGGATATTCCTCAAAGGAAGACTCTGTTTCTTGCAACTCTTGAATTATGGATGACAAAGTTTCAGCAAGGTCATCCAATGTATCAACTGTTTGTGTTTCTGTTGGCTCAAACATAAGAGCTTCTTCGACAATTAATGGAAAATATATTGTAGGTGAATGAAAACCTCTATCTAATAAAGCTTTTCCAACATCATAAGCTTTAATTTTGTGTGTTTTTTTAAGATTTTTTACACTTGCCACAAATTCATGCATGCAAGGTTCATCATAAGCTAATGGGATTATTTTAGAAACAACAGAACTAAGATATCGAGCATTTAACACAGCATAAGAACCTAAACTATCCAATCCTTCTTTTCCTAAAAGTTTCATATAAACTAATGCTCTTAATGCAACAAGAAAGTTTCCATGATAACCATGCATTCTACCGATAGAATGTTTTGGTTCATACCATTGAAACGTATCGTTACTTTTTATTACTATTGGACCTGGTAAATACTCTTTTAAAAATTCTTTAACAGCAACAGGACCAGATCCAGGACCACCTCCACCGTGTGGTGTAGCAAATGTCTTGTGTAAATTCGAATGAACTATATCAAAACCCATATCACCAGGTCTACACACCCCTACAATCGCATTTAAATTTGCACCATCGTAATAAACTAAACCATCTTTATCATGTATAACCTTTGATATCTCAATAATATTTTCTTCAAACAAACCACCAGTATTTGGATTTGTAAGCATTAAACCAGCCGTATTTTCATTTACTTTTTCTTTTAAATCTTCAATATTTACCATGCCACGTAAATCTGTTGAAACCTCAACAACTTCAAAACCAGCCATTTTTGCAGATGCTGGATTGGTTCCATGTGCAGAATCAGGAACGATTATTTGATTTTTATGATTTAAATTATTTTCCTCTAAATATTTTTTTATAATAAGTAATCCAGTTAACTCTCCTGAAGCACCTGCAGGTGGTTGAAAAGTGGCACAATCCATTCCAGTTATTTCAGTCAAATAACTCTCTAATTCAGCAAGTATTTCTAAATTACCTTGTGTGAATATAGCTGGTGTTGCTGGGTGTGTGTTTGCATAAGTATTTAAAGAAGCTACAAAATCAGCAAATCTAGGATTGTACTTCATTGTGCATGAACCTAATGGATAAAAACCAACATCAACAGCAAAATTTCTATGAGCCAACCTGGAGTAGTGCATGACTAAATCATGTTCTGACACTTCTGGAAGTGTTGGTTTAATTGTTGTTAAAGCTGAATTAGTTATCTCTACTTCAGGTACGTCTAATTTAGGAAATCTCGATGCTCTTCTACCAGGTTTAGATAATTGTTTAATTGTAGGCTCAGCTTTGCCTCCAACTAAAGGCAGTGAGCTAGCATTACCTCCACTATACATTATCAACCTCAACTAGACTTTTAACAAAATTATCTATTTCATTTTTTGTTCTTTTCTCGGTTACTGCAGTCAAAATTTGATTATCAGAATATTTAATACCAGCTAAGAACCCTTTATTACCCATTTTTTCAATTACATTTGATGCTTCAGATTTTGTATTAATAATAAATTCTCTAAGTGAAGTGGAATCATTTGGAATTGAAAACCCATTTTCTTTTAATATAGTTTTCATATATGCTGCTTTTTGCATAGCTTGATAGCCAATTTCATACAATCCCTGTGGTCCTAACCAAGATAAATGAATAGTTGAACCAACAGCATTAAGAGTTTGGTTTGTACAAATATTAGAGGAAGCTTTTTCTCTTCTTATATCCTGTTCCCTTGCTCTTAATGTCATTACATAAGTTTTTGTATTTTTGGCGTCTCTTGATTCACCAATTATTCTTCCAGGGACTAATCTTGCTAGATCTTTTTTGGTTGCAAACCAACCTACGGTTGGTCCACCAAAACTTAATGGTGAACCCATTGATTGACCTTCAGCTACAACAATATCAAAACCCATTGATCCTGGAGTTTTTAAAACACCCATCATCGATGGATCTACATAACAAATAGAAACTAGGCCTTTTTCTTTTGCTTTAGATACTAAATTAGTTAAATCCTGAGCTGAACCTTCATAATGAGGAAGTGATACTACAAAAGCAGCTTGGCTATCGGAAAATTCATAGTTTTCTGGAAATAAGTAATTCTCATCGAGTTCTACAAATTCTATAGGAAATTTATTTTGATCAATTAAAGTTTTAACTACAGTTTTGGTATTTGGATTAAAGCCTGAAGACATAACAATAGAATCTTTTTTTGTTTTATTTATAGCTACAGAAATAGCTTCAGCTACTGATGTAGAACCATCATATAGAGATGCGTTGGCTAATTCCATTTCAGTTAAATCACAAATTAAAGATTGATACTCAAAAAGTATCTGAAGTATCCCTTGTGAAATTTCAGCTTGATATGGAGTGTAAGAAGTCATAAACTCAGGACGCATAGTAAGTGTTTTTACTGTATGAGGAAGATAAACATCATAATGACCACCACCTGCAAAGCAGATTAAATCAGATTTATTTTTTGATTCAATATTTTCGAAATAAGAAATAGCTTCTAGTTCAGATAAACTTGATTCAAGTTCTAGACCATTTTCTAAAAGTAGTTCTTTAGGTAAATGACTAAACAAATCATCTAAAGAATTTATAGATAATTCATTAAACATCTTTTTTAAATCTATTTCAGAATGTGGAACAAACATTAGCTTAAAAACCTTTTATTTATTAAATTTCCTTCTACTAAATTACCACGTATATCAAACTCTACTAAATCAGTTGGAGGTTTGGAATCAAATAAAACAAAGCCTATTGGGTGCTCAAGTACTGGTGAAATATTTCCAGATGTTACTACCCCATTGACGTCACCAGATTTTGCTACAGTGCCTGTTCTAGGTATTTGTTTACCTTTATATATAAATTTTTTAAGATATTTTCTATCTCCTGTTGATATTTGTTGATCTAAGGTCTCTTTTCCTTTGTAATTAGTAGTGTTGGTAACAGTCCATCTTAATCCAGCTTCAACTGGAGAAATATTATCTGTTAGCTCAAATCCGTATAAAGGTAATGATGCTTCAAGACGTAGAGTGTCTCTAGCACCTAAACCACATGGTTGAATAGATAGATTTTCAAGATAGTTAATAAATTCATGAACTTTATTGTTAGGTATCATAAACTCTATTCCATCTTCACCCGTGTAACCAGTTCGAGCATAATAAATATCATCTTTTGAATTGGTATGAAAGTTTTCTGGAATAGTAAATGAATCTGAAAGTTTATTAATAGAAGTAGGTCCTTGTACTGCGATAAGTGAAGTATCTCCAGTAATATTTTTAAAATTTATAGAATTATTATTTAAATGATCCTCAATTTTTTTTGTATTACTTGCATTACAAATAAGAATAAATCTATTTTCAAATTTCCAAAATATTACATCATCTATTGCGTTACCGTTATCGTGAGTAAATATTGTATATAAAGCTTTATTGTTTGGTAAAGATATTATCTCTGAACAAATTAAATTACTGATTTCTTCAATTTGTTCATACTGAAGTTCAATCCTACCCATATGAGATACATCAAAAAAACCTGCATTAGTTCTAACATTCTGATGTTCTTTTAAAGTTCCTTCATATGAAAAAGGCATTGACCAACCTGCAAAATTAATAACTTTTGCTCCTTTTGAATTATGATATTCAAAAAGTGATGTGGTTTTTAAATCAGACATTAAGAAATAAACGACTCATATTCTGGATAAGACATACCAGTATCGTCTAGTTCTAATATTTCAGCTTTTACCATCCAACCGTCACCAACTGGATCGTTATTAATTATTTCCGGTTCAACATCTAGTGAGGAGTTAACTTCAATAATTTTGCAATTCATTGGAGCATAGGCTTCTGCAACTGTTTTAGTAGCTTCAACTTCAACCATCGGATCACCCTTTGAAAATTCTTGGCCAACTTGAGGAAGTGTAATAAAAACAATATCACCAAGTTCTCCTTGAGCAAAATCTGAAATTCCAACTGTTATAACATTTTCTTCGATTTTGTACCATTCATGAGTTTTAAGATATTTTGTCTCTGACATATTTCTCCTTATCTAGTTTTTACGGTAGATAAACCACCATCTACATGTATGGTTTGACCAGTTACCCACTTTGAGTCATCACTCAACAACCATTTTACAACAGGAAGTATATCATTTACGTCACCAATTTTGTTAATAGGATGCATGTTTTTAGATATTTCAATAGCAGTATCACTACTTAATATTTTTTGAGACATATTTGATTGCATTATGCTTGGAGCGATAGCGTTTATACGTAAATTGTCTTTTGCATAAGTAGAAGCAGATGATCGTACGAAACCCTCTATCCCTGCTTTAGCAGCAGATATAGCTTCGTGATTAGCCAATCCTTTAGAAGCAGCAACAGAAGAAAAAAAGATAGCCGATCCATTTTTCATTCTTCTTGAAAAACTAGCTAAAAGATAATATGAAGAAAATAAATTAGTTTTTATCACATCATCAAATTCTTCAATTGAAGTTCCATGAAGTGGTTTTAATAATATCGATCCAATACAATTTATTAAACCTTTTATTTCTACATCTGTTGATAAATTCTCTGAAAATTGTTTAGGTTCAACAACATTATTCAAATCTAGAAGTGTGTAATTACAATTAAGATCAGCTGCTTGATTTTTAAGTTTTTCTTCATCTCTTCCAATTAAATGAATTGCATTATCTTTAGCTAATTCACTTGCTATAGCACTTCCTGTTGTTCCTGTAGAACCTGCAATTATGTACATGTATTAATTGTAAAATTATAAATTTAAATAGATAAATTATTAGTACGAGAAATTTCACCAAACCAAGAAGCTGATTTATGTGGTTTTCTCTCAAAATTATTTTTATCTATTTCAACTAGACCAAAGTTCATATTGTATCCAAGATCCCACTCAAAATTATCTAGTAATGACCAGTAGAGATACCCAATAATTTTTCCATGTTCTTCGTTATATGCATGAACATCTGAAAGAACCTCTTTAACAAATTCTATTCTTTCTTCGTCATCATCTGTGGCAATACCATTTTCTGTTACAAAAATATCTTTATCAGGATACAAACTATGTATTCGATGAAAATTATATTTAACTGCTTGAGGTCGATATTCGTAACCCATTTTAGTTGTTCGCACACCTGGTGTTACATAATCATTCCTTCCAGAGAAATAATCTAAAAATTTAGGCAGTAAGTTGTTTCTTAAAAGTGGAATCTTTATGAGCATCCAAGATATTCCTCTAAAAAATGGATTAGGACTTGCTTGTTTAATTGAATAAGTTTGTAAAGCAATATAATCATCATCTTTTGATGCAAACAAAAATTTATCTTCAAGGTGATATCGTATATATTTTTTTAGAACACTCTGCTCACTGTCATTCCACTCATGTAATGCATGAGTCATAGCTACTTTTGCATTGGAGTTATGTGACTTAATTATCTTCATTGACTCTTGATGGGCTTTAATAATATTGTCGGAAGCTTTTATGAATATTTTTTCATTTTGTATTCCTGGTGGAAATTTTTGATTTGAAAAATAACCAAACATTGAAAAAATTCCAGGTTCGTTTATTGTATTGAAATAAGTTATTTCTTGTGGTAATTCTTGCATCATTTTATCAACGTAAGCAGTAAACCAACTAACTATATTGTTTGATGCCCATACTCCTTCTGACATTGTCCATTCTGGAGAGGTAAAGTGATGAAACGTAACAATTGGCGTTATATTATTTTGAATTAATTTTTTTGCTTTGTTGACGTAATGATTAATGGCATCATTATCAAATTCACCTTTTTTAGGTTCGACTCTACTCCACTCTATTGAAAATCTAAAAGCCTTTATACCAAGAGTTTTAAGTAGCTCAATATCTTCATCTAAAAGTTGGAAATGGTTGCAGGCTTCATTACATGGCTCAGCGCAAATTGTAGATTTTTTATTTTCCCAGTGTGTCCAGTCATTATTATAAATTCCACCTTCTACTTGATATGAAGCTACTGCTGTTCCAAAAATAAATTCTTTAGGAAACTGTTTATTTGTCATATCTATAAATTACATAAGTTAGCCAGATATATCCGATTTGTATAAAAAATCTTATTAAATGTTGTGTATTTGTAAAAACAGTCTTTCCGTAAGGTAATTTATTTATCCAGACATATAAGTTAGCTCCATATATTGCAATGAGAAATAGGATCATAATTATTGCAGCTTCTTTTCTCCATTTTGTTAAAAAAAACAGTGGAATAATTACCTCTAAGATCCCAGTAAATTGATGAACTAAACGTGGATATGGAATAAATGTTGGAACCATAGAATCATAAAATGTTGGATTATAAAAATGATTCAATCCAGCTATAACAAAAAATATTATATAAAGATAAATTAAGATTTTGACTATGTCCATTGTTTTGATTTTTCTATAGCTTTATTCCATTTTTTGATATATTTGTCTCTCAACTGCTGATTCATATTGGGATTCCATGCTGTACTGTTAGATACAACTTTCGACATAGTGGATAAAGGTAAATTGTTTTGAAATATGTAGCTAGCTGCAGCTACACCTAATGCAGTAATTTCTTGTACTTTTTGTGAAGAAACTACTCTATCAAAAATATCTGATTGAAATTGCATAAGTAAATTGTTATTTATCATACCCCCATCAACTTTAACAACTTCAAAACGTTCTCCTGTATCTCTTTCCATGGAAATTAGTAGTTCATATGATTGATAAGCTACAGACTCTAAAACAGCTCTAGCTACATGAGATTTATTACTAAATCTTGTTAAACCGACCAATACACCTCTTGCTGTAGGATCCCAATGAGGTGAAAATAAACCAGAGAACGCAGGAACAAAGTAAACATCACCATTGTCTTTTACTTTCATAGCTAAAGACTCAATTTCAGAACTTTCATTAATGATATTTAAATTATCTCTTAACCATTGAACAGCTGCACCTGCAATAGACACGGAGCCTTCAATTGCGTACTGTATAGGTTGATCTTCTATCTGATATGCAATAGTAGTTAATAAACCATTGTTTGAGTAGATTATATCTTCTCCAGTATTGCTTAATGCAAAACAACCTGTTCCATATGTATTTTTTATTTCACCTTTTGATAAACAATTATGACCAAACAGTGAAGCTTGTTGATCGCCTAAAACTGCAGTAATAGGTACATTCTTTAATATTTGATTATTAGTACCGAAGTTTGATAGTGAAGGTTTTATTTTTGGTAACGAAGTTATTGGAATATCTAAAGTTTCAAGTATTTTCTCAGACCATTTACCTGTTTCTATATTTAATAATAGAGTTCTACTTGCATTTGTGACATCTGTTAAGTGTTCACCAGTAAGTTTAAATATTAACCAACTATCAATAGTTCCAAAACAAACATTGTTTATTTCTAAATTCTTTTCTACTTCTGGAACATTTCTAATTAACCAAAGAATTTTAGATAAAGAAAAATATGTAGCTATAGGTAGTCCTGTTTTATTAAACTCTTGGGTTAAATTTTTATTACTCGATAATTCATCACAGATAGATTGAGTTCTTGTATCTTGCCAAACTAAAGCGTTATATAAAGGCTCTCCTGTTAATTTATTCCATGCAACTGTAGTTTCACGTTGATTAGTTATTCCTATACTCGTAAGTTGTTCAATATTGAATTTAGAATCTACAACTTTGATACAAGTTTTAACTGATTCCCATATTTCATTAGCGTTATGTTCAACAGAGTGCTCATCAGGAAGTATTTGCATATGTTCTTGTTGGTGTTGTTCAACTATTTCACCATTTTCATTAAAAACTATAAACCTAGAACTAGTTGTTCCTTGATCTATAGCACCAAAATATTTCATATGTATATCTTAAAAATAAATCTAAGAATAAGCAGTTATAGATAATGTTTTTACTTGATTGGAAGTGGATTTATTTGTTGGAATTACTAATAAGTAATTAATATTTATGTGCTCTTCGAAAATAATAGTTATCACTTCCTCAGAACAGTCAAAATTATTTGAGTAAACATTTAATGGAAACTGTTCATAATTTCTTGTTGGTTCTATTGCAGAAGATTTACTGACAATATTTAAACTACTTGAAGTTTTAATATCTTGAAGTCTAATGCGTACAAGATTTGAACTATTTCTTAAAGTACCATAAACATAAATTTCACCTGTTGAACATATGTTCTCTTGACTTGAAATGTATATATCTTTAATAGTTAAATCTAGTTCTATAACGTTAAGAATGTTGAGTTCTATTTTTGAATCAGTATTTTCTTTTATTGAAAACACTCCTAGATTTATCGAATCTAATTGCTTATATTGAAAAATAAATAAAGTAGCAAAAAATACGATGACGATTAAATAAAAGAAAAAATATTTTGGACCTTTATATCGCACTATATCCCGTTAAGTGCTCCGAATGGACCAATAATTGTTCCAACGATAAAACCGTATGTAAACCCATACATTAAACCTAATTTAAAAAATTTAACTGTCTCTTTGTTAAATTTTTCTTTTCCATCTTGATTAAATCTGTATTTGTACCTGTAATTTCTTGAAGACATATGTCTTAAAATAGGATAAAAATAAAATAATGTTCCAATACCAATTCCAGAAAATAAACCCTGAACGATTCTAGATAAAACAACATCTAACATTTTCTAAATCTAATATTGTTAATGAATAAATACTAATAAAATGAATTGATTTTAGAAAAATGGAATATATTTACGAGCAAAACACTGTTTATTTAATACTTTTTGTTGTTGCATTTTTTGCATCTTTGATAGATTCTATTGCAGGAGGAGGTGGATTACTAACTACGCCATCAATGCTTTTAGTTGGAATACAACCTCTTAATGTATTAGCAACTAATAAATTCCAATCTTGTTTTGGAACATTTACATCAACTTACAACTATTTTAAAAACGGATTACTTGTTGATGAGAAAAGAAAATTTTATTTTGTTTTATCTTTTTTAGGATCAGGTTTAGGAACTTTATTAGTAAGCAGAATATCTAATGAAACTTTAGAATCAATAATTCCAATTTTATTAATAGGTGCTGCAATATTTTTTATTACCAATAAAGGACCCAAAAACGCTAATGCAAATAGTAAATTGCTTATTGTATTTAATTTAATAGTCTTTGGAATTGGTTTTTATGATGGATTTTTCGGACCTGGTACTGGTTCATTTTTTGTTCTTAGTTTTGTAATAATCAAAGGCGTAAATATTATGCAAGCTACTGCAGTAACTAAACTATTAAACTTCGCTTCTAATTTTGCAGCTTTCATTGTTTTTGCAATTCAAGGTTACGTTATATGGTCTCTTGGTCTAACTATGGCTGTTGCACAAATTGCAGGAGCTTATACTGGTTCAAAATTCGCAATAAAAAATGGTGAAAAGCTAGTACGTCCAGTATTAGTCGTAGTGTCTATATTGTTATCAATTAGAATTTTATTCTCTTAAATACGAGAAAGAACTTCACCATCTTTATTTTTAAATTTTCCTACGATTATTAAAATTAAGTCAATAAAAGTCCAAATACCTAAACCACCTAAGGTGAACACCATTAAAAGTCCTGTTCCAATTTTTCCAACATAAAATCGGTGTGCTCCAATTACTCCTATAAAAAAACATAATAACAAAGCAACAAGCCAATCCTGTTGTGATGAAGAAATAGAATTAGAATTTAGCAATTTATCTTTTTGTTTATCGAACTCTTCTTGCGTTAAAACACCATCACGCAAAAGATCGTTTAATTTTTTAATTTCATCAGCTGTACTCATAAAATACACTCTACCATAAAAAAAACCGGTAGATTAACTACCGGTTCAAAACTAAGCGGTTTATCTTATTTAAGATTTTCTGCTGATGTTTTTCCATTGTTTTCTTTTAACTCAAACTCAAGTTCTTGACCTTCTGCAAGATCTTGCATACCAGCACTTTTTACTGCTGATATGTGAACAAAAACATCTTTACCGCCATCATTAGGTTCAATAAATCCATATCCTTTTGTTGAGTTAAACCATTTAACTTTGCCTTTCGGCATATGTCTCCTTGTTTGACTTGTCTTTTGCAAGACAGAAATAACTATACAGTATTTTGAATCTTTAATGGTAATTTATAACAAATTTATGGCTTCACGAATTACTTGTACAGTCTCATCTCTTTTTTCAGGTTCTAAACTTAATAGTTGAAGATAGACTCCATCAATTCCAACTTCATTCCACATTGATAATGTTTCTGCTACCTGTTCTGGAGTTCCATAGAGATAACTTCTCTCTTGCCAGTTTTTTGCAATTTCATCTTCTGGTTGAATTAAAGCTTTTGCAGCAGTTATTAAAGAGTCATCGACACTTTCTTTAGTAAGTCCAACAACAGGAGGACATGCTGTAGTTATCTGAATTGAGTTTTTATCTCTACCCTCTTGTTCTGCAACTGAATAACAAAGTTCTATACCACTTTGTAAATTATCTTTTGGACCAGCATAAATATTAAATTCCTCTGAATACTTTCCTGCAAGTGTTGGAGTTTTTACTTTTCCACCACCTCCAATAATTATTGGAACTTGATCTAAACAAGCTGGTTCTACTGGAAATTTTTCTAGCTGATAATATTTACCTTTAAATCCATTACTGTTTCCTGAAAGTGCTTCTCTGATATAAATTAAAGATTCTTCAAGCATTTCAAATCTTGTTTTAAGGTCTGGAAAATCTATTCCATATAGTTCATGTTCAATCTCTAACCAACCAGTACCAACACCAAGTCGAAAACGATCAGGACCCATTTCGTTAATAGTTGCAGCCATCTTTACTAAAACACTTGGATGTCTAAAGGTAATTGGAGATACCAATATGGAATAAATCATTGAATCTGTATCTCTTACTAAACCTGCAGCTGCTGTGAGTAAATCTAATGCTGGTGCTGCATCATCTTTGTTAGCTCTTTGTTTTCCAACAATATAGTGATCTGGAAGACCAATTCTTTCAATATCATTATTTTCACACCATTTTGATAAATCTAAGAGTGTTTGATAGCTTCCTCTAGCTTGTAAGTAAATTTTCATTATGCTGATTTCTTTTTACTTTTTTGTTCTTCTTCTTCATAAAATCTTCTTGTAAGTGTAGCAAGTTCATTCGCATCAATATCAAAATCTCTACAAAAATTTTTAACAGCTATATATGCTGCATTTTCTTCTCTATAAGGTACATCTTTAAAATATATTTGATTAAAACTTTTTAAAAATTCATTTATATCTTTAAAACTTATTGCGTCATCATCATCTAATTTTTCCATTGCTTTATCTAAAACTCGGTTGTACTACTATTGCATATTTTGGTACATATGTGTCGAATAGTTGATTTTTTCTATAGTTTATTTCAGCAAGTAGTAAACCTACAAATGTTTTTAAAACTTAAAATAACCTTCTACTATATTAAAATTTTGTTCAGATTTGAATAATCTGTTATTTATCAAATCTCTATTGTTAATATAGTAAAATTGATCATTCTTATGATTTGTTGTAAATAAAATATTTCTTTTTTTAAGAAGTCCTTGTTGCCGATTTTAAAAGTCCCAATAGTCGTTTATAAGCTTTTAGTAATCAAAACCAGCTCAAAATTATGGTCTAACAGTTTCAGCAAAGGTCATCTTTTAGTCTTTTAGAATTAAAATCATTATTTTCAACTTCTGTAAAAGTTTAAATCATTTAGGTTTTCAACATAATCCAAGCCGGCCTGTATTCTTGAATCAATCTTGAAATCATCAAGTAATGTTATGCTGAATGACCATATTTGAAAAGATAAAATCAAAATAATCAGAATATTGCTGAATCTTGGTTTAATAATTTTTAAATTACTACTAATTCCTACGGTTAGTAACAGTAACACAAAAGGTATTAAAAAGTTTATATTTCTATTAACAAGTGTGCCATAACTCCCAAAATACAGACTTAAAATTAAAGGAACACCAATAAATAAGTAAGCTAAAAACCAACTCTTATCGTTAATAAGCTTAATTATTGCGATTATTAAAAAGGGGGCTGAAAAAATTGAAAATGGAACTAAAAATAAGAAGACAAATGGATAAGGAAACCTTCTAAATCTAAACTTGACTGACCATAATTTATTAAGTTTGCATTAAAATCATAAAGAAATTTTTCAAAGTTCAGAAAAATACTAAAATTTAATAAAGAAAAAAAGAAAAAAGCAAATAAAATATACTTGCTCACTAAATAGAAACGGTTTAATGAGTTTTTAAATTCTAAAGAATTAAAGAATACATAAGCTAAGCAAAGGGAATTTTATTTGTAATTACAATAAACCACTGTATTAGGTTTTGGCAAAGAAAAATAAATGCAATTATTAAAAAATATAAATCCATACTTAATTTTTTTTTGTCTGTATATTTTTAAAATAAGGTAGATAACTATAGAGGAAAAAAATATTTGGTAGTGATCTGGATACCAAATTCTACTCTGTGAAAAAAAATATCCTGAAAGAGAAAAAATTGATAAAAAGTGTTCTTTATAATTGTATTTTTTTGTATACAAATTTCCCTCAATTGCCAAATCAATAAATGATTGATTATGAACTCCTGTAAAATGTTCCCTTTTCCAAAAAGAATTGGTCAGAATTAATTTGAACCTGTGACTGTAAAGATTGTAAAAATCTTAAAAGGATTCTACTAATATAGAAAATCCTGCCTAAATGATTTTGTAGGTAAAACAACCAACATACAGTATTTTTCTCCAAAAAATAGATTGGGATCACAAATGAAAAACTTTTATTATTCTTTTTAAACTTGATTCTTTTACATTAAAAAAATAACTGGTATGAAATTTTGGAAAACCAATTCAATTTAGTTCTGAAGTGTTTTACAAAATAAAGATTTAACTTAAACAAATCAGATTTGAGATATTAAGTTGGTATTTATTAAAAAATTATTTAGAAATATTATTTATTAATATAAAAATTAATGAAAAACTATTTTTATATCATAATCTTTTTTATAAGCTGCACAGGTAGTTCGTATGAAACATTAGACCAATCTACAGCTTATAAAGAGCTAATGACTGACAGCAGTATTAATTTAATTGATGTAAGAGAACCATCAGAATTTGCTACAGGATATATTTTCGGTGCTCAATTAGTTCCATTAAATACAATCGAAAGCTCAATACAAAATATGATTACAAATAAAGATACAAAAATATTTGTATATTGTCGAAGTGGAAATAGGAGTGCTCAAGCAGCACAAATTCTTGTAGATTTAGGTTATACAAATGTTTTTGACATTGGTGGAATTATCGACTGGGAGTATGGAATAGTAAATAATTAATTTTTATTTCTATGACAACAATACTTAATACTTAAGTTATTCTTTCAAAATTAATAATAGAACTTTAAAGATAAGAGGGTTCCCATCCTGGAGAAACCCCTTATCCAGTTGACTATTTAAATTCCTCAAAAGAAATAGCCTCTGTAATAGTAATTAAAAATTTATTGTATTTATGAAAAATTTAATTTAAACCGATGAGATTACAATATTTTTTATTCTCTCATAGCTTTCAGATGTTCCAAAAAAAGTAAGAATATCACCTGATTGTAAAACAAGTGATCCATTAGCTATAAGTTCTTCATTTTCTCTAGAAACAGAAACTAAAACAGATTGACTTGGTAATTTAATACTTGCTAATTGCTTATTTTTAATTGGAGAATTAGAAGGAACTGAAACTTCGAAAAATTTATTTGATGATGTTTTTAATTTTCTAGAGTTTACAGTTTCTATGTTTGTTAATAGATATGCTGAAGAGACATGTGATTTTGAAAAAATAGCAACAAAATCATCATTTGAAGAAAATACAGGTACTCTATCGTAACCAAATTTAACCATTTGAGATACTACGTCCGATACAGAATCTTCTTCATAAACTTTAAAAGGAATAGTTATTAAATATTCATGCAGTGTTGAAGATTGTTCACCAGATTGTAAAGAACGAAGCGATACCATTCCTTTATAAGTGCCTTCATCAATTACAGCTGTTCCTAATATTTTTAAACTTTGTAATGTTTTAATTGCATCTGAACTTGAAATGTCAATGTTAAGAGTATCGATATTATAAGCAGCTACTTGTTTAACCATTACACTCTCCAATACATCAACAGTTTGAAATGATTTTATTTGTTTACCTTTTTGAAGAATTGGCCATTCGTACATACCGTATTTAACTACTCTTTCTGAAACAATGGTTGAAATAATAGCTCCAAACATAAGTGGAACAACTAAACCATAATCACCAGTAATTTCAAAAACCATAATGATTGAAGTCATAGGTGCTCGAGATATTCCAGCAAACAAAGATGCCATGCCGACTATTGCTAATGCACCTGGAGTAATAGATGAAAACATTGATGTGGTAGAAAAAATATTATGCATAATTGAGCCAAGTAGAGCTCCAATTAATAGAGATGGCATCATTGCACCAACAGATAGATTAGATCCTATTGATAATGTCGTAAGTAAGAATCTTGAGATCAAAAGAATTGTTAGAGTAATCAGAGTATATGTTAAAGCATCTCCGTTGATGAGATTACTTAACAACACTTCTCCTGTACCAAAACTTTCTGGAATAAAGTAAATACTTATTGCAAAAACAAGACCTAATAATATTGAATAATATGGTTTTACAATTTGTTGTTTAAAGAACTTTGAACTTTGTGAAGTTAATTGAATAAAAAAACCTGCAAGAAGACCTGAAAATATTGCTAAAAGCATGTATCCAACTAACTCAACTGCTTGACCTAATTGATATTCTGGTGCAGTTAAAATATCTACATTGAATCCAAAATTTTTAGCAACAACAGCTGCAGATACTGAAGATACAACAACTACACTTAAATGCTTGATAGATAGCTGTTTAAAAATTACTTCCATTGCAAACAATATTCCAGCAAGTGGTGCGTTAAAACTAGCTCCAATTGCTGCACTAACTCCAGCTCCTGTAAATGATTTACGTTCATCTTCAGTTAAATTAAATAGTTTAGAAATTTTAGAACCAATAGATCCTCCAATATGCACTAAAGGACCCTCTTTTCCTCCAGGAACTCCAACACCAAGTAGTAATGATGTAACAAAAGTTTTAACTAAAGATACTCTCCCCTTTAGATTTGCATCTTCAATATTGACTAATTCAATGACTTCAGAAGTTCCATCTCCTTTTGCTTCAGGAAACCTCTTAAGTAATAAATTTGAAAGTACTAGAGCAAAAGGTATAGCTAAAAATAATAATTTTGAATCTAATGAAAAAGTTATTTCTTCCCAAAAAATTGTGAGATTATCTAAAGCAATAACAAATACACCAACTGTTAATCCAATGAATAATGCAATTAAAATTAAAGAAATCTGAGGCGGTATGAGAGAAAAATATTTTTTAATTTTATTAATCATCAAGAAAAGAATAACCTCAAAAACTTCTTAATCGTCAATAAATCTATTTGTAAAATATGCCATATATAAATACAACTAAATAAATTGTCACAGCTATCCAACCTCCAATTTTGAATATTTTTTTATTTGGATAACCAAATTGTCCACAGTTTAAACAGTTTTTTAATAAGGATGAAGGTAAGAATTGCAACCAAATTTCATCAGTTATGCAATATTTACATCTCACGAAAATGGTTACCTTTCGTTAAATCCCTTACCTTTAAATATATTTTCTTTAGACTTTTCAATTCTATTAACTTTTGTTTCACTCTGTTTTGCACCATTGAAATGTAATAGGTAACTTCTTTTCCTACCTGGTGTTAATCGATCGAATGCTTCAGCAAATTGTTTATCTTTACTGAACGCCAAAGTTAGTTCAGATGGAATTTCATAATCTTCTAATTTTTTTAATGTTACTTTTTTACCAGAATCTTCAATTTCAATAGCTTCATTGATGTACTCAATTATTAATTTTTTGCTTTGTTTTGCCTCATCTAAAGTTTCAAACTTTAAATATCTACTTGATTGTGAAGTTCTCAGTACGTTGAATTAATTTTTTATATGTATCTTTAAAAAGTTTACCTTTCATGAATTCAATACTGACATAATCCTTAAACGCTGACAAAATGAAAATATTTTTACCCTTATATGTATAACAAGGTACATGCCACTTAATTTCCTCTACAGCATCTGTTTTGTTAATAGTGCTTCTAAGCTCTTTAAGAATTGTTGTCCAATTATGTACTTTGCAATCAGGTGTACTACCTTTTGGACATCTGCCACAACCAATTTCTAAATATTCAGATACAGTTACTGGATGTTTTGGCATAGTAAGTTTGATACTAATTTAAAAAAATATTTTAATTCATTAGAATTAAAAAAAATGCTTAAAAATATAACTTCTATACTTTTATTTTTATTTTTTATTTCTTGTACAAATGAACCAGTAACGATATCCGGTATAGAATCTAAATCTCTCGAAGAGTACATATTAAATGGTGAAAAAATATACACAGCAAATTGTATTGAGTGTCATAAATCAAATCTAGAAGGAGCAGATAATTGGAAATCTGGAAAAGATGTCGATGGTCACAGACTACCACCACCAATAAACGGTACGGGCCATGCATGGCATCATTCTCCAGAACAGTTGTTTAATACAATTAAATATGGTTTAGTTTATTTTGATCTCAAATATGAAGGAAAAATGAACGGTTTTGAAAAGCTGAGCGATGATGAAATCTGGATGGTAATTGAGTTTATATATTCTAAGTGGCCAGAAGATATTAAAAATATATATAATGAAAATTTTTTAGAGTAAGCTTACAATATTTTCTATGGAGACTCCAAAATACCCTAATCCATCCCTAGATTTCAAAATTGATTTATTAAATCATCTCAATTACGCAAGAGATTATGTGATTTTTAAAGTTAAGGGAACTTCTTATGAAAGCGGTATTAAAAAGCTTGGTCACACTAATACATCGATATTTGGTGTGATACAACACTTAACGTATACAGATGAATATTGGATTAAAAACATATTTAACGGAGAAGATGTATGGGGTCCTTGGAGTGATGATAATCCAGATGCAGATTATCAAATAAATTCTGACGAGACTGCTGACACGCTAATAGATAAATATATAAAAATTATTAAAGAAACGAATGAAATAATAAATAATAATAATCTGGAGCAATTAGCTGCCAGTAAACGTGAAAATGGGACTCATCCAACACTTTATTGGATAATTCTTCATTTAATCGATCATACTGCTAGTCATAACGGTCAGCTAGAAATTTATAAAGAGATCATTGATAAAAAAACTTATTAAATACTCATAAAATATTTATTAACATAGTCTTTATTCATGGATTTTTTCGATATTGCATTACTACTTATAACTTTTGAACTAATTTTTCATAGATTTATATCAGAGAAAGTATTTTTATACTCACTATATTTGGGTGTAGTTACAGTATTAGCCCAATTTTTTGCTGTTGGATATAAATGGCAGTATATGCCTCTATATTTTATTATCATTATTTTTTCTATAAAATATACATTCCAATTTGCTCTCTCTAATAAGATTTTAAAGTTTTTTAGTATGATGTTCTTCTTAATTCTCTTTTTTTTATCAGGAATATTAATTTATTTCCTACCAGTACCTGAATTTTCAAATGAGAATGGTGAATATTCAGTAGGCATTCAACAAATTATAATTGATCTTGATAAAGAAAACCCCAATGCATTTGTAGAAATAAGTACTTTAGATCCTAAATCAAAGCGAAGTTTACCCGTTGATATTTATTATCCTTCTAATGAATCAACAGAGCCAATTCAGTTAGTTCGTAGTAGTCAGAGTAACTGGGGACAATCTGTTGTTAAATATTTAAACCGTGCATGGGAAATCGCAATTCCAGAGTTTATTTTAAATCACTTACAACTCTCATCATTTAACGTAGGTGTTGAAATTGAACCAATAAGTAACACCTTACCAATATTGGTCTATTCACATGGATGGGCTGGTGAAAAAATTTTTGCTGCAGATCAGTTAATGAATTTAGCAGCTAATGGCTACTACGTAATAGCAATTGATCATACTGGACTTGCAATGTTTAGCGATTTACCAACCGGAACTGTTTTTAATACAGGTTCTTCAGAACAATCTTCAGATGTTGTAGAAGTTATGGATGCAATGGCGACTGATATTGAAGATACAATTAAATTTTTGCAAGATAAAGACTTTAATGCAGATTTTAATAATATTTCTGTGATGGGACATTCAACTGGAGCTGGAGCTATTCATCTCTATTGTCTTGAAAATAACTGTAAAACATTAATTTTTCAAGATCCTTTCCTTACACCTATATATGAAAAATATGGTTCATTTGAAGTGCTTAACAATACATATTTTATTTATAGCGAGGATTGGTACTCAGGATATTTAGATTCAGAAGATATTACTGAGATCGGAGTTTTCAATAGTATTAAATCTGATAAAAATTATGTTGGTTATTACTTAAGTGACTCTAAACATTATGATTTTGTTGCATTTGGCTCTGTAAGTCCTCTAACTAGTTACACATTCTTAAAAGGCTCAATAGATTACAAAGACTCTGTTACTACAAATAACTATTTTAATTTACAAGCAATAAAAAATGTTTCAATCCAAGAAACAGCATTTTTACACAAAATTAATAATTAATGAAATTAGAAGGAACTGCTTTTCAAATACTTGTCTGGAAAGAAATTGCAAAAATTCCATATGGAGAGACAAGAACCTATAAGGAACTTGCTCGAGCGATAGGGAGACCAAAAAGTGCAAGAGCTGTAGCAAATGCATGTGGTAAAAATCCTTATGCTCCAACTATTCCATGTCATAGAGTTATCAGATCTGATGGAAAACTTGGTGGCTATAGCGGAAAAGGTGGAATTAATACAAAAAAGAAACTACTAAAACTTGAAGGATTTAAATTTTAAATAATTTAAGTTTTTACGTTTAAATTTGATTTTCTTAAACGAATTGATTTTGGTGTAATTTCTACAAATTCATCATCACTAATAAATTCAAGACATTGATCTAATGACATTAGCTGAGGTGGACGTAGTGGAATTGTCTCGTCAGATCCTGAAGCCCTATGGTTAGTTAATTTCTTTTCTTTAGTTATATTAACAACTAAGTCTCCTTCATTATTCCTCTCACCAACAATCATTCCTTTATAAACCATTGTTCCAGGCGGAACAAATAAAATTCCTCTATCAGCCATAGCTAAGCTTGCATATGAAGTAACTTTGCCATCTCTATCAGAGACCAATACACCATTTGAACGTTGAGGAATTTCACCTTTCCATGGTTCATATCCATCAAATAATGTATTCATTATGCCAGAGCCTCTAGTCTCTGTTAAAAAATGATTTCTAAAGCCAATCAAACCTCTTGAGGGAATTTTGAATTCTAGAGTTGCTCTACCAAATCCATTATTCATTAAAGTAACCATTTTTCCTTTTCGTTGTGAAAGGTTTTTAGTTACTGTACCGACATACTCTTCAGGTACATCAATAAAAACATGTTCGATAGGTTCATTTTTAATACCATCAATTTCTTTTGTTATAACTTCCGGTCTTGAAACCATTAATTCAAATCCTTCTCTTCTCATAGTTTCAATTAAAACTGCCATCTGTAGTTCTCCACGTCCACGGACCTCAAAAACATCAGTTTTAGATGTAGGAAGTACTTGAAGTGAAACATTACTTAAAATTTCTTTATCTAGTCGATCTTTTAAATTTCTCGAAGTTATAAATTTTCCTTCTTTTCCAGCAAACGGTGAATTGTTTACATTAAAAAATACAGACACGGTTGGCTGATCTATTTGAATTCGTGGAAGAGGTTTAGGATTTTCATTACTTGATATAGTGTCACCAATTTTTATATTCTCAACACCAGCTACAGCAATAATATCTCCCGATTCTAAACGATCTACCTTTACTTTATCTAAACCTTTAAATGTATATATTGCTGAAAACTTAATACCTTTTATAACTGAATCTTCTTTACAGAGTGCATAGTTTTTATTCATCTCTAAATATCCACTATCTAGTCTTCCAATTGCAATTTGACCAACGTAAGAGTCATACCCAAGATTTGTAATTAAAAATTGAGGAACGCCATTATCATCAGTTTCAGGACCTTTAAAATAATTCACTATTAGTTCAAATAACGGTTCTAAATTGAGTGAAGAATCGTTCACTTCAATATGAGCTACTCCTTCTTTTGCATTGGTATACACTATTGGGAAATCTATTTGATCATCATTGGCATCCAAATCTATAAATAAATCATATGCTTCCTGCACAACTTCAACTATGCGAGCATCAGCTTTGTCAATTTTATTAATTACTAATATGACAGGTAAATTCTTTTCTAAAGCTTTTTTAAGAACAAAACGAGTTTGAGGAAGTGGTCCCTCACTTGAATCAACTAACAATAAAACACCGTCAACAAGATTTAAACTTCGCTCTACTTCTCCACCAAAGTCAGCGTGACCTGGTGTATCGACAATATTTATTTTTATATCTTTATATAAAATTGCAGTGTTTTTTGAAGTAATAGTAATTCCACGTTCTTTTTCTAGATCTCCAGAGTCCATAACTCTCTCTTCTAGAATTTCGTGTTCACTGAAAGTACCGCTTTGTTTTAGTAACCCATCAACCAATGTTGTCTTTCCATGATCCACGTGTGCAATAATTGCGATATTTCGGATGTTATTTTTTGGCATAAGAAATCAATTATATTGAAACCTAAAGATATGGAGTAAATAATTTATAAGCTATTTTCTTTTACCTGTACGTCCAGTTCTATAATCAAATCTACCTTTACGCTTTAATTGATGTTTTCTTTTTCTTTCTTGTCGTCGCTGTTCAGTAACAGAAATTTCATCCATAATTCAATTTTAGTTGTAATCTAATAATTAGGTAATAAGCCTGTTACCTCAAAAAAGAGTTCAGGAAACTGGACTCTTTTTGTTTTTCAATATCTTTCAGATATATACTTATAAACATGAAAAGAGTATATACATTTGGTCATGAACAGGTTGAAAGAAACTTAACTGTTGGGGATATGATTGAAAATAAAAAAAATAATGTAAAAATGACTCAAGTGACTGCTGCTAACCAAGAAGAAGCAGAAATACTTTCTGAAACAAATATTGACATGATCATTACAGGAAGCGATTGGTATCAAGACGTACGAAAAGGTGCTCCAAATACATTCATAACAGCAGCTTTATTTGCTGGAAGGTTCGTTACTCATGAAGAAATTCTTAGAGGAGCTTTTGATGCTGTAATGGCTGGAGCGGATTCAGTGTTAACACCAAGAAGTTTTGATGTGGTAGAAATGCTAGCTAATGAAGGAATGCAGGTTCAGGGTCATGTGGGAATGGTTCCTTCAATGGCAACAAAATATGGTGGAATTAGGACAGTTGGTAAAACTGCTGATGAAGCATTAAGTATTTTAAAAGACTTAAAGAGACTTGAAAACGCTGGAGCTTTTGGTGCTGAAGTAGAATGCGTTGCTGAAGATGCTTTACATGAAATTAAAAAACATACCAATCTTGTTTTAAACTCTTTAGGTTCAGGATCTGGGGGTGATGTAATATTTTTATTTTTTGAAGATATTTGTGGTGAAACTGTTTCAATAAAAAAACCTAGACATGCCAAAAGTTATGGAAACGGCAATAAAATTAAACTCGACTTAAGAAATGAAAGAGTAAAATCTGTTTCATCATTTAAGCAAGATGTTGACAATTTAAATTTTCCTTCATCTGAATACACAGTAACAATGAATAAAGGTGAAAAAGAAATACTCATAGAAAAACTAGATAGTTTTATTTAAAGAATTTAGGAAACAATATTGGAGTGCTACTTTTATATTTTTCGTAATCTTCTTGACCACCCCATTTTTTATCTGCATTTTTTTCTAATATAGGGATTCCACTAGCTCTCGTTAAAAGTAAATATACAAACACTGGAGATGTTAAAGCAAAGTATTGTAAACCAGACAAAACAGGAAATGCGATAATAGCTACTCCAAGCCAAATCATAATTTCTCCAAAATAGTTAGGATGACGAGATTTTGACCATAATCCAGTAGAGATAAATTTTCCAGTATTACTTTGATTCATTTTAAATTTCATTTTCTGAGAATCTGCTGTTGCTTCAAAATAAAAACCTATTAACCAAATTGCTACTCCCACTATATAAAAAGCATCAATGGATTGATCTGTGTTAGAGGTAATGACTACTAAAGCAGCAATAGAGGTAAATGTAATCCACAATGCTTGTAGATTCCAAAATCCGAAAAAACGTATAAAAGATTTTTTAGCTTCATCAAAACGAACATCTTTACCTACAACATGAACTCGTTTAAATAAAAAAGCTCCAAGTCTAGATGCCCAAACTAAGACCATTACTGCAAGTGTAAGAGATTTAATAGAGTTAAAAACACTTGAAAATGAAGCAATTATAGTTATGAAAATATAAGTAAGCGAAGCAGTAATGTCAAAATATTTTTCAGTTTGAAAAATAAATGACGGTATAAAAACTATATATTGAATTACGTAGGTAAGTAACACTATAAAAAGATACAAATCGATACCTGCAATTTTGTTATCTGAACCACTTCCTGCTACACCAAGTAAATATCCAAGAAGTATTACAAATGGTGTAACAACTAATGTTGACTTTTCATACTTATTCATCTTATTTGTGGGAGATACAAGATTTGAACTTGTGACCCCTTGCGTGTCGAGCAAGTGCTCTGCCAGACTGAGCTAATCTCCCGTAGTAAAAATATACCATTTATAAAAGATTTATAGTAATTATTTCTCGACTGTTAAAAGACGTTTACCAAATTTCAAAAAGAGTCTCTCTGTAATTTCTATTAAAAGATTTAACAACCATAATCCTAAATAAACAGATAATGCAATATGTATGAATCTAGACATGAAAAAAACAATGCCAATATAGATAACTATCCATGAAATAGTAAATTTAAAAGAATATATCGGAGATTGAGAATTCATTAAAACGGAACTTCTACAAATTTTTCTATTAAAGAAGGATTATTATTACTAGGGTTGTTTACTGCTTTATTTACTTTATAAAATTCAATAGATTCATAATCTTGCGTTGTTAAAGTAGAATAAATTTCATCAGGGTCATTATCTGATGTCCATAAGTTTTTACTATCTGCATTTAAAATAAACGGAGTTCTATGATGTACTTCGGATAATGGTGTCTGTGCTTCTCTCGTAACAATAGAAATTTCATTTCTACCATCTGATCGGCTCCAATATAAGCCAGCTGCGAACATAACTTTATTTTTTGAATGTCTAAAAAAGTAAGGTTGTTTAACTTCATTTTCATTTTTCCATTCATACCATCCAGATATTGGTACTAAACATCTTGAATTTTGAAAAGCCGACTTAAAGGTTCTTTTTTCAAGTACAGTTTCAAAACGTGTATTAAATAATGGTCGAGAATTTTTTTGTTGTTTAAGCCAATCTGGTAAATATCCCCAGGTAGATAATTGAAAATTGTTATTAATAATCACTGGTACATCTGCTTGGGGTGGTAAGTTGTAATGAGTTTCAAAATTAAATTCTTCAATATTATTTATATTTGAAAACTCATCTTTAGATATTTCAACGTAGTATCTTCCACACATTATATATCTAGTATATTAAGGTTTAACATTTCACCATTTGAAAAGGTTTGATGTGAGTCTTTGTAGATTATATGAATATTGTTCTCTCCTACAATTTCAATTTTTTCGTTATTAATACAAAAATATGTATTTTTTTCAAGACAGATAAGTTTAAACTTTCCACGATTAAGTAATTTAACAGTACTATTTATCCAAGAATAAAACGATTCACCATAATGCGGTATAACAATAGAATTTTTTATATAATTTAAGCCATCTCCTTTTATCATTTTGTTTGCAAAGACCATTGCTCCAGCGCTACATCCGGCTACAATTCCATTTCTATTTAATACTTCCTTTAATGCAGTCTCAAAATATGTATCTTTTATTGAAGAGTAAAGATGTGTAGGGTTTCCTCCAGAAAAATATATAAAGTTTGCATTTGAGATAGCTTCTAACACTTCCTGTGAATTCAAATCTTCCCTATTACGCGCATTAAAATTAATATGTTCTACTGATAAAGATTCGAAATGACGTACTGCTAAATTTTCCCAATATAATAAACGATCTTCTGACTCTAGTCCTGCAGCAGTTGGAAATGTTATAACTTTAGGTTTATCAGTTAACTTGTCTAAAAGAATCTGATCATACTTTTTAATTGGTTCAAGATACTCACCGGAACCAGTAATAGCAATCATAATTTTGAGGCGACGACCGGAATCGAACCGGTGTACAAGGTTTTGCAGACCTCTGCGTAGCCACTCCGCCACGTCGCCAATTGAGCGGAAGACGGGATTCGAACCCGCGGCCTCAACCTTGGCAAGGTTGCGCTCTACCAGCTGAGCTACTTCCGCGTAATTTATATATTAATAAAATTAATAAATAAATAAATTAGTTTTTTCCAGTAGAACCAAACCCACCATCAGAGCGATCAGAATTTTGTAGCTCAGTAACCTCTTCAAATAATAAATTTTCTGTTTTAATTAAGACTAATTGAGCAATTCTCTCATGTTGCTGAACTAAATATTCTGAATCAGAATAATTCATTAATGGAACTTTTAATTCTCCTCGGTAACCAGGATCAATTAAACCTGGTGCATTAATAGGTGCAATAAGATGCTTGCTTGAGAGTCCAGAACGTGGCAATACAAACCCACCAATATTTTCAGGCAATTCTATGGCTATTCCTAGAGTGACTAGAGTTACTTTTTGTGGTTCTAAATTAATTAAACAATCAGAATATAAATCATACCCAATATCACTTTGATGAGATTTAGAAGGAATTTTTCCAAATTCATTAAGAAGTTTAATTTTAATATTAAAATTGTCTTTCAATGGTAACCTTTCAATGATGAATAATAGATTGAATTTATTTAAAAATAAAACTACTTCAAATAAAATAAAAATTCTAGAATTGCTAGGTTTTGAAAGTGATATTATTTTAGATCAATCTTATATAAAGACGGAAACACCTCAAACAAGTGATGAAGAAGTTGCTAAACAAACATTCGAAGATTTATTGAAAAATACAACAGAGATTCCTATTAAAAAACCAAAACCAACATTGGATGAACTATTTTCAAACGATACAAACATTGTTGACTCAACACCTACTGATACGTTCAATCCACTTAACATAACTCAACAAATTCAAAAAGTTTGGTCAGATTTAGAAAGTAGAAGAAAATGGGTCCTTCCTGTTTTAATAATAGTTGCTACTTTTCTTACATTAGGTGTAGTAACAACTAGTTTTTTAAACTATAGAAGCCAACAAACAACTATTATTGAACAATCTGTTGATTTAACAAATAATTCAAATGAATTACTTAATTTAATTCCTACTTTGATAGAGATTTCTACTAATACCTTTTACTCTAAATACGATGTTTCAAATGCAAGCGCTAATTTACAGCAAATTGAGTCATCAATAATTGAATATAATAATAATTTTTTAGCTCGAGATGATATTGAAAATAAGGAAATAACACAAAATAATTTAAATCAGATCTTAATCCTAATTAATGACCTAGATTTAGTGATAAGTTATAGAATTTTAATCTCTGAAATTTTAATTTATTCAAAGTTACCAGTTACAGAAGAAGAAGTAAATATTGAAGAATTAACAACAGAATTATCTTCTATTATTGCCACAAGTAAAGTTAATTTTGGAAACTTACCAGATATTCCAGAGTTTTCTAATCATAAAAATCTTGTAAAAACAGCGATAACTACGGCTGAGGATTTACATGGAAGATATCTTGCAGCGTTAAGAAATAATGAATACGATGTAGCAAGTTCAATATCGACTGCTATTTTGCTTAATAAAAATACAGAAATAACTGCTTTTGAAAATTCTTTAGAAGTTTTTAAAGAAAAAAGCTTAGAAAGTTATGAGAGGATAGAAAAACTTCCTTAATAAGGTATTTTAAAGTTCAGCTACTTCTTTTTCAAAGTCAGAAGCATCAGAAAATTCTTTATACACTGATGCAAAACGTAAATATGCAACTTTATTTACCTCTTTAAGATGAGACAAAACAGTTTCACCTATAAATTCACTCTTAACTTTAATTCCTTGCTCTTTAACTACATTATGAATGTTATCAACAAGAGTTTTTAGCTGTTTTTCGTTTAGATCAAGGCCTCCAAAAGCACTTTCAACACCTTTGTAGAGCTTTTCATAATCAAATTCTTGAATTTCTCCGCTCCGTTTTTGTACTAGAAGTCCAATTTCAGCTTTTTCATACGTAGTAAAACGTATTTTACATTTTGAACACTCTCTTCTTCGACGTATTGAATGACCATCGGAGTTTTTTCTTGAATCTATAACACTAGTTTCAACTTTATTACAATAAGGACATACCATATATAGTGTAATTATACTAAGTACAGTATATAGTATCAAATATTATGAGGGATATATAATACTTCGTCCTCAAAAATAGTTGAATTTTCTAAATTGTTGAGATTTTTGATTTCATATATAAACTTTTCGTTATTTTTGGCATTGAAGTGATTAGCTATACTCCATAATGTATCACCTTTTTGGACAGTATATGTACTTATTTCCTTGCTAAGTTCAATATCTAAAGGTGACTTTGCAAATTTTATATTTATAAAAGAAACAAATACAACAATTATCAAAAAAATAACTTTAATTTTCATATTTACAATATAAATATTCAGTAAGACAAATTTTTTCGAACATTTGTTCTAATTTGTGTTAATATTAACTTATGACTTCAAAACAAAATGAAATTTTAAACTATATTAAAGAAAAAATACAATATGATGGACAGTCCCCTTCAGTTAGAGAGATTGCTGAAGCGGTAAATTTAAAATCTACAAGTTCTGTTCAACACCATATAAACAATTTAATAGAAAAAGGATTACTGGATAAAAGAAACAGACAATCAAGATCAATTAGTAGTACTGAACCACTTTCGACATTAAATTTTATACCTATAATTGGACAAATTTCAGCTGGAACACCTTTGTTAGCTGAAGAAAATAGAATAGGTGAAATACCTTATCCTGAAGAAAAATATAATAAAGATCTCTTTGCTTTAAAAATCTCTGGTGACTCAATGATTGAAGCTGGTATTTTTGATGGCGATGTTGTTGTGGTTGATAAAAATAAAACACCTAAAAATGGAGATATAGGTGCTTTCATGGTTTATGAAAATGAAGCCACTGTTAAATATTTAGATACTATTTCTGGTAAAAAATACTTAATTCCTGCTAATAAAAATTATGAAAACTTGCTAGTAGATGAAAACGTAGAACCTATTGGTAAAGTAGTCAGCTTATTTAGAGATATCTAACTTCGCCTGATAAATATAAAATATCATTTTCATATCTTAAAAATATATCACCACCGGGATAGTTTACTATACCTTCATTTCCTATAATTTTTTCTTTACTTAAGTAATTAAACATACATAATGCACCGGAACCACATGCATCTGTTTCCCCTACTCCTCGTTCATATACGCGTGCATTTATAAAGTTATTGTCAAAGACTTCATAAATTTCTATATTCACACCTTCTGGAAAATGGTTTGAAGCTAAAATTTTGCTACTTAATGTTGGTAAGTCAATATCTTTAACAGAGCTTACATTTATTAAAAAATGAGGGTTTCCAACAGAAGATGAAATACCCGTAATATCTCCAATTACAATTGGTGTATTGTTGTAACTTGGGATCGGTGCTTCTATTTCAACTATGTTCTCGCTTACAGTTACAGGAATGTTACCAACAGGTGCTATAACTAAAAATTTATTTGAGTCTACAAAATGGTTATCAATTGAATATTTAGCAGTACACCTAACACCATTGACACAGAGTTCAGCTTTTGTACCATCATTGTTGAAATAATGCATTTTTACTGCATTGTTAGAAATTTTTTCAACAAATATTACCCCATCTACATCTAATTCAGCATCGCTTACAAGTGCAATAATTTGTATATCTGAAACTTCACCAGCATACTCTCCTACAATAAAATCATTTCCGGTACCAGACATAAAAGCAAAATTACTCATTTATAATTTCCATCATTTCTTTATATACAATATCTTCATCAGATGTGTTCAACATTTTGATTTTAGTTTCTTTTTTGAACCAAGTTATTTGCTTTTTTGCAAGTCTATTAGTTTTAAGATTAATATTTTCCTCGATATCTCCACTTTCATTTAAACCAATTGCTTGAAGAACCGTTTTTGATGGATTTTTTAAAGAATCAATTTCTCCTATTAAACCGTTTTTAAGCATATTTTTAGTTCTAATTTTAATGTTTTCCTTATAGTCTGGATGGTTCCAAAAAACACCAACGTAGTTTGCTGGCATACATAAATCAGGAAAAACATATTTAGATTCATTCAGCAAATAATCTTCAATATTTCTAATCAATCTTCTTTTGTTAAGCTCAATTTCAGGAAGAGGTATTTCATTTACCTCGTGAAATTTAAGCAAGTTGTCGTAATTAAGTTGTTCTAATTCAGCTCTTATAGTTGGATCTGTAGGTTTAAATTCATATTTATCGATCATTGCTTTTATATATAATCCAGTACCTCCAACAGCTAAGATATCTTCCGTAAAAGATTTGGATGGGATATCTTCTTTTATTAAATAATTTAGATAATCTATAACTGAAAAATTTTGTGTTGTTTCAGCTATGTTTAATCCGTAATACCTAACCTGTGCTTGCATTACTTCAGTAGGTTTGGCCGTTAAAACATTAAGATTTTTGTAAACAGCCATAGAGTCTACTGAAAGAATAGACATACCTAGTTCAAGTGCTATCTTATGAGCTAAAGTAGATTTACCAGAAGCAGTTATGCCTGTTAAAAAGTATATCAATTAAATCAGTTTTGCTTTTAAGTAAAAAGGTGTGGAATCATATATTTTTACATCAACTAGATCACCAAAATTTATGCCAGCTTCTTTAATATGAGTTATTTGTCCGCTGTCAATTTTCCCCGTAAGAACACTCTGGTCTTTTTTTGAGTGATTTTCAATAAGAATTTTTTGCTGTGTACCTACGAATCTTGAATATCTCTCAGTACTAATTTCAGTCTGTATTTCCTTTAACATATTAAATCTTTCATCAATAACCTTTTTTTCAACAAAATTATTGGCCATATCAAAAGCTGGAGTACCTGGTCTAGGTGAGAATTTAAACATATATACAGAATCAAATTTAGAATAATTAACAACATCTAGCGTATCTTCAAAATCTTTATCTGATTCAGAGGGAAATCCAACAATAATATCGGAAGTTAAAGACACATCCTTGTTTATAGATCGTATTAAATCAATTTTTTCAAGATATCTTTCTTTACTGTAACCTCTATGCATTTTTGAAAGAATTTTTGAACTACCACTCTGAAGAGGAACATGTATCTGATTACAAACTTTATCTAAATCTCTTACAGCAATTAATGTTTCTTCCTTAAAATCTTTTGGATGTGGTGAAGTAAATCTAATTCTTTCCAATCCATCAATTTCATTTAATTTTTCTAACAACTGTGCAAAATATGGTCTTGCTTTACCATCAATTCTTAAATCCCTACCGTAGGAATTTACGTTTTGCCCTAGTAGTGTTATTTCTTTTACGCCTTCTTGCACTAATTGCTTTGCCTCGTTCACTATATCTGCAGGTCGACGACTAATTTCTTCACCTCTAACTGATGGAACTATACAAAATGTACAGGAATTATTACAACCAATTTGAATAGTTAACCAAGCAGAAAATTCTGATTCTCTAATAGATGGTGCGTCAGTTGGTAACGTAGATATCTCATCTAGTATTTCAGTTACTGGTCCCCAATCTTCAGCCTGATTTAAAAGATTTATAACATTTGTTAAATTATGAGTTCCTAAAACCACATCAACCCAAGGTGCTTTTTTTCTTACAAGATCTTTATCTTTCTGAGCCGCACATCCACCTACCAACAGTCTGCGATTAGCTTCTAAGTTTTTCCACTTTTTAAGTTGACCTAATGTTCCGTACAATTTATCATCAGCGTTTTCTCTTATTGTGCAAGTATTTACAAATAGTACATCTGCTAATTCTTCACTTTGTGCTTGAATCATCCCATCAGCTTGAAAAAGGCCGGCAATTCGTTCTGAATCATGTTCATTCATCTGACAACCAAAAGTTTTTACATAATATTTTTTACCTATACGCGAAGGTTTATAAGTTACTTTTGATTTAATTTCAACTGTTTGTTCCACAATTGAATTATAAAAAAGATTCTTGTTAACTTTTTAATTATTCTGCTGAATTAGTTTCTTCTGAATCTTCTTCAACTTTTGGTTCTTCATCAGATTCTATGAGACCTACAGCTTTGTAAACGTCTGTCTCTAGTTGCAAAGCAATATCTGCATTTTCACGTAAGAATCTTTTAGAGTTTTCTTTACCCTGACCAAGTTGTACATCATCATATGTGAACCAAGCACCTGCTTTTGATACAATTCCATGTTCTACACCAACGTCTATCAAACTACCTTCTCTTGATATACCTTGGCCAAACATAATATCAAATTCGGCTTCTCTGAAAGGAGGGGCTACCTTGTTTTTAACTATTTTAGCTCTAACTCTGTTACCTATTTGCTCAGGACCAACTTTAAGAGTTTCAATTCTTCTAACATCTATACGAACAGATGCGTAAAACTTAAGTGCTCTACCTCCACTAGTTGTCTCTGGAGATCCCCACATGACACCAATTTTTTCTCTAATTTGATTTATAAAAATAACAGTTGTTTTTGATTTATTTATAGAACCAGTTAGCTTTCTTAATGCTTGCGACATTAATCTTGCTTGTAAGCCGACATGAGTATCACCCATTTCACCATCTATTTCAGCTTTAGGCACTAGAGCAGCTACAGAGTCAATAACTACCAAATCAACACCACCGGATTGTATTAACATATCAGCTATTTCTAATGCTTGCTCTCCTGTATCAGGCTGAGATACAAGTAATTCATCTACATCTACTCCTAATGCACGAGCATAAATAGGATCTAAAGCATGCTCAGCGTCTATAAATGCAGCAACGCCACCTGCTTTTTGTGCCTCAGCTGCAACATGTAGTGATAAAGTCGTTTTACCAGAACTTTCTGGACCATATATTTCAACTACTCTACCTCTTGGAATCCCACCAATACCTAGTGCTAAATCTATTGCAATTGCTCCAGTAGAAATCGCTGGTATTCTTTTGATTTGATCTGCTCCAAGACGCATTAACGCACCTTCACCAAACTGTTTTTCTATTTGGGAAAATACTGTGTCTATTTTTTTTGCCCTGTCTTTATCCATTATTAATCTCCTCTTATTTACATTAATTAATTCAAATATAAAATCTTTATATGACAAATTTTAGTCGAACATTTGTTCGAGTCAAGAATTAAATAATTTTTAATAGATCCCATATCGCATTATTTACACTTCTTTCGATAATATCTTGTCTACTGCCACGTAAATTATGTGTTAATTCAGTCGTTTTTCCTTCATAATTTATAGAAATAAATATTTCACCAATTTTGTAATTACTTGAAGGAATTGGTCCAGCCTCTCCTAATATTGCTAACGAAATATCTGTATCGTATAATTTTTTAGATTTATCAGCTAGTTTTGTAGTTAAAGATACCCAGTCATCAGTTAACAGCTCTCCTAAAAATAATTCTTTAGCTTGTGATGTGTAAAGTATATTTGATGCAATTAAATAACTACTTGCACCAGGATATTTAATTAATTCGGATGAGAGATTACCACCAGTTATGCTTTCTACTAAAGAAAGAGATAATTTTCTATCTTTTAATTTATCAATAAGAACTTTTGATGGAGAAATGTTTTCAAAACTTAAAATATCTGAATGAAAATTTTTATTTATATTTTCTAAAAATAAAACTAATTCATTTTTCTCAACAGAGTTTTTGTCATATCGTAATTTGATTACTCCTTTACTTGCTAAATAAGCAATATCTAAATTTTTAGGCTTAAACTGAGTTATTTGTTCTGAAAGTGAAGATTCAGCTTGATTATAAAAAATTATAAATTCATATTCTTTATTTGTTTTATTAAATTGATTTGATAAAAAAGGTATTACTTCTTCTTCAACCAATGGAATGAATTCCCTAGGCGGCCCTGGAAGTATAAAAATTGTTTTATTTTCTTTAGTTGAAATTTTAATACCTGGAGCTGTTCCATTTTTGTTTATAAGTTTTTCAGAACCATTAGGTAGTTCTGCTTGCTTAACATTTGTCTCAGGCATTTCTAGACCCCTAGATTCCCACCTGGATTTCATCCAATTTAAATGATCTGTGTCTAATACCAAGTTTAAATTTAAGCAATCAGCAATAACATCTTTTGTAAAATCGTCTTCTGTTGGTCCAATACCACCACAGGTTATTACAACATCATTTTCATTTAATAATTTAAGAAATTCTCTTTTGATGTCATCTCTAGTATCAGATACTGTAATTTCAGAATTTAAGATATAACCATTTGAATATAAAATTTGACCTAGACTAGCAAGATTAGTATTAACTGTATCACCAAGTAATATTTCAGTTCCAACACTCAATAATGAAATTTTCACACTTTTAGAATAGCAAGGTTGTTTATCAATAAGATTATGATTAAATCATGAGAAAGTTTTTATTAATCTCTTTTTTGTTTTTTGTATCATGTTCAATTAATTCAATTAACGATGAAACAATTACTGCTACTAAAGAGAGCGATCAACTATCAACTGAACTTACAAATAAAGAAAGTTTTGAAGATTCTTTACTATTAGACAATACATTCACTTATATAAATACAGATCTTGAACTTGAAATTGAAGATATTTCTAACAAAAAAACAATTATTATATTTTGGGCAGATTACTGAAGTATTTGTAGACGGGAGTTACCTGTCATTGAAGCTAACATAGATAATTATTCAGAAGAATATGATGTTATAGCTTTAGCTCATAGTGAATCTGGTCCAACTTTAGAGTGGGTTAAAGAAAACTTAAATGGTAGATTAAAAATTGGGTTTTCAACACCTGAGTTGAGGGATTACTTTAAAATTATTGGTCAACCAATAACGATTGTATTAGACCAAAACGGAGAAATTATCTTTAGAGATTTTGGTGAATTTAAATACGATAATTTTTAAATCGAAAGCATATTTAATACTCTCTATATAATATAAGACTGTAAGTTAGCGGAGGATATTGATGAAAAAATCAATTATATTACTTCTCATCTTATCTTTAGTTGTTGTTGCTTGTGGCGGAACTACTGAAGAAACAGTTGAGGAAACCGCAGTTGTTACAGAAACCGAAACACTAGATTCACCAGCAACTACTGCTGCGCCGACTTTAGATAAAATTACTTTTGGTTTTGTACCTAGTGCGGAACAAACTGAATTACTTGATAACATTCAACCACTTATGAAAGTTCTAAGCGATGGTTTAGGAATTGAAGTTGAAGGTTTTGTTACAAGTGACTATTCAGGATTGTTAGTAGCTATGGGTTCAGGACAAGCTGACATTGGAGCATTTAATACATTAGGTTATGTAAATGCACTTAATGCTTTTCCTAAGAGACTTGAAGCTATTGCAAAAGTTGTACGTTATGGATCTGGGTCATATCACGGAAACTTCTGGACTACAGATGAAAGTGTATGTAAATCAGCACCAGTTATTGGAGCATTTGAGTGGGTAAATGGAGAAATGACTTTGATTGAAGGATCAGAATCTGCTCCACCTGCAGTTGCTGCTTTACAAGTTGGTTGGAGATTTGGAGATTCAGGATTAGAACCTGAAGTATTATCTACAGGTGAAACAGTAAGTCCTGGATACGCTTGTGAAGCTGATTTAGAATCAATGATCGGACAGGAAGTTCTTTTTGTTGAAGAAGGATCAACTTCTGGATACCTATATCCATCACTTCAGTTGAAAAATATGGGAATCGACTATAAAAACGATATTACTCAAGTTTTTGCTGGTTCTCATGATGGTGTTATAGCTGGTCTATTGAATGGCGATGCTAAATTTGGTATTACATATGATGATGCAAGAAGAAACTTAAGAAAAACTGATGCACAAGTTGGAAGAAAAGTGATTGCTATTGGAATCACTGAAGAAATTCCAAACGATGTAGTTGCAGTTAGATCTGATCTTCCAGCAGACATTAAAGAAAAAATTTATCAAATTCTTAAAGAGTACATCTCTACAGATGAAGGTTTAGCAGTCATGGATGAGATTTACGGATGGACTGACATAGTCGTAGCTGTAAACTCTGAATTTGATGTTGTTAAACAAGCAGCTGAAGAATTTGGATTATACGATAATTAATTTATAAAAAACCGGGGTGGTTAAGCTACCCCGGTTTTTTTTTACTCAATATGATTGAATTTAAAAATGTAAGCGTTACATATTCTGGTGGTGTAAAAGCTTTAAATAATGTATCACTAGAAATAAATGAAGGTGATTTTCTAATTATTGTTGGCATGTCCGGTGCTGGAAAATCAACTCTTTTAAGAACTATTAACAACTTAGTTAAACCTAGTTCAGGCTCAGTTATCGTAGATGGCAAGAATGTTACTGAAGCATCTAAAAAAGAATTAAAAGAAATACGCTCTGATATTGGAATGATATTCCAAACATTTAATTTAGTAAATAGATCAACAGTTATGAAGAATGTTTTGACAGGAAGATTAAGTCAAGTTTCAACATTAAGATCAATTTTAGGTCTCTGGCCAAATGAAGACAAAGAGATTGCATTTGAGTCTTTAAATAAAGTTGAGATACTTGAAAAAGCATATGTTAGAGCTTCGAATTTATCAGGTGGACAACAACAAAGAGTTGGAATTGCTAGAGCTTTAGCTCAAAAACCTAAAGTTATGTTGGCTGATGAACCGGTTGCTTCACTAGATCCAATAACTTCACGAGTAGTAATGCAGTATCTAAAACAAATAAATCAAGAGCTTGGAATAACTACAGTTGTAAATTTACATTTTTTAGATTTAGCTAAAGAATTTGGTGAAAGATTAATAGGTTTGAAAGACGGTGAACTTGTTTATGACGGAAAAGTTCATGATGTAAGCGATGATGATTTTGAAAATATTTATGGAAGAGCCATCAAATCTTCAGACTTATTAGGGGATGATGAATAAACCTAAGAAACCACTTCCTTCACTTTTAACAATCATAGGTTATCCTTTTACAATTATTTTTACAATTTATTCGTTTCTTCAGATTGGGTTTAACCTAGAAGACTTTAAAACAAACCTACAAAATAGGAAAATTGTTACTGATCCACTTTTTAATCCGAAATGGAGTTGGGCATTTGAAAATGCTGCTCAAGCCTTAATTGAAACTATTCAAATAGCAATTTTAGCTAGTATCTTAGGATGCTTTATTGCTTTACCACTCGCATTTTATGCATCTAAAGCAACCAATCAATCTACAATTTCATATTCAATATACAAATCGTTTTTAAATTTTATTAGAACAATACCTGATTTATTTTGGGCAATGTTATTTACTGTTGCTGTTGGTTTGGGACCTTTTGCAGGAGTTCTTGCTTTAGTTATGTTCTCAATGGCAATAATGGGTAAGCTTCTTTCAGAAACAATAGATAGTATTGACTTAGGTCCACTAGAAGCTGCAAAAGCAAGCGGAGCAAAGCACAATCAGGCTGTATTTACTTCTGCCTTACCACAAATACTTCCAAACTTCACAGCTTACTTTCTTTATATTTTTGAATTATGCATAAGAGCAAGTGTAATTTTAGGTTTAGTTGGAGCTGGTGGTGTTGGAAGAATCATTGAAACACAAAGAATATTTTTAAGGTTTGATAGAATTACTCCAATCATAGTGCTAATACTTCTTGCAGTTATTGCTATAGAACAATTTAGTGTTTGGCTCAGAAGAAAAATATTATGAGTTTACCGCAGCAACCATTAGGACCAAAAGTACTACGTTACTCAATCACAACATTAATAGTTGCTGCTTCACTTTGGTCTGCTTCAGGGTTAGAAATTACACCAGAACGTTTTTTAACTGCTCCAACAAAAATTTGGGAACTTGTTTCTCAATTATTTCCATTAGATTTATCTTCTGAGGCTATAGATAGAATAGTTCCTAAAGTTGGAGAATCTCTTTTTATAGCTTGGGCAGGAACAGTAATCGGTGCTGTTTTTAGTTTCCCAATTTCATTCTTAGCTGCCAATAATGTTTCAATAAATATTTTCAGTAGGATTACAAAACAAATTTTAAATATTATAAGAGCTTTTCCTGAATTAATCCTTGCATTTGTATTCTTACCTATTACTGGATTAGGTCCTCTAACGGGTACTCTTGCTGTAGGCATTCATTCTATAGGAACTTTAGGAAAGCTTTCCTCTGAGGTTATTGAAGGTATTGATCCAGGCCCTCTTGAATCTATCAAATCATCCGGAGGTTCTAAAATAAATGAATTACTTTTTGGTGTTGTGCCACAAATAATGCCTACTGTTACATCGTATTGGTTATATAGATTTGAGATAAATTTACGAGCCTCAGCTGTCTTGGGTGTGGTAGGTGCAGGAGGAGTAGGTGCAGAGCTAATAAACCAATTAAGATTCAGAGATTTTCCTAGAGCTGGGACTGTATTGGTTGTAACTATTATTATGGTTCTAACTGTTGATACAATATCAGCTGCTATAAGACGTAGAATTATTAAAGGTAGAGAAATTAAAATTTAATTATTCTTCGAACCAATTTTCTTCTGGAATTTCCTCTGAATTATCATCATCATTTTCATAATTATTAGAATCTGACACACTAGGTAAACTAGAAGTTTCATATTCTTCAACTGTTAATAAAACTTCTCTTGGTTTAGACCCTTCAGAAGGACCAACAATACCTTGGGACTCTAAAATATCCATTAGTCTACCTGCACGAGCAAAACCAACTCTGAGCTTTCTTTGGAGCATTGAAGTAGAACCAAGTTGAGACCTGATAACTAATTCTTTAGCAGACTTGATTAATTCTTCATCTTCTCCAAAATCTTCATTAGAACTTTGTGAAACAATTTTTTGCTCTTCAGTAACAGCAGGATTATATTGAGCTTCTTTTTGGGTCTTAACCCAATTAACAACATCTTTAATTTCATTTTCAGTCACCCAAGCTCCTTGTATTCTATCTAGTCTTGGATTTGATGCAGTAACAACTAACATGTCGCCTAGGCCAATTAATTTTTCTGCACCAGATTGATCAAGTATTACTCTTGAGTCTGTACTTGAAGCTACAGAGAAAGCTAATCTAGATGGAATATTAGCTTTCATAACACCAGTAATAACATCAACAGACGGTCTCTGAGTCGCTACAACTAAATGAATTCCAATTGCTCTAGCCATTTGAGCTAATCGTACAATAGCAGATTCAACTTCACGACCTGCAACCATCATTAAATCATTAAGCTCGTCTATTAAAACAACAATGTAAGGGAATCTATCAAATTTATCTGTATCTAAAAGACCAGCATCATATTTTTCATGATATCCGTTTATATCTCTAACATGACCATCAGCTAAGAGATCATACCTTCTATCCATTTCTGCAACTGCCCAACCTAGAGCATCAACTGCTTTCTTAGGATTTGTTATAACTTTTGTAAGTAAATGAGGAACATTATTGTATTGACCAAGCTCAACTCTTTTTGGATCTACCATAACCATCTTGACTTCATCAGGATTAGCTCTAACTAAAAGTGATGTAACAATTGAATTAATACAGGATGACTTACCAGCTCCTGTTTGACCTGCTATAAGAACATGTGGAAGTTCAGAAAGATTTAAAAATCTAGGTTTACCTGAAATATCTAATCCTAACCCTACAGATAATGGATGATTTAAATCAGAAGCTTCTTTAGAAGACAAAACATCACCTAAAGAAACTAATTTTCTTTGCCTATTTGGAATTTCAATACCTATAGCACTTCTTCCAGGTATTGGAGCAAGTAGGCGAACGTCTGGAGTTGCAAGAGCATATGCAATATCATGAGACAGTGATGTAATCTTTGAAACTTTAACACCAGGAGCTAGCTCAACCTCATATCTAGTTACAGTTGGGCCAGGAACAATATTTGTAAGCTCAGCTTCTACTCCATGTTCTTTAAGTAATTGAGTTAAATCAGAAGCTGTTTGTTGTAATAATTTTTTGGAAGAAGAAACAGATGATCCAAGTTTTAGTAGTTTAACTGGAGGTAATATATATTCTGATTTTTTTGTAATTGGTTTAATTGATTTTGATATTGAATTAGTTTTATTATTTTTAAAAGTAGTAAATTCTGTAACGTTATCTTCAATTTTTTTTGTCAAAGGTGTCTTTACTTTTGTAACTTGTTGTTCAACTTGTATATCTTCTACAGATTGATAAAAATCTTCAATATGAACTGTCCCTGCTTCTCTTCTAGCTAAAACAAACGCGTAAATAAATTTATAAATATATTTAATTATTGCCTGTAAACCACCTATTAGATCTTTGAGTTCAATGTCAGTCATATATAAAACAGACATAATTAAACCAATAATTAAAAAAGAATGGGTCATCTCTAAACCAACACTATTGGCAAGAGGATGAACAATAAACGCTGAGACATGTCCACCTGATTTTGCAAGTAACTCAGCTCCTGCTTTAGGTGAAAGAGGTTGAGTGTGTATTAATGAATGGAAAGCTGCAGATGATGTGATTTGTATCCAAAATGAACCAATTAGAACTTTTTGTGCTGGAACAGCATCTCGATCTCTAATTAGTATTGCAGCACCATAAATAAAAAATATAGGAAGTGCGAAAGCTCCGTATCCAAAACACCATTCTAAAACTTTAAATATCAAACTTCCGACTGGACCACCTTTTGAGAAAATAGAAAGTGCGGTTAGCAATCCAAAAGAAAACATAAAAATTGCTACAGCTTGATAAGAATGGACGAACTTATTCAAACCCTTAGATGTTGTAGATTTAAGTGTAGTTACTGCCCTGTCTACATTTATTAACTTGTTTTGTTTTGACACCCGCTTACGCCCATTATCCCTTTTGCGAGTGGATGTCTTTACAACCACAGATAAATTATAACATACAAAAATTGAAAAAAAGCTTTATATTATTTAATTTTTTTGTAAATATCCAATAATACTTGGCTATATTCAGCTGTTACAGGAGTTATAGGCAAAAGAGGATCTCCAACTTCTTCCCAGTAATTAGATAATAAAAACTTAACTGGACCAGGACTTGGTTCTTTGAATATTCCATCGAATATTGGTAGTAGCTTTTGCTGTAAAACATTAGCCTCGTCTTGCTTATTTTCTTTAACTAAATGAATTAGTTCTGCGATTTCATCTCCAACAATGTGTGATGCTACAGAAACAACACCTTTTGCACCATACTTAATAAATTCAATTGTTTCAGAATCATTACCTGAATAAATATCAGCTAAACCCTGAAGTAAATCTACCTCTTTTTTGGAAAACTCTAAATCACCTACAGCATCTTTTATTGAATGAATACCTAAATCTTTTACTAGTTTTTCAAGAGTATCTAACTCAATAAGAGTTCCTGTGCGGCTTGGGATGTTATATGCCATTACAGGGAGATCTGTATATTTCATAATTTCTTCAAAATGTCTCAAAATTCCAATTTGTGAAGGTTTTGAATAGTAAGGTGTAACAATCATAATTGCATCTAAATCTAAATTGCTTGCCATTTTAGTGATTTCGATGCTTTCTTTAGTTGAATAGGTTCCAGTTCCTGCAACAATTGAAGCCTTACCTTTAACTGAATCTATCGCTGTTTTATATATAATTTCCCTATCAGAAATTGTTAAATTTGGAGACTCACCTGTTGTTCCACTCAACACTAAACCATCTGATTTTTCTTTAACTAGTTTTCTACAAAGCCTCCAGAAAGTATCGGTGCTAATAACACCATTTTTATCAAAAGGTGTAATAACAGCTGTGAGAATCTGTCCAAGGTCTTTCATAATTAAATCTTAATCTTTTGCAATATAATACTTTCTAAACCAAAAGTATATTTTTTTAATATATCAAAATGATCTAGTACAGTTTTGAATCCATATAAATACGCTTTTCTGTCAAAAACTTGATGCTCTAAATTAAAAGATTCAAATTCATTTTTAAAATAAACAACTTGTTCAGCCATATATTTTTCATCTCTATACGAATAAACATTAATATTATTAATTACGTTTTTAACAGCTTCAGAGTTTTCAATTTCAAATGTTTCTATACTGTCAATACTATTTGCTAAATCAATAGCAGTACCAGATGGTGCATCTTTTTTATTTGCATGATGCTTTTCAATTACTTGCATAGAGCTGAACTCTTCTGATAAAGAATTTGCAAATAATTTTTGAAAAGCTGCTCCAATAGAAAAATTTGGTATAACTACAATTTTTCTATCTTTAGAATCATTTTCTAATTTATCTATACTCTCATCACTCAATCCTGATGAACCAATAATTAAATTCGAAGTACTTTCTAACCATCTATTAATGTTTTTGTTAATAAATTCAGATGATGAAAACTCAACAATAATATCTACTTCAAATCTTTCTGAAGTAAAGAAGTTTGGATATTTCTCTTCTTTATAAGATGGATCGTATATACCTTTAATAAAGTAGTCTTGTCTAGTAGAAATGTAATCAGAGACTAGCTCCCCCATTTTCCCAGCTCCACCAGAAATTATTATACTTTTACCAGAATTTTCATTCACCATCTAATTCCTTATACTTATATCAATAGTTAATGATAGTGTTAGTAAATGGATTCTAAGAAAAAAATAATTGAATCACAAATCGTAGAAGAGTTTGAAAAAATTAGACCAGCTTTAACTAGATTGCTTCAAACTCAAATGAACAATGAGGATATTACACTTCGTTATGGTCGCTCTAACTCAAAAGAAAAAAATGACATCACAATAAATCCTTCAATTTTAGTTAATGCATTATCGAAATCTAAATTAGAAAAACAAGAACTACTTATTGGAACTGTAGTACACGAAGCAATTCACTCACTACAAAATTATCAAATTAATATTTCTGAAATTTCAGAAGTTTTTAATGAAGATTTTGATGATGTTGATGACATAGAAGACGTATTGGAAATTTTGGCTGGTCCATTTGGAAAATATGTTTTTGAAATTATTGTTCACTCAATTGAAGAAAAGATTTTTGTTAAACAATATGATGGTTTAAATTCAATACTTGTAGATATTTACAAAGAATCCTATACAGAAATAAAAAGCTTGACTCCATTTAGTCAGTTTTTATCTTTATTGTTTCATGCAATAACTATTTATATAGAGCCAGACTACAAATTATTTAAAAATCAATTAGTAAAAGCTTTGAATGAATCTCTGCATTTATTAAAAACAATAAATTACGTTGAGGTAAATATATCTGAAATTCTTGAAGCAACTATTCAAATTATTGATATATGTAGAAGATATAATATTCTTCCAGATTTAGAGAAATATAACTTGGGTGAACAAAAGGAAATCTCACAATTAATAGATGAAAATGTAGTTAATGAATTAAGTAAAGTTTTAATACCATCTTCAAACAACTTAACTACTGGTAAAACTTTACAAAAGTTTTTAGGTAATGATTCTAAACAAAATAATCAAGAAAAATTAAATTTAATGGATGACCATGTATCTAAAGTTGGAGCATCAAGTAATGTATACTTTCCCTCTGGCTATGTTGCAAAAGTAATAGAATCACAAATCCCAGAAAATTATAAATTTTTATATCAAAATGGGATATCAACTTATGAAAAATTGCTTAAAGAATGGAATCTTCCAGTGTTTAAAGTAACAAATAAAATTAAGCCTTACTTTATTCATAACTTAAAAAGAAAAAGAATTAGTGGATTTGATCAAGGTGACCTATCTCCACACGTTCCTGTTCTTCTTGCTTCAGGAAGGTATGAAAGGATGTTTGAACAAAAACAAAGGTTATCCAATAAATCATACGCTATCTCTTTATTAATTGATGGCAGTGGTTCCATGATTGAAAAAGAAAAAGGTGAATTTTATCCGTGGTCACTGACAGCTGCCTTAATTGGAGCAAGCTACTTGGCGCAAATTTGTTATGAATTAGATGTTGATTTTGAAGTTTCAATTTTTAATAGAGGATTTATTTCTGAATTTAAAGAAAATGAAGAAACGTACTTAAAGAGAAAATTCTCTATTTCTTCAATGTTGAATACAACTTATGGATCAGCTGCTAATGAACTTTTCAATACAGCTAATCACTATTATATAAAAGAATTTAAAGATTCATGGAAAGAACATTATCAACAATTTATAGGTTTAATTGAATTTTCAAGAAATCTAAGAGATTCTATTGATAATAATATTCTGAGTGAAAACATTCCCCCACTTAGTATGTTTGATAAAGGTACAAACATAGACGAAATTAATATCATGCACGCCTCAAAGCGATTATTGAACCACCAAGCAAATACTAAATTATTAGTCGTATTGTCTGATGGTATGACACGAGGATCAGTTAAAGAGCTTAAAAATAGTATCAATTACGCAACAAAGAATGGTATCGATGTGGTTGGTGTTGGAATTGGCTCAAGAGGATCTTGGAAAGAATATATGAATAATACCCAAGTCGCTAAACCTGAACAATTAATCAATTCTGTAGTAAATATTACAAAGGATATACTTATACAAAATATTAAAAAAACATCTGGAGCAGCTTAATGGCAAAAATAAAATTTTTTAACCCTCAAAATTCAAAAGATTATCTAGAACTAGAAGATTGTAAGATTGATTCTAAATCAGATGACGCTAACTCAAGAAAGAATAGAATTCCAGTAGTAGATGAATATTATGTTGATTTAGGAACTCAATATAAATTAGCTCAAGCTATTAACGCAAAAATAAATGATTTTGATAATTCAATACCTATTCATATTGCTCTTAAAGGACATATGGGTACAGGAAAAGACCACGATATTGAACAATTTGCTGCAAAATTAAATTACCCATATTACAGAATTCCCTTATCAGGAGAAGTTAGAGATGTTACTTTGCTAGGTTCAGTACAACTTTATGGTGATGGAAAAGGTGGTACTGAAAGTAGATGGCAAGATGGAGAATTAACAAGAGCGTTAAGAGGTCCGGCAATTGTAAACCTATCGGAATTAAATGCTGCTGGACCAGAAGTTTTATTTGCTTTGCACTCTTTACTGGATCGACATAGAAAATTAGAACTTCCAAATGGAGAAGTTATTGAACTCAGAAAAGACACTTTCATCTTTGGTACTATGAACCCTACAAGTTTAAGAGATTACGCTGGAACTCAATCTTTAAATAAAGCTTTTGCTGATAGATGGGTAATATGGGAAAAACCTTTTCCAAATAAAGAACAACTTGAGGCTATCTTTCAAAAAAGATATCCCAAATTACAAAATCAATATACAGATTTAATAATAAATTTAGCAATTGAAATAAATAACTCATTTATGTCAGACGACATAAGTATAAATATTGAAACTCCTATGAGCCTAAGAACAATTGTGGAAAGAATACCATTGGGTTTAAACATTTATAAAGATTCAGAAGATCCATTACTGGAGTCGTGGAAAAACTTTGTTTTACCACATGTTGATAAAGAAGATTTAGATCACTACAAGACTTTATGGAATACTATTGTTAGGAAAGGTCCTTCAGTCAAACCATTACTTTAGAAAACTTTATCAAAGGTATATTTCTTTTTGTTCTTTTTCTATAATTTTTGAAAGTGGGATACAAATCATCCAAATGTTTCCACATTTCAGATTTACTGATGTCATCTACAAGCTCATATGTTGCTTCAAACCTCACACCATCAATTGTTATATATACAGATGTTGTATTTAGATTGAAAAACCAATCAGGAGTTTTATCACTACCACTATAAGAAGCAGCAACCAAATAAAATTCTTCTACTTTCACGTAAGCCAGTGGAGTCTTGCGTAACTTTTTAGTCTTGTTTCCAATAGTTTCAAGCAAGAGAATGTTATCACCTAATATTCTCTTGCCGGTTTTAGTGAAATTAAATTTAATAATCTTTGAATGAAAATTTGAAATAAATCTATAAAACCATGTTGGCCAGAGATGAGCAATTTTTCCTAGTATCTTCCACATTTGATTAATTTAATGGTACTAAAACAAACTTCTCACTAAATAATTATTTATAAAAAATATTATTAAAACAACTACAAAAACAAAAATTGAAAAAATATTTTTAGAAATAAAAACTTTCGGTGTAAGTTTTACAAAAAGTACAAAAAATAATCCTAATACAAATATTGTATTTATAAATAAGTTGGAATCATCGCAAAGTGATGTAAAAACACACAAGCACATGCTATAAAAATAAAGTGAACAAAATACACTAAGATAAATTTTTACAAAAATATTTAGAATAAAAGTGAGATTTAATTTGTTAATTTTGAAAGAAATATTTTATAAATCTTCTTGATCTTTAAATTTAGGATCATATTTTTTAAAAAAGTCTTTAATTTTATCTTCTAAATCTTTTGTTTCTATTTTTGCAAGTTCATTTCTTAATTTCATAACTTGTTGTTTAACATCAACATTTTCGTCTAAAAGTTCTAAAATAAATTTTATTCCGACTGCAACTGCTAATAACTTTAAAATTTTCTTCATTAATTCGATTGTATATTCATAAATTATATAAAAAAAGAATTTTATAAATATTGCTACTGGTTTAATTACTTTTTAACAATTAAACTTAAATATGTGCAAGAAATTCTCTCAAATTTAGTTGCAGAACAGCAGTTCTTAGATCAATATCTTCAAAGTATTCCAATAAGAAACTGGGGTTTAAAAACAACCTATAAAAACTGGGATATCACAGCACATGTTAGCTATCTTGCAGCACTTGAAGATCTTACTTTTAACGCTTTGAAAAAAAACGGTTCAGATTTTAATAAATACAAAGGTCAAAAAGGTCTTGAAAAATTTGAAAAAGAAGCAATAAAAAAAGGTTCGACTATGCGGCCACAAGATGTTATTGAATGGTGGAGAATGTCTAGAGCTTCAGTAATTGAAGTATTAGCAAAATCTTCCCCTGGAAAGAAAATTACTTGGTGGAAAAAAGAGCTCGACCATCGTTCATTTGCAACATCAAAACTTGCTGAAACTTGGGCACATAGTCTTGATATTTATGATGTAACAAAAAAAGACTATATCGATACTACTCGTATTGAACATGTTGCATTATTTGGAATGCTAAATATAGAATCCTCATCAAAACAAAATAAAGTAAAGCCAAAAGAGCTTAGAGTCGAATTAATTGGACCAGAATATCGAGCATGGCAATTTGGTAGCGAAGATTCTGTTGACTCTATCAAAGGTAGTGCTAGTGATTGGTGTAGATTAGTTACTGGTAGATTGCCAAAAGGATCAAAACCTACATTAACTGCTGAAGGTGAATTTGCTCAAAAATTCTTAAAATTTAATCATATTAAAATCTAAAAATATGAAATTAATCGGTGTTGTACATCTTAAAAGTCTTCCAGGGTCACCTAGTAACACTTTGAAATTAGATGAAATTATCAGCAAAGCTCAAGAAGATTATAATACATTAAAAAACGGAGGTATATTTGGTGTAGTATTTGAAAATTTTGGTGACACTCCATTTGTTAAAGACGATATAACAAAAAGAACATTAGTAAGTTTTACAACAGTATTAAACAATATAGAACTAAGTAAAGAACTTATTCATGGAATAAATGTGCTCAGAAATGACGGAATCGCTGCACTATCAATTGCAGAGGCTACTGATGCAGATTTTGTAAGAATTAATGTTTTAAATAATACTATGTTTACCGATCAAGGAATCATAGAAGGTAAAGCAAATGAAATCATGAGTTTCAAAAACACATTACATAAAAAAATTAATATCTACGCAGATGTATTTGTGAAGCATGCTACACCAGCACCAGGCTCAACAATTGAAAATCACGCAGAGGAATTATTGGATAGAGCTGGAGCAGACAAAATCATTTTAACTGGAAGTGGAACTGGAAAAGAAATTAACTTTGATGAGTTAAAATTGATCTCAAAAATTGCAACACCAGATAGATTAGTAATAGGTTCTGGATTAAATGAAAATAATGTTGATAAGATAAAGAACTATGCGAATTTTTCGATCGTTGGTACTTCTTTAAAAAAAGAACATAAAGTAGAGAATGAAGTAGATTTAAATAACGTAAAAAATTTAGTAGAGAAAGCAAAATAAATGTTTATTGATAAATCAGATGTAATTAAAACACATATTGTAAAACTTGAAAAAGACTCAGATCTTTTGGATTCACTAACCACCTATGCAGAAGAAAATAACATACAAGCTGCTGAGATAAATTTTATTGGAGCCGTGCAAAGTGCAAAGGTATTATATTTTAATCAAGAAAAGAAGAAATACGATGAACATATTATGGATCAACCATATGAAGTCTTAAGTGGTATTGGAAATATTTCTATATTAGACAATAAACCATTTGTTCATGTTCATGTTGTTTTAGCTGACTCTACAGGTAAGGCTTACGGTGGACACCTTGATAAAGGAACTAAAGTTTGGTTAATTGAAGCTTTTATTCATGAAGTTGAATCTAAAAATTTAGTAAGAAAATTTGACGAAAATATTTGCTTAAGTGTTTGGAGTTAAAGTAAAAAACCACCATCAATGGTAACGACTTCGCCTGTAATCCAACTTGCTTCATCACTAGATAAGAAATAAATTAAATTAGAAATATCTTCTGGTTCACCAAGTCGTTTTAAAGCATGTAAATTTGAACTTGTTTCTTCATCAGCCCAAAGCATTTCAGATAATTTCGTTTTAACTACAGCTGGAGCTATTCCGTTAACTCGTATTTCTGGCGCAAGTTCCATTGCTAATTGTTTTGTCATATAGATTAATCCAGCTTTTGAAACGTTATATGCACCCATAAAATGTGAAGGTTTTATCCCGCCAACTGAACAAACATTTAGTATAGAGTCTTTTATTCCAACTTTTACTGCTTCTCTGGACCACATGAGTGGACCCATAAGATTAACATCCCAAGTTTTTTGAATTGCTGATAACTCTACTTCTAATATGCTTCCAGCTGAAGGATTTGTTCCAGCATTATTAATTAAAACATCTAAAGAGCCTGTTTCGTCTACAATTGCTTTACAAGTTGTACTAGCTGCAGCTAGATCATCGGCTTTAGCCACAAAACCTTTTAATTCTGGATGATCCTTTAATACAGCTTGTAAATTTTCTTCTTTTCTACTTGTTATGTATACGTTCCATCCTTCTTTCGAAAATCTTAGTGCGGATGCTAGACCTATACCTCTTGAGCCACCTGTTATCAAGACCGTTTTCATACTAATAATTATAGTATTAAATTTGTCATCAGTTACAGTTGAGTATCTGATGGAAAATTTTCAAAAATATTTATTTCTTTTGACTAAAAATAAAGATTTTTTGAAGCTTTTTTCTGCGAGGCTTATTACTTTGGGTGGTGATTGGTTATTAACAGTACCTTTACTTGGAATAATCTATGAAATAACTGAGAACCCTTTAATTACTTCACTGGTGTTAGTTGTTCAAAGTGCCCCTTTATTTTTACTTGGAAGTTTTGGAGGTTATCTTGCTGACAAATTTAATAGAAGAAAAATCATTGCAACTTCAGAATTTATAAGTGGATTAGTCGTAATTTTAATCCTTTATGCTGTTCGTACAGAAAATGTAGCATTCATATTATTTTCTTTTTCACTTTTATCAGTTGTTAACTCAGCATATATGCCGACATCAGATGCTGCATTACCTAATGTTGTTTCAAGAGAAAACTTAGCAGAAGCTAATGTTTTATTTTTTTCCAGTTGGGGAATAATGGCAGGTATAGGTGCTGGCATTGGTGGTTATTTAACAACTGTATTTTCAAGAGAAACCCTTTTCACTATCGATTTTTTTACATTTATTTTTTCAGCTTTACTTGTGTTTTTAATTAAAAAAGATTTAAGTGAAAAAAATGAATCAACAGAGAATCAAAAAACTATAAAATTTATTGATGGTATAAATTTTGTAAAAAATAAATCAGAAATTTTTGCATTAGTTTTAACTAAATCTACTTTTAGTATTTCTGCAAGTGGTATGCTCTCGCTTTTTACAATTATCTCTTACGACATATATAAAACAGGTGATTATGGAACTGGTTTAATGTTTGGTGCTAGAGGAATTGGAGCTCTAATTGGTCCAATCTTAATTAGATACTTTTTTGGAAAAACTGATGGAAAACTTCTTTTAACTATAGGACCAAGCATAATGTGTTGGGGGTTATTTTATTTTTTCATACCTTGGTCAATTTCACTTTATCTTACTGTGTTTCTGTTAGTTATAGCTCACTGTGGAGGAGGAGCTCAATGGGCTTTTTCAACATATGGATTGCAAATTTTAACTCCTGACAACTTAAGAGGTAGAATAGCTGGTATTGATTATTCATTAGTATTTTTAATGAATACAATTTCTACTTTACTTATAGGCTATCTTGCTTCTATTTATGGAGCATTAGCTATGTTTAAATTTTTCCCTGTTTTTGGATTTATTTTTGGTATAAGTTGGTATTTGTTAACAAAACACATCTGGAAGAGTTTAGATATTAAATAGGTTTTTCCCTTCAAATTTTTTTGTACCATTGACATAACTAAAGTATTTTCTACACTCACATGATTGATACTCTATATCAATTGGAAAAAATTCTCGCTTTGCATCTGGCCAATTTTCTTTTTGAAGTGCAATCATTTGCGTTGCAACTTCTTGGTGGTTATCTAAACCTAAGTACTCTTGTAATCGATCAAGATATGGTGATGCACCAATTCCAGTAGGCACTTCTGAAGTTATAGGTATGAGATCTGGTCTGAACCAAGCAATATCAATAAGAGCCATGAATATTGGAAAGTTATTTTTCATTTGAAATTTTTCATTAATAAGCTCGGTAGCATAAATAACGTTTTTATCAGATGCTTTAACTAATTTCAACAAATCGTCTCTGATACTATGAAATAATTCAGTTGCTGCATCAATCCTTTTATAATTAACATTTTCCCAAATAATATCTTCAACTGGATATGCAGTTAAGTTTGCCCAATTGCCAATTAGATTAAGATTATTTTTAAAAACTGCAGGATTATTTAATTCATCCATATTTAAATTTTTAATTACTTCATTTTTGTTACACCAACGTGAAAAGAACAAAAATTGAATAAGCAACGGTAAATCATCTTTTATATGACTTGCTCTATTGATAATTGATCTACTTACTTTGTCATCCTCTCTGAAAACATTTAAAAATCTTCCTTTTTGAAATATCGGATCTTTGCTCCAAGGAAACGGAGCCCCTGACTCTCTTTTGATTCTTATACTTTCTCTCTCTTTGCAATAATCAAAAAAGCTTTTTACTGGGTTTTTGATTTCTAATCCATCTAATGAATTTTTATATGGATTCTCTAAAGTCATAATCTTAATTTAAACAGATGTACTCTTCATTTACTATTTGACGACAGGTATTTGTAACATATTTGTTGTATAGGCTCCAGATTTTTTTTCTGATTTCATTTTCCAATCTTTTTTTATGCCTTGAGCACCTAACATAAGGGTGCTTGATCCATACTTATGATTAACACCGTCTAAAGCAGTCATTACCCTGTCTGACTTGCTATAGTTTTCTTGCTCGTAAAAACTATACTGCTCATTCTTTGCATCTGTAATTTCAAGTAACATGACTCCAATTTTTTGATACTCGTATCCATAAATAAATAACTTTTGTGTTAACCTTTTAGCTTCTTTAATAATCTTTGATGTGTTGCTTGTTGGAATGGTGAAAAAAGTACTCATACCATTGCTGTATCGTTTTTCTTGATCTATAAACGGACTAGTTCTTAAAAAAACATATATACCTTGTGCTCTCGATTGTTGTGACCTCAGTTTTTCACATGCTCTAGCTGTGTAGTTTGAGACTGCTTCCTCTAGTTCTTGTAAAACCATTACTTTTCTTCCAAAAGATTTTGATGATATAATATTTTTTTTATTCTTTACCTCTTCTATGCCTATGCATGAAATTCCATTTAATTCATGATGAATTCTTTCTCCCACAATACTTATATTCTTTCTTACATATCTTGGATTTGCTTGAGCTAAATCAAGTGCTGTTTTTATACCTATTTCTCTCAGTCTCCTACCCCATCTAGTTGAGATTCCCCAAATTTCCTCCAAGGCTAACTCTTTTAATATTTCATTTCTAACTGACTCGACCCTGATATCAAAAACATTCGACTCTTCATATTTTTTAGCTTGTCTATTTGCGACTTTCGCTAAAGTTTTTGTTGGCCCTATACCAATAGATACCGGAATACCTGTCCATTGTTTCACAAGTCTTCTTATTTCTTTTGCTGTTTCTTCTAAATCGCAATAATAAAACTCACTTATGTCCAAAAATGCTTCATCTATTGAATAGATTTCAATATCTTTAACTAGTGACTTTAGTGAAGTCATAACCCTGGCTGACATATCACCATAGAATGTATAGTTTGAAGAAAAAACATGTACCTTGTTTCTTTTAATGACTGTTTCATATTTAAAATATGGGGCTCCCATTGGAATGCCTAACGCTTTAGCTTCATTAGATCTTGCTACAACACATCCGTCATTATTGGACAAAACAACAATAGGCTGTCCTTCAAGTTTAGGGTTAAAGACTCTCTCGCATGAAGCATAAAAATTATTACAATCAACTAAAGCAAAAATTTTATTATTCACACACCTACTCCTTTGAATACTGTACACTATTCTAAGAAAAAAGAAAGACATTTTTATGCCAAGAGGCGGAGCAAGAAAAGGTGCTGGAAGGCCGAAAGGTCAAGGCAAGTATGGTGAAAAAACTAAAGCACTTCGTATTCCAGTAAGTAAAGTTAAATACATTTCTGAAGTAGTAAGTAAGGGTCTTTACGAAATACCACTATATGGTGATAAAGTTGCAGCTGGTTTTCCCTCCCCTGCAGACGATTACCTCGAGGACAAAATTGACTTAAATCAATACCTGGTTAAGCATCCTGCTTCAACATTTTTAGTTCGTGCATCAGGTGAGTCGATGATAAATGCTGGAATATTTCCTAATGATATTCTTGTAGTCGACAGAAGCCTCAAAGCAGAAAATGGAAAAGTCGTAATAGCAGTAGTTGATAGTGAGTTAACTGTAAAGAGATACAAGAAGGTGGGAAACAAAGTTGAACTTGTACCTGAAAATGAAAGATACCAAAAAATTGTTCTAGAAAAAGAAAGTGAAGCCTATATCTGGGGTGTTGTAACTAACGTAATACATCAAGTTTAATTAAAGTTTAATTGCAGATCCCCAATAATTGAAACCAAGAAATTTTTGAGTTCCCGGTAAATAAGTGGTATCTAAAGATTGAAACTGTAAATTGGTGTTTGAAATAACTTTTTTAATATCCCTATTACAGTGGCAACCTCCACTAATAAATGGATAAAAGAATTCAATCTGATCTTGAATAAAAGCTGTAAAGCGATCTGGAGAACGACCATGTTCACTAAAAAGAAAAACACCATTTGGTTTTAAAACTCTAAAAACTTCTCTCATGGTTTCATCGGGATTTGGAATTGAACATAAGGTATAAGTACTAACAACAGTATCTATCGAATTATCTTCTAAAGGTATAGTTTCAGCGGATTGATTAAGAATTTGAATTTCATAATTATATTTTTTGGCTTCTTCTCTGGCTAAATTATTTAGTTCTGCTGATGGATCAATTGCAATAATTTTTAGAATTTTTTCAGGATTATAGTATCTAAAATTTGCGCCAGCTCCAACACCTATTTCGACCACTAAGCCAGAAGCACTCGGAATAATCTTTTTTCTTTGATAATTTATAGGTTTTGTATTACATGTAAAACTGAGAATTTTAGGTAAAACAAATTTTTCATAGTTTTGTTTGCTAATTATTCGTGTAATTGGAAGAATAAAAAAAATAAATATATTAGAGATTGCTAAAAATATATACTTTTTCACTAGTATCTAATAAGTAATCTTGAATTACATTTTGGACATTTTGAAGCAAATGAAATATATTCTTTAAGTTTTGTACGTTTCCAATTATGTTTACACTTTATACATTTCATTAATTTTTGTTATGCCCACCTCTAGGTACGCCACCATATTTCATACGCGTATCTGACATTTCAGCAACTTTGAATTCGCCATCTTCTAAATGACAATCAATTACTTCACCTAAAAATAATGTATGTGTCCCTAAATTTTCTTTTCCAGTTACCTTTAGTTCAAACCAAAGTACAGAATTATTAAATATTGGAACATTATTTGAAGTTAATGCAATTGGTTCTTCATTTAAATATCCTTCAGTATGTTTTGCAGGTTTTGAAAACTTAACAAAAACTTTAGTATTTTCATTTGAAAAAAAATTGAGTGAAAAATATCCACTTTGAGAAATAAGTTTATGGGTAACACTGCTGTTATCAACACCAACGCCAATTATGACCGGTTCCATACTAAATTGAGATATCCAACTTGCTGTCATTCCGTTGAATTCTTGATCGTGCTGTGAGCCTACAATTGCAAGCGGGTTAGGAATCTTCCAAGTTGTTGTATTTAGTAATTCTGGTGTTAATTCTGACATTAAATATTTTCTTTTATAAATTTTATCGTCTCTATATCAATAGGAAAAGTTAGTGCTAATTCAGTTACGTTTGAAGATTTCCATACAGCTAGTTTTTCTAATATTGAGTTTTTAGATCCAACCATTGTCAACTCATCAAGGAGTTGCGAAGGAAATATAGCTTCAGCTTGTAATTTTTTTCCAGAAAGATAAAGATTTTGTATTTCGTGTGCTTCTTCTTCATATCCATAATCACACATTAAATTAAAATAAAAGTTTTTATCCTTTGCTCCCATACCGCCAACATAAAGGGTATACATACTTCGAGCTGGATTTAAGTATTCATGTTTTTCTTCGTCTTTACATATTTTTGCAAAAACTGTTGCAACAATATTAAAATTTTCACTTTTATTGTGAATATTGGATTTTTGAAATCCTTTGTCTAGATAATTACTAAATATTTTATCTCCAATATAAGGTGAGTACATAAATGGTAACCATCCATCTGCAAGTTCAGCTGCTAATTCTATATTTTTAGGGCCAATTGCTGCTAAGTAAATTGGAATATTATTACGTAAAGGTTTTTCAATTAATTTTAATGGCTTTCCAAGACCAGTTGATTCATCATCTTTGTTGGGTAAATTGTAATATTCTCCTGCAAATTCTACTGTACCTTCCCTATTTAAAATTTTTTTTATTATTTCAATATATTCTCTAGTTTTTTTAAGAGGTTTTCCATAGGGTATCCCGTGCCAACCTTCAACTACTTGAGGTCCAGAAACACCTAAACCAAGTCTAAAACGACCATTTGAAATTTTATCTAAAGTTACAGCTGTCATTGCTGCCATAGCGGGAGTACGCGAAGGAATTTGCATAATACCGGAACCTAGTTCTAAATTTTTGGTTATTGCAGCAAAATAAGCAAGAGGTGTTACAGCATCATATCCATACGCTTCAGCAGTCCAAATGCAAGATATACCAAGCTGATCTAATTGTTCAATAAGTTTATGTTGATCAGATATATGTGGACCAAAATAACCAACATTTATACTTAAGTCCATTACTTTAGATTAGTAGATTTAAAATTCAATAAAACGAGAAGGTGTTATTAAAGCATTCATTTTTATATCATGATTTTCAATTGGAAGATTTTCAAAAATATATTCATCATATGAAACTCCAATAAAATATGAATTTAAATAATTTGATAATAACTTATCATACACACCTCCACCTCGGCCAAGTCTTGTTCCATTTAAATCAAAAGCTAAGCCAGGTATTAGAAAAATATCAACTTCATTAATTTCATTTAACGTTTTTGGTTGTAAAACCCCAAATTTATTTTTTACTAATGGACCTTCTAAAATAGAAATTTTAATTTTATCTATGTTATCAATAAAAATTGTGCATAATGTTGACGCATTGTTAACGTAATTTAAAATATCCGGTTCTTTACCAAAAGGAATGTATGTACAAACTACTTTATTTTTGGTTATTTCAAATATTCTTTGAATTATTTTTTCATCAAAGCTTTGTATTTTAAAATCTTTTGATTTTATAAACTCTCTGACTTCACTTTTTTTAAACATATCCATACGCTATAAAGTTATTTTAATGTACACTATCAACATGCTAAAGAACAAACTTCGAACTTGGTTTAACTTAATAATAATGGCTATTTACACTATTCCAGTTGCCTACTCAATATGGTTTGTTGGTTTATTTGATAAATATACTAGTTTGAAATACCACATTGCACAAAGCTGGACAACACCGTGGATGTGGGCAGCAAAATCTAGAGTAACTCTTATAAAAACATTTGAATATAAGAAAAATCAGCCATATGTTGTCATTTCAAACCATTTATCAAACTTAGATCCGATGATGCAATTCAAATTCTTAAAAATTAAATGGGTTTTTATGGCAAAAAAAGAAGTTTATAAACTTCCATTTTTTAGAACAGCTGCAAAGTCATTTAACTTTATCAAAGTCGATAGGACAAATAAAAATGACAGACAAAGCATTAATGAGCAAGCCAAAAAATTGTTTAAAAATGGATGGTCATTAATGGTTTATCCTCAAGGAACAAGAGCTAAGAGTGACAACTTTCTACCTTTTAAAAGTGGTGCCTTTCATATTGCATTTGACAACCAAGTACCAATTCTTCCAGTTGTAATTGCTGGAACTGGAGAAATTTGGCCAAGAGGAAGTAGGTTTATGAAAAGTGGTAAAGCTATAATTAAAACTTTGGAACCAATAAATATCTCAGAGTACAAAAAAGAAGATATAGAAGATTTAGTTCATGAAACTTTTAATAAAATGAAATCTGCATATGAAGAAATCAAATCATCATTACACTAAATTAATACAGGATATATAAATGAATGTTTTTATAGCAGCAATTTCAATTTTTCTTTTAAGACTTATAGATCAAACTTTAGGTACTTTAAGACATTTATTTGTTGTAAAGGGTAAACCGTTTTTTGGAGCTTTTCTTGGATTCATCGAATCAGCTATTTGGGTTCTAGCTATTTCTCAAGTAATTCAAGATTTAAATGACCCAATAATAATTACTGGATACGCTCTTGGTTTTGCTTCTGGAACTATAGTTGGCTCTTATGTGGAATCTACTATTGCAATTGGTGATGTTGTAGTTCGAATTTTTACACCTAAAAATAAAAGTAAACCAGAGATGGCAAAAATGTTGCGCGATAAAGGGTTCGGTGTAACTGAAATTAACGGTGAAGGAATGGAAGGTGAGGTAACGATTACATGGTGTGTTACACCAAGAAAAAAACTAAAAGAGGTTTTAAAAATAGTATCTGAAATTAATCCAGATGCTTACGTTACAACAGAGCCAACAAACCCTACAAAGCTAACACTTAATAGAAAATAGCTTAAAAACCTTTTTCAAAATCATCCTCAAAAGATACTCTCTTTCGATTTTGATTTTTAGGTTTATTATCTCTCCTATCGTTTTTAAAGTTTTTACTCCTACCGTTGCCATTTCCCTTTGGAGCAGCTTGTTCGTCAGATATTTCTAAATCTTCAAGTAGAGAAAGACTAATTTTTCCATTTTCAATTGAATCTACTTTAACAGTTAGTTTATCTCCTGCTTTTACAACTGATTCTGGGTTATTGACTCTTTTAGTTGAATGAAATTTTGAAACATGCAAAAGGCCATCTCTACCAGGTAATATGTTGATAAAAGCTCCATAACTAGCAACACTAACAATTTCACCTTTGTACTCTTTACCAACTTCAGCCTCAGGTGGATCAATAATCATCATTACCATTTCTTTTGCTTTTGCTAATGCATCCTCATCTGTTGAACCAAGAGTTAATAATCCATCATCATCTATTTCTACTGAGCAGCCAGTTTCTTCTTCAATTTTTTTGATATTTTTACCTTTTGGTCCAATAACTTCACCAATTTTATCTTTAGGAAGCTCAATTGAAACTAATCTTGGTGCATTTCCAGAAAGAGTTTCTCTAGGTTCAGAGATAGTATCTTCCATAATATCTAGTATGTGTTCTCTAGCAACTTTAGCCTGCTGTAGTGCAGAACGAAGCACATCTGAAGGTAAACCCTCAATTTTCATGTCTAATTGAAGTGCTGTAATAACATTTCTTGTTCCAGCTACTTTAAAGTCCATATCTCCTAAAGCATCTTCAGCACCTAAAATATCTGTTAAAGTTACAAAATTAGATCCATTAGACATTAATCCCATAGCTATACCAGCTACATGTTCTCTGATTGGAACACCTGCTGCCATTAGTGACAAACTTGAAGCACAAACTGAAGCCTGTGATGTTGATCCATTTGAAGACATCACATCACTGACAAGTCTGATAGTATAAGGAAAGTCTTTCTTTGATGGTACAACAGGAACCAAAGCTTTTTCAGCTAAAGCACCGTGACCAATTTCTCTACGTTTTGGCCCTCTCATCGGATATGCTTCTCCAGTTGAATATGGGGGGAAGTTATAGTGATGCATATATCTTTTTGATGTAACTGTATCAATAGTGTCTAACATTTGTTCTAACCTTGACATACCTAAGGTAGTGACATTTAATACTTGAGTTTCACCTCTTAAAAATAATGCAGATCCGTGAACGGTTGGAAGTAAATCAATCTCAGCAGATATATTTCTAATTTCATCCGGTTTTCTACCATCAAGTCTTTTACCTCCAGATAAAACTTTATTTCTAACAAATTCTTTTACAACAGACTTAAATGCATTTTTTAATTCTTTTGAATTATCAACTTCTTCATTCAGAAACTCAGCTAATACTTCCTCTTTCAAATCATTTTCAGCATCAGCTCTTGATGCTTTGTCTGTATTATCAAATACAGTCTCTAACTTATCTTTTAAAAAGTTTTCTATTTTTTCCTTTACTTCTGATGAATAATCTTCAATTGTTGGCCACTCGATATTTGGTACATCACATTTAGCAACCAACTCTTTTTGAGCTTCAATTATTGAAGCAATATATTGTTTACTTTCATCTATACCATTTGCTACAATTTCTTCTGTCGGGGCTAAACCACCTTCATCAATAAACGCGAAAGCATTATCTGTTGCCCCTGCTTCAACCATTACAATATCTATTTCATTGTTTTTATTTAAATTACCAGCAACGACCATATCAAAAGTAGAATTCTCTAGTTCACTTGCTGATGCTTGAGCTACCCAATTACCTTCAATTAAAGACATGCGTACTCCAGCAACTGGTTGTTGTAATGGTATACCACCAAGTTGCAAAGCTGTTGATGCTGCATTTAAAGCTAAGATGTCATAATCTATTTCGGTATCTACGCTTAGAACAGTTGCAATAATCTGAGTTTCACACCTAAAACCATCATCAAATGATGGTCGTAAAGGTCTGTCTATTAATCTACTGGATAGAATTGCTTTTTCAGTTTGTCTACCTTCTCGTCTAAAAAAACCGCCAGGAATTTTACCTGCAGCATACATTCTTTCTTCAACATCGACAGTTAAAGGAAAGAAATCAATTCCATCTCTTACTTCTTTATTTGCAACAGCAGTAACTAAAACTGTAGTATTGCCACTCTTTACTACTACAGAACCTGGTGCTTGTAGAGCAAGCTTTCCTGTTTCAAAAGTAATCTCTTTAGTGCCAACATTAACACTTACATTGTTTATAGACATATAACCTCTTTCTTGACCAAGGTTATTAATTGTCAACTTTCAATAAAAGTTCTCAATTAACAACCCGAGATCAAATATTTATCTTCTTAAACCAAGCTTTTCAATAATGTTACGATATCTTTGAACATCCTGATTTTGTAAGTACTGAAGAAGTCTTCTTCTCTTACCAACAAGCATTAAAAGACCTCGTCTTGTATGGTGATCTTTTGTATGAGTTTTCAAATGTTCGGTTAAATGATCAATTCTGTTAGATAATAGAGCTACTTGAACTTCCGCAGAACCAGTATCGTTATCAGATTTACCGTACTCGTTTATTATTTCTTTCTTTGTTTTCATTCGAAACAATAATAGTATCGACAATTTCTAATGTGAGAAAATTTAATAATTCTTAATTTGTATAATATCAAGGTTTATTTGCTTGGTTAAATCATTAATACTATCAAATTTTTGTTCTTCCCTAAGATACTTTATGACTTCAACATTTAAATGTTGATTATAAATGTTTGAGTCGAAGTCTAAAATATGAACTTCAATTGTTTTTCTTGAATTACTATCTATTGTTGGCTTAAATCCGATATTCATTGCACCTTTATATTGTTTATTATTGATAATTACATTTACGAAATAGACTCCGTTTTTAAGAATGATTTCAGAAGGTTGAATGTTTAAATTTGCTGTTGGAAATCCTATTTTAGATCCAAGTTTTTGACCTTCTATAACATCTGCGTGAAAATTATATCTATATCCTAATAGCTCATTAGCTTCATCAATTAAACCATCAGCAAGACTTTCTTTTATCTTAGTTGATGAAACTTTGATACCATTATGAAACACGTCATCTAAAACAATTACATTCTCATTTCCAAATATATTTTCTAAATCTTTAATGCCTCCATCCCTGTTTTTACCAAAACGAAAGTCGTTACCTATAAATATTTTTCTTATTTTGCAATTTTTTTTCAAAAAATCACAAAATTCGTCTTTTTCCATATTCTTAAATTCTTCAAATTTTAGGTAAATTAAATTCTGCGGTTTATATTTACTTATCATTTTTGTCTTTGTTTTATTATCAATAATTAGTTGGTGTTGAGGATTGAAATATTTCTTAGGTACAATGTCAAAAGTAATTAATTGAAAGTTATTATCAATTTTTTTTGTTTCTTCAATTAATTTCTGATGTCCTAAATGAACACCATCAAAAGCACCTAAACATGTTATATCAGATTGTGTACTCACAATATCTTTTAGAGAGAATGACTCATAAATATTCATAGAATTACTTTTGTCGGTTTATATTTATTGTCTCTAAAAGGTTCATATATTGCAACAATGTCATTGTTTATAGTAACAACTGTTTCTTTACTTACAGGAAATAACTTATTCGATAGCAAATTACCATTTTTTATAGTTTCAAAATAAGACTCATCTAATGAAATATTAGGTATTTCAATTACTTCAGACCAAGATAATGGTGTAATTTTGGAATCTGAATTTAACTTTTCCACATTAGATATAAGATTTTTATTGTTGAAGTCTAAAGTACCTATTTTTGTTCTTATAAGTCCTTCCAAGATTGCAGTTGTATTTAAATGTTTACCTAAATCTTCTACAAAGGTTCTTATATAAGTTCCTTTACTTACTGTTATATCAAAGATAATTTTATTTTCTTTGATTTCTAAAATTTTTGAATTATGTATTACAACTTTTCTGGTAGGTATGTCAACTGTTTGATTTTTTCTAGCGTAGTTATACAATCTTTTTCCATCAACTTTAATAGCTGAATATTTTGGCGGTGTTTGTTCAATTTCACCAAGGTTATTTTCAAAATAAAACTTTATTTCGTTCACTTTATCAATAGCACGGATATCTTCAATCTTTTTAACGTCACCATCTATATCTAAAGTTGAAGAAGTGTAACCTAATAATGCTGAAGCTTTATAAGTTTTGTTATTTTGATTTATATAATCAAATAATTTTGTATAACCATTTGTTGCTAAAAGCATTAAACCGGTTGCATTAGGATCTAAAGTGCCAGAATGACCAACTTTTTTAAAATAAAAATTTTTTTTTAACTTGGTACATAAATCCTGAGAAGTCCAAGATCTTGGTTTATCTAGTAAATAGAAATCAGAGTTGTTGTTTGATTTCATTACGTATTTCTTTAGTACAACTTTCTATATCTAAATTTGTTGAAAAACCAGAAGCTGCTTTATGACCACCACCACCAAACGTAGATGCAATTTTTTGAACATCAATTTGTTTTCTTGAACGTAAACTACCTTTAAATGACTTATCTTCTTGTTCCTTTAAAAGTAACGCTACTTCAGAATTTTTAACTAATCTAATTGTATCGATAAGAAAATCAGTTTCTTCTGCAGATATATCAAATCTTTCGTAATCACTTTGAAGTACAAAAGAAACAACTAAATTTTCTGATTCAAAAACATTAATTCTATTAACAACTTCACTCTGAAGCTTCATTGCATTTAACTCTAAAGTTCCGTAAATATTTTCACTAATTAGTGTTAGATTTGCTCCATGATTCATTAATTCAGAAGCCATTTGAAAAACTTCAGAGTCAGTATTTGAATATTGAAATCTACCTGTGTCCGTAATTAAGCCAGTCATTAAACAAGTAGCTATTGTTGAGTCAATATCAAGATTCAATTTTTTAAATTCTCTAAACAATACTTGAGTTGTGCTTGCAGCTTTAGAATCAATAATTTGTAAATTACCAAAAGTTGGGTTTATATGGTGATCAACTACAGTTATATGATTAGAATTCAAAACAATATTCTCTAAGTCACCTAGCCTGTTTGAATTTCCACAATCAAAAACATAAACCTTATCATATTTTTCTCTAGTATTCTCTGAAATAAGTTCAAATGGTAAATGATTTAAGTTTGTTGGTAATGCATTTTTTATGTCAAATGAAACATCAGAAGAGATTCCATGTTTTTTGAGAAGTAAGGCAAACGCTAATGCTGATCCAAGAGCATCTCCATCTGGGTTAATATGTCCAGTTATTAGAACTGACTTATCTTTAATGTCTGATAATAAATTATTCATCTAAAGTAACTTTGTCTATAAGTGCATTTATTCGACTTACATTATCTAATGTACTATCAATTTCAAAAATAATTTTCGGAACATTTCTTGTTGTCATTTCATTTGCAAGAAGCTTTTGAATCTTATTTCTATTTTTTTCTAATGAGTTTTTTAGACTTCCTTCATTTTTGTCTAAAGTTGAAACAAATATTATTGTTTTTTTTAAATCTGGTGTGGTTGAAACATTGGTTATAGTAGCTTTATTTAACACTGGATCTGAAACTCTGAGTAGTGCTGATGAAACAATTTGCTGAATTAAAGGATTGATTCTGTTAATCCTTCCACCTCGAGTTTGATTACTCATGTTAAACTAGACTTCTACTTCTCCAAGAATTTCTATAGTGTCCCCTTCTTTTATATCTTTGTAATCAGAGAGGCCAATTCCACATTCCAAACCTTCATTAACTACATTGACATTATCTTTAAATCTTCTTAGGGAAACAATTGTTCCTTCGTATATCACTACACCAGCACGGAGTAACCTAGCTTTTGCTTCTAACTCAACTTTACCTTCAGTAACTACAGATCCAGCAACTACACCTACTTTAGGAGCTCTAAATGTTGTTTTTACTTCAACCATTCCAATTACTGCTTCCTCTGTTTTAATTGTCATCTGACCTAGAACAGCTTCAGCAATATCATCAAGTAATTCATAAATAATGTTGTATGTTCTAATATCAATACCTTTACTCTGAGCCATATTTCTGGCCTGACTATCTGGTCTTACATTAAAACCAATAATTAATGAATTAGTAGCACTTGCCAAATCAACATCTGATAAAACTACACCACCAACAGCAGCATGAACTACCTGAATTTTTACATCATCATTTGCTAATTTTGTAATACCGTCTTTAATAGCTTCTACAGTTCCATTTGTATCAGCTTTTAGAATTACGTTAACAGTTGTTAGTTCTCCTTCTTGTAGCAATTTCATCATATCTGACATTCTGGATTCAACAGAAAAGGAAGAATTATCAAAATCTTTGAGCTTTGTTTTATTTTCTTCTGCTTTTGCCTTAGCTTCTTTCTGATTTTTAACAACTACAAATTGATCACCTGCGATTGGAGACTCATCCCACCCAATCAAATCTATCGGTGAACCAGGTTCAACAGTCTTCTTTTGGGAGTTTGTGTGATCAAACATTGATTTAACCCTACAAAAAGCTTGTCCAGCATATAAGAAATCGCCTTGTTTTAAAGTTCCTCTTTTAACGATAACTGTTGCAACGTTTCCTCTACCAACTTCCATTCTGGACTCAACAATGTATCCAGAGGCTTCTGTTTTATAATTAGCTTTTAATTCTTCAATCTCTGCAACGAGTGCCAAAGTTTCGAGTAATTCATCAACGCCTGTACCTTTTATTGCAGAAACTTCAACAGCTTGTACGTCACCACCTAAATCTTCGGTTACTATTCCGTACTTTGTTAAATCTGCTTTGATTTTAGTTGGATTTGCGTCAGGTAAGTCACACTTATTGATTGCAACAACAATTGGAACATTCGCAGCTTTCGAATGGTTAATAGCTTCTATAGTTTGTGGCATAACACCATCGTCTGCAGCTACAACAAGAACAACAATGTCAGTGACATTAGCTCCTCTTGCTCGCATTTGTGTAAAAGCTTCGTGACCAGGAGTATCAATAAATGTTATACCTGTTTCACCTATGTCAACTTTATAAGCACCTACATGTTGAGTAATACCACCAGCCTCACCAGCTGCAACTTTTTCATTACGAATATAATCAAGTAAGCTAGTTTTTCCATGATCCACATGACCCATAACAGTTATTATTGGGGCTCTCAATTGTAAGTCTGCAGAATTGTCTTCAAAATCTTTAACTTCAATAATGTTTTCCCTTTGAACAACAACTGCATCAATTAGTTCAGGTATTAAATTATATTTTTCAAGAATTTTTTCGATCTCACTATCTTCTAATGGACTATCAATACCTTTCATAATCCCAATACCCATTAAATCAGCAACAACTTGAGTTGAATCCATATTCAAGATAGATGCAATTTTGGAAGGAGAAGAATTTCTGACGACTTCTACAATTTCAATGTTAGATTCTTGTACTTCAACATTTTCATTTTCTAATGTTTCAACTTCAGTTACTGTTTCTACAACAGATTCTTCAACTTCTTCTTCTGGAAATATTGCTAGTTTAACTAATTCTTCCTCTTCTTCAGTTAAACCTGAAGAAGCAGTCTTAACTTCTATACCTAATTCTTGTGCATGAAATAAAACATCAGCAGAAGCTACATCAAGCTCCTTTGCAATCTGATGAATTCTTTTTTTTGACATTTATTCTTCCTCTTTAGAAGTGTCCTCTTCAATATCAGCTACGATTTCTTCTTTAGGTGAGTCACCTAATCCTTGTATATCAATTTTATATCCTGTTAGTTTTGCAGCCAATCTAGCATTTTGTCCTTCTTTACCGATAGCAAGCGATAATTGACTATCTTTAACAACCACTTTTGCGGTTTTTAAATATTCATCAATCTCAACTTCATCTATGTCAGCTGGGCCAAGTGCTTCTTTTATAAATCTAACTTTATCTTCTCTCCATTCAACGACGTCAAGTTTTTCACCTCTTAACTCATTTACAATTTGTCTAACTCTACTTCCTCTGGATCCTACACAAGCACCTTTAGGATCAACGTTTGGATCATTTGAAAATACTGCAATCTTGGTTCTGCTACCTGCTTCACGTGCAATTGCTCTAAGCTCAACAGTACCGTCAGTAAGTTCAGGAACTTCGAGTTCTAGCATTCTTTGTACAAACTCGGCCCTACTTCTACTTACAACTATTGGAATTCCTTTTGCGTCTTCTCTAATTTCTGTGATAACAGCTTTAACACGATTACCACGCTCTAGTCTTTCAAAAGGAACTCGCTCTCCTGCTGGAATAACAGCTTCAGCATCTTGAAGATCTAAAATGGTTTGGTTAAATCTAGCATCAAATTGAGTGACTATTCCTGTTACTAATTCTCCTTCACGTCCTATATACGCATCTAAAACTGTAGCTCTTTTAGCATCTCTAATTTTTGTAGTCATCATTTGCTTAAAAGACTGAGCTGCAATTCTACCAAACTCATCATCATCTAATTCAACTTTCCACTCTTCAATTACATTTTCATCTGCATCTAAATGCTGAGCATATATCAACACTTCCCCTGTATCTGGATTAAGTGTTACTCTGGCTTCTTCTGCAGCACCAGGAATTCTCATATATGCTGATCGAAATGCCGAAACAAGTGCTTCATACATACTATCAACTGTTACTCCTTTATCTAGTGCTAAAGATTCAATAGCTTGTTTACTTTCACTTCCTAATTTCATTTTTATCCTTTAACCTTCTCCTTGAATTGTTTGAATTCAATTTTTGCATTTTTTATATTTTCAATATCTACTGTTAAATCTTCATTATCAATGCTTAGAACTATTGTGTTTGCATTTACCTTTGAAATGACTCCTTCCAACAAGTATTCATTATTTAAAGGTTTGAAAAGTTTAATTTTTACTAACTCCTCTAATGCCATTTCGAAATGCCTAAGTGATTTTAACTTTCTTTCTATACCAGGGCTTGAAACAATCATTTCGTAACTTCCTTTTTCAATATCAAAATCTGAAAGTATTCTTTGTAGTTGAGTGTTAAGTCTTGAAGTTAAAGAAACATCTACTTCGTCATTGGAATAAACGTAAACTTCAATTTTTTGTAAATTAGGATTAAAAACTAGATTTAAATCATATAATTCTAAGTTTTCTTGATTTAAATATGAATTGAAAGCTTGATAGATTTCATTTTCAGAAATCATAAAACCTCCATTCATAAAAAAAGTGGGTTTGACACCCACTTCATGTAGCTAAATTGTCTATTTTATTCTAATCAATTAAGTTTTTTAGTAAAAGTAATTTTTAATAAGCTTTTGAAAATATGGCTAATTTTCCTAGAGTTCCAGGATTATTTACTGAATCTTTTAATTCCTCATGATCCAACACATAACACCTTAGGGTAGCTTTAGTTTGGACTTTGATATCCTCTTCATCTTTACTATTTTCATCCCAATAAACTGTAACAAATCCAGATTGAGAATTTAATTTATCAATCAATTCTGATTTTGATTCAGCATGTACTGTATTTTCTTCTCTAAATTTTTTTGAATTCTCGAACATAACTTCATGAATATTTTCTAAATTATTTTTAACTTCTTCATATACATTTGAAAAGTCAATATTCATTTTTCCCCCAATACCATCACGTCTAGAAAAAACTACTGAAGAATTTTCAATATCCTTAGGACCTATTTCAATTCTTAAAGGAACACCTTTCATTTCCCATTCATTAAATTTAAAACCTGGGGATAAATTTTCCCTCGCATCTATCTTTACTCTAAATTTTTCAATTAAATCGTTTGAAATTTTTTCTACTGTTTCCATAACAATTGATTTTTGATCTTCTTTAGGAATAATTGGAATAATAACTACCTGTATAGGTGCTAACTTAGGGGGAAGGTTTAATCCTTTGTCGTCTCCATGAGCCATAATTATCATACCGATCAAACGTGTACTAACTCCCCAACTTGTTTGGTATGGAAACTGTAGCTCATTATTTTCATCTGAAAATTGAATTTCAAAAGCTTTTGAAAAATTTTGTCCTAGTTCATGTGATGTACCTGCTTGAAGAGCTTTCATGTCTTTCATCATTGCTTCTATTGAGTATGTACAAATAGCTCCAGCAAATCTTTCATTAGCTGATTTAGTGCCTTTAACAACAGAAACTGCAGCAGCATTTTCTGCAAACTCTGAATAAACATCTAACATTTGTAATGCTTCTGCTGTAGCTTCTTCTTTTGTTTTATGAGCAGTATGTCCCTCTTGCCACAAAAATTCAGAGGTTCTTAAAAACAATCTAGTTCTCATTTCCCAACGTACAACATTAGCCCATTGATTAATAAGCATTGGAAGGTCACGATGGCTTTTAATCCATTTAGCGAACATGTGATTAATTATTGTTTCAGAAGTTGGTCTAACGATTAATGGTTCTTCTAACTCTTTACCTCCAGCATGAGTTACTGTTGCTAATTCTGGTGAAAATCCTTCGACATGTTCGGCCTCTTTTTGAATGAATGATTGTGGAATAAAAAGTGGAAAATACGCATTTTCGTGACCTGTATCTTTAAACTTTTTATCTAGATACTTCTGAATTCCTTCCCAAAGACTATATCCATAAGGTCTAATAACCATAGTCCCTTTAACAGGTGAATAATCTGCTAGTTCAGCAAGCTGTATTATATCTGTATACCATTCGTTAAAATCTTCAGTTAATGGGGTTAGCTTTTCAACCATGTTTATATAATAAAGGTTTTAATTTTCAATATCTTGTTTAGAAGTAATCTCTACAACTGATTTAGTTCTTTCCTCAAAATTATTAATATCTCCTTGAATATTTAATAATTCATTTACATCTTCTTGAGCTAATCGCGCTGCGTCTTTATCTGCAGCAGCTAAACGGGCCTCAACACCTTCTTTCGCTAAGAGTCTACTTTCTGTCAATAAAGCATCTACCATTTCATTTTCTTTAACGACCCTTACAACCTGACCTTTAATAAATAGATGTCCTCTTTTTTTACCAGCAGCTATACCAATATCTGCAGAGCGAGCTTCTCCAGGTCCATTTACAACACATCCCATTACAGCTACCTGTATTGGTAAACCTTCTTTCTCCAAAACATTTTGTGCTTCACTAGCAACTTTAATAACATCAACTTCTGCTCTACCACAACTTGGACAAGCAATTAGATCTAATGACTTTCTCTCTCTCAAATTTAAATATTCTAGAAGCTGTCGTCCAAATTTTGCTTCTTCAACAGGATCTGTTGTTAAAGATAACCTAATTGTATCTCCTATACCTTCAGATAATAATGTTGCAATACCAGCAATAGATTTTATTAATCCACCTGGAAGGGGTCCTGCTTCAGTTACACCAAGGTGAAGTGGGAAATCTGTTTTCTCAGCTAGAAGTCTGTAGGATTCAATCATTAAAGGAACATTCGAATGCTTAACTGAAATTTTGAATTGTTCAAAACCAACGTCTTGCAAATATTTAGCTTCAATTAATGCTGATTCAACCAATGCTTCAGGTGTTGCATCTCCATATTTTGTTAATAAATCTTTATCAAGAGAACCGGCATTGACTCCAATTCTTATAGGGATACCAGCATCCAAGCAAGCTACAGCAACTTCCTTAATGTGTGTTTCATTTCGAATATTTCCCGGGTTTAGTCTTAGACCTTGAACCCCTGCTTTTACAGCTGCTAATGCTAATTTGTATTGAAAATGTATGTCAGCAACAATAGGAACTGGACTCCTAGCACAAATTTTTACAAGAGATTCTGCAGCTTCAACTTCATTGCAAGTCACCCTTACGATATCAGCACCATTATTAGCTAACTCATAGACTTGCTCTAATGTTTTATCGGTATCACGAGTTTTAGTAGTCGTCATTGATTGAACAGTTACAGGAAAATCTGAACCAATACCTACTTTTCCAAGTTGAATTTGTCTAGTTTTTCTTCTAACTGTCATAATTGTATTGGTTGTGTTATATCTAGATAAAATGCAGTAAAACCTAAAAAGATAAACAACAGAACAACAAATGCTGCTATTGGATAAAGTTTTTTATCTGACACCTTCTTACCAGTAACTCCTTCAAATAAAGCTAGCATTATCCTTCCGCCATCAAGTGGAACTAATGGAATTGAATTAAATACTGCAAGAAATATATTTACAAAAGCTAATAAACTAAATAAATTTACCAAACCACTATCAGCAATTTGACTACCAGCTTGAGCTAATCCGATAGGGCTTAACGGTCTTACTTCGTCAGGTACATTCTCACCTTTATATGTACCTGCAAGTATTTGTAAATTTTCAGGACTTACTAAAGTGATAATTCCTTGAAAAGCAGCTTTCGTCATTTCTAATTCAACTTTAGTTGTTGCTGTAATTGCTTCTATTGGTTGTAATGGAGACTTAACTAAAGATGGAGAAACTCCTAAATATCCATATGATTTATCTGAAATAATCCTAGATTCAAGGGTTGTTGTAGTTATATATTTTTGATTATTCCTAATATATCCAATGCTTACAATTTGGTTTGGATTAACTTCAATTAAACTAACTAGCTCACTCCAAGTAGATATCTCAATATTGTTAAAGGAAATAATTTTATCTCCCGGAACCAAACCTGCTTTTTGAGATGGTGATTTTACATTTTCACTAACAACAGAATCACCTATGGTATCTATTTCTAGTGTTGGTTGCTCAACTCCATAAAAAGCAAATATGGAAAACAAAATAATCCAAGCAATTAGAAAATTAATTACTATACCAGATGATGCAATATAGAGTTTCTTTGTCCAAGAAGCATTGTGGAATAACTGATCGTCTTTAAAACCATCTGTGTTTTCATTTTCATCCATTCCTGGAATTTTTACGTAACCACCTAATAACAAAGCTTTTAATCCATATTCTGTTCCGCCTTTAACAAAAGAAAATATTTTAGGTCCAAAACCAACAAAAAATTCAGAAACTGCAATTTTGGATCTTTTGGCAGAAATATAATGTCCTAATTCATGCAGAACGACAAATAACGTAAGCATAAGGATTGTTAAAATTGCATTCATACTTTAATTATTACATTAATTAAATTAAATCTAAAAAATGTATCAGAAGTACTAGTAACGGAAATGAAAATAGTTGTGAATCTACTCTATCTAGTACTCCTCCATGACCAGGTAATAATGAGCTAGAGTCCTTTACTTCTAAACTTCGTTTTATTCTTGATTCAAAAAGATCTCCAATTGTTCCAAAGGAAATAACTAATGCTGATATTAAAAGAGATAGCCCAAAATTAATTAGTAAATATCTATTTAAAATTACGGTTAGAATCATGGAGCCAAAAATTAAGCCGGCGAAAAAACCTTCATAAGTTTTGTTTGGAGATATTTTTTGAAATAGCTTTCTTTTACCATATCTTCTTCCTATCTCGTAAGCAGCAACATCTGATATTGAAACTGAAATTAAAATTAAATAAGTAACTGAGTTACCATAGTTACTTAAAATATATCCAATTGAAGCTAGTCCAGTACCAAACCAAATCAAAAAAAGATAAGAACTTCCAAATTTCTCATATATCCCATAACTTACAAAAGTTCCAGTATAAATAATGACACCTAATGGAAATACAAAATATGGAACATAGAAATTAGAAAATCCATAAAAATATACAACTAATAGTGGTGCAATAGATGCATAAAGTAATAATGGAAACGGAATTACAACTCCATATTCAAATAGATCAAACCATTCTTTAGTTGCAATTAAAGCAACTACAACTAGAAATATTAATGCAGAGTTTTTATTTAAAAAGAATAGTGAAACTACAACTAGTAAAGCTAGTCCAGTATAAATTCTTGGGTTTTTAGTAGAGTTTTCCTTAATTTCTAATTCTTGGATTTTTTCAGATTTAGGTTTAATATCTTCAGGAATTTCTATATAACCTGGCCAAAAAGTGCCTTCATTATCAGACTGCAATAATTTTCTAAACCTCAAGTAACTCATTCTGCTTTACCAAAAGTAGCTCATCAATTTTGAGAACATATTTATCTGTTATCTCCTGTACTTTTGATTCTAATCGTTTTAACTCGTCAGCAGAATGGTCTTCTTTTAATTTAGAAATTTCGTCAATGCCAAATCTTCGATGGTTTCTTATTGATACTTTTGCATCTTCAGAGGCTTTAGATGCAACTTTTCCAAGTTCTTTCCTTCTTTCCTCTGACAATGAGGGTATAGGAATTCTAATTACTTCACCATCATTAGCTGGATTTAGCCCTATATCAGAATTCAAAATAGATTTTTCAATCTCATTTAATGCATTTTTATCAAAAGGTTGTATCAACAAAAGCTTTGGATCTGGAACTGAAATTGTTGCTAGTTGCTGTAGTGGTGTTTTTGTCCCATAATATTCAACATTTAATTTATCAACTAATCCTGGATTAGCTCTACCAGTTCTAATAGTTGAAAATTCGTCTATAAGATGATTGATAGTAGTCTTCATCTTCGAGTCAAGTTCGTTTAATAATTGTTCTGTCATATATTTACTTTATTAATGTACCGATTTGCTCACCAATCAATGATTTATAAATATTGTCAGGTTTAGTACCATCAAACACTCTTATTGACATATTGTTTTCTTCACAAAGGGTTATAGCAGTTAAGTCCATAACCTTAAGTTTTTTTTCGATAACATCTTTAAAACTGATTTCATTAAATTTCACTGCATTTGAGTCCTTTTCAGGATCTGAATCATAAACACCATCAACTCTTGTAGATTTCAACATAATCTGTGCTTCTATTTCAGCAGCCCTTAGAGAAGCAGCAGTATCAGTTGTAAAATATGGATTACCTGTACCTGCAGCAAAAATAACTACTCTACCTTTCTCCAGATGTCTAATAGCTCTTAAACGAATGTATGGTTCAGCTACTGCCGTCATTGTAATTGCTGACTGAACTCTAGTTTGAGTACCATTTTTATCCAAAGCATCTTTTAATGCAACTGCATTGATTACAGTTGCTAACATACCCATATAATCGGCATTTGCTTGAGCCATATTTTTTGCAGACTCTTGAACTCCACGGAAAAAATTACCTCCACCAACAACTACACCAACTTCAATTCCATCATTGTTTGCTTTAGTTATTTCTTGAGCTATTCGTTCAATTATTTTTGGATCAATACCAAAATTTGTTTCTGGATTAGCAAAGGATTCTCCTGAAAGTTTTAGTAGAACCCTTTTCATTTAGGCTCCAACCTCAATTCTTGAGAACTGTTTAATAAAAATTTTTTCACCAAGCTTGCCTGACAACTCTTCAATCATTGTACTAACTTTACCTTCATAAAAATCAGGATTACAAAAAGTTTGTTCATTAAGTACATAATCTTTGTAGAAAGAATTAATTTTTCCATCTACAATTTTACTAACAACTTCTTCTGGTTTTCCTTCGTTCAAAGATTGATTTTTAATAATTTCTTTTTCTTCTTCAATGCGAGTTTCTGGTACATCTTCAACATTTAAGTATTCAGGTTTTAAAGCTGCAATATGCATAGCTACTTGTTTTGCAACATTCTTAAATTCATCAGATTTTGCAACAAAGTCGGTTTCACAAGCAATTTCAACAAGAACCCCTGCTACAGCTCTGTCTTGTTGATAATGTATGTAATCTCCAATAGTTCCTTGATTTGCATCTTTGTCAGCTCGTTTCTTTGAATCAGCTAAACCTTTTTCTCTTAGATATTTAACAGCTTTATCAAAATCTCCATTGTTTTCAGTTAGAGCTTGTTTGGCATCCATCATGCCTGCACCAGTCATGTCTCTAAGTTTTTTAACATCTGCTGCGGATATAGACATTATTTGTCCTCCTTTTTTTCAACCTCGCTTCTTTTACCAGATCCCTTTAGACAAGCATCTGCGATAGCAGAAGTAATTATTTCAATTGATCGAATCGCATCATCATTTCCAGGTATTACAATATCAACACCTTCTGGATTTACATTTGAATCTGCTAATCCAATAACTGGAATACCTAATTTTTGAGCTTCAGTAATTGCAGTTGATTCATTTCCTAAATCTACAACAAATAAAGCTTCAGGTAATTTATTGAGATTAACAATTCCTCCTAAAGATTTTTGTAGTTTTTCAATTTCTTTTCTGATTCGTAATCTTTCAGGTTTTGTATAAGCATTAATTTCACCAGTCTCTTCTAAAGAAATTAATTCTTTCAAATAAACTACTCTTTTAATTATTGTTTTAAAGTTGGTAAGCATTCCGCCTAACCATCGAAAATTAACATACGGCATACCTGCGCGTAATGCCTGCTCTTCAATGACTTGTTGAGCTTGAGGTTTTGTTCCAACAAATAGTACCTTGCCACTATTTGCTACCAACTTTTGAACATATTGTTGAGCATGCTCTATGGCATCATAAGTAATTCTTAAATCAAGAATGTGAATCCCATTTTTAGAATCATAAATATATTTGTCCATTTTTGGATTCCATCTTTGAGTTTGATGACCAAAATGTACACCTGCTTCAAGCAGGTCTTTCATAAGTGTAGACATTATTCTCCTTTGGTTATTTCATCCCATATTTCTTGCCTAAGCGGTTTCCAAACTTTCGTTCACCAAGGAAACTTGCAAATACGGTGCCTATTTTCTTTAGAAATTCTAATATAGTTAAAAACTTAATCAACCTCTTGGATGAGATTGTCTATGCTTGTTTTTTAATTGTTTTTTTGAAACATGTGTATAAATTTGTGTTGTACTTGGATCTTTATGTCCCAGCATTTCTTGAACAATTCTTAAGTCTGCTCCCCCTTCTAGCAAATGTGTTGCAAAAGTATGTCTTATACTGTGAGGAAATGTACCAACTCTTAAACTTACAATTCTTCTTATTTCTCTATCACTTAATTTTCCTCCTCTTACGCCTAAAAATAGATAGTTGTTACTTTTTTCATTAGATAAATTATTTCTACTGTTCAAAATATAATTATTTATTGCACTTAATGACCGTTTAGTTATTGGAAGCACTCTCTCTTTTCTACCCTTACCTAATACTTTTACCGAATTGTTACTTTTAACATCATCAATTGATAAATCTGACACTTCGCTTACACGTAGTCCAGATGAATACATAAGTTCTAAAATTGCTTTGTCTCTTAAATCTTTATTTGTTGATGATGGGAGTTCATCAAGTAATTTATTGATATAGTTAGCCGTAAGAATTGATGGTAGCTTTTTATCTAATTTTAAACTTTTTGCTTTCTTAACTTCTAGCTGATTTACATAACTATTTTTTTGGCACCAAGTTAAAAATGAATTTACTGAAGTAATTTTTCTATTTATTGAAGTCTTTGAATAACCTCTTTCATTTAAGAATCTTAAATATTTTGACAGTTCTTTGTAATTTATTTCAGATTCTAAAAATTGAGTTATATCAAAAGAATAAGAACTGATTGTATTGTTTGAATAGTTTTTAATATTTTTGAGCTCACTTAAGTATTTAACAAGAATACTTTTATGATCACTTTTATTATTTAGATTCAAGTCTTCTTTCAAGCCTTCTTTGCAATCCGGATAAGATTAATGTAATTATTAAATACATAACGGTTAATACTAAATATGTCTCAGCAAATCTAAAGGTACTACCAGAATAAAGTCTACCTTTATAAGTTAGATCTTCTACAGCTAAAACTGAAAGAAGAGATGAATCTTTCATCATAGAAATAAAATCATTTCCTAAAGCGGGAAGCATATTTCTAAATGCTTGGGGAAGAACGATAAATCTCATTATTTGTCTATCATTTAATCCAAGTGAAGCTCCTCCTTCTCTTTGACCAGAATGAACTGATTCTATTCCAGCTCTAAATACTTCGGCTATGTATGCACCGTAAAAAACTGATAAAGCAATTATTGCTCTTGCAAGCATTGGAACGTTTCCATTATTAATATTAAAGAATTCAGCACCTCTTACTACAACTACAAAAGCTATTGTAAATATAAGAATTAATACAGGAACTCCACGTATAAATTCAATATAAGTTCTAGATAAAGTACTAGCTATTTTATTTTTTGAAATTCTTCCAATTCCTGAAATTAAACCTAAAAAAAGTGCAATAAAAAAAGAAACAATAGTAGATAAAAAAGTAAGTTTTAAACCAGGAATTATAAAATTAAAAGCTTTGTTGTACTCTGGATTTGAAAAGATAATGTAAACCATCCAGGAAATAATGGAACCTAAAATAATTATCCACCAATTATCTGGTTTTAATAAATTTTTAATTTTCATCTTTTTCTTATATTAAAGCAATAGGCACGGAAATCCGTGCCTATTACAAACTTTATGTATAAATTTAAATTTTATACGTCACAGTCCTCAGGAAGATATTCTGCAGGAATATTTTCGTCACATTCTGCAATATCATCGTAAGTTACTGAGAAGTCAGGTGAGAAGAACTTTGCATTAATTTCAGCAAGTTTACCGCTACTTTGCATAGCAGCTAAACCTTGGTTTACAACATCAACTAATGGGCTTCCATTAGGAAATGCGAATCCAAGTTGTTCTGAAGTTAAATCTCCACCAACTAACTTAACTTTATCTTTATTTGCTCCCATATATCCAAGACCTGCAGTCTCATCAATAATTGATGCATCAGCATCGCCTGAAATAACAGCAGCAATAGCAAAATCAAAAGTATCAAAAGCTTTAACTTTATCTTCACCAAGTTCAGAAACTGCGAATTCATAGTTTGTAGTACCTTTTTGTACAGCAACTACATAATCACCATTCTTAATGTCGTCAATACTTGTAATGTCAGCATTATCACTGGCTACTAATACTCTTTGTGCTAAGTTAATGTATCCATCTGAGAAATCAACAATTTCATCTCTTTCTGCAGTAATTGTGATACCGTCACCTGCGATCATAAATTGACCATCTGCAGTTGCTTGAATCATACCATCCCATGCTGTTGGAACATATACAGGGACGAAGTTCATTAATTCAGCCATATAGTTGAAAACATCATAGTCCCAACCTTTTGCAACACCATCTGCAGCGTCAATATAGTTAAATGGTAGGTATGCGTTCTCTACAGCAAATGTAAATTCACATCCACCAAGATCTGGCAACCCATTTTCTCCTGTAGTAATTTCTACTTCATCACAAGGAGTTGCAGATCCTCCGCCACATGCAGCTGCAACTAATGCGAGAACAAAAATCAACAGTAATGATTTTTTAGTTTTCACGAACTAAACCTCCGTTTTCTCAAGCTATGATTATTGCATATTTATTCAAATATATGTATATTTATACAAAATTTTTATTCATCTAATGTATTAGAGAAATTTCCTTGCCTTTTTTCGATAAAAGAAAGAACTCCTTCTGCAGAATCAGGATGTATAAATCTTTTATTTTGGTTTATGGTTTCATTATCTAAAGATTCTTTAAAAGTACTGTCTAAGCCTTTTCTAATTTGATCTTTTATCATGCACATTGAAATAAAACTTACTTTATTTAATTTTTCCAACAATAATTTAAGTTCTGTGTCTAATTGATCAGATGAACATAATTTGTAGATAAGTCCTAGTTTGTATAAATCTTCACCATTTATTTCTTGAGCTAACATCATTAAATGCTTAGCTTTGTTCACTCCTACAAGTCTGGGAAGTATCCACGAACCGCCAAAATCAACAACAAGTCCTCTTCTGGCAAAAACTTCAATAAAACGAATATCTGGTGTAGCAATAATAAAGTCTGAAAGCAGTATAAGGTTGGATGCAGCTCCTGCTACTACTCCCTCTACTATAGAGATAATAGGTTTTTTACATTCCCATATTTTCTTAGCTGCATTGGAAACATGTATCATTTCTGAACTAGCATTTTCACCTAAGTTTGCACCAGCTGAAAAATTATTGTTTACACTTTTAAAAACTAAATATTTTAAAGTACTTTCTTCAAAAGCTTGTATTTCTTCACTAAGCCTCATCCAATCAGATGCAGAGATAGCGTTAAGATTATTTTCGTCATTAAATTGAATTAATTTAAACTCTTCGACATTGGTTGATTCCAAAACCATATATTAAAGTTTAATATAACTTCTTTTAGAATGTAGATATGGGATTTGATCCAAACAGACCATACAAAGCAAATAAAATTGACTATTTAAATATTATTGGGGCCTTATTGTTGATAGTAATTGTGATTACTTGGGCATTAAGCTAAAAGATTTTCTGTGTAAATCTGTAATGCCATATTTTTTGATTGCATCTCTATGTTCTTTAGTTCCGTATCCTTTGTTTTGATATAAATTATATACTTTATATTTATCTGGTAAATTTTTCATAAATTCATCTCTTAATACTTTTGCAACAATACTTGCTAAAGCAATTGGCAAACAATTATCTTCACCTTTTATTACTGAAACTGCATTAAATTTGTCTATCTTAAAGTGATCAACATAAACTAAGTCTTTTGATTTAAAAAGATCATTAATTGAATCTTTGAGTACTTTTTCGTTTGCTGTTTTTATACCGTATAAATCAATAGCTTTGTTAGAACACGAATTATATGAAAAATTAATGTTATTTTCTAAAACGAGATTATAAATTTCATTTCTTTTTTTCTCGGAAAGTTTTTTTGAATCCTTTATTCCATTGATTTTTTGTAAATCATAATAATTTACTCTTACAGCTGCTGCACTTATAGGACCAGCAAAAGAACCTCTACCAACTTCATCAACACCGATTATGTATTTATTAGGATCTTCTCTCCAAATTTTATCTTCAATCATTCAGAGATTTAAAGTTATCAAATGGGAAAATAATATAGTTTGCTTTTCCAATTATATTCTCCTCAGGAATGAAACCAATATACCTAGAATCTTGACTATTTCCTCTGTTATCACCTAATACAAATATTGATCCTTGTGGAACTTGATATATTTGGCTACTAAAATTTTTGCTCAATTGTATATTTTCAAAATTGTATAAAATTCTATTAACAAATACCTGACCATCAGCTTTAATTTCAATTTCATCACCACTTAAACCAATAATTCTTTTTATCAATGCAGAATTTTGATAGTTATCTGTTGATTGAATATTCCAAAATTGCAGTGAATTGATAAAATCTGTATAGGGATTAGTTTCAATAATTAAATTTGGAGGGTAAAAAACTACTATATCTCCAATTTTAAATGTTTGATCATATAATTCATTTTTTACAACAACTACCCTATCACCAATATTTAAAGTAGGTTCCATAGAAGATGATGGAATATAATAAAGTTGAAAAATAAAAGTTCTGACAAAAGTTGCTGCTACTACAGCAATAACAATAGTTAATATGGTTCTGAGTAATTTATTAATAGTTACTATTTTAGTGAATTAATTACGATCTTCTTTAATTTTGGCAGATTTACCAACTCTATCACGTAAATAATAAAGTTTTGATCTTCTTACTTTTCCTTTTCTAATTACCTCAATTGAATCAACTATTGGGGCATGAACAGGAAAAATTCTTTCAACCCCAACTCCAAATGATAATTTTCTAACAGTAACAGTTTTGTTTATACCAACACCATTAATAGCAATTACCACACCTTCGAAAGACTGAATTCTCTCTCTGTTTCCTTCAGAAACTTTAACATTCACTTTTACAGTATCACCTGATTTGAGGGAAGGTATTTCTTCTTTTGAATATTGCTTTTCTACATCACTAATTAGATTCATTTTTTCTCCAGAGAAGATTATATAAGTAGTATGACTTTATATATCCTTTAAATTATTCTTTTTCCATTCTTCTATTTTTTTGTGATTTCCACTTAAAAGAACTTCTGGTACAACTAATTCTTTATATTTTTCAGGTCTTGTATATACAGGAAAATCATATTTATTTTCATTAAATGTTTCATATTCTAATGATTCAGGATTTCCTAAAGTTCCAGGAATTCTTCTAGTTAATGCTTCAAGTAAAAATAATGCAGGTATTTCTCCACCAGAAACAACTGAATATCCGATAGATACCTCATAATCACTATGAATTTCAATAATTCTTTGGTCGAATCCTTCATATCTACCACATACTAGATTTAGTGATTCATACTCAAGTAATTCAAGTAATAGTTTTTCATCTAGTTGATTTCCAGATGGAGTAAGAAAAATATTAGCTTCAGATTTATGTTCTAAAATAGCATTATCAAGTGGCTCTGGCATTAGGACCATACCTGGACCACCACCATAAGGTGCATCATCAACTTGTTTATAATCGCCTATGCCATATTGTCTTAAATCAACTGTGTTGACTTCAAATATATTCTTAGCTAGAGCTTGATGAATGATTCCAGTCTTTTTCCATTCATCTATCAAATTAGGAAATAAAGTGATTACATTATATGTTTTCATTTACTTATTAATGTGTCATCTATTTCTTTAAAATCTGTGTAAAGAGTATTTCTTACTTTAGGAATCTTGTTTTCATTTTTAATAATTTCTATAAATTGATTTGGAGTAGTTTCTTGACCATGATCTGCCCCTGATGCTCTACTGATATTTTCATTAATCAATGTTCCACCTAAATCATTTACACCAGCATGCAAAAGTTTGGCTGCACCATCATGACCGAGTTTTACCCAGCTAGCTTGAATATTATTAATTTCGTTATAAAAGTAAATTCTTGCAAGTGAATGTATTAGAACTACTTCATCCCAAGTAGGACCTGGCATGCTTTTACCTTGAACAAAAATTGGAGAACCCATATGTACAAAAGGTAAGGGAACTACTTCAGTAAAGCCTTTAGTTTTTCTTTGTAAAGTTCTTATTAATGAAAAATGATTAACCCAAGACTCAGCATCATCAATATGTCCGAACATTATTGTTGCAGTAGATCTAATTCCTAGCGTGTGGGCAACTTCCATAACATACGCCCATTGAGCAGATGTTATTTTATCTGGACATAAGAATTTACGTATTCTATCATCCAAAATCTCAGCTGCAGTTCCAGGTAAGGTATTTAACCCAGCTTCTTTTAACATAATTAAATATTCTTCAACTGACTTATTTATTGTTTGTGCACCTTGCCAAATTTCTAAAGGTGTAAATCCATGTATATGCATTTCAGGTAATACTTTTTTAATTTCTTGAACCATAGATAAATAAAATTCTCCTGTGTAATCAGGATTAATACCACCTTGTAAGCATACTTCTGTAGCTCCTGTTTCACTTGCTTCAATTGTTCTTTGAACAACTTCAGGAATGTCAATTGAATAAGGTTTCTCTTTTAAATCAAAACTTTTAGGTCCTTTGGAAAATCCACAAAAACCACATTTAAAATAGCATTGATTTGTGTAGTTAATATTTCTGTTTTTAACAAACGTTACTGCATTTCCATTTATTTTAAAATTCAATTCATTTGCTAGAGCTGCAATTTCGTTTACTCCTTGACCTTGAGTGCTAAATAAACTTCTAAGTTCAACATCATTAATGGCTTCGCCTTTATCTACATTATTTAGAATTTTGTCAAAATTTATATTTTTAAAATTACTCAATTGATTTGAATTAAAGTTATTTAATTTTGGTAATTCTTTACCTGAACCAGGTGCCCAGCCTGTTTCTTCCCTTTTGTAACCTCTCACATCTCTAGTTTGTAAATATCTATAGAATCGAAGTTTGTCAAATATAGATCTAGCTTCATCTAATGGGATAATTGGCGATAACAATGTTCTTTCAAAAAAACTATATCCGTTTAGTTCTTGAAGTTCTTTTATTTGTTCAGAACTCCAATCTCTCAATAAAATATCTTCAACATTTGAATTTAGTAAATCTATGACTTGCTCTTTATTATCAGCGTATGCAGAAATAATAAATTTGTTTGAAGTACTTAGTTTTGAAATAGTTTCTGCATCATCAGAATTTTGAACTAACACAATTTTAGGATTTACTCTATCAATTACTTCCAGAGCAATCTCTATGTTTTTAGAAAATTTATACATAAGCCTTGATGGATTCATATCTTTTATTTTTTGAATATCATTGTCGGAAAATAACCATACATCAGCATCTATTTGAAAATCATGTGACAAGGTCTGAAAATTTAATTTATATAAATTCGTAAGGTTAAGATTTGAATTTTCTTTTATTAAAAAGGAAGTGGTACCTTCCTTTTTTCTCGAACTTAAATAAATTTCATTATCACTATCACAAGGTCTTATTCGTAAAAAAGAAATATTTTTATTCATTATCTATTGGATACCCATCTGTATCAATAATATTATTAATTTTTTCTAGAATTTCTTCATTAATCCAATCTTTTTTTATAAAGTCTGGATAAACAGGCAGCCTTTTTATTAATTTTTGACCAGAAGTTTCAACTAAGTTTTTTAGATTTTCTAGATTTGGCCACAAATGATCTGGATTCACCCAATCTATAGTTAACGGTGATATACCGCCTAAATCATTAATTCCACTTTTTAAATACTTATTAATATCAGGTGATAGATTTGGTGGAACCTGAAGTGAAATGTGTTTTGGAGCAAATATACGAGTCGTTGCAATAATTCTTAAATACAAATCATTAGTAATTTCTGCATTATATTTCATACGAGTATTGAGTTTTGCTCTAAAATTTTGAAGTATTATTTCTTGAATCGCAATATTGTTCTCAATCAATTTAATTAATTGTGCAATATCTTCAACTAGTTCTTCTTTAGAATTTGTTAACCCAAGAAGTAATCCAGTAGTCATGGGGTATTTATTTTCTTTAGCATTTTCTAGAGTTGCAATTCTTAATTCCGGTGATTTAGTAACAGTTGCAAAATGAGGCATACCTTTAGAAAATAGATTTTGAGAAAAGCTTTCAATCATTATCCCGCCTGATGGAGATACACGCTTAAAATCTACAATTTCATCAGATGACATTAGTCCAGGGTTTGCATGAGGAAAAAGTTGAAAATCCTTATTTACTAAACTCATACAATGAGTTAAGTATTCATGAGTAGAACTGAATCCAAATTCATTTAATTGAGTTTTGGCATTATCCCATCGATTTTCAGGTTTGTCACCAAGAGTAAACAAAGCTTCAAAACAACCAGCTTCACTACCTGCAGACACAATAGCTCTAACTTCATCTTCAGTTAGATAAGTTCCACCTTCAGATGGAGATTTAACAAAAGTACAATAAGAACACTTATCCCTGCACATAGTAGTTAGAGGAATAAAAACTTTCGGACTATATGTGATCTTATTACCAAAAATATTTTTTTTTATTTGAAAAGCTTCCTCTAATAACTCTGAAGTAGGAGTTTTGCCAAAGATAGAATTTTCAATAATTTTGTATAAAGACTTCATATAAATAATTAATAAGCTATATTATTACTGATTGTACAACAATTATTGATATTTAAAGATGGATGACATGATTAAAGTTTCACTTGCTGGGTTTGGAAGGATTGGTAGAGACGTATTACGCCAAACCATTAACCGTAATGACATTCAGATTGTTTCAATTTCGGATACTGCAGATAAAGCAAACTTAATCTACCTTTTAAAATACGATTCAATATATGGAAGGTTTGAGAAAGAAGTAGTTGAAACTGAAAATGGAATTTCAATAGATGGAACCGAAATTTTATTTAATAAATGGAAAAATGCAGAAGAATCTGATTGGAGTTCTTTAGATACTGACGTATTGATTCTTGCAACAGGTAAATCACAGACTAAAGATGAAGTAGATCTACATTTATCTAAAGGATGCAAAAAAGTTATAGTAGCTTCTACTCCTTCTGATTTGAATGAATTTCCAATATATATACCTGGCGCAAATGATACTGAAATTAACTTTGATGAAAATGTTATATCACTTGGTTCAAATACAGCTAATGCTGTTTGTCCAATTTTAAAAGAATTAAATAACGAATTAGGAGTTGAAAGAGCATTTTTAACTACTGTTCATGGATATTCTAATTCAAATAGATTAGCTGATGTAGCTGGAGAAGGATTTAGGTTAAATAGAGCAGCTGGCGAGAATATTATCCCTTCAATTACAAAATCTTCAGAAGTTATTGAGACTGTTTTACCGTTTTTAAAAAATAAAGTTGCATCTTCATCGATGACAGTACCTATTCCAGACGGCAGTACAGTGGATTTGACAATTGATATAAAGAAGGAATCTACAATTGATGAAATTAATAACTTACTTCAGAATTTCTCAACTTCATCACTAAAAAATATAATAGGTATAACTTATGATCCAATAGTCTCATCTGATGTTGTAAAGAGTTCACTTTCAGGACTAGTAGATGGTTTATCAACAATGAGTATTGCTAACAAAAAAATAAAATTAATAATTTGGTTTGATAATGGTTGGGGTTATTCAGCAAGAATAATAGACACTATAGAAAAGTTAAATTTGGAGAAATAATGGCAAATATAGCAATAAATGGATTTGGAAGAATTGGAAGATCTGTATTAAGAATAATTATTGAAACCAATTCTGATATAAATGTTGCAGCTATCAATGATTTAGGTGACTATGAAAACTTAGCATATCTATTAAAACATGACTCTGTCATGGGAGTATTAGATGCAAACGTTTCTGTTGAAGGTGATGTATTAATAGTCGATGATAGGAAAATTAAACTCACTTCGATAAAAGACCCAAGTCAATTACCTTGGAATGAGCTTAATATTGACGTTGTCATTGAATCTACTGGAATCTTTAGAGATAATGAATCTCTACAAAAACATATTAATGCTGGTGCAAAAAAAGTTCTTCTAACTGTTCCTCCAAAGGATGATATAGATGCAACAATTGTACTTGGTGTAAACAATGAGGATTTAAAGCCTGAACATAAAGTAGTTTCAAATGCATCTTGTACAACTAATTGCCTTGCACCTATCGCTAAAGTTTTGGATGATAATTTTGGTATCAAGTCTGGATTAATGACTACAGTCCATGCTTATACTAACGATCAAGCTTTAGCCGAAGGTACCCACAGTGACTTTAGAAGAGGTAGAAGTGCTACTCAAAACATCATTCCAACTTCTACTGGAGCTGCCAAAGCTGTTGGCATGGTATTGCCAAAACTCAATGGAAAATTAGATGGAATGGCAATGCGTGTACCTGTTCCAGATGGAAGTGTTGTCGATTTAGTTGTTGAATTAGAAAAAAACGTAACACTTGAAGAATTGAATAGCGCAATAAAAGAAGCTGCTAATACAACTCTTAAAGGAATACTTGAGTACTCTGAGGTACCATTAGTTTCAACAGATATTTTGCAGAACCCACATTCAAGTATTTATGACTCTACTTCGACACAAATATTAGATAACAACCATGTAAAAGTTGTATGTTGGTATGACAATGAATGGGGATACTCAAATCGAGTTGTTGATCTAATTAAAGAATTAGCATAATGACCAATCAACTTCCAAAAGCTCCAGAAGCAATTGGTAATTATGTTACTTTCAAAAAAGCTGGAAATTTTATCTACACATCTGGACATATACCTGCTGGAGAAAATAATTTTTTTGGAAAAATTCCATCACAAGTAAGTATCGATGATGGTTACAAAGCAGCATCATATTGTGCTGAATTAACTCTTTCTACACTCAAAGAGAACTGCGATATTGAAAAATTACAACCATTAAATGTTGTTGGTTTTATAAATGCAGAATTAGGTTTTAAAGATCATGCCAAAGTCTTAAATGGATTTACAGATAAACTTTCTGAGTTTTTTAGTGAAAAAGCAACTAGATCTGCTGTAGGTGTACAAAGCTTGCCATTAGATGTATGTGTCGAAGTGCAATGTATTTTTATTTATGAATAAAATAATAGCCATTTCAACTGGAGTAAAAGATGTTGAAATGGCACCAGGAAATATACCTTGTGTAGTTATTAATGTAGACTTTGTTGAGTTGTGCAATCAATTTGGAAACACAGCCGTAATTTTAGGACCTCAAAAAAATTTAAATGAAATAAATTTATCTGGTTTTGATGCATTAATTATTTCTGGAGGTGGAGACATAGATCCAATTAATTATGGTCAAGAAAAATCTGATAAAACGATGAGAGTTTCTAAAGAAAGAGACATAACCGAACTTCAACTTTTAAAATCTGCAGAGATAAACAATATTAAAACATTAGCAATTTGTAGAGGTAATCAATTATTAAATGTCTATAAAGGTGGGACTTTATTTCAAGATATAACAGATGCTGGATATGAAGAAATAAAACATGATCGACCCTTTGGGGATGCGAGAGCTCATATACATTCAGTTGAGGTTATTGAAGATTCAAAATTATTTAATGTCCTTAAAGATACTAACTTTGGCGTAAATTCTATTCATCACCAAGCGGTAGACAAAGTTGGTGAAGGTTTGAAAATAAATGCTATAGCTCCTGATGGAATCATTGAAGGTGTAGAAAGCACTTCTTCTTGGGATGCAATTGGAGTTCAATGGCATCCGGAAAACATGACTGAAGATAAAATAAGTCTTAAATTATTTGAGTGGATCAACAATTAACTCATTATTTTTTAAAGTTAATTTATTATTTTCATAATTGAAGAACGAGTTGTTATAAGGAATTTCAAAATCTTCAACATTTTCAACCTTACAAAATATCAAATTATTATAAATTGTATAATTAATCAATTTTTGTCCATTTTTATTAATTTCTGTATTCAAAAAAAAGCCTGGCCATGGCAAATTTTCATTATTTAATAAGATATTTGAATAATTTTTTGAAATATATACTCTACGGTTCCTCAACATTTCTGCTTCATTAATATTGACTACTTTTTGAAACTTTATTAAGTTTCTATCTTTTAAATGTTTTTTGAAATCTTCTACTTTAAATACTTTATCTTCTACATAAAGATCAATATTTATTAAATTAAGATTTTTAAAAAATGTATCAATTTTTATATATTGATAACCTTTTAAAGAATGAGGTTTTCCTAAAACACCAATTAAAAACTTATCAGTCAATAAATTCAACAGAAGATTGAAGGCCTTCTTCGTCTGCAGCAGCTTGTGCAACAGTTCTTATTGCTCTTGCTACTCTGCCTCTTTTACCAATGACTCTACCCATGTCATCAGCAGAAGTCCTAACTTCAATGGTTACTTTTTCATCATTAGAGTCAGCAACCGAAACATTTACTGAGTTTTTATCCTCAACTATTTGGCTGACAATATATTCAACTACATTTTTTACTATTGAACCAGATGACATTTATTCCTCTTCTTTAAGTGATTCTGATGAATTAGCTGCAGCTTCTTGTTTTTTAATTTCTGCTTTAGAGCTACTTTTGACTTTTTCTGCAGGTGGTTTTGGTACAGAAACTACTTCACCTTTAGATGATCGCCATTGAGCCCAAGCACCAGAAATTTCAAGAAGTTTTTGTGCTCTTTCTGAAGGTTGAGCACCTTTATCTAGCCAAGAAACAGCTTTATCTACGTCAATTTCTACTGTGGATGGGTTTTGATGAGGGTCGTAAAAACCTAAGTCTTCAATAAATCTTCCATCTCTAGGTGAACGAGAATCAGCAACAACAACTCTGTAAGTCCTTGTTTTTTTCTTTCCTCTTTGTGCCAGTCTTATTTTTACAGACATTAACTTCCTTTATTTAAATTGCAATACATTATATTACTTTAAGTAAAATCTAAAACGTACCTAAATTAGATTAACTTCTTACAAAAAATAACTAGTAAAGAAATTATGTTTTGGTAATCTGTTTGAGATGGAAATTATTGAAGTATCACATCCTTTAAAAGATCATTATTTAACAATTTTAAGGAATAAAAATACTGACTTTGAGGCCTTTAGAAATTATTCATCTAAATTATCTTATATTTTATTTCTTGAAGCTTCTAAAAACATATCTTTAAAAACAATAGAAATTGATACACCTTTAACTAAAACAGTTGGTTACGAGATAGAAAATGAAAATGTAGCAGTTGCTGTACTCAGAGCAGGTCTAGGGTTAGCAGATGGCATTAAAGAACTTTTACCTAACACTTCATTTGGTTATATAGGTGTACAAAGAAATGAAGAAACTGCTAGTCCAGAATATTACTATGAAAACTTGCCCGAGCTTAAAAACAAAAATGTATTTATTCTTGAGCCAATGTTAGCTACAGGTGGTTCTTTATCCTTTGCTATTGACAAAGTAAAGGAATATAGTCCAAAAAATATTTTCGCCTTAACTGTTATTTGCGCACCTGAAGGAATAAGAAAATTAGAAGAAAAACATCCAGATGTTACTTTAATTACAGCAAGCATTGATGAAAAATTAAATGAAAATTGGTATATAGTTCCTGGGCTTGGTGACATGGGAGATAGACTTTTTGGTACTGTCTAATGAAAAGATGTGTACTTTTAATAATTGACTCACTTGGTGTTGGTGAAGCACCAGATGCAAAAAATTATAATAATATCGGTACAAACACTTTAGGTAACGTTTCTATTGCTAATGATGGTCTTGAACTTCCAACTTTTGGAATATTTAGGTTTTGGTAAAATAACTCAAGTTAAAGGTATGAAAAGTAGTTTTAACTCCACTGTAGGAAGACTTTCAGAGGTTTCAAAAGGTAATGATTCAACAACTGGTCACTGGGAAATTGGTGGCTTAGTTACAGAAAAAGATTTCGGAGTTTTTCCTAATGGATTCCCTATTGAATTGATTGAAACTATTGAAAATGAAGGAAATTGTAAATTTATAGGAAATAAACACGCTTCTGGAACAGAGATTATCGAAGAGCTTGGTGAACAACATATGAAAACAGGAGAATTAATACTTTACACATCTGGTGATTCTGTATTTCAAATTGCTGCACATAATGATATATGTAATATTGAAAATCTCTATAAAATTTGCAACATAGCAAGAAAGCATTGTGACAAATACAACATAGGAAGGGTAATAGCTCGACCATTTAAAGGTACCTTAGGAAACTTTGTAAGAACTTATGATAGAAAAGACTTTGGTATTAAACCACCAGGTGACACGATTTTAAATTTATTATTCGAAAATAATATTTCTACCTATGGAATAGGAAAAATTATGGACTTATTTGGTACGGAATATCTCAGTCAATATGTTCACACTGAAGGAGACGAACACGGATTAAAACTCTTACTTGAAGAAGTTTTAAATGGTGAGAATCAGTTTATTTTTGTTAATTTAGTTGATTTAGATATGCTCTACGGACATAGAGAAGATCCTATTGGTTATTATGATGGATTAAAGGTAATTGACTTTCATTTAGAAACAATAATTAAAAATCTAAATGATGATGATCTACTACTAATTTCTGGTGATCATGGAACGGATCCTACTGATGGAGATACAGATCATTCGAGGGAATACGTACCTCTAATTGCTTATACGAATAATTCTAAGAAAAATTATCTAGGTGATTTAATAGGATTTTATAATGTAGGGAAAACTATTGCTGATTATTTCAAAATAGAAAATGAGTTACCTGGTGAAAGTTTTTTATCAAAAATATAAGTAAGATTTAGATATGATAGACAAAATTTCAGAAGCAAAATCATTTATTGAAAGTATTGTCGGAACAAAAAAAATAAATTCTTTAATTGTTCTTGGTTCAGGTATGAGTGGATTTGAACAAAACTATGAATCAATAGCTCAGATAAACTATTCAGATGTTCCACATTTTTTACAACCTTCAATAGAAGGTCATTCTGGAAAATTATCATTTGTTCAAATCAATAATCAGATAACTGGAATTATGTCAGGTAGAGCTCACTACTACGAAGGATATCCCATTCAAGATTTAGTGTTGCCAATTAGAGTATTCAGTTTGCTTGGAGTTAATAAATTAGTTCTTACTAATGCTGCAGGTGGTGTTGCTGATAATTTTGTACCAGGGGACATAGTGGCAATAACAGACCACATAAACCTTACTGGGAATAATCCCTTGATTGGTAAGAACTTAAATGAATTTGGTCCAAGATTTCCAGATATGTCAGAAGTTTATTCAAAAAAATTATTAAAAATAGCAGAGAAAATATCACAAAACAACTTTGAGTACAAAACAGGGATTTACGCTTGGTTTACTGGACCTTCTTATGAAACTCCAGCTGAAGTTCAATTTGCAAAAAAAATAGGTGCGGATCTTGTTGGAATGTCAACTGTACCTGAGGCTATAGTAGCAAAACATTGTGGTATGGAAATTTCAGCATTTTCTCTGGTTACTAATCTTGCAGCAGGCATTAGTAAAAATCCACTTGATCATAATGAAGTAATTGAGATAGCAAATAACTCTAAGATGAAACTTCAAAGTTTTATGAAAGAATTTTTGATAGCTATTAATTCTGATAAATAATTTCTTTAATTAAACTGTCAATATGAAAATTGCAGTTTGTTCTAAACAAATTCCTGATCCAGCAAATGAAGTAACTTATGAAAATGGTCTTTTAAAAAGGCCTGATGAACAAGTTCTTGATGATACTGATAGATATGGAATTGAATTAGCTCTTCAACTTAAAGAAAAATATGATGCTGAAGTAACAATAATTTCAATGGGTCCTAAAGGCACATTAAAAGGAGTCCAGCAAGCGCTTCAGATGGGGGCTGATAAAGCTTTAGTTATTTCAGATGAAAGTTTATCTGGAGCAAATGCTTTAATTACAGCTAATGTAATTAGTGAAGTAGCTAAGCTCTCAGAAGCTGATTTAATTATTTTTGGTACAGAATCAACAGATGGTTATTCAGGAACAGTACCTCAACAAGTATCTAGATTTTTGAACCTTGATTGTATTTCTTATGTTAAAGCAGTAGAAATAAATTCTGAAAAAGTTATTTTAACAAGACAAACCTTAGAAGGTTCTGAGAAAGTTGATATGCCTAATAAATGCGTAATATCAGTCACTGCTGGTGGTGTGGAACCAAGATATCCTAATTTTAAAGATATTATGGCAGCAAAATCAAAACCTATTGAAGAAGTAAATATAAACGACCTTAATATAACAGCACATCAAAATTTAAAATTTCTAGAAATTGAAGAAGTTGAAAATTCAAAAAATGGTCAAAAAATAATTGATGAGGGTGAAGCTTACAATTCCATTATAGAAAAATTGAAAGAATTAAAAATAATATGAAAGCCTTAATAGTTTCTGAGATTGTAGATGGTAAATTAAGTTCTGGTTCATTAGAAATTGTTTCTAAAGCTGAAGAACTAGGTTTAGAGTATCAATTAATAACTATAGGTTCTGAAGAACAGCCTATTATTGGTTCTAATTCATTTAAACAAACTTATTTAAAAAGATCTCCAAATTCTCTACAGTACAATAAAATTGCAGATTATATAAGTAATGTAATTACAAATGAACAAATTAATTTGGTTTTTGGATCTTCAACTTATCAATGCAGAGACATAATTGCATACTTGTCAGTTGATTTTAATTCAAGCCCCGTATCAAACGTAATAAATTTTTCATTAGAAAATGACAAAGTTATAACTTTAAACTCAATTAATGGAGGTCAGCAATTATATAAAACTGAAATAGACTCCTCTATTTCCTTTTTACTTATTAGACCAAAATCGTTTGAACCTGCAAACTTCGAATTAAACACAGATTTTACAACAATAGAAGTTGAATCTGGCAATTGTAATGTATATGAAATACACAAAGAAGAGAAGGCTGGACCACAACTAGAGGATTCAAAAGTAGTCGTATCAGCAGGTAGGGGCATGGTGGATGTTGCAAACTTAGAATTAATTAATAAACTCTCAGAAAAACTAAATGCTGCAATTGGAGGCACTAGAGCAATAGTTGATGCGGGTTGGATGCCCTACTCTCAGCAAGTTGGACAAACAGGAAAAACTGTTAAACCCGATGTTTACATTGCTTGTGGAATCTCTGGTGCTACACAGCATCAAGTAGGTATGAAAGACTCAAAATTTATTATTGCTATAAATAAAGATGAAGAAGCTCCTATTTTTCAAATTGCTGATCTAGGTATTGTTGGAGATACTTTAACTGTTCTACCAAAATTAATTGAAAATATTTAAAATTTAAAATTATAAGGTAAAACTTCTTCAAACTTGTATTCTGTGAAATCTGTTTCACTAACAACTAAAACTTTTTCTGTATCAAATTCAGCCAATCTTTGTCTTGAAATACCACAAGGGAAAAGAGCTGTATCCGATTTTGCGTCTATACAAGCTACAGCAATAACGTCAATTTTTTTTTCTCCTTCAGATATTGCTTTAACTACAGCAACATCTTCAGCGCATACAGTTGCAGGATAAGAAGCATTTTCTATATTGCAACCGGTATATACATTTCCAGTATCGGTTATAAGAGCTGCCCCTACTCTAAAGTTTGAATAAGGTGCATAAGCTTTTTTTGCTACTTCTCTTGCTAGACTAGCTAATTCTTTATTATTCATTATTTAGTATGTTTTCAAACTGTTCTTTAGTTTTTGTATATATTCTAGAACCAGAGCCAGGCTCCATAGTTACACCATACAAAACATCGCCAGCATGCATCGTCTGCTGTTGATGAGTAACAATAATATATTGAGCATCATTTTTAACATGATTTAAAAGATTTATCATTCTATGTAAGTTAGCATCATCTAAAGCTGCTTCGACTTCATCTAATATATAAAATGGACTTGGAAAAGATTTAAATATTGAAAATAGTAAAGCTATTGCAGCTAAAGATCTCTCTCCTCCAGACAGAAGGCTTAATTTTTTAACTTTTTTACCTCTTGGTTGTACTGTAATTTCAATACCAGTGTTTAATATATTATCTTTGTCTGTAAATGATAATTTACCATTACCACCTGGAAATAATGTTGAAAATATTTCTTCAAAGTGTACTGATATTGAATTAAATGATGATTCAATTCTAAATATTATTTCTTTTTCAACTTCTTTAATATTCTCCAAAAGATCTTGTTTGGCTTCATTAAGTTCTTCAATTGTTTTATTAATCTCTTCATATCGTGAATTTAATGATTCAAAATCTTCCATTGCTAAATAATTAACTACTCCAATTTCATCAAGTTTTTCATTTAATAATTTAATTTCATTTTCTAACGAATATTGATCAACATTTAGAACATTAAATAATGCTATTTGCTCTGAATCTAGATTAAATATATTAGTAAGACTTGAATATATTCTTTGCATATTACTTTGTTTCTCAGATTTGTTAATTATTAAATTTGTCTTTTTATCTTTTAATTCATAAACTTGTTTATTTAATTGTTCAATTTGATTATCAATCTCAATAATTTTTTTATTTGAATTACCATACTTACTATCAAAATACTCAGATTTACTTTCTAAAGTATATGCTGTACTGTTCGAAAATACTATAAATTCTTTAGAAGCATCAATTATATTTTGTAGGTCTTTTAACCCAGCATCGTTTGACTCATTTGATAGTTTTCTCTTTTCAAAATTTAACTCATCATTTTGTGTAATTAAAGATTTAATCCTTTCTTGAGATGACGCAAGTTGATTAGAAACAGTTGTAATTTCATTCTCAAAAAGTTTTATTTTCTTTTCTAAATCAGACTTATGCTTTAATAGATCAGCTTTAAAATCTTCTTTTTCATTAAGTGAACTAAGTAGCTCTAATTTCTTTTCAAGTTCTAAGTTTTTAATTTGGTTTGATTCTTCAAAATATGAAAGCTTTTCATTTGAAGACCTAATTTCTCTTTGAAATATTTTATTAGAATGAGATGAATAATTGTTAAGTGAATAACGATCAGTATTGTTTTGGGTGAATTCATTTTCAACTTCACTGAGTAAATTTAAAGACTCTTCAAAATCTGATTTCCAACTTGATAAATCTTTACTGTACTGTTGAATATTAATATTTAATTCGTTAATTTGTGCTTTAATTGTTGTTACTTCACTTTGTAATAAAGCTTCGTTAACTTCTATTGAAGCAGAAGTTTTTTTAATAATATCTTCAAGTGAATTTTTCATTTCTAAGTAAGAATTTTGTAAATTTAATAACTCATTTTTTTTACTGATGAGTTGATTAGATAAAGAATTTATTTGATCAGTATTTTGATTAATCTTTTTACTAATTCTGAGAATCTCATCATTTTTGTTTAATTCATCCCTTTCAAGATTATCTTTTCTTTCATTAGCTATTTGGGATATTGATCTTAATTGTTCAGATATATTTAAAAACTTACTAGAAGAATCCTTTAAAATTGACCCGATTGAAACACCATCACCTAATTCAGAATTTATACTATTTTTTTCAACTTTAAGATTGTTTATATTATTTTCTAATTCATATATTTCTTTATTAATCTGTATTTCTTGATTAGATAAATTATTTAAAGAGTTTTCAAGTTTCTTATAACTAAAAACATTTAATGTTAAATTTTTACTTTTTAACTGTTCTGTAAATTCAGAATGAAGCTTCGCTTGTTCTGCTTGGTCTTGTAATGGTTTAAGTTGTTTTTTGATCTCTCTAAGAACATCTTTTGCACGTTTAATTTCTTTTTCTCCCGATTCAATCCTTTTTAAAGATTTATCATTTTTAATTCTTAAAGGGAGAATTCCAGATGCTTCTTCAATTGTAACTCTATGGTCTTCTGGTTTTGAATTTAATATTTCAGCAATTTGACCTTGAGAAATTATTATATGTTGTTGTTTTCCAATACCAACATCACTTAAAAATTCTTGAATATCTAGTAATCTACAATTTAAACCATTCATAAAGTATTCAGATGTACCATCTCTAAATAATTTCCTACCAATTGAAATTTCTGTTGTACCGTTGAATTTTTCTGGATCCACTTCAAAATTTAAATAGACTTCAGCAAAACCTTTTTGAGATAATTTTTCTGTTCCAGCAAAAATGACATCTTCCATTTTATTAGTTCTTAAACTTGCTGGGCTTTGTGTACCCAATACCCATGAAATTGCATCAACAACATTGGATTTTCCAGAACCATTTGGACCAACTACTACATTAACTTTATCAGTTAAAGAAATATTAGTCTTTTCAGCAAAAGACTTGAATCCATTAATATCTAATGATTTTAAATACATTTTTACCCTGTTGTTAATTTAATAATAGTTACAAAACTTAAATTTTGTTGCGATTTAAAAAAATTTATTTAACTTTAATTTTCACGTTTTTTATTTCTTGAGTATTTTTTGAATAAAAATTCTCAAGAAATTGGAAAGGAAGGTTAGATATTAAACCTATTTGACTTAAAAAATGAGAAGCTGCTAAATCTACCCCCCTTTTGTTACCATCTAAGCATTTAAATAAATAAGATTCATAATTATTTGTAAAAAATAATACACCTTCAGCACCAGATTTAGCTAAGACATTGTTGTAACTATGTTTAATAATATTTGTATCTGTTCTGTCGCTACCTCCTATAAGTTCAGGATATGAGTTATAAGCATCAAACATTTCGTCCCAAAATTGGGAATAAGAACTATTTTGTAGTTTTGTAACAGCTAAACATAAGTTTTGTGGATTAACTTTCAAAGCTGGCAAACCGCAACCATCAACACTGTAATTTAATTCATTATCATTAAAAATTTCTTTGAAAAATTCATCTATTTTTACCTGAGTAACATGATTTCTATCGGTGTAATTCTTACTGTCAGCACCGAGTAGTTTTGAAAATAGTAACATAGAAAGATGTTTACCGGAACAATTATTGTGTAATGAGTTAAATTCTTTATTTAATTGAACTAATGAGTCTGCCGTTTTTTCATGAAAAGGTCTTTGGGGACCGCACAATAAATTATTTATATTTAAATCGTACTTTAAAGCTAATGTTTGAATTAAATCAGTATGCATAGGTTCTGCTGAATGTGATGATGCAAAAATTGCTATTTCTTCACTGGAAAATTTTATATTTTGATTATGAGCTTCAATTAATAAAGGTAATATCTGAAAAGGTTTTACCGCAGATCTTGGATAAACAAAATCGTCGGTTACAGTAGAAACGTCATAGAGATTTACATAATGAACAGATTCAATATAATTCTCTCTTTCGATTAAAACTTTTAATTTTTTAACTTTTGACATTTTCCACAAAAATAACTTGATCTTTTATCAATATATATTTTATCAATTTTAGAATTACACAAAATGCAAATTTCTTTTTGATATACATTTAAAAAATTTTGATTCTTACCAAATTCACCATATGGTAGGTAATAAGTTAAATCATCCAATGTAGTGCCATTGTTTTTTACTGCTGATTTTAAAATCTTTTTTATGCTTGTAAAAATCTTTTCCCATTCATCATTGTTTAGATTCACCACTTTTGTATTTGGATGAATTTTTGATAAAAATAAAATTTCACTACAGTAAATATTTCCTATACCGCTGATAATATTTTGATTTAATAAAAAATTTTTAATTGTTACTTTTTTGTTTTTCCCAGCTTCAACTATTTGAATTTTTTCTTGTTTTGTAAGCTTTAAAGAGTCCGGACCAAGCTTTTTTAAGTAATGATTTAATTCGGTAGCTTTAATTATCTTTATATAACCAAATTTTCTAATGTCTTCATAATTTAATTTATCCTTTTCAAAAGTTAAAGTAGCATGTGAATGCTTTCCTAATTTACTATTAAGAGTTACTCTTCCAGACATACCTAAATGTATAAAAATAATAAATTTTGAAAAAACAAAATAAAGAATTTTTCCTTTTCGATTAATTGAATTAAGTGTAGATCCTAATTTAGGATCTTGTTGATTTAATCTACTTATACGTTTGTCAGATATATTAAATTTAATTAGTTTTTGACCAATTAATACTGGAGCTAAAGACTTTCTTATAGTTTCTACTTCAGGTAGTTCAGGCATCTAACTGATTTAGTGCATCTTTAGCAGCTTCTTGCTGAGAACTTTTTTTTGATTTACCTTCACCACTCCCAATAATATCTTCATTGAGAAAAACATACGATTTGAAACTTTTATCATGGTCAGGACCAAATGCTTCGTCTGTGTATGTCACCTTTTTACCAAACTTTGCATAATATTCTTGCAATCTAGTTTTGTAATCTTTTTCACCTGGATTCTGTGACAATTCTTTAATTCCAGGATAAATAAATTTAGAAACAAATTTATTTACAGCTTCTAAACCACCATCAAAATAAATTGCTGCTATCAATGCCTCAACAGAATCTTCTAAAATAGAGTCTTTTGTTCTTCCACCAGTAGAGTCTTCAGAACTACTTAAATATAGATAACTTCCAATATCTATTTTTTTTCCCAACTTTACTAAATTAGTTTGGTTTACAGCACTTGATCTTATTTTGGTAAGCATGCCTTCGTCAAAATTTGGATAATTAATAAATAAATATTCTGTTAAATCAAAATCTAAAATAGCATCACCAAAGAATTCGTATCTTTGATTTGAAACAAGTTTAGGATTTTCATCAAGAAATGATTTATGAGTAAGGGCAATTTTTAAGTAATTAATATTTTTAAATTTATACTCAATATTTTTTTCAAAATTACTTATATCTTTCATAAATCTAGAAAAGCAGAGGAAAATTTTGATATAAATTCTTTTCTCAATGCATTATCAGTAAATTTAATTCCATTATAAGTTGCCAATTCATTTGAAGAACCATGACCAATAATAACAACACCATTTACTCCCAATAAGTAAGACGCATTTGTATTGTCTGGATTAAGTTTGTCTTTAACAGGTTGTAATGCTTTTTTAACAGGTATCAATAATGGTTTAAATAAATTATCCTTTAATGATTTAGAAATAAAATCTAACTGAAGTTTTGCTGTACCTTCCATTGTTTTTAAAACTATATTGCCGGTAAATCCATCAGTAATAAAAACATCAACTGAATCTTTAGCAAAATCTCTACCTTCAACATTTCCAACAAAATTTAAAGAACTATTTTGAAGCATTTTAAAAGCAGCTTTTTCAACATCTCTACCTTTACTTTCTTCTTCTCCATTATTTAATAAACCTATTCTTGGATTTTCTTTTTCGAATAGAATTTCAAATAATTTTGATCCCATTACTGCATATTGATATAAAATTTTAGGTTTTACATCTAAACTCGAACCTGAATCTAGCAATATTACATTTCCATTTGGAGAAGGTAGCACAGAAGCAACAGATGGTCTTATAACATTCTTTTGTTTACCCAAAACACTTATCGCACTAACTAGAGTTGCTCCAGTTGAACCTGCTGAAAATACCGCTTGTGCTTTTTTTTCTTCAATGAGCTTCATACAACCAACAATTGAAGAATTTTTCTTAGTTCTAACAGCTTTCAAAGGATCTTCATCCATTGAAATTACTTCTGGAAAATGATAAACAGGAATTTCATGGTTACCTAAGTACGGATATATTAAGTTTTCATCTCCGCATAGGACTACATTAATGTTATTTTCTTTTGCTTGGATAGCACCTTTTATTATTTCATTTGGTGCAAAATCGCCACCCATTGCATCTACAGCAATAGTATTCATATAGAAATTAGCTTACTTTTGGTTCTTTAACTTGTCTTCCGTTATAGGTGCCATCTTCAGGGTTAACTCGATGTGATTGTTTAGCAATCCCAGTTTCTGGATCTACAATGAAATGCGGTTTAGAAATTTTATGAGTTGCTTTTCTACGTCTAGTTCTAGACTTAGACATTTTTTTCTTAGGTACTGCCATACTTAATTTCCTTTCAAACTACAAATCTAGCTGACTTAGAGAAGAAAATGGACTTTCTTTTAAATTTTTTTCTAAATGAGAACATTTATAGTCATTTAAATTAATACCACATGTTGTACATAAACCTTTACAATTTTCTTGACATATGTAGTTTTCGTTCATTTTATCTAAAATTATTTCAGTAATAAAAGGAAGAACATCAATCTTTTCTTGATTTAAAGATAATTCATAATCATTTTCACTGTTTAAATTTATTCGAAATACTTTTGAGTTAGATTCATTGATAGTTTTTTCTTCTAAACACCTTCCACAAATCGCTGTAATTTCAAATGTTGCTTTCAGATCTACAACAAGTTCTTCATTTTTAATAATTATTTTTAAGTTTATTTCGACTTGAGATTGGCTAGGGATATGATTATTACCTAGTTTTATTTCTAAATTTCCAGCTTTGTTTACTTCAATTGGACTTTTAGCATAAATTAAATCTGTGGTTTTAAAACAAGCTTCCATATTTTCACAACCTATGGCTGGTCAATAATTCTAGGTTCTCTTAGCTTTTGTTTTTCTAATTCAAGAAATGTAGCTAATTGATTAACTTTATGTAAAACCTCATCAATTTTTATATCTATTGAATCTTCAACAGAAGCTCTGTAATGTTGAGATTCTTTTTCAGCTTGCTTTATAAGTGCGTTAGCTTCTACAACAGCTTCTTGAAGTACATAAGAATCTGCTATAAGTTTTTCAGATTCAATTTTGGCTGATTTAATTATTTCGTCAGCTTCTTCTTTAGCTTGATTAATAAAAGATTCTTGTTCTCTCACAATCCATCTTGCTGTTCTTAATTCGACGGGTATTGTGTCAATTATTCCATCTAATTCTTCTAATAATTCTTTTTTATTTAACCTGCTAACTATTGAATTAGAAGTTATCTTTTTTCTTAAATTTTCTAAAGAATCAACTAATGAAATTTTTTTAGTAGTATTTGAAATTTCTTCAAAGTTTAAATTTTGTTCATTCATTGCTCATCCTATTTAAAACTTCCTTAGGCACCAATGAACTCACATCGCCACCATATGTATGGATTTCTTTAACCATTGAACTTGACAAGTACCCATACTCAGGTGATGAAGGTATAAAAATAGTCTCAAAGGAAGCTAATGTAGAATTAAGTTGTGCCATTTGGAATTCATAATCAAAATCTGACATTGCTCTTAATCCTTTAACAATTGCATTTACTTTTTTTTCTTTAGCAAAATCTACTAGTAAACCTTCGAAACTTTCTACATAGACATTAGTTTTATTTATTAATATTTCTTCTAGCATTGTTTTTCTATCTTCTTTTGAGAACATGGACTTCTTAGATGGATTAATAACAACACCTACTAAAACTTCTGTAAATATTCCTGAACATCTATTTATAACATCAATGTGTCCATTAGTTGGAGGATCGAATGAACCTGGAATTAATACTTTCATTTTTTACTTATTATGTAAATGATACTTTGTCCAAATTTTTTTTCTTTTTCTAAAATTAAATTTTTATTTATTTCGAACTTGTCAGAAGAAGAATGTCTGTGAACAATTAACTTACCGCCGTTCTCTAGAATTTTGTAAATTAAGTTAACTTCATCGGTAACTTTCTCAGCACTCAATTTAAATGGAGGATCGTAAAATATTAAATCGTATTTAAGAATTGAGTTTTCAATATAACTATTGACTGAAATATTGTTTATTTTATAATTACTGATTTCTTTTAAGTTTTTATTTAAAACTTTTATGCATTCATTCGATTTTTCTACAAAAGAAACAAATTTTGCACCACGACTTAGCGCTTCTATACCTAGGCTTCCTGAACCAGCATATAAATCAAGTACGTTTTTTTCAGGTATAAAAAATTGCAACGAATTAAATATAGATTCTCTGACTTTACTCATCATTGGTCTTGTGTCAGGACTATTAATAGTTTCAATTATTTTTGATTTATATTGACCTGCAAGAACTTTCATGTACTACTTTCAATTTTGAAGTAGTTAGGGAAGAACATCTCTGCTTCTTTTAATATTTCAGAAAAAGAATTTTGGTCATTTATTGACTCAAATATTTTTTTTGATTCAATTAACAAATCATAATCATATCTTAAGTTTGCAACTTTAAGATCGGACTTTCCAGATTGACTAGTTCCCGTAACTTTCCCTTCTCCTCTGATTTCTAAATCTATTTCTGAAAGTTTAAATCCATCATCTAGATCTACAATTGCTTCAAGTCTTTTTCTTCCATCTTCACTTATTGTTCCTATAGATTTCTTTTTAGTAATATGAAAAATACATTCAGATTCTTTACTGCCACGACCTACTCTACCTCTTAATTGATGTAATTGATTTAAACCAAATCTTTCAGCACTTTCAATAATCATTAACGTAGCATTTGGAATATCAATACCTACTTCAATCACTACAGTAGAAACCAGAATATCAATTTTTTTTGTTTCCATTCTTTTCATAATTTCTTCTTTTTCTTCATAGGACATTTTTCCATGAAGCAACTCAACATTAAATTCTGAAAAGTATTCTGAATATTCTTTATATACATTTTCTGCAGCACGAATATCGGAATTTTCACTTTCTTCAATAAATGGACAAACAACAAAAATTTGTGAGTTGTTCTTTAAGTGTTCACTGCATTTTTCAAAAACTTCAGAATTATCAGAATCTAGACCACTTAATAGATGGGATATTATCTTCTTTCTCCCTGGAGGCAATTCGTCTATTGTAGTTATTTCAAGATCCCCATAGATTGAAAGTGCTGTAGTTCTTGGTATAGGTGTTGCTGTCATTATTAGTTGATCTGGAATGGTATTTTTGTTTGTTATAAGTTTTTTTCTCTGATCAACACCAAATCTTTGCTGTTCATCAATTATTGCAAGTCCGAGATTTTTAAAATTTATCTTATCTTGAATCAAAGCATGAGTTCCTATAAATAAAGCTGGTTCTCCTTCAGTAATTTTATTATTGATCATTTCCCTATCTTTAGTTGAAGATGTTAATAAATACTGTTTTACACCCGATTTTTCAAGAAAACTTTTAAGTGACTTAAAGTGCTGTTCAGAAAGAACTTCAGTTGGAGCCATAAAAGCAACCTGAAAACCTGATTTAATAGCAGCATATATTGCAATCGAAGCAACAACTGTTTTACCAGATCCCACCTCTCCTTGCAAAAGTCTTTTCATAGGATAATTATTTTTGAGGTCATCTAATATTTCAAAAGCTGCATTTTTCTGAGAAATTGTTAATAAAAATGGGAGATGATTTATATAATTTTCTACTTCTTCATTTTGAACAATATATGTAAAACCTTTTGACTGTTGTTTGTAATTTTTCTTTAAACTTTCAAAAATAGCACGTAGATATATAAATTCATCAATCGCTAACCTCCTGCGAGATTCAATGTATACATTTTTATTTTCAGGAAAGTGAATACCCCTTAAGCTATCCTCTCTTTTTAAAAGTTTAAAACTTTTTAATATTTCATCAGAGAATATATCTTCAAAGCCGGGTTCTAAATCGTCTTTTTTAGAAGAGATAATTTGGAATATTTGCTTTAATGATTTTCTTATGGTTGAACTAGATAAACCTTCTAGTTTGTTATAAATTGGTATTAATGAACCAGTTTCATTTAATTCTTCAATATCTTCAAACTTTTCAATTGTAGGATTCTTATATTCAACTGTTCCTGTTTTTTTAATTTCAGGTTTACCTGAAATAGCTACTCTATCCCCTTCTTTATAGCGAGATTCAATGTATTGTGGACCAAACCATTTTGCATTTATTGTTCCTGTTTCGTCTGTAATAACTAAAGTGGTGATTCGAAGTCTTGACTTTGTTGTAAAAACAGAAACTTTTTTTACAGACGCAATTACAGTAATCTCATTATTCTCATCTTCAGCTGTAATTTCCTTTATTAATTTTAAGGATGACCTGTCAATATGTTTTTTTGGAAAAAATCTTAATAGATCTGTAACTGAGAATAAATTATTGCGTTTAAGCAAACTATATCTTTTTTCACCCAATCCACTTAATGTATCGAGATTGATTTCATTTAAATAACTAAAATTTCTTTTAACCACAATCAAACATAACTCAAAAAGAATTTAAATGAAAGTACCAACAATTTTTCAGATTAGTTATAGTTATAATTGAAATTTAGAAGGAACTATGGCAAAAAAATGTGAAATTTGTGGTAAAGGACCTTGGTTTGGTAAACAAGTTACTTTTTCTCATAAAAGATCTAGTAAAAAATGGTCAGCCAATATTCAAAAAGTAAAAGTAGCTGACAATAGTAATACTAAAAAAATCAAAGTTTGCACTTCATGTCTTAAAGCTGGGAAAGTAGTCAAAGCTTAATGTCCCAAGGTGTTGTAAAGTCTTATGACCCAAATACTGGGAACGGCATAATTGTTTTAGACACCAATAAAGAAGAAGTATTTATTCAAAAAGGATCTCTAAAAGGTTCTATATTTATTACTTTAAGACAAGGTCAAAGAGTAAATTTTGACATAGTTGAAGAAAGTAATATACCAGTTGTCAAAAATATAAGAATTGGACAAGGTAAATACTAACTCCTTAATGCTTCTTATAGATTTAAATAAAACAAATAATCAGATAATAGATGAGCACTTTTTAAACCTTTGTTGTGATTTATATACTGAAAGTCATTTATTAGGTGGTCAATCAATTGCTGATGAAAAATTATCCAATTTAGATATAACAAATTACTCTAAAAAACGAAATAATGTACTTCCTAAAAAAGCAAGAGGTGCTAGTAATTTATCTCCATATATAAGACACGGATTGCTTAATTTAATTGATGTTTGGAACAGAGTTGAAAATTTTGATTATGAAGATAAAAATAAATTTAGAGATGAACTATTGTGGCAAGAATTTTCAAGACATATTTACGCAATAATAGGAAAAAAATCTAGAAATGAACTAAATTTTCATCTTTCAACAGATAATAATTTTAATTTTGACACAACAAATAAAATGAACTGCATTTCTAATATCAAAAACGAGCTTGAAAAAACTGGATATATTGTAAACCAAACTCGAATGTGGTTTGCCTCACACTATGGATTGAGGGATCAAAAATATTGGAACTTACATGAAGATTATATGTTTAAACACTTACTAGATGGATCTAGATTTGCTAATAGGCTTGGATGGCATTGGGTAATGGGGTCACAAACTGGTAAATTATATGGGTTTGCAAAAAATCAAGTTTTAAATAGAGCAAATGAATTATGTAATAATTGCGATCTAAAATATAACTGCCCAATTGAATCTTGGCCAAACACAGTTTCAATTGATAATATTGAGCAAAATTTTGATTTAGATAGAAGAAAAAACTTTGGGCCAGACACTACTTTAACAGATACTGATCTTGAACCTGATTATGTTTGGCTAACTGGTGAGTCATTAGGTGATAATGATCCAGCTTTAAAGTTTTACGACAACCTACCAGTAATATTTGTATTTGATGAGAAACTCCTTAAATCAATAAAAATATCAACTAAGAGAATTAATTTTTTACTTCAGACTTTAAAAGAATTAAATGAAAAAAAAGAACTATTTGTCTACTTAGGTGATCCTATAGAAATATTAAAAGATAAAAAAATTGCTGTTACATTTGCTCCAGTTCCTAAATATAAATATTTATCTCAAATTATTAAACCAGTAGTTGAGTTTCCAGCAATAAGACTAGTTAAACCGATCGACTTTTATCCTTTAAGTTATAGTTCATGGAAAAAACAAGCTAGGTTAAATATATGAAAAGAAAATTAAAGTTTTTGTTTTTGTTTTTTCACAACTACATTTATATTTACTCAAACGGTCTCATCGGAAAAATGTTATTTGGTAGACCATGTTTAATTTTAAATTCAACTGGTGCAAAAACTAAAAAGCTAAGGAAAAATGTATTAGTTTTTTTAAAAGAAGATAATAAAGTTTGTTTAATTGCTTCAAAAGGTGGTAGCCCTTCGAATCCTGGTTGGTATTACAACTTAAAGAAAAATCCTAATTGTATTGTACAAATAGGTTCAAAGAAGTTTAACGCTGTTGCTAATGAAGTGTTAGATTCAGAAAGAGAAGAATGGTGGCTTAAAATGGATTACCTAAATAATGGTGGCTACACTGCATATCAAAAAAGGACTAATAGAGTTATTCCAGTTTTAGTTCTGGAAATATCTTAGGCGCATATTGAGCCTAAGTCGATTTTGTAATTTATTTTAAGAATAATCAATATTTATAGGCTTTTAAAAATAGAAAGGAAATTTTCTAACAATAACTCTTCGACAATTAAGTCTGCTTCTGATAAATCATCTTTAGTAAACATACCCCTGTTGATTGCAACAACAAATGTATTAGATGATTTTCCTGCCTTAATACCCGTAGGGCTGTCTTCGATAATTATATTCTTTGTAGTTCCTAATTTTGCAATTGCTTTGTTGTAAATATCAGGATAAGGTTTATTTCTATTAACCTGATCTCCACCAATAATATAGTCAAAGCTTTGTTCTATATTCGCTCTTGAAAGTTTATATTCAAGTAATTCTTGAGGACTTGCTGAAACACAAGCAGATTTAATTCCAATTTCACCTGAGGAAATTAAAAGATTAAAAGCATCCTCAAATAAAATTTCATCACTTAAAGAATTTTTTATAATATCTCCTAATGACTGCATTGTATTTGTAAAATCTTGTAACTGAACAAAACTTGAGAAATACTTGTGAACAATTCTATCATCTACTCCAATGAATTGTTCTACTTCACTTAACTGTATTTCAAATCCTAGATTTTTAAGGTGATCTTTCCATGCAAATGCGTAAAGTTTTTCAGTATCCATGATTGTTCCATCACAATCCCAAAATAAACCATATTGACTATCCAAGTTTACTCTGAATATCTTTTGCAGATTTTAGAGCTAAACCATCTGAACCTTCGGTACTCCAAATAGTTTTTTTACTCAATGCTTCATCAATCATATCATTTAGAAGCTCGAACTTACTTTTTCCTAAATTTGACCATAAATACAAGGCATGACTGCCAGGAATTGTATTAATTTCATTTATATATAGTTCATTATCTTGTAACAAGAAATCTACCCTTGCAATTCCTTGTATGTTTAAAATTTCATTTAACTTATTTAATTCAATTTCTATCTTTTCTTCAATTGTTTTAGAAATTTGAGCTGGAAGTTCTCTTTTTGAACCTTCTAATCCTCCGTTTCCTAAATATTTATCTCTATATGAAAACATTTCTAAATTAGTTGAACGTGTAGGTTTTTCAATTTCAGAATGTTCATATTTTGGATAATTTCTAACGGCAACTAAGAGATCAATTGAATTTGGTAAAAACTTTTCAACAACAGTTCCTTGATCGTAAAGATTAGAATTTTGAATAATTCTATCTATCGAATCAAAGTCATCAACAACTTCTACACCGATAGAAGAGCCACCAAATCGTGGCTTAATTATAAATGGTCCTTTCATCTCTGGTTTGAAAGAAGTATTGTATAGTATTTTATCCAATACTTTTAATCCATTTTCCTTCATTAATAAATAAAAGGCATATTTATCCATACCAATTTTAGAAGTTGTTAAGGAAGATCCAGTGTATTTAAAACCAGTAATATCAAAAATAGCTTGTATAGTACCATCTTCACCTGGGCCACCATGACAAGAATTTATTATTGCTTGAAAATCAATTTTTTTCTTCTTTAAGTAAAAACCTGAATTAGAACTTATATTTAGTTGTAATTCTTTCTTAAAAATTGATTTATTATCTAAGAAATCTTTTGATTCAAGTTCATTCTCAACCAAATAGAATCGATTATCTTTAGACCAATAAATATTTTTTAAATCATAGTTGCTAGACAATATCCTTGATGCTTGTAAGCCAGTAAGAATTGATATATCGTGTTCAGGTGAGGGTCCCCCGAATATATTGGCAACAATATTTTTCATAATCTATGGATGGTGATCTGGTAAATCATTTTCAAATAATACAATGTCATCTTTGCTTACATATGAGTTTAAATCAGAAACAGCTAAATCTCTATTTTTAAATAATTTATAGACTGTATTAGCTTCATCAAGTCCTAAACGTAAAGATGAAATATTGGTATAGCCAATTATAAATACCTCATCAAATACTTCAGAAGCATCAAGAGCAAATTCATAGTTATATGAAAACTGCTCAGAACCTAATTCGATCAGCCCAGGAGTTATTAGATACTTTTTACCGTTTGATTTATGATTTTTGATTTTTTCAAAAGAAGCTTTATATGATACCGGATTAGAGTTAAAAGAATTATCAATTATTGCCTGTCCTTTGGTACCTATTATTTCTGTTTGACGATGTTGAGTTTTTTCTAAAATTATTTCATTGTTAAAAAATGATTTCACATCCAGTTCTAAAGCAATTAATACACCGACACTAAGAGCAATAGATAATTGTAATAACTTAGGACCATTTACTGATGCAATGTATTGTCCACCAATATAAATGCTGTGTATGCCTTCACTGTAATTAACAAATACAGCAGCTTGGTCTGAACTTATTGAACAATCAATTACCATTTTTTGAGAAGTCCAAAGCCTAGCTTGGTTTAACAAAATTTCATCATCTCCATTTATAACTACAGTTCCAGCAAGATCAGCTATCTCAGACTTGGCTTCCAGTATATTTTCTAATGTTTTCATTCTCTCTAGATGTACTGGAGCTATACCAGTTATGACTGCTATGTGCGGTTTAACCCATGAACACATCTCTCGTATTTCTCCAAAACCATATGTACCCATCTCAAATATAGAAACTTCGTACGATGAATCAAACTTTTCATTTATTGATCTTGATATTCCAAGCCTGTTATTAAAACTTTCTGGAGTTACAAAAGTTTTGTATTTACCTGAAAGAATTTGATACATAACATTTTTTGTTGTGGTTTTAGAATATGAACCAGTTATTGCAATTACTGGACCGTTAAATTCCTTTAATTTTTTCGATGCTGAGTTTACGAAAACATTAGATTTGTTTTTTTCATAATTCTTTAATAATTTCAAACTTAAATCAAAAATATAAAAAGATACTAAATTAGCAAACATTGCAATAAAATATCCGAAATTATTAACAACAGATACAAATGTAAGAAAAACAACTAATAGTATATATAGTATATTTAATCTTTTTAATCTTTCGGTATATTTGACTTTTGAAGTTCTGGGGTTAAAAGACAAACCAAGAGGAATTATTAAATTTAAAATAGCTAATAAAATAGCTGTAACTGGTGTCCACAAGCTAACTAAAAACAACAAAATTGAAACTGCAAATAGTATTTTGTTGTAAGGGAATAGCTTTATCCATCTGAAGTAAAATTTAGTAACATACCCAGCTATATAATGCTCCCTTTGAGCTACTCGAGACCACCTAATTGAATTAATAATCGAAGAGAAAGTAAATAGTATTAGAACAAAGAAATGTATTAACTCCATGTTTAATTAATAATATTAATAATTTCAGAATATGAGGATATTAATGGGTTGTGTGATTCATTTTTCAAAATATGTAAATTTGAATTTTTGATCAATTTTTCTGCTTTTTTTGCTATCTCAACAGAAACTTCTTTATCATTTTCTCCCCAAATAAGCTCGGTATTAATATTTAAAGAACTTAATACTGGCTCTAAATTATCATTAACTGCTTTAACTAGAACATCACGCATAATCCCTGAAGAATTTTTATAATCAATAGATCCCTGTTTCTTTTTGATTTTTTCTATAAAATTTTCAGAAATTAAACCAAGGTTAAAGAGAAATTTATAGACTTTAAATATTGAAAAACTATTTTTTTGATTATTGGATTTAATCAAAGGTACACCTATGAGAACTAACTTTTTAAAATCTCTAATTTCCGTAAGATATAAAGCTATTCTTCCACCAAATGAATGTCCAACAATTACTTCTACTGAATTTGGCATAATTTTTTCTAAATAAATTGCATATTCTTTCGGTGTGAAGCTAGTTTCTGGCTCTAAAGACTTACCAAACCCTGGTAAATCAATTGAAATTGAATCAAACTCATTAGCAATTAAATTAAAATCACTAGAATCTCTTCCCCATCCATGTAAAAAGCATATTTTTGGTAACTCTGAATTAACATAAGCAAAAGTTTTATTATCATCTAAAAGTTTATATGGCATCTAAAAACCTAATCCAAATGTTTGATAAGTTCTTATTTCCATACCCATTAAAAAGAAAAAAGCAAAAGACCAGTAAGGGTAAAAATTCATTTTCATATCATTTCTATAAATATATAAAAAAGTCAAAATGAACAAATTAATCATATTGTAAAACATAAATAATGATCCTAAATTTGGATTTTGAGCAAAAATAAATACTGTATATAAAACTTGAATCAATATAGAACCTGTAGAAACATATACGATAAAGTTAGAAATTGTTTCTTTAATTAAAAATAGTTTAAATTTTACAAGCATAAATAATACTCCAGCAATCGCATTTATGTAAATTGAGGTAACAATAGTCAATTTGAAGTAAGAATCTTCCATAGGTTTATATTAGTGTCAATATAATTGAGTATTATCTATTAATCAGTTACAGTGGTGAATGATGGAGAAATTACTAACTAATCTTATTACAGATAATGTGCCTAAAGCATGGTTTAGTACTTTAGATAATTTTATTATCAAAGGAAAAAATGCTGAAGTGTGGGACAGTAAAGATAACAGATACTTAGATTTTGTTGGAGGTTATGCAGTTCTAAATACTGGGCATTTGCATGATAAAGTTGTTAAAAAAGTAGAAGATCAATTAAAAAGCTTCTCTCACTCCTGTTTTGCATTTGCTCCTCATGAAAACGCTGTTCTTTTAGCTGAACAACTAAATACTCGATACCCTATCTCTACACAAACCAAAACATTTTTAGTTAATAGTGGTGCTGAAGCAATTGAGAATGCAATTAAAATTTCGCGTTACTTTACAGAAAGAAAACATGTTATTTCATTTCAAGGTGGCTTTCATGGAAGAACTTATCTAGCAATGGGCCTTACTGGGAAAGATAAACCTTACAAAGAGGGATTTGGTCCATTTCCAGAATTTGTTCACCATGCAATTTATCCATACAACTATAGAGATGTAACTGATGAAATGGCTTTAGAAAGTGTTAACAAAATTCTTAATGAGACTGTCGATCCAAGAGATACGGCAGCAATTTTGGTTGAAATTGAAATTGGTGAAGGTGGATATATTCCTGCATCAAAATATTTTTTAAATGAGTTAAGGAAAATTTGTGATAAGCATGGTATTTTACTTATTTTCGATGAAGTTCAAACAGGCTATGGTAGAACTGGAAAAATGTTTGGAGCAGAAATAGTTGATGTAGAGCCTGACTTAGTAACATTAGCAAAAGGTATTGCTGGTGGATTTCCTTTAGCAGCTGTTGTAGGAAAAAGTGAGATTATGGACTCAATTCATGATGCTGGAATTGGAAGCACCTTTGGTGCGTCGCCAATTTCTTGTGCAGCTGCACTAGGAGTGTTAGAAGCTTTTGATAGTGAAGATATATTGACTAATTCTCAGCAACAAGCCATTTTAATGAATAATTATTTAAATGATCTAAAAGACAAGTACGAGTTTATTGGGGATGTTAGAGGTTATGGGCCGATGATTGGTGTTGAATTTGTTGAAGATAGAGTAAAGAAAATTCCTGACAAGAATCTAGTAAATAAAATATTATTGAAATCAAGAGAGAATGGTTTATTACTTGTTAGCTGTGGAAGGGATGGGAATGTTATTAGGTTTATGGGACCATTAACTACCCCACTTGAACAAGTAAACGAAGCTTTAAATATTTTTGAAAATTCTTTAATCTAGTTTTTTTCTACATGAGTTAATTCATGAAGTTTATTCAAAACATCTGAATCTTTAATTGGTGAGTGTGGAGCTTTCATTAGCCAAGCTGAAACTAAATCAAGCGACTCTAAATCGTTTCTATCTTTAAAGAACTTCATATATCTTACTGCATCAATTGTTACCCCAGCGCTGTTTGGAGAATCCCAAACTTCAAGTTGAACTTCAATATTTAGTGGAGCACCACCAAATGCAGAACCTTCTAATCTTATAAAGGCTTTTTTTCTATCTTCTAACCATTTAACATAGTCAGAAGGTCCGATACGAACATGATCTGCATCAATTCCTTTACCTTTGTTAGCCACTGATGTAACTGAAGAAGTCTTACTACTTCTTTTAGTTTCTAATCTATCTTCTTCTAACATATTAAGAAAATCCATATTTCCACCAACGTTAAGTTGATAGGTATTTTTAAGCTGTACTCCTCTATCAGAGAAAAGTTGAGCTAAAACCCTATGAACTATGGTTGCACCAACTTGACTTTTGATATCATCTCCAATAAGTGGTACATTGTTTTCTTTAAATTTTTTATACCAGACTTGATCTCTAGCTATGTAAACAGGAATACAGTTGATGAAACCAACATTAGTGTTTATTGCGCTTTGAGCATAATATTTTACGGCTTCATCAGAACCTACTGGTAAAAGATTTATTAAAATTTCTGCACCTGAATTTTTTAAAGAAGATTCAAAATCAGTTGAGTCAGGTACAGCTTTAATTATATCTTTTACAAATTTTCCAATTCCATCATTTACAACACCTGGCTCAACTATTACACCAGTCTTTGGTACCTCTGAAAACTTTAGAGTATTGTTAGGTTCTGCAAATATTGCCTCACTCAAATCTTTGCCAACTTTTGAACTGTTGATGTCATAAGCTGCTACAACTTCAATATCAGAAACTTTATAGCCACCAATAACATCTGAAATTAATCCATCTTCTGTATTTGAATTTGAGTAATATTGAATTCCTTGCACAAATGAACTTGCGCAATTTCCTACTCCAAGTATTGCAACTTTGATTTTTTGATCAGCCATCAGTATTACTTTAGCAACCTCTCAGACTATAAAAATAAAACAAAACTAGTTAAATAAATAATTAAACCAACTGAAAGAGTTATATAATATTCCAACTAAGAAATAAAGTACGAAAGTTAAGATTCCAATTATTTGTAATACTTTTAAAAACTTGGTCACACCTCTATTTTACATTTTTTTAAATTAAGAAGTTATAGTTGTTATATGATAAAAAATTTATCGCCTTCTAGAGCATCTCAGTTTAAAACTTGTCCAAAGCAATTTAAATATGCCAATGTTGATAAAATTCTAGAACCTACAAATGAAGTACAAGCTAAAGGTACGACTGTTCATCAAGCATTAGAAGATTTATTCGATTTACCAAGTGATGAAAGAACAACTGAGAAACTTCATAATTTATTCAGAGAAGCTTGGACAAAAGTTAGAGGAAACGATGAACATCATAATTTATTTTCAAGTATTGATGAAGAAAGGGACTGGGGTCTTGAAGGTCTTAAGCTACTAAATAACTATATGACACTTGAGGACCCGCGATCATTTGAACCAGTTGAAAGAGAGCGTTGGGTTAGAGGAACTATAGAAGATTTAAACTTAAGAGGAATTCTTGATCGTATGGATAGAAATGAAAGTGGTGAATTAATAATTGTTGACTACAAAAGCGGTAAATCCCCTTTAGCAAAATATAAAGAACCACGTTTCTTTGCATTAAAATTGTATGCTTTATTAATTAAAGAAGAAACTGGCGAAATGCCTGTAGAACTGAAACTTATATATTTGCAAAATTCTACGATTCACACTTTAAAAGTTGATAATGAAATTCTTGAACAAGCTAAACAAGAAATTCTAGAAGTTTGGAATAATATTAAAATTGCATTTCAGAATAATGATTTTCCACCTATAAAAAATGCATTATGTGACTGGTGTTATTACAAGCCAATTTGTCCTATTTATAATCCTGATGCCCCTGATACTTCAAAATTACAAGAGATCAATGATCGAATTGAAGCTATGGAACAAGAAATAGAAGCTTACGAGTTAATTTCTACTCCAGATGAAATTCCAAGTGATTCACCAATAGCAAATACCAACGTCAAAGAATTGGAAGAAAATATTTCAAATTTGAATAGTCAGAAAGAAGAAATCTTAGAAAATATAGAAAAACTTTTAAGGGAAAAGACCTCTAGTTAGTTTAGCTGCTGCTACTCTTTTTACTCCTTTTATTAAAGCAGCTGTTCTTAAATCACAATTTTGTTTTTCTGAAATAGTCCAAATCTCTTCGAATGCAGTGAGCATAACATCTATAAGTTTTTCATATAATTCGGCTTCTTTCCATAAGTAATTTTGTGTATTTTGGACCCACTCAAAATAGCTCGCAGTAATACCACCTGCATTAGCTAAAATATCTGGAATTATTAGAACGCCGTTGTCTCTTAAAATTTTGTCTGCATTAACAGTTGTTGGTGAATTTGCACCTTCTATTAATACCTTTGCTTTAATTTTTTGTGCATTACTTGAAGTTATTACACCACCAACCGCCGCTGGAATTAAAATATCACAATCAACTTCCAATACACTTTCTTCAAGATGATCTGCACCTGGAAATCCATTTACAGATAGATTATGAGCTGTGTATTTAAATAGTTCTGGAATATTAATCCCATTTTCGTTAATAATTGAACCATTAATATCATTTACAGCAATAATTTTGGCACCCATTTCATACGCAGCTAATGCAGCATACCTTCCTACATTACCGAAACCTTGAATAGCAACTTTTGAGTTTTGAATTTTTTTACCAATTTTTTCCATTGCTGCTACACCTACAGCAACTGCTCCTCTACCTGTTGATTCCTTTCTTGTTACAGAGCCGCCTAATGAAGCTGGCTTACCAGTTACAATGCCTGGTGTTGCATAACCAACAAAATTACTATATGTATCCATAATCCAAGCCATAGTTTGTTCATCGGTACCAAGATCAGGCGCAGGGATATCTTTATTAACACCTATAATAGGAATAAGTTCAGCTGTATACCTTCTTGTAACTCTCTGTTTTTCTGCCCTCGTTAAAGGGTTTGGATCAATTGCTACTCCGCCTTTAGCACCACCGTATGGCAAACCTACAATTGCTGACTTCCAAGACATTAAAATTGCAAGTGCAGTAACTTCGCCTAAGTTAACATCTGGTGCATATCTAATACCACCTTTAGTAGGACCCATTGATAATACATGTTGTACTCTATAGCCAACTACAGTTTCAACCTCATCATATTCATCACGTCGAAATGGAAATGTTACTACTAATGATCTTTGTGGAAGTTTAAGCCTTTCTCTGATATTAGGATCTAAGTCAATTAAATCAGCGACATTTTCGTATTGCTTGATCACCTCTTTATACATATCGGAATCAAAAAGATTGTTATCAACTATCACCATTCAATAATATCTGAATAAATACGAAGATTATTGTAAATTTTTAAAAATTTGTCACACACAATTTGTAACTTAATAATTATGAAAGAAAAAGAAATATTAAAAAAATTAGAAGTAGCAGGGCTTTCAGCATACTTTATATGTGAAAACCATAGTGATAGCTGCAATTGTCATAAAATATATGATGAGGCAGCATAAATTAAGGAGAATAAGTTGAAAGAACTAATATGGGAAATTGCAAAATCAGACGAAATCAATCTAGAAAATACAGAACTTAGTAATTTAATTGAACCAAAGGAACTATTTGTAGCAAGAGGTGTTTCAATTAATGCAAAAGATAGTACAACTAGAGTGAGTAAATTTGTTGATAATAAATTTGCAATTGATGTTCAAGAAAAAGGATCGATCAAAATATCAAATTCAGTTTTCACTTATTCAAAAGGTTACAAATCAAAAACAATCGATATTAAAAAATTAATTGATTGGGCAACAAATAAGAAATTATCAGAAGATGAAATCGAGAATCTAGTTGCAATTTGTGGTGAAACATTTGTACCAAAGTTAAGAGGTTTAGATGCTGTTGCTAAAAAAAAGGGAATGGATCAACATCTAGCTAGAGATACTTTTATTGAAAAAGTTTGGGATGAAAATCCAAAATTACAAGTTATTGATACTAATAATTCAACTGCACCTAAATGGGCTATTGAACTTGGAGAAATGGAGAGAAGAAAGTGAAACAACTATATGAGCTATCTAGAAAATTTCCTAAAGAGTGGATAAAAAAAGCTCCTAAAGGAAAATTTGGAAACTACGTACCCCATTCAGTAATAACTCAGAGATTACTAGAAGTTTGTGGACCTTTTAACTGGGAGGTTGTTGAATTAATTAGACAAGAAAATACAGGAAAAGTAGTTGGTTGCTTTGGAAAATTAACTGTCGAAGTAGATGGAAAATTAGTTACAGTAACATCAATTGGGGATGTTGAACATGATCAAGGTTCAGATGGTTCTAATGCAAAACATGCTGAGTCTGATTCCTTCAAAAGATGTGCAATGAAATTAGGATTAGGTTTGCATTTGTGGGCAGGGGAAGAATACTATTTGGACAAAAAATTAGAAAAAAAAAGTTATATTAAAAAAATAGATTTACAATCTGCTTAATTTATTTCTTCTAATTTTCCATTTATTGAAGATAAAATAAATGTTACTGGTCCGTCATTAACTAACCCAACTTGCATTGAAGCACCAAAGCTTCCATGTTTTGTAGTTATATCTTTTGAAAATTCATTAATAATTTCGCTAATCATTTTGTTAGCTTCGTTTGGATTTTTTGCTTTAATAAATGAAGGTCGGTTACCTTTTGTATAACTCGCTGCTAGAGTGAATTGACTTACTACTAAAATTTCTCCTCCTACATCGAGTATTGATTTATTCATTTTTCCATCATTATCTGAAAATATTCTTAGGTTCAAAATTTTTTTTATCAATGCTTTATAGTCTTCAGTTGTATCATCTTCCTCGATACCCCAGAAAATTAAATAACCTCTATTAATTTCAGAAATAATTTTATTATCAACTTCAACAAATGCATTTTTCACTCTCTGTAAAACTACTTTCATAAACTATAATTTAACACATGAAACTAGACAACAAAACAATACTTATGGCAGGTGGACCAAATTATTGTGCGTTTACGACTTTGTTTAAAAATGGCACACCTCAAACTCATGTGATGTGGGTTGATACAGATGGACAAAACATTTTGATTAATACTGAAATACACAGAATAAAGTACAAGAATACAAAACTAGACTCAAGAGTCACAGTTATGATTTGGAAACACGATAACCCATTTAAATTTGTTGAAATCAGGGGAAAAATAATTGATGAAATAAGAGGCTCAGAAGCAAGAGCAAATATAGATAAGTTATCAGAAAAATATTGGAGTAAGCCATATCCTTTTGAAATTCAAACAGAAAGAGTAGTTTTAGTCATTAAACCAGAAAAAGAAGTTCAGTTTAATCTAAAAGATGATGATTTTAATTAGTCTTTCTTGTAGTCATAAAAACCTTTACCTGTCTTAACACCTAACTCACCTTTCTTAACTTTTTCTTCAATAAAAGTTTTAGGTCTGTCTTCATCATTCTGTGTTTCATTATATTGTTTTAATTTTGAATAATAGTAAATATCTAAACCTGAATAATCTGACAATTCAAATGGACCAAGTGGATGATTCAAACCTTTTTTAATTGCAATATCGATATCCTCAAAATCTGCAATTCCTTCATCATAAAGTTCATATGCCTCATCAATAAGTGCGGATAACATTCTATTTACTATAAATCCAGGTGTTTCTTTTTTTAACACAACTACTGTTCTTCCCATATTTTTACTAACTTCGACAGTTCTTTCTAAAATTTCTTTTGAGAAATTAGATGGATATGAAATTTCAATTAAATCCATTCTTAATGGTGGATAGAAGAAATGCATATTAATAAATCTCTCGGGATTATCACAATCAATTGATAATTCTGAAGCAGGTAAAAAAGAGCTGTTTGATGCTATAACTACTGATTTATCTAATTTTTTAGAAATATTTTTAAAAATCTCATTTTTAACTTCATATTTTTCTACCACAGCTTCTATTACGAAAGTAGTTTCGTTTAAAGAATCTTCTATGTTTTCTACAATTTGTAAATTTTTCTGAAAAGAATCATATTGTTCTTTGGAAAATTTGTCTTTAGAAACCAAATTTTTAATATTTTGATCTGAAAATTTTATTTTATTTTTTAGGTTTTCTACATCGCTGTCAAAAATTGTTGTTTCATATCCAGCAATTGCTGATAAAGCTGCTATTTGGCTTCCCATTTGCCCACCACCAATTACAAATATTTTTTCTTTCATCTATATTTATTAATTTCTCTTTTAGCTATTGATCTTAAATGAACTTCGTCTGGTCCATCTGCGATTCTTAGAACTCTTGCACCAGCTGACATTCTAGCAAGTGGAGTATCCTGTGAAACTCCCATTGCGCCGTGTGCTTGAATTGCTTTATCAATTACATATGAAGCTGCTTCTACTACTGCAACTTTAATAGCTGAAATTTCAATTTTTGCTTGTTCTTTCCCAACAGTATCAATTAACCACGCAGTTTTTAAAGTTAGCAACCTTGCTTGCTCTATTTTTATTCTTGATTTTGCTATCCAATTTTGAACAACACCTTGCTCTGATATCTTTGAACCAAAGGTTTCTCTGTTCTCAACTCTTTGAATCATAAGTTTTAAAGCTCTCTCTGCCATACCAATAGCTCTCATGCAGTGATGAATTCTGCCAGGACCAAGTCTTGCTTGTGCTATTTTAAAACCCATTCCTTCAGATCCAATGATATTAGATTTAGGAACAACTACATTATCAAAAAGTATTTCTGGATGTCCAGTGTACCCATCGTCATAACCAAACACTGTCATTGGTCTTTTGATAGTAATTCCCTTACTCGACATAGGAACAAGAACTTGACTTTGTCTAGTATGTGGAGGGTTTTCAGGATTTGTTACGCCCATGAATATGCAAATTTTTGCATTTGGATTAATAGCATTAGAAGTCCACCATTTTTTTCCGTTTATAACATAATTATCACCATCAGATTTGATTGAACTTGAAATATTTGTTGCATCAGACGAAGCTACGTCAGGTTCAGTCATTGCAAAACATGATCTTATTTCTCCATTAAGCAAAGGTATTAACCATTCCTCAATCTGCTCTTGAGTACCAAATTCAGCTAATATTTCCATATTTCCGGTATCTGGAGCAGAACAATTAAAAACTTCAGAAGCCCACCAAACTTGTCCCATCTTCTCCGCTAGAGGTGCATAATCAACATTGGAAAGACCTGGGCCAAATTTTTTGTCAGGAAGAAATAAATTCCACAGTTTTTGTTTTTTTGCTTCATTTTTTAAATCCTCCAATATTGGGGGGATATATAGTGAATTTCCAGATTCAATAATTTGTTTATCATATTCAATTTCATTAGGAAAAATATAATCTTCAAAAAATTGATTTAATCTGTTTTGTAAATCTAAAGACGTTTTTGAAAAATTGAAATCCATTATTCAATTCTATCAATTTACTTGAGTGGTTGAAAAATTTTTCTTAAGATATTTATAAATGAATTATTTCACAGAAACTTTAAGAGATTTTATTTCATCAAATATTAATATCAGCAATAAATTTGATTTTGAACAATTTAAAGTTGGAAGGTCAAATATTACATATAAAATTTTCGACGATAGTAATTCTTATGTTTTGAGACGTCCTCCTTTTGGAAATATTTTAGAATCTGCTCATAACATGCAAAGAGAATTTCACATAATATCAGAATTAGCAAAAACAAATATTCCTGTTGCAAAACCTATTTTCTTTACAAATAAAAATTCATACACGGATTCAGACTTTTATATTATGGAGTTTATAGATGGAGAAACTATTGCAAATAATCTTGTAGCAAATAAATTTAATTCGAAAGATAAAGTGAAAATTTCTTCATCATTTATACAAACTTTGGCTCAATTACACAATTTTAATTTTCAAGAATCAGAATTGAAAAATTTAGGTAAGCATGAAAACTATATTGAACGACAACTGTCACGGTGGAGTAAGCAACTTGAAGCACAAAAGGTAAGAGAAATTAAGGATTTAAATCTTGCTACAAAAATGCTTTTTGAGAAAATACCAATTCAGTTAAAAACATCTATTGTACATGGAGATTACAGACTTGATAATGTTAGAGTGTCCGACAATTTAGTAGCAGCAATTTTAGATTGGGAACTATGCACAATTGGTGATCCCCTTGCAGATTTAGGAACTGTTATTGCTTCATGGAGTAATTTAGAGGAAATTGATACTCCTTTTACTAATGCCCCAACTCTTTCTAGTGGATTTGCAGATAGAAAATCACTTTTAGAGGAGTATGAAAAGCTTACAAATACAGACTTAAGTAACATTGAATATTATATTCGACTATCTTTTTGGAAACATGCAATGATTATGGAGGGTGTCTACGTAAGATACTCACTTGGTTATTATGGAGAAGTAGATAAAAAAGAAGTTGAAGCATTTGGAAACAGTACTTTGATGTTTGCTAAAAAAGCTTCGAATCCAAATCTTTTAAAGGAGATATTATGAATATTGTTCCAGCAAATGAACTTGAAAAATATATAGGTCAAGAAACAGGGGTTTCAAACTGGATAGAAATAACTCAAGAAAGAATTAATCAGTTTGCCGAAGCCACAAATGATCATCAATTTATTCATGTTGATGAAGAAATGGCAAAAGCAACTCCTTGGGGAACTACTATTGCACATGGATATTTAACTTTAAGCTTAGTTTCATTTATGTCTGCAGAAGTTGGATTTATGCCAGAAAATGTTCAGATGGCAGTAAATTATGGTGTAGACAAAGTTCGTTTTATGGAAGCAGTTCCTGTTAATAGTAAAATTCGAGGAAGGTTTGTTTTGTCAGATGTACAGTACAAAAGAAACGGGCGTTGGTTGTTAAAATCTACTATAACAATAGAAATAGAAGGAAAAGAAAAACCAGCTGCTGTAGTTGAAGCATTAAGCCTTTATATAGTAAAAGAATAGTGAGGAAAATATGAGAGAAGCAGTAATTGTATCAGCAGCGAGAACTCCAATTGGTAAAGCTTACAGAGGTGCATATAACAAAACAGCTGCACCAACATTAGCTTCATATTCAATTAATGAAGCAGTAAAGAGAGCTGGAATAGATCCAGCTGAAATAGATGATGTAGTTTTAGGCTGTGCTCAACAACAGGGATCTCAAGCTTTAAATATTGGTAGATTAGCTGGAATTGCTGCAGGCTTACCACAAACTGTTTCAGGTATGACTATTGATAGACAATGTTCATCTGGTATGATGGCAATCGCTACTGCTTCAAAACAAATAATCACAGATAATATGGATGTTGTTGTTGCTGGTGGAGTTGAATCAATTTCTCTAGTTCAAACTGCTGAGATGAGATTAGAAATTGATCCAAAAGTAAGCTCTAATGCTAAACATGCTTATATGCCTATGATTGAAACTGCTGATTTAGTAGCTTCTAAATATAACGTTACTAGAGAAAGTCAGGATGAATACTCATTACAAAGCCAGCTTAGAACAGCTGCAGCACAGGAATCAGGAATATTTAAAGATGAAATAATTCCAACAACTACAACTAAATTAGTCAAAGATAAATCAACTGGAGAGATTACTGAACAAGAAGTTACTTTAGAAAAAGATGAAGGTAATAGACCAGAAACTAACTTAGAAGGTTTATCGACTTTAGTACCTGTATATGGAGAAGGTAAGTTCATCACTGCAGGAAATGCTTCTCAATTGTCTGATGGATCAGCAGCAGTTGTTGTAATGGAATCTAAAGTTGCTGAAAAGAAAGGATTAACTCCACTTGGTTACTACAGAGGAATGGCAGTAGCTGGGCTTGCTCCAGAAGAAATGGGCATAGGTCCAATTTATGCTGTTCCAAAATTATTAGAGAGATTTAATTTAACTATTGACGACATTGGTCTCTGGGAACTAAACGAAGCTTTTGCGGTGCAAGCTTTATACTGTAGAGATTATTTAGGAATTGATAACGAAATATACAATGTAAATGGTGGATCAATATCTATTGGCCATCCTTATGGTATGACTGGTGCAAGAATGACTATGCATGCACTTATGGAGGGTAAGCGTAGAGGAGCTAAATATGTTGTTGTTACAATGTGTGTTGGTGGCGGAATGGGAGCAGCCGGCCTTTTTGAGGTTATTTAATTTACACTTATTGTTTAATGTTTGCTGCTTTAGTAATTTGGGAATAGCTAAATGAAAGCAGTTCTATGTACGGAATTAGGTGAACCTAAACTTTTAGAAATCAAAGAGTACAACAAACCAAGTATTTCTGAAAATGAAGTACTAATAAAAGTTGAGGCAGCAGGAGTAAATTTTCCAGATGCGCTTCTAGTTCAAGGTAAATATCAAATTGTTATGGAGCCACCATTTATACCCGGAAATGAAGTTTGTGGTTATATTGAAGAAATAGGTGAAAACGTCAAGCTACCTGTTGGCACAAAAGTAATTGGTATTCCGCCAATAGGCGGTTTTGCGGAGTATGTGTCCATAAATAAAAATTTAGTAATACCAGTTAACAAAGAGTTTGATGCTCTTGCTGGCGCAAGTCTACCAATTAATTATGGAACTGCTTATTATGCACTTAAAAGAAGAGCAGCAGCTAAAAGTGGTGAAATACTATTAGTACTTGGTGCTTCTGGTGGAATAGGTACTGCTTCTATTCAATTGGCTAAAATTATGGGTTTAAAAATTATTTCTGCAGTAGGTTCAGAAGAAAAAGCAGACTATGTTAAGAGCCTTGGAAGTGATGAAATAATCAGATATGACCAAGTTGATTTAAAGGAAGCAGTTAAAGATTTAACAGATGGTAAAGGTGTTGATATAGTTATAGACCCAGTTGGTGGAAGTGCTACAGAACAAGCTTTAAGAGCTACAGCATTTAATGGACGACTTTTAGTAATAGGATTTGCAAATGGAGAAATACCAAAAGTTTCTTTAAATTTAACATTGGTAAAAGGTGTTTCAATAGTTGGTGTTTGGTGGGGACGTTGGACTAATACATCTCCTCATGAAACAGCAGAAGATTTTCAAGAATTAGTCAGTTATGTTAACGAGGGAAAATTAAATATTGTTCCAAAAAATATTTTTAAATTAGAAGAAACATATTTAGCACTTGAAAACTTTCTATCCAGGAAAAATATAGGTAAATCAGTTATAAAGCTTTAATGTGAAGCAAAATAAGGATTTTCACCAGCAGCATGGTCTGTTGCATCAATTATATTTCCTATTTCAGGAACAGCTTGTCTTAGGGATGCTTCAATTCCCTGCGAAAGTGTAACTTGCGCCATACCACAACCTTGACAACCACCACCAAGTCTTAAATAAATATCATTTCCTTCAACTCCGATTAATTGTGCAGCTCCACCATGTGATGCAATTGCAGGATTTATTTGATTCTCAAGAACAGCTTGAACTTTTTCTGCTAACTCTCCTTTTAATTCCGGCAAATCTGCAGGATTTCCTATCATTGCGGGACTAGGTGTATTTGGATTATCCATAGTTAGACCTGGAGCAAATTCATCATCTGACATGTCAAGGCTTGCGCCATCGAATTTATCAATATCCTTTGATGCTATAATTACAGGTAAATTTCCAAAATCTAGTCTTAAATCGTCTGAACGTGCTTGATTTATATCTAAAAAACTTAAATCATATGTGAATTGGTTGCCATGAACTCCATCTATCTGTAAGAACAAAGCATATTCTTTGTCCCCGGGTTCTTTATCTCTTAACTCTATAATAGTTTTTACAGCTTCTTCACCAATTTTAAAATTATATTCTTCACTCATGTAAATTATCTTAACTGAACTGTGTTTTGTGAGAAATGTATAGTGATAAATTGATTATTAAAATGAAAATATAATGAAAATATTAATTTCAATTGGAGGAAATTGCTCTTCTAATATAAAACAAAAATTTGAATATGAAAAAGTAATAGGTGTTGATAGCGGTGTCAAACACTTAAATAAATTTGCATTAACCCCTGATTTGATAATTGGAGACTTAGATTCAATTGATAAAAAATTACTCACTAAATCAGCAAAAAAAAATATTGAAATAATTAAATATCCAAAAAATAAAGATCAAACTGATTTCGAAATCGCCCTGGATTATGCTCAGAAACTTGAATTTGAATCAATAGATATAATTGGAGGTGAAAATGGTGAAATTGACCACTTGCTTTCCATATTTATGACTATTTCCATTAATAAATGCTCTAATAAAATAACCTGGTTTTACGGAAAGCAAAAAATAGTATTTAATTCCAATTCAATTTCAATTAACTTAAACCAAATTTTTAGTTTAATTCCGTTATCAAATATTAAAAATTTAAATATTTCCGGAGCAAAGTGGAATCTTCAAAATAAAAATATTAACTTTGGTTCTACTAGTACGTTGAGAAATGAATCAGTCGAAAAATTGATAAAAATTAGTTGCGATGAGGGAAACTACTGTATTATTTACTAATTAAGATCTAGGAATATCTTTCCAAGCCTTATCTTTATCAGATTTAGGTTCGCTTGGTAAACCAAGTACTCGTTCTGCAATAATATTTCTCATAATCTCAGAAGTCCCACCTTCAATTGAGTTAGCTCTTGATCTTAAAAACAAACTTTGTGTATCTGTAAATCCAAATGTTTCATTTTCAAAATTTAATTCTGGTTGAGATAATTCATATCCTCTTGGAAAAAGTAGTCCATCATTTCCTAACATTTCCATACCAAACTCATAAGATGCTTTGTTAATTTCAGCTTCATAAAGTTTACTGGTCGATCCTTCTGGTCCTGGTATTCCTTTTTCCCTAAGTTCTGTAGCACGCATATTAGTTAATCGAACTGCTTCTTGCTCTATCCACAAACTAACAAGCTTATCTTTAGTAACTGGATCGGAAAGTTTTAAATCGTTCCATAATTGAACTAAATGACCTGGTGCACCACTTCCACGTTCTCTTACATTACCACCAATTGCTACCCTTTCATTCATTAAAATTGCTAAAGAAACTCTCCAACCATCGCCTAAGCTTCCTAACATATTTTCTTTTGGAATTTTAACATCAGTAAAGTAAACTTCATTAAATTCTGCTTCTCCAGTTATTTGTCTTAATGGGCGAACATCAACTCCGTCAGATTCCATATCAACAATAAAAAATGTTAATCCCCTATGCTTTGGAACATTTGGATCTGTTCTAGTAACAATTAAACCCCATTTTGCTAAGTGACCTAAAGTTGTCCACACTTTTTGTCCGTTGACAATATAACCATCTCCGTCATCAACTGCTTTTGTTGACAAACTTGCTAAATCTGATCCAGAACCTGGTTCAGAAAATAATTGACACCAAATTTCTTCAGTAGTGAACATTGGTCTTAAATATTTAGCTATTTGATCTTCAGTGCCAAATTCAACAATAGTTGGAGCTCCCATACCAATACCTAATATGTTTGCAACTCGATTTTGTTGAGAGATTCCTTCCTTTCTTAGCGCATCACTTATCAACAGTTGATATTTTGGATTTAAACCTAATCCTCCAGCTCCTTCAGGAAATTGAACCCATGCTAATCCTAAATCAAATTGTTTTCCCCAAAATTCTTGTAAACTTTGAGAATTTTTTCTAAATTCAATTAACTCAGTTAACTTTTCTTTAACAAGCAACTCAGGATTAGACTTATCAGTTATTGTTGAAACCAATTAATTATCTCCTTTTTGCATTGCTTCATTAAATAGTGGCATCTCATCTAAAATACTTCCTGGGTAAATAGGTTCATTAATCTCTCTAATTTTTTCAAAATTATCACTAATATCATCTGCATTAGCTTTTGGATTAAAATACCCTACGTGAGTTGATATTCCAACCCTTGCAAATCTGCCTGCACCACAAGAAAATATTTCATGTGAAGTTTGACATTCTTCAGAAGCTAGATAAACAACTAAAGGTGTAACATTATCAACGCTAAACATTTTTGCAAAGTCTTCTCCAAAAAGTTCTTCAGTCATTCTAGTTGTTGCATTTGGAGCTAATACATTAGCTTTAATGTTGTATTTAGCACCTTCGATTGCCATAACATTTGTCAGGCCAACAATACCCATTTTTGCTGCACCATAATTCAATTGACCAAAGTTTCCAAAAAGACCAGATGGAGAGGCAACATTTACAAACCTTCCATAACCTTTTTCTTTCATGTGATTAAATGCAGGTTGACAAACAAAATAAGTACCTTTTAAATGTACATCCAAAACAAGTGAAAAATCTTCTTCTGACATTTTTGAAAAACTTCTATCTCTTAATATCCCTGCATTATTTACAACTGCATGCAGGTCACCATAAGTATCAAGTGCAGTTTGAACAATAGATTCACCACCTTCTTTAGAAGCTACTGAATTATAATTTGCAACTGCTTCTCCACCATTATTTTTTATTTCTTCTACTACTAAATCAGCAGGTGCGTTTGCTCCACCTGAACCATCAACAGATCCACCTAAATCATTAACTACTACATTTGCACCTCTAGATGCAAACTCTAGTGCATATGCTTTACCTAAACCATTACCAGCACCTGTAACTATTACAGTTTTACCTTCAAAGTTGACACTACCCATAATTAATCTCCTTGATACATTGATTCAATTTGGTCATGATAAGTTTCAGCTATCACATTTCTCTTTAATTTTAATGTAGGAGTAAGCTCTCCACTTGAATCAGTCCATTCTTTTTCTAGAACTATGAATTTTTTAATTTGCTGAACTTGAGCAACTTTTGAATTTGCTTCATCAACTTGTTTTTGTATTGCATCAATTACTTTAGAGTTTTTTGCCATATCTTTTATAGAATATTCAACTCCATTGTCTGTTGCCCAAGCCTCTGCTCCACCGTCTCCGTCTAGAACTATTAACGCGGTTAAATATTTTTTACCATCACCAACAACACAAATTTGACCTATCAATTGATGAGGTTTAATTAAATCTTCTAATTCAACAGGAGCAATATTTTTACCTGCAGAAGTTATTAATATTTCTTTTTTCCTACCAATTATTTTTACATATCCTTCATTGTCTATTTCAGCAAGATCACCTGTATGCAACCAACCTTCATCGTCGAATGTCTCTTTAGTTTGATCTTCGGATTTATAGTAACCTTGAGCAACGTGATTACCTCTAATACATAACTCACCATCTTCAAGAACTTTTACTTCAGTTCCTGGAATTGGAATTCCAACTTTCCCAATAGGATTTAATACACTTGGTATATTCAAACCTTCAGAATTTAATTTTTTTGTAAAGGTTTCAACTGCATTTCCTGGAACACCAATAGTAGCTGGTCCAGTATCCTCAGTCATTCCGTAAATTTCAGTAACATCGATACCTATTGCATGAAACCATTTATGAACGTCTTGGTTCATAGGTGCAGCAGCAGTTACAAAGTATTCAGTATCTGATATCCCTAGACCATCTTTGAATTTTGAAAACACCAATTTAGAAAATACTTTATGTTTTAAGGCAATTGCAAATGGAACTTTTTTTCCAGCTTGCTCTAATTCGACTTTTTCAAGACCATTTTTAATAGCTTTGTCTATGAGATCTTTTTTTGGATTTTCATCGATTCTTACTTGCAATCCAGCTTTAAATTTTTCCCATACTCTTGGTACAGCTAAAAATACAGATGGCTTAATTGTTGGTAAAGCATTTTTCATATCTTCTAATACTGGAACAGGAAAAATTTGACCAACTCGGTATATTGCCTGATAATGATCTCCTGCCCTTGCAGCAATATGAGCCATTGGTAGATAAGAAACAATTCTTGGAAATTTTTTAGCTGGTATCATTTGCCCAAAAAGACTTTCAATTGTCCAAAGTACGTTCTTATGAGAAATCATTACTCCTTTTGGTTTACCAGTAGTACCTGAGGTAAAAATTAAACATGCTAATGTATCAGGTGTAATTGTAGAAATAGCTTGGTCTAGTTTTGAAGAGTCATTTGAATTTATTTCAGAACCTTTGTTGATTAATTCGTGATAGCTATATACGTAATCTAAATCTTTATAATTTTCGTAATCATTAATTAGAACAATAGCTTTAAGTTTTGGACAATCTTTTTTAGCTTTATTTACTTCCTCAAATAATTCTTTATCACCAACAATCGCAATTTTAGCTTCCATTAGATTAGCCACATATTCTATTTGTGAATATTTTAATTGCTTATAAAGAGTGGAAGGAACAGCACCTGAATACACTATTGCTAAGTCCGAAATATTATGCTCCTTAGTATTATTCGACATAATAAATACAGTATCTTTAGGTTCTAACCCAAGATCTATTAAACCACTGGCTAAATTTTTTGCAGTATCGCGATACTCAGACCAAGATATTGAATCCCATGCAGAATATTCAGCATTAGCTGGAGTATTTAAGGCTGGATAATCACTAAATTCAGTAGCATTTCTTTCAACAAAATCGATTATTGTTTTACCTTCTATCGCTGAAGTAACAAGTGATTCTTGATTTTTTAAATATGAATGTAAATTTGTAATAATAGGTCCTTTCTCAATAATAAAATTTTAATGTGATTTTAAGTATTAGACACCTTATTTTATGAGTAATTGCATTTTAATTTTTTTAAGTAATAATCATAATTATGAATACTATTTATTCAAAAATTTCTATAGTCACCTCTTTTGATAAAAATTACTTCAACTATGCAGCTGTAATGGTTAAAAGCCTTAGCGATAATTATTACAGTAAAGAAAAACTTCGAGTTACTTGTTTAGTGCCAAATGCTTTGCTCCAAGATGAAGAAAAATTCTGTAATTTAATTAACTCTAATAACTTAGAAATAAAATTTGTAAATTCAAAAAAATTCAACGAGTTTGAAAGTTCTGGTGGTGCTTATGGATCTAGGTACATTACAAGTAATATGTATCATAGATTATTTATTGGCTCTTCACTTCTAGAATTTGACAGAGCTATATATATTGACCCAGATACATTAATACTGAGAAATATAGAGCCTTTATTAACATATCCAACAAATCTACCATTAGCTGCAGTCGTCGAATATACGAATATGGCCCAAAAAGATTTAAATCAAGAAGATATTCCTTATTTCAATAACGGTGTTTTTATAGCTGATTTAAATTATTGGAGAAAGGAAGAAATTGAAAATAAATTAATTGAATGGTTAGTTGCTAATGACAAAAAAGATTGTCCGGAACAAAGCGCTATGAACGAAATATTTAAATACAACTGGTCACCTCTGCCACTAAATTTTAATTTGATTGCATTTATGCTTCTTGACGATCCAACACTTTCAGTAAGTTTTAACAACCCAATAATTGTGCATTTCGTTGGTTCAACAAAACCTTGGGATGATATTGAAGTTCCTCCTTGGACAGAAAAATGGAAATTGATTTATAAAAGTATATTCAATTAAAAAAACGAAATAACATTAACCTTTAACTGAACCAGCAGTTAAACCACCAGTTATCTGTTTTTGAAAATATAAAAATAAGAAAGCTATTGGAGCTGCAGCTAATACAGATGATGCTGCAATTGCACCCCAGTTTGAATTAAATCCACCATATCCTTTTACAAATGCTGTATTGATACCAACTGCTACAGTTATTAAGTCTTTATCTTTTAAAAAGATTGAAGCCATAATATAGTCTCCATAAATTCCTATGAAGCTAATAACAAAAACAACAATTAAAATTGGTCTAACTAATGGAAATAAAATTCTAAAGTAAATCTGATTTATTGTTGCACCATCTATTTTGGCTGATTCATCAATTGATGGAGGTATTGTATCCATATATCCTTTAATCAACCATGAATTGAAACCAACTGCACCACCTAAATAAACTAAAATTAAACCTGCATGAGTTCCTAATCCTATTGCTGGAAAAACATCTCCTATTTCGAATAAAAGTAAGTAAAGTGCTATGAAAGCAAGAAATGCAGGAAACATTTGTACTAAAACTAATGTGATTAAACCTACTCTCCTACCTTTAAACTGCATTCGTGAAAAAGCATATGCCGCAAATGATGCGAGCATAACATTTAAAAAAGCAGCAATAGTTGCAATTTTGTAAGTATTGAAAAGCCATCGTAGGAATGGATATAAAGGCTCATTAAAAAGAGTGTTGTAATGCATAAGACTAAATTGACTAGGGATTAATCGGGATCCACTCAAATTTGCATAAGTACTAACTGAATTAGATAAAACATAAACTATTGGATAAAGTGCAAAGAAAACAAAAAGTAATGCTACTAAATGTTTCCAAGCAATTTCTTTAAACCATCGAGGAGTTAAAAATCTTGGTTTATAAGTTTCCATATATTTTTTCCAATCTCTTAGTGTATTGAAATGATACAGCTGAAATTAATAGAACTACAGTAAATACAATAAATGTTACTGCGGAAGCTAAGCCAAATTGGCTACCCCTTCCTCCAGAAATTGCTAGCTTGAAAGTGAAAGATATGAGAATATCAGTCCAACCAACTGGTGCTTCACTTCCTATTACTGGAGGTCCACCATCTGTTAATAGATAAATTAATGTAAAGTTGTTGAAATTATATGCAAATGCTCCAATCAAAAGTGGTGATATTGAAACCATGAGTAATGGTAAAGTTACTTTGAAAAAAGACTGAAATCCCGTTGCTCCATCTACTCGTGATGCCTCTCCGAGCTCTTTAGGAATAGATTGTAGAGCTCCAGTTGTAATCAACATCATATAAGGAAAACCTAACCATGTATTAACTAAAAGTACTGCTGCTCTTGCAGAGTCTTTTGTTTGAAACCATTTTATTGGTTCAATATCAAAGAAATTATAAAAAGGAGTTAATATTTCATTTACTGTTCCATAATCTGCATTAAGAAGTCCTTTCCATACTAAAATCGTTACAAATCCAGGAATTGCATAAGGTAATAAATAGATAGATCTATAAATTTTTTGAAATTTTATTCTTTGATCGTTAAGCACTAAACTCAGCAGCATACCAACAGTGAATGCTAGTAAAACTGTAAAAAATGCAAATTGAAAAGTCCAAGTGGTGACTATTTTTAAAGGAGATCTAATTCTTTCATTGGTAAATAACTTTTCATAATTATCAAGTCCTACGTAAACTCTCCAACCAGGCTCAACAGGAGTTTCTGCGCAAACGAAAACATCGGATTCTGTTACGCATTTTGAGTTAGTAGCATTGTCAAATAATGCATCATCTTCAGCAATGTAAGAGTACCTTTGATTAGATGATAATAATCTACCTGAAGAATTTCCAAAGACTGAAATTGTATATAATTGAATTCTTGAACCATCACCTAAATATAGAGACAATTCTTGAAGCAAATTTGAGTTGTCAATTTGTTGTTTACCAGTAAGTAATGAAAATGAATCAGGATAAGTTAATTCACCGGTTGCAAAAAAAGATGGTTCATTTTTTCCAAAATACTCTTCCGAAGGTTCACTTGTAGCCTTACCGAATAATTGATTATTTTCGTCTAAATTAGCCAGATAATAAAAATCTCCATATTCGTCTTGGAAAACAAACAAATCAAACTCAATACCTTTTTGTTCATCTGGGGTATAAGTTTTATCAAGTATCACATCTAAAGCTTGTTGTTTAGTTAATACATGACCAGTTGACCAATTAGTCGTAGATACATAAATGTTATAAATTGCAGGATAAATTACGAAAGTTATCATAAAAATTATTCCCGGAGTTATCCATTTTAAAGGAGTAGGTTTAGAGCCTAAATAAGTAATATTTACTGCAATCAGAACAAAAATAAGGATACCAAGGAGCGTCCATCCATCGTAAGCATAAGCAAGAGGTATTGCGTAAATGATTAAACTATTGAATAAGGCAAGAACAACGTATTTAAATATGGAAAATTTGTTCACAAGAGTAATTTAATAAAAAAAGAGCCAGGATTCAATTAAGAATCCTAGCTCTTTTAAAGATAAAAAAATTATCCTCCAGCTATAGCTGTTCTAACTTGTTCTGCAGCAATTTTCATTGCATCAGAAGCAGAATTGACAGTTACACCTGTTTCTTCATTAGTACCATAACTTTGATCTCTAATGATCATTAGTGCTTCACCAACAGGTCCCCAAACGCTTCCCATTTCTGGAATGTTAGGCATTGGAATACCGTTAGCAGCACTTTCAGCAAATTTTCCAACTATTGGATCGCCTGCTGCAACTATATCAAATAATGATTTAGTTGCTGGAAGTCTTGGATCTGCATCATACATTGCTTTTTGAACTTCTGCTGAAGCAAAAAAGTCAAGTACGAAGCTTTGCGCAAGTACTTTCTTTTCGCTGAAAGAAGAAATCATAATTCCTCTAACTCCAACGAAAGGAGTTGCTGCGCTGTCTCCAAAGCTAGGGATTAAATCAACACCATAATTTACTTCTGCTGCTGCTCCTCTAGCCCATGGTCCTGTCATCCAGAATAATAATCTACCTTCTTTAAACGCAGTTTCTGCTGCACCATAATCGGTAGCTGCGACAACACCATCTTTTACAAGTTGATCTAGATATTCTGCTGAAGCTAATGCTGCTGCATTATCTAAACCAACATCTGAAGCATCAAATCCTCCATTGTAAGCAAAAATGTATCCACCGTCAGAACCATAGAATGGATGGTTGTGATAAGCGTCAGTTGTACCTGCGCCACCAGCTGTAGCCATACAAAGTTCTGTACCAGCTGCATCACAAGCTGCTTTAACGTCATCCCAAGAAGCTGGAACGCCATCTACTAAGTCAGCATTGTAATACATAGCAATTGCTTCAGTAGCATATGGGAAAGCATAAAGCTCACCACCATAACTGAAAGCATCAATTCCTACTTGAAATACATCGGATGCTTTGTCACCTAAGTCAATAGGTGCCATAACTCCATTAGCTGCTAATTCACCAACCCAGTCATGAGGGCCAAAGAAAATATCTGGACCTTCACCAGCTGGACCTGCTGTTGTTATATCGTTTCTAATTCCTGCGAAATCATAAACAACTACTTCAACATTTACACCAGCTGCTGCTTCATAAGCACCAACTAATGGGTCAATTGCTTGAGCAACCAATTCTTCTGCCCAGATTACCAATGTTTCAGGTTCAGCTGCAGGAGCTTCGGTTGTTGCTGGAGCTACTGTTTCCGCTGGAGCTTCTGTTGCTTCAGGTGAATCAGCTTCTTCTGCTGTTCCTCCACCGCAAGCTACTGCAACCAGGGAAATCATTAATAAAAATACGATAAAACGCATTTTATTAGTTTTCATATACTCCCTTTCATTTATATACGTATATTCACTCAATACGAGCAATCAAAATTTTAACGGAATTATGAAAAATAAGTAATTAAAAGTAAAAATTTATTGTTCTAAGATAATTAAGCCTGTGTTTTTATCAATTTTGTCAATTTGTATTAAATTTCCTGCTAAATTGAGTTCATTTTTTCCATAAATTTGGGTAATTTTGTGGGATGTAGATGGAATTTTTACATTTTCTACAGCTTCATATTTATTAAAAATACAAATTAAAGATTCTCCTTTGAGTTTTCTTTTAAAAATTACTAAATCATAATCGTGATGAACAAGATCAAAATTTCCGTATTTTAAAATTGAATTTTTTGATTTTAATTTCATCAGTTCAGCTGTATAGTCATAAATTTCAGTATTCCAAGAATTTTCATCATGCCAAGGAAAAGGTTCTCTATTATTTGGGTCTGCACCACCATTTAATCCAATTTCATCACCATAGTAAATAGATGCAAGTCCAGGGAATGTTGATTGGATAAAAATAGCACCTTTAACATCATTCCAATCATCACATCTGTTTAAAAATCTTTTTACATCATGTGAACTGAGCAAATTTTGACATGAACTAATAGCTTCAAATGAATACATTGAATATAAATGTGCCAAAGATTCATTAAAGTCTTTAGTTGACATACGATCAATTGCGAAATAATCAGTCATCATTTCTCTAAAAGAGTAATTCATTGTGCCGTCAAACATGTCCCCTTGAAGCCATTGGCTTGTATCTCCAAATATTTCAGAAATTAGAATTGTTTCTTTCTTTTGATTTTTAACTATTTTTCTAAATTCTTTCCAGAAAGGTGGGGTTATTTCTTTTGCAACATCCATTCTCCAACCATCGATATCAAATTTTTTAACCCAAAACTCTGCAACTTCTAGAGCCCATTTCATAGCTCCCTCTGAATTCATATTTACTTTTGGCATATCAGGAACACCCCACCAAGCTTTATAAGTTGGCTCTATTATTGGACCATCATCAGACATTTCTTCAACAGGTAATTTTGTATCCTCTATAGTTTTAACTAAGTATTCTTTGTATTCATCTTGATTACCATCCCATCCAACTTTGTAAGTATTTGCATACAGGTGAGGTCTATAAATTAATCTAACTGGATAACTATTTACGGTAAACCAATCTTTATATTCAGATTTTTCACCATTTTTAATAAGATCTTGAAAGGCAAAGTTTCTGGGGTGAACGTGATTTAAGGAGCAATCCAAAATAATTTTCATTCCTCTTTTGTGAAGTTCTTTGATTAATTTTTCTAAAGCTTCATTACCGCCAAAATGTGGATCTACCTCAAAATGGTCCCAAGTATCATACTTATGAACACTATTAGACAAAAATATTGGATTTAAATATAAGATATTAACACCTAATTTTTGTAAATAATCAAGCTTATCTAAGACACCATACAAATCTCCACCTTGAAACTCTAAACGTTTAGATACGCTACCCCAAGGCACAACTGTTTCAGGATTCAGCTCAGTCTTAGAATTATTAAACCTTTCTGGAAAAATTTGATACATAACTCCTCCAAATATCCAGTCAGGTACATAATGTCTAATAATGTCTTTCTTATTTACATACCATTTTTCTGAAGGAGAAATAAAATTAGCAATTCCACTTTTTCCAAAATATATACCTAAATTGCTTTCAGTTTTTGCAGCGAAACTAAATTTAAAATCATCTTGGAAAGCATTGATGTGTACTCGCCAATAATCAAACCTTTTAGTTTTAGCATATTTAGACAATTCAATTGGTCTAAAATTTGGATCTTCAAAAAGAATCCAAAGTTTTTCAATACCAGGTTCAGTATGTACTCTAACTTTTACAACACCATCATTTGTAATATTAAAGAATTTATTGTCATCAAGATTGAAACGTATATCATAAAATCCTAAGTGGACATCGCCCTCTAAAAAATCTACTTTTTGAAGCTCTCCTACTTCATTAAATTGTGGACTATGTTCTTCTACCATAAATTAATCAGTTTTTAATTATAGCCATATAATATATTGATGTATGGATATAAAGAGATGTAGTGGATTAATACTTCATCCAACTTCATTACCAAGTAAATACGGGATTGGAGATTTTGGAAATTCTTGCTTTAAATTTTTAGATTTATTACACGACAGCAAAACAACTTTATGGCAAGTTCTCCCATTAGGGATAACAGACGAAGTAGAATATTCGCCTTACTCTAGTAAATCATCAATCCTCGGTAACCCATATCTGATTTCACTAGATGATTTTGAAAATGATATTTCATTAAAAAACCTTTCAATTAATCTACATAATTTACCGGTTGATGAAGTTAATTTTGAAAAAGTATATGAAATCAAGAACCAAGTTTTTAGTGAATTATCAAAAAAGCTTGATTTAAATGATATTGAAATTAAAAATTTTTTAAATAAGAAATTAATTAAAGAACATATTATATTTAAAACTTTATCTGATGTGTTTAAAGTTAACTGGACAGAATGGGACCACGAATATCTAACTTATTCATTAGATTTATATAATCATGTAATTAAAAATTTTACTGATGAATTCAAATATAATGTTTTTACTCAATTTCAATTTGATTTGCAGTGGAAAAAAGTAAAAGCATATGCAAATTCAAAAAATATTAAAATACTTGGTGATATCCCAATATATGTAAACCATAACTCTGCAGACGTATGGTTAAACAAAGATCTTTTTGACTTGGATGAGAACTTTAAAATGAGTTATGTTTCTGGGGCAGTACCTGATGCTTTCACTACAGATGGTCAAATTTGGGGAACAGCTCTTTATAATTGGGAAAAACATTTAGAAGAAAATTACAACTACTGGATCGATAAACTAAATATATTACTTGAAAACTATGATTTCTTAAGAATTGATCACTTTGTTGGTTTTTTCAAATTTTGGGCAATTCCACAAAATGAATCAGCATTGAACGGACATTGGAGAAATGGACCTTGGAAAAGTTTTTTTGATATAGTATCTAAGAAAGTTCCCTTTGAAAGACTTCTAGCTGAAGATTTAGGAGTAGAGCTTGACGAAACTGATCAAATTCTAAAAGAGTACAATATTCCTGGAATGCTACTTCTTGAACAAAGAATTCCAAATGGTGATGGTAGTGAGGAAATTTCTCCAGATATGTGGGAAGAAAATTATGCTGCATATACTGGGACTCACGATAGTCCTACAATTAAACAATGGCTTGAAAATGCTAATAAAACTCAACTGAATGCCTTTAATCAATATTCTGAGAAACTAATTGAAAAATTTCGAGAAGATGTATGGAACTTTATTTCTCTTATTTGGAGTACACCTTCCGTTTTAGCAATTACAACAGCACAAGATCTTTTAGAATTAGGCTCAGATGCAAGGTTTAATGTACCAGGGACTGAAATTGGTAACTGGAAATGGAGATTGAGCTCATTAGATTTGCTAAAAGATCCATTAAATAAAATATCTAAATTAAATAATGTTTATAACAGATCTAATAGTTAGATTGAATATATTCAATTACGAGTGATACTTCATTATCTGTTAATCTTTGTGCGGGCATAGAGCCTTTTCCTTTCGTAATTGTTTGTATCCAATATGACTCTGGCATAATGGCTGCATTACTAGTTGCATCTATGGCAGGACCTACGCGTCCACCAAAATCTTTACCGTGACAGGCAGAACATCTTGCTTCATAAACTTCTTGTCCAGTTGTATATTCAACTGCACTATTTTGCGAGCATGAAATAAAAAGAAGTGAAAAAATAACAAAAAAAATTAGTGTGAAGTTATTCCTCTTCAAGTGCGGTTTTAAATTCTTTTGCTGACTTGCCTAAGGATTTTGCTAAACCTGGTAAACGTTTTGCTCCAAACAGTAACAAAAGTATGGTTAATATAACTAATAATTCTGGTAAACCTAATCTCATAATATTATTTTATATACTTTATTTTTCTAAGTTTGAATGTAGTAATTTCTTTTCAAAAAACCACATTAAGAATATACCAATCAAGGTAAAAATTAAAAAATAAGTAATTTCAAGACTCTGTTCAGCTGAGGGAAACATCGGTCTAGTATATATTGGCTCATTTTTTTGGTTGTATTCTATAACTTCAAAGAAAGGCCATATTTTTATTAATGAACCAAACAAAAATCCTACTAATAGACTTATAACGACTTTAGTATATTTATCAAAAAGAAAAGTTATCAGTCTACTGAAGAACACTAAACCAAATATACAACCTAATAAAAACACAGAAATTATCTCAAAATTAAATTCATTTAATGCACTGAGAATAAATTCATATTTGGATAAAAAAACTAAAATAAATGATCCACTTATACCGGGCAAAATCATTGCAGAAATTGCAATTGCTCCCGAAGAAAAAATAGATATCGTAGAGTTGGAAGTTGCAGATGGACTAACAAGAGAAATATAAGATGCAATCAGAAGTCCAACTAATAAAGAAAAAATACTTGTAAAACTTAAATTTTCAATTTTTTTAAATATAAATATTGCAGAGGAAATTATTAGTCCAAAAAATAATCCCCAAATTTTATAAGGATGAAAATCTAACAAATATGTAATGAACTTAGAAAACAGTAGAACAGAAGTAGTCATACCTAAAAGTAGTGTGAGTAAAAAATTGCCGTTTATATGTAACCAAAATTTATTAAATTGAAATTTAAAAATATATTTAATTGCATTCAGATCAACAGCTTTAATTGATGAAATTAGTTCTTCATAAATACCTGAAATAAATGCAACCGTTCCTCCTGAAACACCTGGGATAATTTCTGCAATGCCCATTAAGGCACCTTTGAGATATAAACTTAACTTTGCTTTGATCAATTTGATTTACTTCTGATAATTCTAAATAGTATAGGAGAAAATGTTGCAGTTAGAACTGCTAACAATATGATTTGTTGTTCAAGTTCTACTGTCAATAAATTTAAATGAACTCCAATCTCAGCCATAGCAATAATTAGACTAAATCTTGCAGAAAGAAGAAAGCCTGCAGCAAATATATCTCTTAATTTTATCTTTGAAAAAATTAACAAAAGAGCTGGAAGAAATTTTACACCAACTGCAATTAGAAATAAATATCCAACTTCAATGAAAAATTGAGTTTCTTTAAAAACAGAAATATCATAATTCAAGCCTATATTGATAAAAAATATTGGTATCAAAAATCCGTATGAAAAACCTTTTAAACTACTTTCTAAAGTTCCTCTATTTGAAAATGTAAATGCAAATATTGTTCCTGCGAGAAAAGCTCCTAAAATCGGTTCAATGTCAAACAGCACCGATAATCCAACTAAAGTTAGCATCAATGCTAACGAGCTTCTTATTCCAAGCTCTTCAGGATCGTTTCCATCAAACATCCTTGAAAATAATTGTGGATTCCACCAAGCTACTCGTTTTACAATTCTTAAAATTAAAATTACAACAATAAAGTAAAAGACAACATTTAAATTATTAATTGATAATGTTCCTGAGCCAACAAATGATGCATAAACTGTTGCTGCCAATAAAGTCAAAATATCGGCTAATAATGCAATGATAAATAATGTCTGACCAAATTTAGACTTAATGGTGTCATCGCTTCTTAAAACTGTTATAACAATATCGACACTAGTTGTGCAAAGTACTAAGGCTAGGAAAAGTGGATAATCCAAAGTAGATATTAAGTAAAATGAAGAAAACACAGTTCCTAGATAAATAATTAAAGGTAATGCTAATGTCTTGACTCCTTTTTCCCTAAAAGTTTCTAAATCAATTTCAAAACCGGATAAAAACATAAGAAGCAAAAATCCTAGAATTGCTAATCCGGAAATAAATTCAGAAGTTGTAACAAGACCCAAAACTGGACCAACTATTATTCCATAAGCTATTTCTAAAACTATTCCTGGTATCTTTATTCTCTCAGCTAATAGTGGTAAAAGAAACGCACCTAGCGCAATTATAACCAAAGAAGAGGCTTCAAAGTTTTCCATTTACTTTGGAATATAAAGCACAGATGACTTAGAAGTTTTTGTTACATACTCTAAAATTTTTCTATCTTGCCAACTTTGTGAGCTTAAACCTAAAACAGCTAATTCATATTTCTCAGATAACTCTGAAAATACTTTGGCTTCATTACCCTCAGAATGTTCAATGGCAAGACTTGTTTCTTGTGCCAAAGCTAAATCATGTAATTTTTCTATTGAATTATTGGATATTGCTTGATCGTCTGTTTGTAAAAATTTAGGCTTTAAAACATTGACTGCTAAAACTTTAGAAGACATTGAGTTTGATAAATCAAATGCTATCGTATTTGGGCTATTTGTTTGAAAGTCCTCATTAATCAATATTCCTATAGTTTTGTAAGGATACGTGGATTTTGAAAACATAATTGGAGTTTTATATTTATTTGATAGTTGAATTAGACTTCTAAATTTTGATTTTTGTAAATTATCATTTGTAGGATAAATTACAGTACCTATAGAATCAGTTTTTATAAGATTTTCAATGTCTTTTAAACTAATTTTATTGACTGTAATGTTTTCAAATTCCTGATCTTTTAAAATAGCTTTAATTGTTTCTTCTATTGATTCAAGCTTATTATCAAATAAATTTGAAGCCGATAAAACTTTCAAAGATGTTGCTTTTGTATTTCTGATAAAATATTCTGCTTCTGATAAGTTCTTTAAACTTTCTTCATTTTCAAGAATTACTAATATATCTTTTCCAAACTCTAAAGGATATCTCGATTCTGAACCAGAAAATAAATTTATAACATTTGAGAATGCGCCAGATTGTAATACTACAGTAACTAAGTCTCCAGTATCAATTACAGTGTCGCCATGCGGAATAATAACTTTACCTTTTCTAAAAATTGCTCCAACTATATAGAAGTCTGAACCAATATCTTTTAAACTTTTTCCTCTGACAGGACTATCTGAACTAATTTCAATCTCTATTGCTTCAGCTCTTCCACCTGCAAACGCCTGAGAAACAACTCTTCTTGGTTCTAAAATATGTTCAAGTCTTCTAGCAACTAAAATATCAGAATCTACTACTTCAACTTCAAGTAATTTATATTTATCTAAACTGCTTCGGTTATTTACAACTGATGAAAGTCTTAAAATGTTTTTTTGTTTAGCTAAACTCAAAATTTCAAGATTAACTTCATCAATGCTAGTTAACGTAATCAAAGCACTAGCCTGCTCAATTCCTGCCTTTTTTAGTACCAATGTTGAAGTTCCATCACCTTGAATTTTTTCTATTTGACGATTAGTTGTGAATTTCCTTAATTTTTCTTGATCTAAATCTATTATCGTGACATCCCAACCAGAGCTAATTCTATTTATTAGTTCTCTGGCTACTCCATGCGCACCAATTATTATTACTTTCACGTGCTTAATTATGGTATAAATTTCTGTTAGGTAAAGAATAACTTTGAAAATATTTTGAATAAAAACTCAATAAAATTGGGTATTTTATAAAAAAATGCTACTACATCATCTAATTATTAAACAAAAAGTGAATAACATCTCCGTCTTTAACAATATATTCTTTTCCTTCAGATCTAAGTTTTCCTGCTTCTTTTGCACCTTTTTCACCATCAAAAGTCACATAGTCATCAAATGAGATTGTTTCTGCTCTTATAAATCCTTTTTCAAAATCTGTGTGGATTTTACCAGCTGCTTGCGGAGCAGTACTTCCTTTTGTGAAGGTCCAAGCTCTTACTTCTTGAACACCCGCAGTAAAGAACGTTTGAAGACCTAATAATTCATAACCCGCTCTAATTAATTTATCTAATCCTGACTCATCTTGACCAATATCAAATAAAAATTCAGCTTTATCTGATTCATCTAATTCAGAAATTTGTGCCTCTAAATCTGCACTTATTGGAATGTATGGTGAGTTTTCGCTTTTTGCAATTTCTATAATTGCTTCTAGATGTGGATTGTTTTCAAAGCCATCTTCACTTACGTTAGCAACATAAAGAACAGGTTTAGAGGTAAGTAGTTGGAATCCTTTTAACAATTTTGATTCAGCAGGATTAAAATTTAGTGTTCGTACATTTTCACCATTTTCAAGTACTGGAATTATTTTTTCTAAAAGTTCTTTAAGTGGCAAACCATCTTTTTGTCCAGCTTTTGTACTTTTAATTGCTCTTTCATAAATTTTTTCTAATACAGCTAGGTCAGCAAGTATTAATTCAGTATTTATAATTTCAATATCATCTTTAGGAGATACTCTTCCAGAAACATGAACAACATCATTGTCATCAAAAGCTCTTACAACATGTACAATTGCCTCTGTTTCCCTAATGTTTGAAAGAAATTGATTGCCAAGACCTTCTCCTTTTGATGCACCTTCAACTAATCCCGCAATATCAACAAATTCCATAGTTGTTGGAGTAATTTTTTTTGGATTAACAATTTTAGATAAATCTTTTAGTCTACTGTCTCTGACTGGAACAACACCTACATTAGGTTCAATAGTGCAAAATGGATAATTTTCTGATTCAATACCTGCGTTTGTTAATGCATTAAATAGTGTTGACTTCCCAACATTTGGTAGTCCTACAATTCCACATTTAAAACCCATAACTTTACCAATAGATTTTAAGTAATTTATTAAATTAAATTTAGAATTTTTAATTCTGTTTTAGTTACATTAAAAATTTAAAATAAAATATCTTCAACTCATCGTTGTTACAAATTTAGTAAAATTTTATTGGGGAGAAAATGAATAATAAAAACGATAAAAAAACAATTTTTGGTTGGTCTATGTATGACTGGGCAAAATCAGCATATGAAACAACAACTCTAGGTGCGATCTTACCAGTATATTTCGTAAGTGTTGTAGTGCCTAAAGAAGGTTTTCTATTTAGAGGAAATCTTTATTCAGGTGCAGAAGTATGGGGTTTTGCAATTGGTTCAGCATTATTTATTTTCTTCTTAATAATGCCAACAATAGGTGCTATTGGTGATTTATCAGGCAATAGAATGAAGTTTTTCAAAGTATTTGCTTATGGTGGATCTATATTTGCTTCTTCATTTTATTTTGCAACTTCTGGAGATGTAGTTTTAACATTAGCAATTTATTTTATGGCTCAATTTGGAGCAACAGGATCAAACGTTTTCTATGATAGCGTTTTAAAAGATATTACTACTGATGACACAATCGATTCTGTATCCGCTAGAGGTTACGCACTTGGTTATCTAGGAGGTGGATTACAACTTGTTTTATCTTTAGTAATAATTCTATTAGGACCCGGTCTTTTAGGAATTGACGAAGCTCTTGCCTCAAGAATTGCAATTTCATTTGCAGGTATTTGGTGGTTTTTATTCTCTATTTTGAGCTTTTCAAAAATGAATATAGCTGAAGTGAAGTCAGATTCAGAAAATAGAAATTCAATAGTAAGTGCTTATTCAAGAAACTTAAAAACTCTAAAAAAAATAAGAAAATTTCCTTTTTTACTTTATTTTTTAATAGCTTATATTTTTTACTGGGATGGACTCCAAACCGTCATAAATATGTCAGCTGCATTCTTCACGGAAGTCCTTCTCTTAGATCAAACACAAATTATTATCGTTTTTGTTATTGTTCAATTTGTTGCTTATTTTGGAGCAAAATTAGCAGGTGTTATGGCAGCTAAAATCGGTCAGAAAAATACGCTTTACTACACTATGCTTCTAATTTTTCTTGTTGGAAATGCAGCTTACTTTGTTCCTGCTCAACAATTCTTACCTGTTATAGGTTTAGGAGTTTTTACAGCCATGGGAATGGGTGGTTTGCAATCTGTTAGCAGAAGTGTTTACGCTTCAATGCTACCAAAGGGTGCTGAAGGTGAATTTATGGGATTCTTCTCTGTAATTTCAAGATTTTCAGCTATCTGGGGACCACTAATTTATAGTTATGTCAGTGTAACTACTGGCAACGCAAGATTATCACTTCCAGTAATAACATCATTCTTTGTAATTGGTTATTTGTTATTAAGAAAAGTAGATATGGATAAAAAAATTAGTGAAGAAGAGTGGGCTGCTAGCTAAGCAGGTTTGATAGATTATAAAATAAAGCTGAAACGGTAATCGGTCCAACTCCACCTGGAAAAGGTGATCTGTTTGATAAAAAGTTTTCTAAGTCTAGATTATCTATATCTCCATATGTTTTATCATCAATTTTAGAAATTCCAATATCTATTACTGTTGAACCCTCTTTAAAAAAAGATTTATTAAATAATTTTGCTGAACCTACAGCTGAAATAAATATATCTGAATTTTGTATAAATTGCTTTTGGTTTGTAGTTTTGCTGTGTATTACCGATACATTTGCGTTATATTTTTTTGATGAAAGTATTTTTGCAAGCGGTGCAGAAACTAACCTTGATCTACCAGCTATAACTATATTTTTGTCTTGAGTTTTTATTCCATAAAAATCCAATAACTCAAGTACTGCAAGAGAAGTAGCTGGAAGTATTTGATAATTTTCAGTAAATAATGTTCCTAAATTATATTGGGTCAAACCATCTACGTCTACTTTAGGATTAATACAATCAATAGCTGCTTCAACGTTTAAATGGTCAGGAAGTGGAAGTTGAACAATCAATCCATGAGTATTATTCGATTCATTTGAGATAATCTCATTTAATTCATTTTGAGAAGTAGATTCAATAAGCTTAATCCAGTTAAAATCAACACCTAATTTGATTGCTTTTTCTTGTTTTCTAGTGACATATAAAATTGATGCTGGGTTGTCACCTACAGTTACTGCGGTTAATTTAGGTTTTGAGTTTTCAGATTCAAAAGATTTAAAAATTTTAGAACTATGCTGATCAAGTCTTTCAGCTACAGGTTTTCCATATAGAATTTGCTCCATTTTTAATAGTTTAATAATTATGAAACATATTTAGTAAATAACTTACTAAAATAACTCTGAATGTTATGACAGAAATATCTAAATTAGACAAAATTATCAAGCCTTCTGGAACAATGTTAATTTCTAACAAAGCTCGGGAGTTACGAGAAGCTGGAAAACCTGTAATAGGATTTGGTGCAGGTGAACCTGACTTTGCATCACCAGATTATGTGGTTAGTGCTGCTATTGAAGCAGCTAATGATCCTAAAAATCACAAATATTCTCCAACTGCAGGTCTTGAATCTTTAAGAAAATCTATTGCTAATAGTGCTCATTTAAATTCAAATTACTTAGTAGATCCTGCAAACATAGTTGTAACAAATGGTGGAAAACAAGCAATACTTACTGCATTGATGTCACTTTTAGATTCTGATGATGAAGTTATTATTCCTGCACCATTTTGGACAACATACCCTGAAGCAGTTTTACTAGCAGGTGGTAAACCAATTTTTATTGAAACTTCAAAAGAAAAAGATTTTAAAATATCAATCGAAGATTTAGAAAGTATAAAAACTGAAAAAACAAAAGTACTGATATGGTGCTCACCTTCAAATCCTACAGGGGTTGTATATACCAAAGAAGAAGCTGAGGAAATATATCAATGGGTTTTTGAGAATGATTTATGGATACTATCAGATGAATTATATGAACATCTAGTTTATGAAGGAGAGGCTACTCCATCCCCTGCTCTTTTTGATACAGAATTTAAAAATACTTTAATTGTTAATGGAGTTTCAAAAGCATATGCAATGACTGGTTGGAGAGTTGGTTGGCTAATTGCAAATAATAAAGTTATAAACCTTGCAAAAAAAATTCTTTCACAGGCAACTTCAAATGTTAACAATATAAGCCAACTTGCAGCCGAGGCAGCTATAAATAATGGTTTAGAAGTAACTCAGAAAATGAAAATAGCATTCGATAGAAGAAGACGTTTTGCAATAGAAAAAATAGATTCAATTGATAATTTATCAACTACAAAAGCAACTGGTGCTTTTTATTTATTTGTTAATGTCAGTCATTATTGTTCAGGTTTAATTGAAAATATTAATTCCTCAGAAGAATTTTGTAACTGGTTACTTGAAAATTATTATATAGCTTTTGTTCCGGGTGAAGTTTTTGGTGCTCCAGGATATATGAGGTTATCTTATGCATTGAGTGATGATGAGCTATCAGAGGGGTTAAATAGATTGGAAAAAGCTATCAAGGATATTAGTGGATAAAGTAAAGCCTAGAAGTTTATACTCTTGGTTACTTTTTGACTTAGCAAATACTGTTTACGCTTTTGTAATTCCAGGTTTATATTTTTCTATATGGCTGGTAACAGAAAAAGGTTGGACTGATCAACAACTTGGATTTGCAACCTCAACTGCAATGATAATTATTGCCATCCTTGGTCCATGGCTAGGTAAAAAATCTGATAGTTCGAGTGGAAAGAAAAAACTACTCTTAGCAATGACTATATTGTGCATAGTAGCTACTTTTTTGTTAGGAACATTTTCAGTTCCGATTTCAGTAATTCTTTTTATTCTTTCTCTAATTGGATTTAATTTAGGTTCTGTAGTTTATGATGCGCTTTTAGTTTCAGTTAGTTCTGAAGAAAACAGGGGTAAAATTTCTGGACTCGGTGTTGCTTTTGGTTATATTGGATCGTTGATCGGATTTGGCGTAGCTACACTCTTACAAAATATTGGATATAGTTATATAGAAATATTTAGATCAGTAGCTATTCTTTTTTTAATATTTTCACTTCCTGCATTTATTTTTATTGAAGAAAAAACAGAAAATCTTAAAAATTCAAAAGTAAATGTTTTAAGTGCTTTAACAATAGTGTTTAAGTCATGGAAACATTCAATGCAGTACAAAGGTTTGACTAGATTTTTAGTTGGTAGATTCTTTTATGCAGATGCAATTAATACTTTAATAAGTGGTTTATTAGCAGTATATTTAGTTGAAGAAGCTGGCTTTACTACTGCTGATAGTCAAAACATATTAGCTTTAGCAATAATTGTTTCTATCTTTGGAGGATATCTCTTTGGTAGAGCTTCAGATAAATATGGACCAAGAAAATTAATTTTAATTAGTATATTTTGTTGGATAATTTCATTAACGTTAGCAATCATAGCTACAACTTTCAATCAAAACTGGTTGATATACGTTACAGGAATTTTAGGAGGATTTAATATAGGTGGTATTTTCGCAGTTGATCGAGTATTTATGACAAGGCTATCACCAGAAAAACATCTTGGTGAATTTTATGGTTTATATTCAACCATTGGAAGATTCGCAACAATACTTGGTCCTCTTTTATGGGGATTAATTGTTAATACTTTAAATTTAGGAAGAAACGTTGCAATGGGGTCTTTAATAGTATTACTAATTATTTCTTTTTATATAATTTCAGGTGTATCTGATGAAGTTAATTCTTAATTAAAAAAAGAAAAATCGTTTCTTTTTACTAACTTCATCTAACTGTTGACGTATTGTTTTAAGTTTTTCCCTTAAAAATTCTGATTCTGCTTCTGCTTTAGCTGCTCGTTCTCTTGCTTCAGCCATTAATTGATTAGCCTCATGTAAATTTCCTAGTTGGTTTAATACAGTATTCCAAGCATCTAAAGGCACAATTAGACTTCCCTCAGAAATCGTATCTTCACTTACTGGATCTGAAGTTAAAATTTCTTCGACAACTTTTTGCTTCTCTTTCTCTTCAGACAAACTTTCATTTTTATCTTTTTTGAGAAAATTATATTTTTGAGCCATCCTGTCTTCGTAGCTACTTACCATCTTTAATAACCTTTACATAATCTTCCAATATAGGATATTCAAACTTATACCCATTTTTAAGTAGTTTTTCAGGAATTATTCTTAAACTACAGAATATAAGCCCATGCGCTAATTCTGAACCCATAAGTATATTTAATGCAAACTTTGGAGCGGGTACAATAGAAAACTTTTTGTAAACACTTGCTACCTTTTTGGAAAAATCTTTTTGTTTTAGAGGAACAGGAGATACAAAATTAACCGGACCTTGTATTTTTTCATTTTCAAGGCAGAAAACATAGGCGTTGACTACATCCTGTGTTGAAATCCAAGACCAATACTGAAGTCCATTACCAAGTGGACCTGAAATATTTAATTTAGTTGTTAAAGTTATCAACTGTGTTGTTATATTACCATTTCCAATAACTACACCAGTTCTAGCAAATACGAGTCTAATATCGTTTTTGTTAAGTCTGGAAAAAGGTTGCTCCCAAGCTTCTTCAGCAACCATTTGATCAAATGTTCCTTTGTTAAATTTTGAATTTTCAGTAATTATTTCGTCTGAATGGTCGCCATATATCGTTGTACCTGATGCAGAAATATAAATTTTTGGATATTCATCTAGCTCATTAAAAGTTTGGACAAATAAATCCGATGCCCATTTTCTAGACCAGTAGATACGTGATTTTTTTTCTTTACTCCAACGACCTCCTGAAAAAGGAAAGAAACCAAATATGTCTTTTGGTGCAAGACTTTCGCCTGCTAAATGAATTAAAGCATCTAGGCTTTTAAATTTCTCTATATCAAGTTCTTGTTTTGATGGGCTCCAATAAATTTCAGATTCATCTTTTGGTTCTCTCCTAACAAACTTAAAAACTTCGTGACCTTGTTGAATTAATTTTTTTGTAACTTTCTTACCTAAAAATCCTGATGCCCCAGTAACTCCAACTTTCATTCTTTGCTTTCTTTGTAAAAAATAAAAAAGTTTTTTATCGTATCTTCTGCTGCTTGAATATCGTCTCCAAGATTTCGTAAAAAGTTTATAGTTACCATGTTTGATTGTATAAAAATAGATTCGATATCATCTAGATTTTGGAACAACTCTAATGCAAGCTGTCCACTAATTTCATTGATTAATGAAGCCTGGGAAATATTATGAAATGTCATCCCTTCTTGACCAGAAACTGATCTGTTTAATTCAAATATTATTGATTTATTAAATTTATTAGTTGAAACTTCTATTAGTTGTCCCATTTGTTTTCTCCTACAACATATACCCTAATTAAGTTGGTACTAGCTTCAACATTTGGTGGAGTACCAGCAACAACTACAATTTTATCTCCAATATTATAATTCTCTTCTTGTATTAAAAAATCATTAGCAACTTTCAACATATCGACAAATGTTTCCTGAGGTTCAATTTTTACTTTTTGTACACCCCATAATAAATTAAGTTGATAGAAAGTACGTTCTTTGGTGGTAAAACATATAATTGGGGATTCAGGACGATAGTTAGAAATTAGCAATGGCGTCCTTCCTGATTCGGTAAATGCAACTATAGATTTAGCTCCAATCTCATTTGCAATTTCTACAGCAGCTCTTGCAAGAGAAGTTGTAACTGTGTCAATCTTTGAAAATTCTTTAACACGTAAAGTAGTTGTATCATTTCTTGAATCTGTCTCTGAACAAATCATACTCATAACCTCAACAACTCTATTTGGGTGATTACCTATTGAAGTTTCAGCTGAAAGCATGACAGCATCGCTTCCTTCTAAGATAGCATTTGTAATATCAGTTACTTCAGCTCTTGTTGGTCTAAATGATGTTTTCATTGACTGAAGCATTTCTGTTGCCGTAATAGTTATTTTGCCTTGTGAATTTGCTGTGTCTAAAATTTGTTTTTGAACAAATGGAATCTGTTCTAAGGGAAGCTGAACACCTAAATCACCTCTAGCTACCATAACTCCGTCAGCAGCTTCTACTATTTCATCAATATTCTCTAGAGCAGATTTAAGCTCTATTTTCGCTATAACTTTTACATCATGTGGTATCAACGATTTAACCATTTCGATGTCTTCAGAGTTTCTAACAAAAGAAACTGCAACAAAGTCAACACCTTGCTCAGTGCCAAAATGTAAATCTTTTTTATCTTTTTCAGTAATAGCTGATACTGATAAATTGGAATCTGGAAATGCAACTCCTTGATTGTCCCGTAACTCTCCCCCCACTAAAACTAATACTTGTAAACTATCTTCTTGCTTATCGGTTACTTTTAATACAACTTGACCATCATCAATAAAAATTCTATCTCCGATATTTATATCTCTTAGTAAGAATTCATAGTTAATGTAAATACACTCCGAGGAAGACTCCTGCATACTATTTACAACAATTAAATTTTTACTTTTTTCAAGAATCGTGTTTTCTTTTGCTTTTCCTGTTCGTATTTTTGGTCCTTGGATATCTTGCATAATTGCAATATTTTTTTCTGAAGACCTACCCCACTCAATAACACTCTTATGATCTTCATAACTACCATGTGAAAAATTAACTCTTAAAACATCAACTCCACTTTCAATTAATTTATGAATTTTTTGTTCTGAAAATACACTGGGTCCAACTGTTGCAATAATTTTAGTTTTTCTGTCCATTTTCTATTTTCCTTAATAGCATGGTATAACGATTTAGAGACTATGAAAAAGAAAATATTAATTGGAATTCCTGTAAAAGATTTTATAAATCCTATGTCGCGTCTTAAAGAAATTCTTGAATTAAATGAAAGAATACAACTTCAAAAATCTCTAATTCAAAATATTGTCTCTTCATTTAAAAATGATGAAAGAGATATATTTCTCATCTCAAATGACAACAATGTAGAAAATTTTGCTCATGAACTGGAGATTAAAGTTTTTAAAACTTCAGAAAAAGATTTAAATAAAGAAGTATTTCAATTTTCAACACTATTTGAGCAATATGAAGCTTGGTTGATTTGTCATGCAGATTTACCATACATTAATAAATTTGTTGCAAATTTGTTTTGTATTGAAATAATTGAAAATCAAATAATTATTACCAGCAGTAAAGACAATGGAACTCCAATTATTGGTGGAAGTATTAACTTTAATAATTTTAGATTTGGTAACAATAGCTTTTTGGAACATAAAAAACTTTTGATAAAAAATAATATTGAATATAGTCAACTATTTCTCAAAGAATTAAGTTTTGAAATTGACAATCCTGATGATTATGAAAATTTCTTGAAACATAAACCCAGATGGTTTAAAAAAAGTATTAATTAGCAGCCCCGACCGGATTTGAACCGGCGTTTCTGCCTTGAGAGGGCAGCGTCCTAGGCCTCTAGACGACGGGGCCTCTGCTCGGGGAGAAGGACTTGAACCCTCAATAATGGAACCAGAACCCATTGTGTTGCCAATTACACCATCCCCGAAGGTTGGCAGCCCCGACCGGATTCGAACCGGCGTTTCTGGGTTGAAAACCCAGCGTCCTAGGCCTCTGGACGACGGGGCCGTATAAATATTAAGAATAAAGTATTTTTATTCTTAGTTGTTACAAATTTTCAATACTTTGAGCAAGTCTTGCAATTGCTCCTTCTCTTCCAAGTGCAAAAATTGATTCAAATAACGGAGGACTTATTTTAGTTCCAGTAATCGAAACTCTTGCAGCCTGAAATCCAACTTTGGTTTTAATACCTAAACTTTCAATAGAATTTCTCATAACTTTTTCAATGCTTTCTAATGTAAAATTTTTCATATCTATAAATTCTGATCGAATTTTAGCTAAATATGCTTGTGCTTCTTCCGAATTTACACTTAGCCAATCATCATTATTAACCATAAAAGGCTCATCTAAAAGAAACATAATTTGTTCATTAATATCATTTAATGTTTCTATTCTTTCTTGAACAGATGGAAAGATTATCTTTATTCGTTTCAATTCATCTTCAAATATTTCTCTTTGAAGAGAATGCGTAATTTTTTCTATTGCTTCATTAGAAAAGTCTTCATTTGATTTAGATCTAATATAAAGACCATTCAACCAAAGTAATTTTTTATCATCAAATATTGCTGAATTAGGCAAAACATCATTTAAATCAAATTTTTCAATTGCAGTTTCAAGATTAAATTTTTCAAGATCATCACCTGGTGACCAACCAAGTAGACATAAATAGTTAATCATTGCGTCTTTAAGAATTCCTTTTTCTTTGAAAGCTACGACTGAAGTGTCACCATGTCTTTTACTTAATTTTTTACCATCAGGTCCAAATAGAAGTGGTAAGTGACAAAATTCAGGTATATCTGCATCTAAAGCTTCCATTAATAAGATGTGTTTAGGTGTAGAGGATAAAATATCTTCTCCTCTAGCAATTATTGTTATTCCATAATCAATATCGTCTAGAGTTGATGCTAAATGGTAGGTTGGTGATTTATCACTTCTTAAAATTACAAAATCTTCAACATCAGATAAGTTGAAGGACATCTCACCTCTCACAAGATCTTTGAATTGTACAGAATCATTCTCTGGAACTTTAAATCGTATTGCTCCTTGATCTTCATACGCTTTTCCTTGTGATAGAAGTGTTTCTGCAACCTCTTGATACCTATCGAATCTTAAAGATTGACGGTATTCACCATGAGGTCCACCAACTTCAACTCCTTCATCCCAATCTAAGCCAAGCCATTTCAAGTTTGAGATTATGTCATTTTCATATTCTTTAGTACTTCTTTCTGTATCGGTATCATCAATTCTTACTAAAAATTTTCCATTATTTGCTTTTGCATATAACCAATTAAACAATGCCGTTCTAGCGTTACCAATATGTAATTGTCCAGTAGGAGAAGGTGCTATTCTAAGTTTCATTTATCTAACAGGATTAAAAAGAGTGCCGATAGTTTCGATTTCTATCCTAATCTCATCTCCTGGTTTTACTTTTGAAACCCCTTCAGGAGTACCTGTTAAAATTACATCACCAGGTAGAAGTGTCATAATTGAACTTACAAATTCTAAAATTTTTCCAATACTAAAAATCATATCCTTAGTATTTCCGTCTTGTTTTAATTCGTCATTTACAAAACACTTAATTCCAAGCTGAGGTTCTGTATCAAATTCAGTTTGTATGACTGGACCTAAAGGACAAAAAGTGTCAAAACTTTTTGCACGTGTAAAGTTGCCATTAAAAGTTCCATCTTGACCTTGTAGTACTCTTTCAGAAAGATCATTTGCAATCGTGTAACCTAAAACATTATCTTTCCAATTATCTGCAGTTAAGTTTTTACTAAGTTTACCGATTACAACTGCTAACTCAGCTTCGTGATCAACATGTTGTCCAATTTTTGGATAAATAATTGATTCTCCAGTGCCAATAACAGAAGTTGAAGGTTTATTAAAAAATACCGGATTGTTTGGTGCTTGGTAGTCCAAAACACCTAGCTCTTCTGCATGTTTTTGATAATTTTTTGCAACTCCAGTAACTTTTGATGGCAGAACTGGGGCTAAAAGTTGGACTTCTGAGAGGTTATATCTTTCCTCAGTAGGTTCCCATACTACAAGCGGTGATCCATCATAACGAAGAATATAATCTTCAATTAGCTCTCCGTAAAAAATGTCTCCATCATACTTTGCCCTAACAATCTTCATGTTTTAAGTGTAAAACTTTTAAATTTTATCTTCTAAATTAGTTTCAATTAATTGAGATAAATGTAACCCTTTAATATGCTCTTGTGATGAGCGAACTAAAACTTTATCTGTTAAGTGACCTAAATCATTTTCCTGAATTTTTAAAATAGAAATTACAAATTCAAAGTCTCGTTTAGTGGGGGCTCTTCCAACTTTTGAAGCTTGATAAATAACTAAGTTTGAAATTATATTTGATATTAGTCTTTTTTTATGGTGGTTATTCCAAAGATGCTCATAGTTTTTTAATAGTTTAAGAGCATAGCCACTATCTGGGCTTGGTATAGAAAAAGGTAATTCTGATAAATCAATTGTTTCGTTTTTGCTTTTACCCAAAAATCTAGAAACAGGTATTGGCGGATTATTTAAAATAGAATTACTAGTACTAATTACATTTGGTTGTTGTGTCATGTCACCTTATCAAGATAATGTGAATATTGATTATCTCTACCATTAACTATGTCTAAATATTTTGTTCTAATCGTATTAGTAAGTTTGCCAGGTAAACCATCTGCAATATTTTCTCCATCTATAGAAACTACTCCTACAACTTCTGTCGCAGTTCCTGTAAAAAATAGTTCATCAGAATTTTTTAGATCATCTACTGTTAAATTTTTTTCATTAGTTTTAATATCTAATTCTTTGCAAATTTCTAACACTGTTTTTCGTGTTATTCCGCCAAGTGCTCCCGTTTCAACTGGTGGAGTCGTAATTGTGCCATCTTTGATAGAGAAAACATTTTGACCGCTTCCTTCAGCAACTACATCCCCATCACCAAGCATAATTGCATCATCATATCCATTTTTTACTGCTTCAACTTTTGCTAATGTTGAGTTCATATACCCTCCAACACCTTTAGAGTACGGTTTAAAACTCTGAGGGCTTATGCGTTTCCATTTAGATATACATACTTTTACACCTGCATTACCAGCATCATCACCTAAATATGCTCCCCAATTCCACGCTGAAACTGACACCCAAACTGGAACATTTTTTGGTAAAAGCCCCATCTCGCCTTCTCCAAAAAAAACAAGTGGACGTATATACGCAGATGATAAATTATTTTTATGAACTGAATCTTTAATAGCTTGTGTTATAACTTCCTTGCTGTATGGTATTTCCATGTTGTAAGCTTCTGCAGAGTTATAAAGTCTATTTACATGATCTGATAATCTAAATATATAAGTACCGTCTGAACATTCTCTTGCTCTAATACCCTCAAAAACCCCTGTTCCATAATGTAATGTATGTGACATTACACTAATTTTTGCATCATCCCAATTAACAAAGTTTCCGTTAAACCAAATAAAATCAGATTTTTCCATTATTAATAACAAATACTACACCTTTTTATAAATGAAGCTATAAAAAATACTATTATTCAACTGTGAAAAGATTTTTTGCATCTGGATTTGGTGTTGGATTAATCTGGCAAAAATTATTTAATGAAAAAAAAGGTGGTGGCACTTTAGCTCCACTAATATTTACAATTCTTATTTATTTCTTGAAATTAAATGTTTTGTATCTTTCAATAGTTTTCTTACTTCTACTTGGACTTTATCTATTAGTTGTCGATGATGAAGCAGCTAGCACTGACCCTAGTTGGATAACGCTTGATGAAATTGTTGGAATGAGCTTAGTTAGTTTAGCTTCACCATCTAGACTACTTCCATTAGTTGCTGGTTTTCTAATTTTTCGTGCAAGCGATATTTTAAAACAACCTAAGTTTGTAAAAGAGTTAGAAAATTATCCAGGAAAATTAGGTGTTCTATATGATGACTTAGGTGCTGGTCTAATGGGTTTACTCTCAGCAACTATAGTAAATCAATTTATTCTTCTAACTCTTTAGTAAGTAGTTCTTTTGCTATACCTGGATTAATAGAACCACCAGAGCTTTTAATAACCTGTCCCACTAAGAAACCAACTAATTTATCTTCGCCATTTTTTATTCTTTCAATTACTTCAGTGTTTTCTGAAATAACATTTTTTACAATTTCTAATATTTTATCTGAGTCATTTTCTTGATATAAGTTTTGTTGTTTTGCTATTTCATCAGGAGTGGAGTCGTTTTCTAAAATTGAAGATAAAATTATTTTTCCTGAAGAAAAAGATATCTTATTGCTCTCTATAAGAGTGATAATTTCTGACAACGACTTAGGTCTAAACCAAGAAGGTGGTTTACTAATTTCTAGTTTCCTTAACTGACCTTGTAACTCACCCATAATCCAGTTATAAGTTGTAGCTGGGTTGTTTGTTGTATTAAATACGTTTTGAAATAGTTCAATAATCCAGCTTTCACTTTTGGAAAGTATATTTGCTTCAGAGAGACTTAAACCAGTTTTTATTAACTCTGCTCTTTTTTCAATTGGCAGTTTAGGCATTTGGGCTTTGATTCCATCGACAAATTCATCATCAAGTACCATATTTGGTAGATCTGGATCTGAAAAGTATCTGTAATCTGCACTACCCTCTTTGCTTCTCATAGATTTTGTTACTTCTTTTCCTTCATCCCAATGTCGAGTTTCCTGAACTATTACAGCTCCATTACTTAATGCTTTTGACTGTCTTTCAATTTCATAATCTATAGCTCTCTCTAAAGACCTCAATGAGTTCATATTTTTTATTTCGACTTTGGTACCTAAAACACTTGAATCTGAACTTGCAACGGAAATATTTGCATCAAATCTTAAATTTCCTTTTTCAAGTTTTCCTTCTGAGATACCAAGATCTAATGCAAGCTGTCTTAACTCTTCAATATAAGCAACAGCCTCCTTTGCAGATTTGATAACAGGTTTTGTTACTATTTCAACAAGTGGTACTCCAGATCTATTAAAATCTAATGCTGTGCTAGTAGCTGAATCTATCCTTCCTGAACCCATATGCGTTGATTTACCAGTATCTTCTTCCATATGTACTCTTTCAATAGCTACCTCTGATTCTTCCTCGTTTAATACAATGCTTAAACTTCCATCTAAACCAACCGGAAGATCAAATTGAGAGATTTGATAATTTTTTGGTAAGTCAGGATAGAAATAATTTTTTCTATGAAACATTCCTTGTTTAGTTATTTTACAATTTGTACTCAAAGCTAATAAAGTTATAAATTCAATAGCTTTTTTATTTGGAACAGGTAGTGCACCAGGTAACCCTAAGCAGGTTGGACATAAACTCACATTAGGTTCATCTGTATCAACAACTTTACAACGACAAAACATTTTTGAATTAGTTTTTAATTCGATATGAGTTTCAATGCCAATTGTTGGTTGATAATTCATTTATTTAATCCAATCAGATGGCTCTTCATTAAATGAAACTTCTTTTTCAATTAGTTCTGTAAAATCTAGTAAAGAATCGTCTGTCAATGCTTTACTCATAACTTGAACACCAAGTGGTAATTTTTCCTTCGACAAACCAGTTGGGATACTTATTGAAGGTAAACCAGCTAGGTTTGCTGGAATAGTACATAGGTCAGACATATACATTTCTAATGGATTTGATGTTTTTTCACCTGCTTTAAATGCAGCTGTTGGAGTAGTTGGAGAAATTAAATAATCAACTTGTTTAAATATTTTATTAAATTCATCAATCATATTTTTTCTTGCCAAAAGTGCTTTACCATAATAAGCATCAAAATAACCTGCTGATAATGCATACGTTCCCAATAATATTCTCCGTTTAACCTCACTGCCAAAGCCTTCAGCTCTTGTCTTTTCCATCATTTCGTAACTAGTTTTACCTTCAACTCTTAAACCGTATCTAACACCGTCAAACCTGGCTAAATTAGCTGAGCATTCTGCTGGTGCAATAAGATAGTAAATTGAAATTGCTAACTTAATTAAAGGAAGAGATACTTCAATAACTTCAACACCTTGATTTTTTAATACGTTGATGACTTTTTCAACTTCTTTTTTAGCATCATCAGAAATACCATCCTCCATCAATTCTTTTATAACACCTACTTTTGCAGTTTTGTCACTTGGTATTTTTATTTGTTGATCTGCAATAGAAGTTGCGTCTTTAGAATCATAACCTTTTATAGAGTCATAAAGAATTCTTGCATCATCTACATATTTTGTTATTGGACCAATTTGATCAAGAGATGATGCAAAAGCTATTAATCCAAATCTTGAAACTGTACCATAAGTTGGTTTGTACCCGACTAAACCACAAAATGATGCTGGTTGTCTGATTGAACCTCCAGTATCACTACCAAGAGCAGCAATTGATGAGCGAGCAGCTACAGAAGCAGCTGAACCTCCTGAAGAACCTCCTGGTACACATTCAGTATTCCATGGATTTTTAGTTAACCCGTAAGCTGAATTTTCAGTAGATGAACCCATGGCAAACTCATCTAAATTAGTTTTGCCAGTATAAATAGTTTGTTGCTCGTCTAATTTATTTATGACAGTTGCATTATAAGGTGATACGTATTCAGAAAGCATTTTTGAGGAGCAAGTTGTTTGATAACCTTTTATATTAATATTGTCTTTAATTGCTATAGGTATTCCATCAAGCAATCCTAAACTTTGATTTTTTGCAAATCTTTCATCGGATTGAGTTGCTTTATTTCTATTTTCTTCTTCAAACAACTTTAAATGTGCATGAATAACTGACTCTGACTGTGCAGCATTATCAAAAATCTTATTGTAAAGCTCTGAAGGTTTGAGTTCTTTTTTTTGAAATAATGAATTTATTTCTCTTATTGACTTATTTTCAATTTTCATAATTATTCCAATGAAGGTGGTACTACAAATTTTCCATCTTTTGACTCAGGAGCATTACTTAGTGCTTCTTCATGTGTCAAAAATTCTTCAACTACATCTTCTTGAAGGTTTAATTTCTTTTCTAATGGATGAATAAAAACTTCATCGACTGAAATTTCGAATTCTAATTCGCTCAAAGCTTTGACATGGTCCAAAATTACACTTAAATCTTTACTAAGTTTTTCTTTCTCACTTTCTTCAAGTTCTATAGAAGCAAGCTTAGAAACGTCATCTATATCAAATTCATTACTCATCAAAACTCTTTAAATATTTATCAACTAGTTCATATGATTCTAATAGTTGTCTTTTACTAACATGTTCATCTGCGGAATGAGCTAAAAGAGGATCACCTGGACCAAAATTTACTGAAGGTATATTCATTTCATAAAATCTAGCAATATCTGTCCAGGCTTGCTTTGGTGTTGTTACTTTTTTCATAACTTCTACAAATACCCTTATCTCTTCGGAATTAAGATTAGGCATTGCGCCATCTGAACAGTTAGTAATTTTAACACTTGCATATTCTGAAAAAAGATTTTCAATAATTTTTGAAGCTGAAGTTTCATTCAATTCAGGTGAATATCTAAAATTTAAATTTAGATTTAGCGTGTCAGGAATTACATTATTAGCTACACCTGATGAAACTTTTGTTATTGACATAACTTGTTTAAAATCTAGTCCATCAATTTCTAATTCTTGAATTTCATTATCTTTAACTATTTCAATTATTTTACTTAATTTATATATAGGATTATCTCCTACCCAAGGTCTTGCTGAATGTCCAGCTTTCCCATCTATAGTTAAGCTTGCATTTAAAACTCCGAGGCATCCAAGTTGTATTTCATTATTTGTAGGCTCTAAAATAATGGAAAATTTTACAGAACACTCTTGAATAAGAACTGGTATTAAATCACCTAAACCGTTGTTTTCATATGGACCTTCTTCTGCAGTATAAAATACGCCTACAATATTTTTGGGATTATTAATTAGTAATTCCAAAATAACTGCTACTCCACCTTTCATATCAACAGATCCTCTTCCAGGAATTATGTCATCATCATCAAAATTAATTTTTTGATCTTTAACAATTGGGACTGTGTCAACATGACCAACTAATGCTACTTTTTTTGAAGAAAATTTTGGTATAGCTATTATTCCACCAGAATTTCTAATTACAGTTCCATCAAACTGATTAATCTTTAAATCCTGTTCAATGTAATCAAGTATATTTTCTTCGTTTCCAGTTATTGATTCTATTGAAATTAGTTTTTCAAGCTTTTCGATAATACTCAAACTTGTACTCCAAAAGTCCTCAATGCTTCGTTTAGGGACGTTTTTTTGTCAGTAGATTCTTTTCTTTTTCCGATTATTAATGCACATGGAGTATTAAATATTCCACTTGGAAATTCTTTTGGTCTACTACCAGGTATTACAACAGAGTTTTCTGGAATACAACCTACTGTTTCGACGGGCTCTGTGCCAGTTACATCAATAATAGGAGTTGATGCAGTTAAAGTAACATTTGCTCCAACAACAGCACCTTGTTCAACTTTAACTCCTTCAACAATTATCGATCTTGAACCAATAAAAGCACCATCTTCAATAATTACCGGCATTGCACCGGGTGGTTCAAGTACCCCACCAATACCTACTCCACCAGATAAATGTACGTTTTTACCAATTTGAGCACATGATCCAACAGTTGCCCATGTATCTACCATTGTTCCGCTACCTACATAAGCTCCAATATTTACAAATCCAGGCATTACAACGACGCCTGGTTCGCAGAATGCCCCATATCTAACAGCACCAGGAGGCACTACTCTAATTTTTAACTCTTTATAGTTTTTCTTAGGTTCAAGCTTGTCATAAAATAAAAGTTCTCCAGCTTTAATTTCTTTTAAGTTTCTTATTGAAAAATAAAGCATAATTGCATCTCGTATCCATTCATTTACTTCCCAACTATTACCTAATTTTTCTGCAACTCTTATTTGACCACGATCTAGTAGTTCAATAGTTTCTTCAATTGTTTCAATATCTGTTTGTGAGATGTTTTTTGCATCAATCTCTAAAACTTTACTTTTTAAATTATCTAAATTCATTTTGGACTCTTTTATTTCCTAGATAATATTTTAATGTATGAAAAAGAACACTTATATACTAATTATTCTTTCTTTAGCATTTCTTTTAACGTTAACAATCTACTTGGGAATATCTTTTTTTCAAGAGAACAACAAAGAATTTACTCTTCCAAGTCCACTAGAAAATATCTACCCCTTACCAAATGATCAAGTACCTCAACAAATTTCACTAGAAGTCGATTTGCCAGTAGGTTACGAATTGACGTTAGTAGTTGATAACTACATAATTCCAAATTCAGAAATTCAATTCGTTGAAGCAACAGGTGTATATATATGGAAACCTGGTTTAAATAAATCATTCGAAACCTGGCAACCAGGTAAACATATAATAAAAATTTCATGGGATACAATCACAGGTTTACCTGACTACGGTGAGTATATTTGGGAGTTTACTAGTTATTAAGTTTAAATAATTCTTCGAATTTTTTTTCATCGATAATTTTTATGCTGAGCTTTTTTGCTTTATCTAATTTAGAACCTGCTTTATCACCAGCAAGAATATAATTTGTATTCTTAGATACGGAGCTTGTTACGATGCCACCAAAGCTCTCGATAATGTTAGTAGCTTCTTGCCTAGAATATCTATTTAAAGTTCCAGTCAAAACAAAAGTTTTACCATTAAAAATACCCTTGGATGTTTCTATTTTTTTATCGATGTTAAAACCGATTTCTTTTAAACGCTTAAGCAATAATTTATTTTCTGGTCTGTTATACCAATCATTTAAAGAATTAGCAACACTAGTCGATAAACCGTGAATTGCTTCAATTTGCTCAGTACTTGCATTAAATACCTCACTTACTGAACCAAATGAATTTAGCAATAATTTAGCAGTTTGACTACCGATATGTCTGATACCTAATGCTGACAATAAATCATAAGGGTGGGAAGTAATTGAATTATTAATAGCTCTAATCAAATTATTTGTTTTCTTTTCTTTCCACTGTGGAAGGGAAATAAGCTGATCAAAAGTTAGAGTATAAAAATCTTCAAAACTATTAATTAAGTTATTAGACAATAGGGTCTCCACAGTTTCTCTACCAAGTCCATCTATGTCTAGTCCAGATTTAGATGCAAAAAAAATTAATGTTTCTTTTTTAGCGATTTTGCATTTGTAATAACCAGAACATCTCGGCACTTTCTCTTCATTTACAAATTCAATTTTATATTCACCACAAGGACAAAGTTCTTGCATCTCCCATGCTTGTTGTGAATGATCCCTTCTTTCAATTATTGAAGAAACTACTTCTGGAATTACATCACCAGCACGTTTAACTATCACATAATCGTTGATTCTTAGATCTTTTCTCTTTATTTCATCAGGATTATGTAAAGTTGCAAAAGATACTAATGCTCCACCTACATTGACTGGCTCAAGAACAGCAACAGGAGTTATTGCTCCAGTCCTGCCAACTTGTAATTTAATATCCAAAATTTTTGTGGTCTGTTCTTCTGCGGAAAATTTATAAGCTAGTGCCCATCTTGGAGATTTTGCTGTAAATCCAAGTTCATCTTGTACTTGGGTTGAATTTACTTTTAGTACAGCCCCATCAATTTGAAAATCTAAATTATTTCTATTTTTCTCAATGTTATCTAAGTAACTGGTAATTTCATTTGTATTTTTTGCTTCAAAAACTTGGTTCGTACTAAATCCAAAATATTTTAATTTTTCAATTTGTTCTGAATACGGCAATTGTATTTGTTCACCATGTTGTATCAATTGATAAGCTAGTAATCTTAAATCTCTTGTTGCTGTTATGTTTGAATCTTTTTGTCTTAATGAACCAGCTGCAGCATTCCTTGAATTAATAAATTCAGTTACACCCTCAAATCTTAAATTTTTGATTTGTTCTTTTTGATTTTCAGTTAAATCTTGTTTTTCAATTGATAATAAATCTTCGAGTTTCTTTTTATCTTTTACTTTTTGTTTATTCAATTCATTAAAACTACTGGTTGGCATAAAAATTTCACCTCTGATTTCAACTTCACTATTAATACCATCAGGAAGTTTCAATGGAATATTTTTAATTGTTTTAATATTATGAGTAACATCTTCTCCAGTAATTCCATCCCCTCTTGTGAGCCCTTGATGTAGGATATTATCTTTATAAATAAGTGATATAGCAAGTCCATCAATTTTTGGTTCTATAGTTATTGGGAACAATTTCTTATCGGTTAGTTTTTCGTTTTTTTCAATCCATTTTTGAATATCATCTAAGCTTTCAGCATTATCAAGACTATACATTCTCTGTTTGTGTTCAACTTGATTAAATGCATTGTCGGGAGTGCCTGTAACTCTTTGAGTTGGCGAAAAGGAAAAGATGAATTCTGGATTATCTTTTTCTATTTTTTTTAACTCATTAAATAATTTATCATATTCACCGTCAGACATTATTGGCTTATTCACTACGTAGTAAGCATGTTCTGCATTACTTAATTGTGCGATTAAATCTAGTACATTCTGTTTATTCATTTATTTCTTCCAAAACTTTTGAAGAAATTCTTCCTCCTCCAATTAGCTTTGTGCCTTGATAAATAACTCCAAACTGACCAGGAGCAACTCCAAATGTAGGTTCAATAAGTTCAACTTCAAAAGTGCCTGTGTCTAACTCTTTTAACTCGCAGGGTATATCAAATGAGTTATATCTGGTTTGAATTGATAAATTCGAGTACTCAGGATGATTAACAAACGATACATCATCTAATAAAAACTTTTTAGTAGTTAAATCTTTTTTACTACCTATGTATACCTTGCTGTTATTGACGTCTATTTTGGTCACATATTTTGGTTCACCTTGACCACCTGGAATGCCTCTTCTCTGCCCAACAGTAAATTCATGAATACCATTATGTTGGCCGTAAATATTTTCATTTTTGTCAACTATATTTCCTTTAGTGTTCACATTTATTCGAGTTCCAACAAATTGTCTGTAGTCTTTCTTGCCTACAAAACAAATATCTTGACTGTCTTTTTTGAAAGCAGTTTTTAATCCTAGCGATGCTGCAATTTGTCTGACTTCAGGTTTAGAAATTGTACCAAGTGGAAACATTATCTTTTTTAGTGCTTTTGATGTCAACATATGTAAAACATAAGACTGATCTTTTTCTAAATAATCAGCTTTGTGCAATTCGTAATTTTCATCATTTGTAACTATTTTTGCATAATGGCCAGTCGCAACTTTGTCACAATTCAATTTTTTTGCTTGTTCAATAAAGTGATCAAATTTTACGGATCTATTGCACTCAACGCATGGATTAGGTGTTAAACCTTTTGCATACATATCTATAAAGTTGTCGATAACATTTTCAGAAAATGAAGCTGTATAGTCTAAAACATAATAAGGTATGTCTAATTTAGCAGCTACTTTACGCGCATCCTCCGAATCCGCTGCAGTACAACAACCTGTTTCAGGCATTTCTCCATTTGGTCCCTCCCATAGTTTCATTGTCACACCTATAACTTCATGACCTTGGGATTTAAGCAACCCAGCAACAACTGAAGAATCCACTCCTCCACTCATCGCTACTAATATTCTCATGCTAATTCCTTAACTGAAGATATAACCATGTTTGCTGCTTTCAAACCATCTCCATCTTTTGTTGTCCAACCAAAACTAAATCTTAGATGATTATTAATAACATCTTCAGATATATTCATAGCTTTTAAAACATGGGAAGGCTTTTGTGCACCGCTTGCACATGCTGAACCTCTCGAAACTCCCATACCTTTTAAATCTAAGGCAATCATCAAAGTTTCAGAATTTATGTTCTTAAATTGGATATTTGAAATATGTGAAAGCCTAGGTACATCTTTTCCAATAATTTTTACATCGATTTCTGAATTTAATTTATCTTCAAAAGAAGTTCTTTCATATTCAATTTTCTTTTTTTCATTAGAAATATTTTTTTCTAGTTCAGAAACTGCTGCGGCAAGACCAGCCACACCAGATACATTTACAGTTCCTGCTCTTCTTTCAAGCTCTTGTTTTCCACCATGAAGAAAACTTGGTAACTTAAATTTAGAACTTAAAAACATAACTCCTATGCCTTTAGGTGCTCCGATTTTATGTCCTGAAATTGCAGCACTGTCTATTCCAAGTTTATGAAAATCAATATTTTCCGTTGCTACAGCTTGAACTACATCTGAATGAAATAATATATTTGGATTAATTTTTTTGACTTGTTCAGCAATTGTTTTTACTGGTTGAACTATACCTGTTTCATTATTTGCAAACATAACCGATACAACTTTTGTATTTTCATTTACTTCGTCTAATAATTCTTGAGTATTTATAACACCATTTATATCACTAGATACAAAATGAACAATATAATCATTCTCACGTACCCATTCAGCAGATGCGAGAACAGCTTCATGCTCAATACTTGTAGTTATTAATTCACTTTTATCAGAAATTTTTGATTGAAAGCTTGATTTAATCACCCAGTTGTCAGCTTCAGTTCCACCACTAGTAAACGTTATTTCATTTGGTGCTGCACCAAAATACTTTGCTATTATTTCTCTAGAATCTTCTAACAAATTTTTTGCTTTACGTGAAAGAGTGTGTCCTCCGGAAGAATTAGCAAATGCTTCAGTCTCAGCAAATCTATACGCCTCAAATGCCGAATCTCTCATTGGAGTAGTAGCAGCATGATCTAAATAAAAGTATTCTTCATTTATCATATTTATTTATTTTACTTATGAACTAGGATTGTTTAACAAGCAATGAGTAAAAGAATTGAAGTTTCTATAACAATTAATAAACCGATAGAAGTGGTTTGGAATGAAGTAAAAGTCATGGAAAATCACGTCAATTGGATGCAAGACGCAGAAAAAATAGACTTTTTGTCAGAAAACACTTTTGGATTAAATACAAAAATGAACGTTTTAACAAAAGTTGGTCCATTCTCTTTAAATGACATAATTACAGTTACAGAGTGGAAAGAAATGGAGAGCATAGCAGTTATTCATGAAGGCATAGTAACTGGTGAAGGTGTTTTCTATTTATCTGAAGTCGATAAAACAACTACTAAATTTCAATGGGTTGAAACTTTAAAATTCCCTATATATTTAGGTGGTCCAATTGGTGAAATTTTTGGTGGAATAGTTTTAAAATACATTTGGAAAAAAAACTTAAATAATTTAAAAGGGATATTCGAATGAAAAAAATAATAATTATTTCAATTGTCTTCTCTGTAATAAGTTTTTGTTCAACAGGTACTGAAACTGTTAATGAAACAACAACTACAGTAAACGAAATTAGTTTCCAAAAGGGACTTGCAAAAAATACCTCTGATTACGTTTCAAATTGGAATAAATTAGTGTCAGAAATATCAGGTGATGAAGAAACATTAAATTTTTTCTCAATTAATCCAGATGAAGTTAAATGGAATAGCCCACAACAAGAGTTTTTATATTATCAGTTTGGTAACAGTGAAAATGCATTTACTACTTTTGCAATTAATTTAATTGTTTATGAGGATATTGTTACTGGAGTTGAATTTTTCTCTCCTGTAGTTAATGACGAAGTCGCATCTCAGAGAACCAAACTTTTCTTTCTTATTTTGATAGCTATGGCTGACGACACCCTTGATAAAGAAGGTAGAGAATCTGTACTTTCGAAACTTGGTCTTTATGATGATATTTCGACTCCAGAACAATTAGGTTCTAGTCTCACGCTAAACGGAGTTCAATATGTCGTTGAGCCTTTAGTTGATAAAGGTCTGTTAATAGGAATTAATTTTTATACAAGTATTGCTGAGTAGTACTAACTTGCTATTACTTCAGCAACACCAGGTACTTTGTCTTTTATAATTCTCTCAATTCCACTTTTTAGCGTTGCTATAGATAGTGGACAACCTTGACAAGCACCAAGCATCTCAATATTTACTACACCTTCTTCAACAGAAGCTAGTTTTATATCACCACCATCAGCTTGAACAGCGGGTCTTATATATTCAATAGTATTTTTTAAAAGTTCCATATCAATTTCAGCTTGAGGATCTCGATCTTTAACTTCTGGAAAATTTACGCCTGACATAATTTAATTATATTCTATATCACTGCCAATTGAATTTAATACTGAAACTATATTTTCATAACCTCTTTCAATATGATCAACACCAGTAATAGTGGACTCTCCATCTGCTTGCAATGCTGCAATGATTAAACTGGCCCCTGTGCGTATATCGGTTGAATGAACTGGTGCTCCTGAAAGTTCTTCAACTCCTTTTATCATTGCATGTTGATACCCAATTTGAATATCTGCACCCATTCTCTGAACTTCAGGTATCCACTGAAATCTTTGATCGTAAACATTTTCTGTGATAATTGAAGTGCCTTTAGCTCGAAGTAAAGATGCACCAATTATTGGTTGTAAATCTGTTGCAACACCTGGAAATGGAAGTGTTGAAATTTCAATTGGATTTAAATTTTTAGTTGACTCAACAGTAATAGAATTTTCTGTGATAGTAAACTTTCCACCAATTTCTGCAAATTTTTTCATTTCCATAGGTAAGTTTTCTGAATTTATACCATGCACAGTCCCACTTCCATTAGTTGAAATAAAAGCAGCTAGATAGGTTCCAGCAACAACCCTATCTCCAATTACATCATGAATAGTTGAATTCAGTTTATTTACACCTTTGATAATAATTTCACTAGTACCCTCTCCAGTAATATCAGCTCCCATTTTTTTTAACATTTTTACTAAATCAACTACTTCAGGTTCTCGAGCAGCATTTTCAATAGTTGTCGTACCTTCGGCTAGAACAGCTGCGAGTAAAGTGTTCTCTGTTGCACCAACAGAGGCATAAGGAAGATTAATTTCAACACCTTTCAGTCCATCAGTTTTTGCTATTAAAACACCATGCTCTAGATTAAATTCAACCCCCATTTTTTCTAAAGCTTCAATATGCATTTTCACTGGCCTTGGACCAAGCTGATCACCGCCGGGAAACGCAATTTTTGCTTCGCCTTTACGTGCCAATAATGGACCGAGTACTAAAATCGATGCTCTCATTTTTTGGACTACTTCATATGGAGCTTCCGAACTAATGTCTCTTGGAGATTCAATTTCTAATTTATTATTTTGAAACTTAGATGAAATTCCTAAAATCTTTAAGACTTCTTGCATGTAAATTACATCAGCTATATCGGGTACGTTGTTAATCACATAAGTTCCCTCACAAAGTATTGGTAAAACCATTTGTTTAAGAACAGCGTTTTTTGCACCTTTAATATTAACTTCACCATTTAAAGGACGTTTGCCACGAATTTGAATACTTTTTTCCACTAACATTGATAATACTTAATAAAGTAAAGTAACAAAAGTAACATGGGATCACTAGAAGTCATAAAAACAAATTCTCACGAAGAGGCTAGCTTAACATTATTAAAATTACTCTCAGATGAGTTTGTCTCACAACAAAATTACTCAATTGGCCTTTCAGGTGGTAATACACCTAAATTTCTATATAAAGAATTAGCAATCAAATATGGACAACTAAATAATATAACCCTTTGGACAGTTGATGATCGTCATGTAGATATTAGAAATGAACTTTCGAATCAAGCAATGATAAATGACATATTTTCACAAACTAATTTTAAAATTCTTAGTTTAAAACATTTTGAAGATCCTAAAGATTCGGCGAGCAATTATACGAAATTAGTTTTTGAAAATATTAATTATTTTAATAGTGCAGTATTAGGAGTTGGTGATGATGGACATATTGCATCACTATTTTCAAATACAAATGCTTTAAACATTTCAGAAAAGTGCTTTATTGAAAATGAAGTAAATATCTTAACAAGATGGAGAGTAACTTCAACTTTTTCATTATTGTGTTCAATTGAAAATATCTATCTTTTAGTAACTGGAGAAAACAAAAAAAATATTCTTCAAGAGTTAAAACATAATGAAGAATTACCAATCAATAAATTAATTGATATGCGAGAAAAAACTACACTTCTCACTGATCAAATAATTTGAACTTCTATATAATAAAATCAGAGTCGCCTTTGTGTCAGTTTGAACCACTACACTAATCCTTCTACCCTGTTGGATGGTGGCTCTACGTCCGATAGGATTTATGAAACTTAAAAATTATTTACAACTTTTATTAACTTCATCACTTTGGGGATCATCCTTTTTATTAATGAAATATGCATTACTTGACTTAAATCCATTTCAAATATCTTCATACAGAATTTTTATTGGAGCAATATTTATAAATTTAATTAGTAATCAACATAAAAAATTTCCAGTAAAAAAGCATCTTAATTTATCACTAGTAGGTTTGTTATGGATGTCGATTCCATTTTACTTTTTTGCAAAAGCAGAAGAAACTATTCAATCAAATCTAGCCGGCCTAATAAACGGAGCAACTCCTATTTTTATAAGTTTGTTTGGAGTATTGTTTTTTGCACAAAAAATTAATAAGAAACAAAAAACTTTTTTGCTTTTTGGATTTGTTGGAATTTATTTACTTTCATTTGGAATTGAAAGTTTTAATTTCGATCTAGATATAGGTACGATACTGGCTTTATTAGCTTCAATTTGTTATGGTTTAGCTGCAAACATAGTGCAACCACTGATTAAAGAATTTGGACCACTAAATACTCTTAAAATGGCACTCAGATATGCAAGTTTGTTTTCATTAGTATTACTTATTGTAAATTCTGACTTTGTTCTTCCTACTCCTGACAACTCATTAATACCCATTTTGTTACTAGGTGTTGGCTCTAGTGGTGTTGCATTTTTATCTTTTTACAATTTAATTGATGACGTTGGTGCAATAGTTGGTTCAATAACTGTGTATATAATCCCAGTTTTTGCAGCGTTATTTGGGTACATTTTTCTTAACGAAATTACAACAGTTCCTCAAATGTTAGGTGTTGTAATAGTAATTTTTTCAGCTTTTAGATTTTCTAGATCTTAGGTTTCCTTTTAGGTTCTACAAATAACCCTTCCGATATTGCAGCAAGTTCATTGTTATCAAGAAATAATTCAGCTTTGTATACGGAACCTGTGTCACTTACAGAGTCTCTCCATGCTTTGGAAACTACATATTTTGAATTTGCTGTTACTGGTCTAATATATTTTGCTGTAAAAGTTTTAGTAACTACCATTTCTCCAAGCAAAAAACTTAACGGCCCCATTGTGCAGTCCATATAAGCATCAAGAATACCTCCAAGAACAACATCCATTGGGTTGAAAAACTTATCGAGTACGGGATATTTACAAATGAGAAACTCCCCTTCCTGATTAAACTCAATAAAATCTCCTTCTAGTTCAAGATAAACTTTGGGGATTGGTAGTTTTTCTAAATTATTTTGTTGCATTGTTGAATTCTAATATATATTAGGTACTTTGAATTAATCAAAGTACCTAATACAGGGTATGAGTTATAAGTAAATATTATCGAAGTACTATGACAGTTTTTATGTACCTTTAGGATGCCATACTGTTTTTGTTTCTAGATAAGGCAATATAGAAGAAATACCTTCTGTAGAAGGATAAATTTTTACTCTTTTAACTGAAGTTGAAGCATTTTCTTCAATTTTTTTTATATTTTCAAATGTTAGTTCTTTGTGTATTGCTAATAAATTTATTTCAACATGTTTGCTAATGTCGTCAATTAATTTACCAAAATCTCCAGATAGTATGTTTAGCGTACCAGCTGGTAAATCTGAATTATTAATATCTTCAGCAAATTTAAGAGCTAAAAGTCCTGAATTATTTGATAAAGAGATTACTGAACATCCTACTGTTAGCGCTGGAAGAATACTTGAAATTAATTGATTTAAAGACTGTTCATCTTTATTTAACGAGAACACAACACCAATTGGATTTTGATGTGAAATATTAAAATACTCTCCAGAAACTGGATTTAAATTTCCAACTAATTGTTCCCATTTATCTGCTAAACCAGCAAACCAGATAATTTTTTCAATAGAGTTATTAAAATCTTTTTCAGCATTTCCTTTACTTATACCATTATTTTTTAATATATTTATATAGCTTTCTTTATTACCTTCAAGCATTTCAGATAACCTGTAAAGAATTTGAGTTCTGGTATATGGTGAGGTTGATAACCATTTTTTATATCCAGATTTAGATGAAACAACAGCATCTCTAATATCTTTTCTAGAAGTTAATGGAAGTTCAAAATGTTCTCCGCCTAAAGTTATTGTATATGTTTTACCTGATTCAGAACGGACATATTTACCATCTACATAATTTTTATAAGTTTTTTTTACTTCAATCATGATGATGCCTTTAAGTACGATAAGAGACCATGTCTGCCTCCCTCTCTTCCAAATCCAGATTCTTTATATCCACCAAATGGTGAAGAAGGATCGAACTTATTAAATGTATTAGCCCAAACAACTCCCGCTTCTAATCTGTCAGCTGTCCATAATATTTTTGAACCCTTTTCAGTCCATACACCAGCAGATAAACCATACTCAGTATTGTTTGCAATCTCGATTGCTTCTTCAGGTGTTCTAAAAGTTAAAGTAGTTAAGACAGGTCCAAAAATTTCTTCCCTTGCAATGCTGTATGAAGGTTGGACATTTGTAAATAAGCTCGGTCTAAACCAGAATCCATTTCCTGGTAATTCACACTCTATCTGAAAAAGTTCTCCTCCATCGGATACACCTTCATTGACTAAGCTAGTTATTTTATCTAACTGTTCTTTTGAGTTTATAGCACCAATATCAGTATTCTTATCCAAAGGATTTCCAACTCTTAATGTTTGCATTCTCTTTTCTAATTTTTTTATAAATTGATCATGAATGGATTCTTGTAGCAACAATCTACTACCAGCACAACAAACATGTCCTTGATTAAAAAATATACCATTAACAACACCTTCAACAGCTTGGTCAATAGCTGCATCCTCATATACGATATTTGCTGCTTTACCACCTAATTCGAGTGTTAGTCCTACCTCTCTACCTGCTAAAGATTTTTGGATTAATTTACCAACTTGTGTTGAACCGGTGAATGCAATTTTATTAATATCTTTATGATTAACTATGCTTGCTCCAGTTGAACCATCACCTGAAACTATATTTACAACTCCTGCAGGTAAACCAGCATCATGACAAAGTTCTGCAAAATGTAATGCAGTTAGAGAAGTTGTTTCGGCTGGTTTAAGAACAACAGTATTTCCAGTTGCTAAAGCTGGAGCCACTTTCCAAGCAAGCATTAAGAGTGGAAAGTTCCAAGGAATAATTTGTCCAACAACACCGTAAGGTTTTAATTCCTTCGCATTCCAGGATATGTCTAATTTATCAGCCCAACCAGCAAAATAAAAAAAGTTTGCAGCAACTTGAGGTAAATCAAAATCTCTAGATTCTTTTATTGGCTTTCCGCCATCAAGTGATTCTAAAACTGCAAATTCTCTTGATCTCTCCTGTATTAAACGTGCAATTTTAAATAGATATTGAGATCTTTCGTAAGGGGTAATTGATGACCATTTTTCAAACCCTGATCTAGCTGCTTTAACAGCATTATCTATATCTTTTTGATTGGATAATGGAACTTTTGAAAGTATTTCTTCTGTAGATGGAGAAACTGTATTTAAGTACTTTTTACTTGATGGTTCGACAAATTTACCACCTATATAGTTAGAATATTTTTTCTTAATTTTTACAATTTCAGAAGATTCTATTGATTCGGAGTATTGCCAATTGACCATGTTCTAACCTCTAGGAAAATAATAACTTGCTTGGTATGCGCCTGTCTTCAATTTTCTAATTTGTTTTAAGACGTCGTCTAGTAAGCTCGATGCACCAAATCTGAATAAGTCAGGTGTTAGCCAATTATCTCCCATTTCTTCATTGATTAAAACTAAGTATCTGATTGCATCTTTTGCATCTCTAATACCTCCTGCAACTTTTATACCAGCTTTTTGGCCTGTCCATGATTCATAATCCAGTACAGCTTTTGCCATTACGTAACAAGCTTGTCTGGATGATCCCACTGCTAATTTTCCAGTAGAAGTTTTTATAAAATCTGATCCAGCAGCTAAAGAAATTAAACTTGCTTTTCTTATATTTTCATAAGTACGTAAATCGCCTACTTCCAAAATGGTTTTTAGATGTACATTTTTACATACTTCTTTCAATGCAACTATTTCATCATAAACTTTTCTGTAATCTCCTTCCAGAAATGCTTTTCGATTTATAACAATATCAATTTCGTCTGCACCTTCTTCAATTGCATATTTAGTATCTAAAATTTTTGAATCCATTGGGACTTGACCACTAGGAAAATATGACGACACAGCAGCAACTTTTACATTTGAATTCTTAACTTTTTCTTTTGCAGTTCTAACTAGAGATGGATAAACACAGACAGCTGCAACACTTGGTATAGATTTATCACTTGGATCTGGTTTCACAGCTTTTGCAGACATTTGGGAAATTTTACCTTTTGTATCCTCACCTTCTAAAGTTGTTAAGTCACACATTGAAACTATCATGTTTAGAGCTTCAAGTTTTGAATCTTTTTTGATACTTCTCGTTGCAAGGGAGGCAACTCTTTCGTTTAAGCCGACTGCGTCTATTCTTGATTCATATACGTGTTCTAGAACGTCAACCCATTCAAGTTTTTTTACACTAGTCTTTACAGCTGTTTTAGACATAAATTAATGCTAAATCAAATATTTGGTTTTAGGTAGTGTTATTTAATCTAAAGCCTTTATATTCTCTAATTTTAAATTTGGAGTACCTTCAAATGTTGTTACCCCACCAAAAACTGAAAAAATTTCACTCCATTTTTTCTCATTTTCTAAAAGTTTTTCTGCAACATGAGAGTTTGTTTTTTCATAATGAGTTTCGATAAGAACTTTCAGATCTAAAATGTCTAAATCAGTTATTTGCCTCTGTTCTGGAGCAGTTTCTGAAATATATTGTTTAAAGTTTTTTTGCGTAGAAAGTACAAATACTTTTCCACCTGTCATACCAGCTGCGAAGTTAAAACCAATGTTTCCTAATACAACTAAAGTTCCACCTGTCATATATTCAGCACCATGAGCACTGCAACCTTCAACAACACCAATAGCACCACTATTTCTTACGCCGAATCTTTGACCTACAGTCCCTGAAATGAAAAGTTGACCTCCTGTAGCTCCATAGAGAAGTGCGTTCCCAGCAGCATGATAAGCTCCAATATTTTTTACTCCTTGTGGAATGATAGTGATACTTCCTCCACCCATGCCTTTTCCAACATAATCGTTTGCATTTCCAGTAAGTTTTAAGTTTATTCCATCCCTTATAAAGGCTCCAAAACTTTGACCAGCTGCACCAGATAATGAAATGTATGCAGGAAAATCTTTAATTTCAGTACTTAAGTTTTTTAAAGTTATTTCCCCTGAAAGCCTAGCTCCAATACTTCTATCTTCATTTGCAATCGGATATTGTATATAGGATTCTTTTTTGGATTTTATTGACCTAATAACTTCAGTGGTTATCCTTCTTGACAATCTCCCCTCTTCATGTCGTATAAAACCTGGGTGTTTCTCTTCAATTGCAAAATTCATTAAAATTTTATGAAGACTTTGAGATAGCTTATTATTTGAAACTTTCAGTCCTAACAAATCGGCACGCCCAACTAAATCTTCTAAATCTTTTAAATTAAACATTTCTAAATAACTTATTACATCCTCAGCTAAAAATTTGAACAATTGTATAACTTGTTCCGGTGCGCCAGGAAATTTAGCTCTTAAATTTTTATCTTGAGTTGCTATTCCAACCGGACAAGTATTTTCGTGACACTGTCTAACCATTTTGCAACCTAAAGCTAATAAAGGTAATGTTCCAAATCCAAATCTGTCTGCACCTAAGATAGTTCCAATAATAATGTCTTTAGCTGAACGTAATCCCCCATCAACTTCAAGCAATACTTTATGCCTCATATTATTTTTAACTAAAGCTTGATGTGTTTCACTTAATCCAAGCTCCCAAGGGGAACCAGCATGTTTAATACTAACCCAAGGGCTTGCACCTGTTCCACCATCACTACCAGCAATAGTAATAATGTCTGCTCCAGCTTTAGCCACACCAACTGCTATTGTTCCAACACCTGGTTCAGAGACTAATTTGACTGAAACTGGACAATCTGGATTAAAAGTTTTTAAATCATAAATTAATTGAGCTAGATCTTCAATTGAGTAAATGTCATGATGTGGAGGAGGTGAAATTAGTGTTACACCTTCAACGGTATGCCTTAATTTTGCAATATGAGAATCAACTTTAAAACCTGGTAGTTGTCCTCCTTCACCTGGTTTTGAACCTTGTGCCATTTTTATCTGAAACTCTTCAGCAGACCCTAAATAATCAGGTGTTACCCCAAATCGACCAGAGGCAATTTGTTTAATTTTTGAATTTTTTAATGTATTGAATCTTAAAGAATCTTCCCCTCCTTCACCTGAGGAAGATTTTGCACCAACTCTATTTGCCGCTTCGGCTAGCGCTTGATGTGCTTCTTCAGATAAAGCTCCAAGTGACATAGGGCTAATAGTAAATTTTTGGAAAATATGACTTAATTCTTCTAATGGAAAGTTTTGATCATTACTAGGTTGATCAGGAAAAGTAAATAAATCTCTTAAATGGACATCTTCTCTTTGTTCTAAAGTGCTTAAGTATTCTTTCCAATCGCTTTTTTCACCTGAACGTACAGCCTTTTGGAGATTAAGAACAGTCTTCGGCGAAGTTACGTGGGTCTCTGCATCTTTTTTATGTTTATAGAATCCACCGTTTGAAATAGGATCAGAATATTCCTTAAAAATCAACAAATTATTTTCAATGTCTTGATAACTCAATCCTTGAGTTCTAGTTTTAGAAAACTTAAATATGTTTTTTACAATTTCATCGTTCAACCCAATTATTTCAAATAGCTCTGAACCTCTATATGATGAAATTGTACAAATTCCCATTTTTGACATAATTTTTAACAAACCGGTATTTAATGCTTTTCTATAATTTTCTTGAGCTTGATCTGGTGTAATTTGTAATTCAGGTTTGTTTAATGCTATTAATCTTACTTTTTCTAGTGAAAGGTACGGCCATACCGCAGAAGCACCATATGCAATATGGCAAGCTAAATCATGTGAATCTCTTACTTCACCAGAAACAACAATAATTGATGCTTTTAATCTAATTCCTTCATCAATTAAGTAATGATGTAATGAAGCCACAGCCATTAATGAAGGAATAACAGACTCACCTATTTGAATTTTTCTGTCACTAAGTATGATGACAGATTTTTTATGGTTCAGAATTTCATCTTTAACTTTAATTTTGATTCTTTTTATAGCTTCCTCAAGGCTTGTTTCATCTTTCCTGTAGGTAAGAGATGTTTCGAAAGTTTTGTTTTTAAGAGTTTTTTCTTTAGTTAAAGCATCATGTGCAGCACCACTTAATATTGGGGAATCAAGTGAAATTAAGTTTGCTTGTTGAGCAGTTTCTTTAAGAATCGAGCCCCTTTTGCCGAGATAAGTTTTTGTTGACATGACAGATCTTTCTCTGATTGGATCAATTGGAGGGTTTGTAACTTGAGCAAACAACTGATGAAAATATCTTGTTAATCTTGGTTTAGTTTTACTTAATACTGCGAGGGCAGTGTCATTACCCATTGATCCTGTAGGGACTTCCCCTTTTGCCATTGGCAATAAAATAAGCCTCTCCTCTTCAGGGGTATAAGAATATATATTCGACAAAGCTTCGATATCAACATCACTGTCTTCTTTAGATGTAAACTTTTCATCTAAATTTAAAGGCTTAGAATTGACCCAATCCATATATGGATTTTTTTCACTTAATCTTTCAATAACTTGATACTCGTCTAAAAGCTCATCATTTTCTATTCTGTATCGTATTGTTTGACCGGGTTCTAGTTGAGCAGTTTTATATGCACCTGCTTCAACTGATGGACAGATACCAACCTCTGATGCTGCAAGGATATATCTATCTGAAACCATCCAACGCAAAGGACGTAGTCCACTCCTATCTAATCCAGCTATTATATCTTTTCCATCTGATGCGACAATTGCAGCAGGACCATCCCATGGTTCTGTCAAAAAAGAGTGGTAGTGATAAAATGCTTTCTGCTTCTTAGTAAACTTAGGATTATTTTCCCAAGCTGATGGAATTAACATTTCCTGTGCATGTGCAAGTGTTCTACCTGAGCGTACAAGCAACTCCATTGCATTATCTAACTGTCCAGAGTCAGATATATTTTCATCAATAAATGGTTTTAATTTTTCAATATCACTTTTCCAATAATTTGATATAGCATCTACTTCCCTAGCTTTCATCCATGAAATATTTGATTGGATGGTATTTATCTCACCATTATGAGCAAGCATTCTAAAAGGTTGAGCTTTATCCCAAGTTGATGAAGTGTTGGTAGAAAACCTTTGATGAAAAATACCAAATCTTGTTTTATATAAAGGATTCCTTAAATCCCAGTAAAAATCAGCTGATTGAGTAGCGGTAAATAAACCTTTATAAACAACTGTTTTTGAAGAACATGAATTTATATGGAGATTTAAAAATTCAATTTCACTAATCTTTTTTTCAAGAACTTTTCTGAAAATGTAAAGCTCCTTTTCAAAATCAGCATGAGTTTTATTCTCTCCACTTAAAATAACTTGATAAATCGAAGGTTTAGTTTTTCTTGCCAAGTCACCAAGAACTTCTTTATCTGTAGGAACTTTCCTCCAATACAGCAACTTAATCTTAAAATTGCTCAATTCTGAATTTACAAGATTAATAGATTCTTCTAAGTTTTTAGGATCTATAAAGCACGAAATAATTCCTATTTTTGTACTATCAGATAAATCTATATTTAAATCTTTTAACTCAGCTCTTATTAATTCAAATGGAATTTCGGTTAGTACTCCAGCGCCATCTCCGGTTCCATCAGCAAATTTAGCTCCTCTATGGTCTAAGTTAGCTAAACATTCAAGTACTTTTAAAGTCATGCCGTGTGTAGCAGGAAGTTTTCTTGATGAAATAAATCCTACTCCACATGAATCTCTTTCAGTAAAATCGAACATAATCTACATATAGTAATGAATTGCTATCAAAATAAAACTAAAAAAAAGCCAAACTTATACATTTAATTTATGATTTCGTTTGGCTTTTTTTAATTTAGTGGGAATTACTTTTTTAATATAAAGTCTCCATATGCAGTTGCTCCATGTTCTGATGCATCTAATCCAGCAATTTCTTCCTCTTTGCTTACCCTAAAGCCTACGGATTTATCAATTGCTTTTAGAACAATAAATGAAGTGAAATACGCCCAGCCAGCAATTGAGACCATTCCAATTAACTGAGGAAGTATTAATGAAGTGCCTCCAAAAATTAAACCCTCGCTCGTATCAAATATGGAGACTGCAATAACACCCCATGCTCCACATACTCCATGAACGGAAATCGCACCAACAGCGTCGTCAAGTCCAATTTTTTCAATATATTTAATTGAATAAACAACGAGAACTCCTGCAATTCCACCTATTAAAACTGCACCTAAATTATTAACATTTGCACAACCTGCTGTAATACCAACAAGTCCAGCTAAAGCTCCATTTAATGTCATCTCAACATCTGGCTTTCCAGAAATCATTGAAGTGTACATAGCGGTTATAGATGCAGCAGCTGCAGACAATGTAGTTGTTACAGCGATTGCAGCTAAATCAACATTTACTGCAGCTAAAGCTGATCCAACATTAAATCCATACCAACCAAACCACAAAATAAAAACACCTAATGCTCCAGCAACCATAGAACTACCGTGTATTGGAAGAGGGTTACCATTATGATCAAACTTTCCAATTCTAGGTCCAACTAACTTAACAGCAGCTAAAGCTGAGAAACCTCCTACCATATGCACTACACCAGATCCTGCAAAATCAACAAAACCTAAATCTGACAACCAACCTTGTCCACTCCAAACCCAGTGAGTGACGATTGGATATATAACTCCACATATAAAGGGTTGGAATAGAAGGTATGCACTAAATTTAGTTCTTTCCGCTATCGCTCCAGAAACAATTGTTGCAGCTGTAGCGGCAAATACGACTTGGAAAAAATAAGTGATTGAATCTCCTTCTAGAAAAAAGCTCCCATAAGCTAAAAAACCTCCGAGAGAAGTACCTCCGTAAGCTAATGCGAATCCAAATGCCCAATAAGTAATTGCTCCAACAGAAAAATCCATAAAGTTTTTCATAACGATATTCACTGAATTTTTTGAACGAGTGAAACCAGTTTCCACAAGCATGAAACCTGGTTGCATAAACATTACAAGAATTCCGGCTACAAGAATCCATAAATTATCTACAGCACTAATAATTGTTTCTTCCATAATCTCCTTTGTTATTAAAAATAATTTAGATGTTTTCTTGGTTAATGAAAACCTTCAAAAGTTAAATGATTATTACTGAAATGTTTCACAAATGTTACATACAATCAAAGCAAATTAATAAATTTTATGACTCAAGAAATAAGCTATTCTTAATGCATGTCAAAAAATATTTTAGTATCTGTTGCTTGGCCGTATGCGAGTGGTTCTCGACATCTTGGGCATATTGGTGGTGCTTACTTACCAGCAGATATTTTCGCTAGATACCACAGAGTTATTGGAAATAAAGTCATCATGGTGTCAGGTAGTGACGTACACGGTACTCCAATAACTGTAAGAGCTGACGCTGAAGGTGTGCAGCCGATAGATATTGTAAATAAATACCATGCTGAATTTTTAAGATATTGGGAAAAATTAAATATTTCTTGGGATAACTATACAACTACCATGACAGATACTCATATTGAGGTAGTTCATGATATTTTTAATACTTTATTGAAAAATGGATATATTGATAAACAAAAGTCGATGCAAGCATATGACGCGAGTGAAAATAAATTTCTCCCTGATAGATACGTTGAAGGTACTTGTCCATATTGTGATTATAAAGAAGCAAGAGGTGATCAATGTGATAACTGTAGCAAAACACTTGATCCTGAAGAGCTTATTAATCCTGTTAGCAAAATTTCAGGTAACAAAGCAGAATTTAAAGAAACTGAACATTTCTTTTTAAAACTAAGTTCATTACAAAATGAGTTAATTGAATATCTCGACTCAAGAGAAGGATGGAGACCACATGTTATCAATTGGGCTAAATCATTTGTAAAAGAAGGTTTAATTGATAGAGCTATAACAAGAGATCTTGATTGGGGTATAACTATTCCAGTGGATGACTTAGGTCCAGGTAAAAAAATCTATGTTTGGTTTGAAGCTGTTATTGGCTATCTCTCAGCTTCTAAAGAATGGTCAAAGCTCTACGACAAAGAAGATTCATGGAAAGATTGGTGGTTGAACAAAGATGCAGAATCGTATTACTTTGTAGGAAAAGATAATGTCCCTTTTCATGCTGTTATTTGGCCAAGTATTTTATTAGGATATGGACAACTTAATCTTCCAACCAATGTCCCTGCAAATCAATATATTTTAATAAAAGGTGAAAAAGCTTCAGCTAGTAGAGGTGTAGGTAAAACATTAGAAGAATACTTAGATGAATGGAATCCAGATGCTTTAAGATACGCTCTTGCGTCTTCACTTCCAGAACAATCAGATACTGAGATTAGTGAAGATGAGATGATTAGAAGAAACAACGAAGAATTAGTAGCTACTTGGGGAAATTTAGTTCAAAGAGTCAGCACTTTAATTAATAAAAATATTGATAGCTTGAATTCTCCTTCAGAAGCAACTGCAGAAGATGAACAACTCCTTTCAGATTTTAAAAATGCATATGCAACAGTTGGAAAATTAATTGAAAAAGTAGAACTTAAATCTGCACTTCAAGAAACTATGAGAATTGTTTCTTCAGTGAATGCATACTTGAACAATACAGAACCTTGGAAAGTCCTAAAAGATGATAGTGATAGAGCTTCTAGAATCTTATATACAGCTTTAACGGCAATAGACTCATGTGCAAACCTTCTTTATCCTTTTATGCCAACGACAAGTCTTAAGGTTAGAAACTCAATCCCTAAGGAAACGTATCATGAGTGGAGTGTTAATAGAGTAAAAACAGGAGTCAAACTTGAAGAAATTGGACTCCTGTTTAAAAAATTTGATTAAGATTTAGAATCTTTAAAAATTACGTCAATCTCATCAATTAAAGCAAGTAATTCTTCTCCAACTTTTGGATCTTCTGTTTTCTTTGCTTCACCAGCTTTTTTTGTTGCCTTCCAAAATAAGTCATGTAGATTTGGATATTTTTCAAGATGTTCCGGCTTAAAATAATCAGTCCATAAGACCCAGAGGTGGTGCTTTACTTCTTCAGCTCTTTCCTCTTTAATTGTTACACATCTCTGTTTAAAACTAGCATCATCTGAATCATGATATTTTTTTGAAGCATTCAGTACTGATTCAGCTTCAATTCTTGCTTGTGCAGGATCATAAACACCACATGGTAAATCACAATGTGCATATGCAACATTTTTAGGTTTAAATAAATTCATAAAACTCCTTTTTGTTATATTATAATTTGATATAGACAAAATGTTTAAAACCGCTGCAAGAATCTTGAACTTTAAAACTTTATTTTTAATTCTTGGTTATTTATTTTTTAGAGAAGAAGGCAAATCTTTCTTAACTTACGAAATTAAAGAAGACAGTATGAATCCAGAATTAATGTCTGAAGATTATGTCATCGCAATAAAAAAATTTAATAGTTTAAATAGGGGTGATATTGTTATATATAAAAATGAAGAAAAAGGTTTTGACGTCGTTAAAAGAATTATTGGTTTACCAGGTGAAACTATTTCTACAGAGAACGGAAAGATTCTAATTAACTCCACTCCTCTAGAAAGTGACTGGAGTAGAGAATCAACTGACGATTTTGTTCAAATTACGTTAAATGAAAATCAATATTTTGTTCTTGGTGATAATCGAAAGCTTTCTACTAGTGATTCAAGAACTTTAGGTGCTATAGATCAAGATAAAATTATGAAAGTTAAATATAGGTATTGGCCTTTACAAAGAGTTAGAGCTTATGAGTGATTCTTTAAACTGTAGCTGGTGTAAATCTCAAATGGCGTATCTTCATGGTCATGCAGCATGTATTAATAATGCATGTGCAATGTTTGGTTTAAATCAAGCAGAATGTTGTTCTGGGGAAAATACACAAAGCTGTGTAGGAACTCAACAAAATGAAATCACATTATCCCCGCAAAGATTAAAATAAAATTTGGAATAAATATGACAACTGAAAATAAAACTATTGAAGCTGTACCTGCAATAACTATAAGGTTTGCTGGAGACTCTGGTGATGGTATGCAGTTGGTTGGAACTAGATTCACAGATACCTCTGCTCTTTTTGGGAACGACTTAGCTACTCTTCCAGCTTTCCCAGCTGAAATACGTGCACCTCAAGGAACAATTGCTGGTGTATCTTCATTTCAAGTCCAGATTGCAGACTTTGACATTTTAACTCCAGGGGATAATCCTGATGTATTGGTCGCAATGAATCCTGCTGCTCTAAAAGCACATTTAAGCGACTTAACTCCAAATGGAATGTTAATTTTAAATGAAGATGCTTTTGATGAAAAAAATATAGAAAAAGCTGGTTATAAATTAGATCCTAGAGAATCTGGTGAACTCGATGGTTACAGGGTCTTTCAAGTACCGATGGAAAAATTAACAAAAGAGGCTTTAGAAGAGTTTGATCTGCCTGGAAGAGCAATCTTAAGATCAAAGAACATGGTTGCACTAGGTTTAATTTCATGGACATTTAATAGACCCCTTGAAGATACAGAGAATTGGATTAATGCTAAATTTAAAAAAACTCCTGAAATTGCAAATGCGAACATAAAAGCATTAAAGACTGGTTATAACTTTGGTATTACAACTGAAGCTTTTCATCATACTTATACAGTTGAAAAAGCAACTTTACCTGCAGGAGAATATACCAATATCAATGGAAATATTGGATTAAGCTGGGGTCTAATTGCAGCAGCATCAAAAGCAAATCTAGATTTGTTTTATGGGAGCTATCCAATTACACCGGCATCAGATATTCTTCATGAATTATCAAAACATAAAAATTTCAATGTTATTACATTTCAAGCTGAAGACGAAATTGCTGCTGCAGCTGCAACAGTTGGAGCTTCTTTTTCTGGCAAATTAGCAGTGACCGGTACAAGCGGTCCTGGATTAGCGCTAAAGAGTGAAACAATTTCATTAGCATTATCTGCAGAACTTCCTTTAGTGGTAGTAAATGTCCAAAGAGGAGGTCCTTCAACTGGACTACCGACAAAACCAGAACAATCTGACTTGTTATTCGCAATGTATGGAAGACACGGTGAATCACCACTCCCAGTTATTGCAGCAAAATCTCCATCCCATGCATTCTATGCTGCATTTGAAGCTGCAAGAATCGCACTTAAATATATGACTCCAGTAATTATTCTTTCAGACAATTATGTTGCAACTGGTTCAGAACCATGGAAGTTACCAAATTTAGATGAAATTGAAGAACTTGGAACAAATTTAACTACAACATTTAATACAGAAGATGGATTTATGCCTTTCTTAAGAGATATCCAAACTTTTGCTAGACCTTGGGCAATTCCAGGTACTCCTGGATTAGAACACAGAGTAGGTGGTCTTGAAAAAGAAGAAGGTACAGGAAATGTTTCATACGATAGCGCAAATCATCAATATATGACTGATATGAGAGCTTGGAAAGTTGCAAACATTGCGAATGATATTGATAAATTAGAAATTCACGGAGATGAGAATGCTGATACGCTTGTTCTTGGCTGGGGTTCAACTTACGGTGCAATCACTCAAGCTGTAAATAGATTGAATGCTAAAGGAGTTAAAGTTGCAAGTGCTCATTTTGTGCATCTAAATCCATTCCCTGACAACACTTTAGAAATAGTATCTAAATATAAAAAAGTTATTATACCTGAGTTAAACACAGGCCAACTTTTGAAATTGATTAGAGAAAATTTCTTGGTTGATGCTAGAGGTATAAACAAAGTAGCTGGTGTTCCATTTACTGCACAAGAATTAGTAGATAAAATTGAAGGGTTAATAAATGAGTAAAATTCCAGTAACGTATAAAAGAACTGATTTCCAAAGTGATCAAGAAGTTAAGTGGTGTCCTGGATGCGGAGACTATACAATACTTGCATCAGTTCAGAATTTCATGACTGAACTCGGTATTAGTAAAGAAAAAATTGTATTCGTTTCAGGCATTGGATGTGCAGCAAGATTTCCATATTATATGAATACTTATGGAGTACATTCTATTCATGGAAGAGCACCAGCTGTTGCAACCGGAGTTTCAGTTTCTAATCCTGATCTTTCTGTTTGGGTAGTTTCTGGAGATGGAGATGCACTTTCTATTGGTGGAAATCATTTAGTTCATGCACTGAGAAAAAATGTTAATGTAAAAATTCTTATGTTTAATAACCAAATTTATGGTTTAACAAAAGGTCAATATTCTCCGACAAGCGAAGAAGGTAAAAAGACAAAATCTTCACCATTTGGATCAGTAGAAATGCCACTTAATCCTATGAGTATAGCCCTTGGTTCAGAAGCATCATTTGTTGCTCGATCTATTGATATGGATAGAGATTTAACAGCAAGTGTATTACGTGAAGCTTCTACACATAAAGGTTCGGCATTTATAGAGATATATCAAAATTGTAATGTATTCAATGACAAAGCATTTGAACAGCTAACTTCTAAAGAAGGTAAAGTTGCAAATAGAATTAACCTAGTCCATGGACAAAAAACTGTTTTTGGTGCTAATGATGAAAAAGCTGTTGTCATTAGAAATGGTGAGGCCATCATTGTCGATACCAAAGATGTTGATGATTCTGAAATTTATGTTCATGATATTTATAAACAAAATCCTTCAGTAGCTTTCTCTCTTTCCAGACTATCTCACGGTCCATATGGACCTACACCAGTTGGTGTTTTTAGAAAAGTGCAAAGAGACTCTTTCAATGAAGACGTTCATAAACAAATAGCTTCAGCAAAAGAACAAAAAGGCAACGGAAGTATAGACCAGTTAATTCGTAGTCTTGGTACTTGGAACGTTAGTTAAAATTTTTTATTCGTCTAAATAATCAATCTTATCTGTAGGCATTATTATTGCAGTACTCGCATTAATAATGTGTGAAACTATTCTCTTTTGGTATCTATAGAACAAAGTTGTTGCTACAGGGTACTGAGTCTCAACAGTCTTATTTAATAAGGCTGTAATTTTTTTATCTAAACTTTTAGTCGTAGCTTGACCAAGAGTAATGAGATCCTGTGTCTTTGATTCATCATCAAGACTGAGACATGATTGTAGATAAACAATCATTTTACCTACATCACTTTTCAAAGCTTGAAACTCATCAGCGTGCTCACCTTTTGCAAAAGTATTTCCAGTTTCAGCAATTTCAAATAAATTCTTACAATAATCTCCAATTCTTTCAATATCTTTAGACATTGTCATAAATGAAAGAAGCAGTGGAACATCAAGGTTTCTTGAATGAACTGCAGAATGGATAATCATCTCCCTTCTGACAGCTTTATGCAATTTATTTATTTCCTTATCTGTAGCGTATAAGTCATCTCTTACTGCATCTAAATTTGTGTCACTTAACAAGCAGTTCATTGCTATATCGTACATTCTTGTACTTTCAGTCAACATTTGGCTTAATTTAGATTCTATTAAATCAATCGAATCTTTACTCATTTCTCTCCTTAATTAAATAGTACTACTCCAAGTAATGGAATAGTAACGAAAACTATTAGTACATAAAATAAAGCAACATATCTTCTTTTGGCTGTTGCAGCACTTAAAGATTTTGCAAGATTTACTGGGATGTTTCTTACTGCCTTGAAAGGATAGACAATTAATACTCCTAAAACATTAAACAAAACGTGATGTAAGGCAATCGTCAGTCCAGCAATATTATCAACAGCAAAACTAGCTAGAACTGCGGTAACAGTAGTTCCAATATTTGCTCCAAGCGTAATTGGGAATGCATTCTCAACACTTAAAATACCAGATCCAACAATAGGTACCAATATTGACGTAGTTATGCTTGAGCTTTGTACTGAAATTGTAATAAGAATACCAATTAGTATCGCAAATAAGCCCCCACCTTTAGCTAATGCTTTATCTAAACCAAACTCTATTTGATTTAACATAATTGACTTCATATTAGAAACAACATTTTTCAAACATGTGAATATCAAAATTATTGCTAAGACTATTAGAACAACTGCATACACTCTATAAGAGTTTTCATTTAAATCACTTAAAAATGGTATCGAGTTTATAAGATCAAGAATTTTATTTGCACCCCATTTAATTGCATTTTTGATAGGGCTATTAGGATTGGTAGCGGAAAAACCAGTTGCGATAAAGATTTCTGTACCATATTCAGCCATTCTTGTAATGATGTTGGTATACACATCGATTGGGAAAAGTATGATAACAACTAAAAGGTTAAAAAAGTCATGCATGGTTGAAGCTGCAAATGCTCTTTTAAACTCTTGTTCTCTTCTAACATGACCAAATGATACGAGTGTGTTGGTCACTGTTGTTCCTATGTTTGCTCCCATAACAATAGGAATTGCATATTCTAAACTTAAAACTCCACTACCAACTAAACCAACAATTGTTGAAGTAGTGACTGAAGATGACTGGACTAATACTGTAGCTAAAATTCCAACCAATAATCCAGCAAAAGGATTAGAAACTGATTCAAAAAGTTGATCTGTATATTCTTCACCTAAAGTTTTTATTCCAGTTTCAAGAAGTTTTATAGCAATTAAAAAGAGGTACAAAAAAATAATTGCAAACGAAATATTTTTTAGCGTTTTCAATTTCACAATTAAGAGTTTATATTTTTAATAACTAAACTTTATTTTTATTTTGAAAAATATGTTTACTTTTAGTTAACCTTTTGAAATATTAATTTAAAAATTGATCCAAAACCGACTGTACTCTCTATGACGATTTCAATATTATTGCGTTCAGCTGCGTGTTTTACAATAGCTAGACCTAATCCTGTCCCTCCAAGCTTACGTGATCTACCTTTATCGACTCTATAAAAACGCTCAAATATTTTTTCTTGATTTTCTAAAGATATACCACTACCAAAATCTTGAATAGAACATTCAACTGATTCATTTGTATTATTAATTTTTATAAAAACATTTTCTTCTTGTGGAGAATATTTTAGTGCGTTTCTAATAAGATTTTTTAAAGCTACCGCAACATCATCATAGTTTGCATAAACAATTGAATTTTTAACTTTCTTATATCCAATTCGTTTCTTATTCTGTTTTGAGAGAAATGAAATTTCTTGAAGAATAATTTCGTTTAAGTCGATATTGTCTTTATCAACCTCTTTTGATTCTAATGAAGAAAGGTCAAGTAAGTCAGTTATAAGATCATTCATTCTGTCTGAATCTCTCATTATTTGCTCAATAAACGATTCAGCCATACCATCACTTAATTTTAAAGATTTTAACGCTGACTCTGCAGCAAGTCTAATAGATGCAATGGGAGTTTTGAGTTCGTGAGATGCGTTAGCTATAAATTCTTCTTTAATTCTTGTTAAATCTAAAAATTCGTTATCTTCAGTCATTGATCTTGTAACCCACTCCTCTAACTGTTATCAAAATTTCAGGCTTTTTAGGATTTTTTTCTAACTTATCTCTAATTCTTTGAATATGTACATCTAAAGTTTTTGTACTTCCATTAAAACTGTAACCCCAAACTTTCTTAAAGAGATCTTCTCTAGAAATTATCTTTCCTGCATTCTGACAAAGAAAATATAACAATTCAAACTCTCTTGGTTTTAAATTTACTTTACTTCCATTAAGTTTTACTTCATATCTTAAAGGTGAGATTTCAAGATTTTTTACAACTATTTTACTTAAATCTGTTTTTGTAGAGTCTATTTTAAATTTATCTTGATCAGACCTTCTTAGTACAGCTTTAATTCTGCTTAATAATTCATTAATAGAAAAAGGTTTTGTAATATAGTCATCAGCTCCAAGTTCAAGCCCAGCTATTTTTTCATCTTCTGCATTACGTGCAGTAACTATAATTATCGGAACTTCAGATTTAGCTCTAATTGTCTTTAAAATATCTAACCCAGATACTTCTGGCAACATTATATCCAAAATTATTAAGTCAAAAAATTCTTCTTCAAATATTTCTAATGCAATTTTTCCATCATCAACATGTGTGACTTTATATTCTTCGAATTTTAAATTATATATTATTGGGTCAGCAATACTCTTTTCATCTTCAACAAGCAGTACTTTACGATTCATAATTTCCATTTAGTCAGCAAATATAATTTTATTGTATTAATTTTGCTTTGATTAGTTGATATTTTATAAATAGTTAATTAAATTAGTTCAGTTTCAGAAAACCAATGTCCCCTATTGAAGGCAAGAATATAATTTTCATAACCAAGAAAATCTTTTTTTAAATCTTCAGGAACATTAAACCCCCACCAGTCTTTTTTAAATTGTGACCTATGTGCATGCATTGCTGCAATTTTTGTTTCAACATATTGAGAACCATCTATTTCAACATTGATGTCTTCATGTTGACTACCTACAGGGTTAAATCTATTAAATTCTTCTTCAGAAATTATTCCTGCTTCAAACATTTTTTCTCGTCTAGCTTGAATCTTATTCTTTGACCAAGCGCTGTAGTAAAGTCTCTCAGGAATCCATAAATCTTGACCTTCTTTGAGTGGAAATTTATCTATATCACCAGCAGCAAAATATGCAGCAGTTCCAACTCGATGAGTTTGAATGTGATCTGGATGTCCGTAACCACCAAAAGGATCATATGTAACAAGAGCATCTGGTTTATATTTTCTAATAATGTCAACCAGTTTGCCAACAGGTCCAAAATAATCTTGTCTCCAAAATGAATCAGGATGATTATTTTCCTCTGTCCCCATCATGCCTGAGTCTTTATAACCTAACCATTCAAATTCCTTAACTCCAAGTTCAGATAAACTAGCTTCAAGTTCTTTTCTTCGAATTTCTGCAAGATTTGGAAATAATTCTTCAGGATTTTCATAATTATGAATCTCACCAGCAGATCCATCTGTAGCTGTAGCAACAATAACCCTGTGACCTTCTTTTGCATATTTTGCTAAAGTGACACCAGTCGAGACAGTTTCATCGTCTGGATGAGCATGAAACGCAAGTAGTGTAGGCATTACAGTTCTTGAGATTGTTTAGCTAGAGCTTTGCCTCTCTCGACTGCAGATTCATGACCCTCTGCAACTTCTTCTACTAGCTCACCTAAAACTATTACTTTTTCTCCAGTGATTTGTAGTACACCACCAGAGATAGCAAAACTAGTTCGATTGTCCTTATTCTCTATGGTCAACCCACCCGGAAGTAATGTAGCTACTGTTGGCTCGTGATTATCTAAAATTCCAATCTCACCATTAGGTGTTCTTGAAATAACCATTGTGGCTTCACCTGTATAATAATTTTTTTCAGGACTGACAACCTCAACGTTCATTTAGGAAGTTTTTTCCAATTCTTTTGCCTTGGACATAACTTCATCTAGTCCACCTGTCATATAAAAAGCTTGTTCTGGAACTGTATCTAAGTCACCACTTAGAATAGTTTTAAAAGCTTCAACAGTATCTTTAATAGTTACAAACTTACCTTCAATACCTGTAAACTGCTCTGCAACGAACATAGGTTGAGATAAGAATCTCTGAATTCTACGTGCTCTACCAACTATCTGCTTATCTTCCTCAGATAACTCATCAATACCAAGAATTGCAATAATGTCTTGGAGATCATTATATCTTTGAAGTACTCTTTGTACTTCTCGAGCAGTTTGATAATGATCATCACCAACAACACCTGGATCTAATATTCTAGATGAGGAATCGAGTGGATCAACTGCTGGATAAATTCCAAGGTCAGCAATAGATCTTGAAAGCACTGTTCTTGCATCTAAGTGAGCAAATGCAGTATGTGGAGCTGGATCTGTAATATCATCAGCTGGAACATACACTGCTTGAAGTGATGTAATAGATCTACCTTTTAAGGAAGTAATTCTTTCTTGCAAGAATCCCATTTCATCAGCAAGTGTTGGTTGATAACCTACAGCTGAAGGCATTCTACCAAGAAGAGTAGATACCTCTGAACCTGCTTGTGAAAATCTAAAAATATTATCAATGAACAAAAGAACATCTTGTTTTTCTTCGTCTCTAAAGTATTCAGCCATTGTTAATGCTGAAAGAGCTACCCTAAGTCTCACTCCAGGTGGTTCATCCATTTGGCCGAAAACTAGTGCTGTTTTATCGATAACTCCTGACTCTTGCATCTCTCGAAACAAGTCATTTCCTTCACGAGTTCTTTCACCTACTCCTGCAAACACTGATACACCACCGTGCTGAGTAGCAACTCTGTTAATCATTTCTTGAATAAGAACAGTTTTACCTACACCTGCACCACCAAATAATCCAATTTTTCCACCTTGTACATATGGCATGAGGAGATCAATAACTTTAATTCCTGTTTCAAACATCTCATTTTGAGCTGTTACTTCTTCATAAGGAGGAGGCTTTCTGTGTATTGGCCATTTTTGTTTTACACCAATACTTGAAGTCTCTACATCTAGCGTTTCTCCCCAAACGTTAAAAATATGTCCTAAAGTTTCTTGTCCAACTGGGACGGATATTGGAGCACCAGTATCTGTAACCTCTGCCCCTCTTCTTAAACCGTCAGTACCTTGCATAGAAATTGCACGTACTCGACCTTCACCTAAATGTTGTGCTACTTCTAAAACAATAGTGCTTTTTTTACCGTCTAACTCAACATCAACTTCAAGTGCGTTTGTAATCTCTGGTAGAGAGTCTTGGGGGAAAGCAACGTCAACAACTGGACCTGCAATCTTTACAACTCTTCCTGGATTTTCACTCATTTACTCTTCTCCTTATCCTGCTAAAGCTTCTGCTCCACCAACTATTTCAGAAATCTCTGTAGTTATCTCTGCTTGTCTTGCTTGATTACTTTGTCTCGACAAAATCTTAATTAAATCTTCTGCATTATCTGTTGCAGCCTTCATTGCTCTCATTCTTGATGCGTGTTCTGAAGTTGATGAGTTAAGCAATGCAGTGAAAATAGCAGCATTTGTATAGTTTGGAATTATCTCGTTTAACACTTCTGCAGCGGAAGGTTCAAAAGTATAATTACCTTTAGTTTTTTCTTCATCAGATGTTTTATCTTCAAAAGGTAGTAACTGTTCATAGACAGCTCTTTGGGTGATCGCAGATTTGTATTCAGTGTAAATAATTTCAATATGATGTGTTTTGCCAGAATTATATTCATCTACTAAAGGATTCATTATTGATAAAGCATTTTCAAACTTTGGCTCATCAGTAACACTTTCAAATGAACTTTTTGGATTAATATTTCTATAGTTGAAATACCCATCTGCTTTTTTTCCTACAGTTACTATTTCAACATCTGCTCCATCAGCAAGGTATTCATTTCTTCTAGTCTCAGCAATCTTTAAGATATTTGAGTTATATGCACCAGCTAAACCCCTGTCAGAAGTTATTACAACTAAAGTAACATTCTTTTTTCCTGAAACTTCAGGAGGTTTAGGTAGACTTCCTGAGTTAGCTAATTCTCGAATTATCTCACCTAAAATTCTTGAATAATTCTTAGATGTATTTAAACGTTGTTGAGCTTTTACTATCCTTGATGAAGCAATTAACTCCATAGCTCTAGTAATTTTTTTAGTCGACTTAACACTCTTGATACGTCGATTTATCTTTCGAAGCTCAGCACTAGCCATTAATTAGTCTTTCTTCTCCAATGTTTTAACAAATGCTTCAACTGCATCTTTAATTTCATCTGGTAACTCACCAGTAGTTTTAATAGTATTTAAAACTTCAGAATATCTTGTTTTTACAAACTCAATAAGTGCAGTCTCTGTTGCTGGTATATCAGCTGGTTCTACTATATCTAAGAAACCTTGTGTAACAGCATACAAAGAAACAACCTGCTCTTCCATTGGAACTGGTTTATATTGTGGTTGTTTTAGTAGTTCAACTACTCTTCTTCCACGATCTAACTGTGCTTGTGAAGCAGCATCAAGGTCAGAACCAAACTCTGCGAAAGCTTCTAGCTCTCTAAATTGAGCTAAGTTAATTCTTAATGGACCAGAAACTTTCTTCATTGCTTTAGTTTGAGCTGCACCACCTACTCTTGAAACTGAAGTTCCAGGGTTAACTGCAGGTCTGACACCAGAATAGAAAAGCTCAGATTCAAGATAGATTTGACCATCAGTAATTGAGATAACATTTGTTGGAATGAAAGCTGATACGTCACCAGCTTTAGTCTCAATAATTGGTAGACCGGTAAGCGATCCTCCACCTAATTCTTCACTAACTTTTGCACATCTTTCTAATAATCGTGAGTGTAGGTAAAATACGTCACCAGGATAAGCTTCTCTTCCAGGTGGTCTTCTTAGTAATAATGAAATCTGTCTATAGGCAATAGCTTGTTTTGATAAATCGTCAAAAACTATTAAACCGTGTTGACCGTTATACATCCAATGTTGCCCAATTGCTGATCCTGCATATGGTGCATACATCTGTAATGCAGCAGCAGCGGAAGCAGGAGCATTAACAATTACTGTTTTATGTAAAACTCCATGTTCTTCAAACTTTTCTACAACTTCAGCAACTGTTGATGATTTTTGACCAATTGCAACGTAAATACATTTAACATCTGTATCTTTTTGATTAATAATTGTATCGACTGCAACTGCAGTTTTTCCTATCTGTCTATCTCCAATAATTAACTCTCTCTGACCCCTACCAATTGGAATCATTGAATCAATAGCTTTTATACCTGTTTGAAGTGGCTCTCCTACTGGTTGTCTCTCAACAACGGATGGAGCTTGAAGTTCAAGCCTTCTTCTTTCTGTAAACTCGATAGGACCTTTGCCATCAATTGGGTTTCCTAGAGGATCTATAACTCTTCCTAAGAATCCATCGCCAACACCTATTGAAAGAACTTCACCAGTTTGCTTAACAGGCATTCCTTCCTCAATATGATTTGAATCACCCATTAATACAACACCAATAGAGTCTTCTTCAAGGTTAAGCGCTACACCAACAAGGCCACCTGGAAATTCCAAAAGCTCTGATGCCATTACATTTTCTAAACCCTTTACCCTTGCAACACCATCAGCAATTGCAGAGACGTAGCCAACTACATCATCTTTTACTGAATCTTTCCAATCACCAAGAGATGCCTTCAGTGATTCTGAGATGGCTTTTGCGTCAATATTAAGATCGCTCATTCTACCTACCTTTTAGTACAGTTTTAATATCTGAAAATTTTGAAGAGAGTAGACCATCAAATGTTCTCTCTCCTACACTTACACTTAATCCACCAAGTACAGATGGATTGACTTCAACACTTAACTCAACATCTCTGCCAAGTTTATTTTTTATAGCACTCTTTAATGCTTTCTGTGTTTTATCGTCTAATTCGATTGCACTAACAACTTTAGCCAACGAAGCTCCTCTTTTATTAGCAATAAAATTGGCAACGTTTGACTGTATATCTAATAAATTATCGGCATAACCCTGAGAAATTGTGAGAGTTACTAAATCTACCGTTAGCGGAAGTACTCTGGAATTTAACAAATCTTGTACAGCATTTATCTTTTTTTCAACAGGAATACCAAAATTTCTAAAAACATCTAAAGCTTCTGAGCTTTCAGATAAAGATTTGAAAACTTGGAGGATTTCGTTTTCAACTCTCTCTGAATCTTTAGATGAAGAGATTATTTCGACTAAACCTTTTGAAAATGACTCAACTGACATTATCTAACTTATCCCAATTCCTTTATAAAATTATCAATTAGTTTTTGTTGATCATCTTTAGACATTGATGATGCTACTTTTTGAGAAATTTGAAGTGAAAGTTCCGCAACTTCACCTTTCAAATCAGAAGCCAATCGCTCTTTTTCAGCTTCAGAATCAGCTTTTGCCTTCTCAACAATAGCGCTTGCTTCACTCTTTGCCTCAGCAAGTAATTCTTCTTTAATTTTTTCAGCAGCAGCTTTACCTTCATCAATAATTTTTTGAACTTCAGCATCAGCATTTGCAATAATTTTGTCATATTCAGCTTTTGATTTTTCAGCTTCTACTTTTGTGTTTTCAGCTTCTTGAATCTGACCTTCGATTGCAGCAGCTCTGTTTTCCAAAGTTACATTTAATGCAGGTAGTGCCCATTTCCAAATAAAGAAAAATACTACTGAAAATGCAGCAACACCAGCAACAAGTTCAGAAGTTGCAGGGAGAAGTAGATCTAAACCTGAGCTAGATTCTTCAGCCTCTGCTAACAAATTTTCTAAATTTAAAATCACTTTTTACTCCTATACCAAAAAGAATAAAACGAAACCAATTAGTGCTAGCGCTTCGGTAAATGCTATACCTAAGAACATTGTTGTTCTTACCATACCAGCAGCTTCTGGTTGTCTTGCCATCGCTTGTACAGCATTACCAGCAATAAGACCTATTCCAACTCCAGGTCCAATCGCAGCTAATCCGTATCCTATTAACGCGTATGCAGCTTCCATTTTCCTCCTTATTAATTAATGCTCTGGATGCAGAGACGTTTGTATATACACTGCAGACAACAATGTAAATATGTATGCCTGCAAAATTGAAACTATTAATTCAAATCCATAAATTAAAAGACCTAAAGTAAACCATGCAATACCTACAGGTGCTTTAGAAATAATGTATTCTGAAACTCCAGGCTGGACAATAAAGAAGTATCCAGATGCTAATAATAAACTCAACATAACATGGCCTGCCACTAAATTTGCAAAGAGTCGGACTGCCAAACTAAATGGTCTAACAAGTAAAACAGAAATTAATTCAATAACACCAACTAGTGGTTTTAAAGCTGTTGGAACACCTGAAGGCCAAACAAGATGGGTAATGTACCCAAAACCTTGTTCTCTTACACCAACAAACACAAATATGAAGTAAGTAACAAGACTCAAAAATAATGGTATAGCCATTCTTGAAGTAATAGGAAAATTGATAAACGGTGCTACTTCAAATAAATTTCCAAACAAAATAAACAAAAAGATTGATAATAAATAAGGTGTAAACCTCTCCCCACCTCGTCCAATAACTCCAACAGCAATCTCATCTTTTACCAATGAAAAAATTGTTTCTATAACTGATTGGAGTTTACCTGGAACAACTGACTTCTTTCGTAATCCAAAAAAGACAAGTACTACTGGTATAAGTGCTGCTAGAACAATTAAAATTTCAGTTCTTGATATTTGAGTTCCAGCAAAATTTCCAAATTCAAAAAGGTCTTTTACGTTTGCTGGTTTACAAACAACTTCATTTATAAAGTCACAAGTCTCTGCTGCGGTTATCATTTGCCCAATCTAAATCTATGTCTTTTCTCTTAATTACCATAGCCATTTCTATAAATAACATGGCTAAAAACACAATTGGCACTGTCAAAGACATTGCCAAACTATCAATAGGATAAATGTTTTTAAAAAATAAGAGAAGCCCAAAAATGAAAATTAATCTGAAGAAATAACCAAAAAGTGCAGCAAAATAATAGAAATTTAAAGAAATTTTTGCAGCGTAAGACATGATGAATGCACCAAGATAAAACCCAGTTGCAACAATAATTCCAGATATTAAAGAAGTTAAAAAAGAATCTGTAGATTTAATCAAGAATAAAATTGGAACTAATAAATAAATCGGTGCTGCTCTGAAAAGCATTCTTTTTGCTAATGTAATTTCTACATTCACTTATTTTTCTTTTCCATTTTTTCAGAGTATTTCCACATTTTTCTATACCCATCGTATATACCAACTAAAACAAAAATAATTACTGGAATTGGTTTGTAACCAATAAAATTTTGAATAATTAAACCAACAATTAGTCCGCTAATAATAGATGTTGAAAAAGAAGACACGGGTCCATACTCTTCAAATGAAAATTTAGAATTAGCCATATGGTTGAAAAGATTTTGCTAATGCTTTTACTTCATTTTCTAAATCTTGCAATTTCTTTTCATCAGATCTATTTTTTAGAATTTCTGTGATTAGGAATCCAACTTTTCTAAGCTCTTCCTCTTTCATACCACAGGTTGTTACTCCAGGTGTTCCCATTCTTATTCCGGAAGTTATAAACGGTGACCTAGGATCAAAAGGTATTGCATTCCTATTTAAGGTTATACCTTTACTGTTCAATAAAATTCCTGCTTCTTTTCCAGTTAATTCATCATCTACACTTCTTGTATCAACAAGAACGATGTGGTTTGTTGTACCACCACTAACAACTCTTAAACCTTGTTCTTTAAACGAATCAGATAATGCAATCGCATTATTTACAATTTGTTGAGAATATTGTTGAAACTCTTCTGTTAAAGCTTCTTTAAAGCAAACTGCCTTTGCAGCAATTTGATTATTTAAAGGACCACCTTGTGCTCCAGGAAACGTGTATTTATCTATATCTTTTGCATACTCTTCCTTGCAAAGAATTAATCCACCTCTTGGACCTCTTAAAGCTTTGTGTGTTGTGGCTGTAACTACATCTGCATATGCAACAGGATTATCAAGTACTTTTCCTGCTACTAGTCCTATAAAATGAGCTGCATCGACCATGAATTTAGCACCAATTTCATCCGCAATTTCTTTAAACCTCTTAAAGTCAAGAGGTTGAGAATATGATGAGTAACCAGCAACAATAAGTTTTGGTTTATGTTCTATAGCCATTTCATAGACATTGTCCATATTGATAAGTTCAGTATCTGGATCAAGTCCATATCCCACAAAATTATAAACCTGGCCAGAAAAATTTACTGGGGAACCATGTGTTAGATGTCCTCCTTGATCTAAAGACATTCCAAGTACAGTATCACCAGGTTTGATAAGTGCTAAATAAGCGGCCAAATTTGCAGATGAACCCGAGTGTGGTTGAACATTGGCATGTTCTGCATTAAAAAGTTTGCAGGCACGGTCAATAGCTAGTTGCTCGATTTGATCAATTATTTCACATCCCTCGTAATATCTTCTTCCTGGTACACCTTCTGAATACTTGTTAGTCAATACTGAACCAGATGCTTCCATGACTGCTTTAGAAGCAAAGTTTTCTGATGCAATGAGATGAATGTGTGTATTTTGTCTATTTAAATCAGCTTCAATTAATTCACTTATTTCAACATCTGCTGTTGATAAATTTTCTTGAGAAGCACCAGTTTTTGACATAATTATATATTAACAGTAACTTGGAGGCCATTTAAGTGGCCCTTCTCTTAATATTTCCCATTCCTCTTTAGTAAAATCTACAATTGTTGAGCCACTACCTAGTACTGACTCACCTTCGAGATAATATGCAATCTTTGTTCCGAACTCATTTTTTGCATCTATATTGTTTAATATATTTTCATTTCCAGAAATATTTGCACTGGTAACAGCTAATGGCCCAGTATTCTTCAATAGTTCGATAGCTAATTCATTATCGGGAACTCTGATGCCAATTGTTAATGGATTGTTTGTTCCAACACCATTTGCAAATTTTGCTTTAGTTTCAACAATGATAGTTAAAGGTCCTGGCCAATATAGTTCTACGACATCTGGAATCTTAGATACAACATCTAATTTACTTATTTCTTCATACGAACTGATTAACACTGAAAGTGGTTTGTCTAAACTTCGCTCTTTTAATTCAAAAATTTTATCTACAGCACTTTGTGAATAGGGGTCCACTCCAATTCCATAAACTGTTTCAGTAGGAATTCCAATAATTTTTCCTTCTTTAACTGCATTGATTGCATCGCCAATATTATTTTTTAGCAATTATGTACCTATCTCTTTCAACTAAATCTTTAACTAATTTTACCTCCGTCCAAGTAGATAACCTACTTAGTATTTGATGAGCATGTGATACATCAACCTCTAAGAAAAGAGTTGTATTCTCAAAATTTTTATCTTCAATTTGTGTAATCAATTTATTAATGTACAGCATTCCATCTGTACCGCCGTCTAGAGCCAGTAATGGCTCAAACTCAATAACTTCTTTATCCAAAGATGAAAGTGAAGAAGTAGGAATGTATGGTAAATTGGCAACAATTACATCAAAATCTGTGGACGTAACATTTTCCAATAAATCAGACTGATAAAGATTAATTTCTAAGTTATTGATTACTGAGTTTTCATTAGCTAAAGACAGTGCTTCGTCAGAAATATCAATTGCATCAACAGCTGCATTAGGAAATAACTTTTTTAACATTAACGCAATACAGCCTGAACCTGTACCAACATCTAAGATCTTTTGAGGGTTGCTACATTGCTCTTTAATTAATTCAACGAGATATTCAGTTTCTGGTCTTGGTATTAAAGCTCTTGAATCTACATTAATTTGAATACTGTAAAAAGGTATATATTCTTCGATGTATTGGAGAGGCTCATGATTGAGTCTTCGAGAAAGCAAGCCTGAGTATACTTCTCCATAGTCTTCTTGGTTCCCTACAATCTCTTTAGCTTTTTCGCGAAGTCTTGCTAATTCATGTTCAGGGAGTGACTTAATCTCCATTAATCTTCCAAATTTGCTAGTCGTGAAGCTTCATTGTCGGCAACAAGTGCATCAACAAACTCTTCTAAATCTCCATCTAATACTTGGTCTAATTTTTTTAATGTAAGATTTATCCTGTGATCAGATACTCTATTGTCTTTATAGTTATAAGTCCTTATTTTATCTGATCTCTCCCCTGAACCGACTTGTTCCTTGCGATCTTTAGCTCTTTCTGCTGCAGCTTTATCTTGTTCTGCCTTCAACAACCGAGCACGTAAAATACGCATAGCTTTTTCTTTATTTTGTAATTGAGATTTTTCATCCTGGCAAGAAACTACAAGTCCAGTTGGGATATGAGTAATTCTAACTGCTGAATCTGTGGTGTTAACGCTCTGTCCCCCAGGTCCACTAGAACGGTATACATCAACTTTTAAATCATTTTGATCGATTTTAATATCAACTTCTTCAGCTTCTGGTAGCACAGCAACAGTAGCAATTGAGGTGTGTACTCTACCTTGTGATTCAGTTTTAGGTACGCGTTGTACTCTGTGTGCACCAGCTTCAAACTTTAACTTTGAATAAACACCTTTAGATTTTATTGCAAATATTATCTTTATAAACCCTCCCATATCGGAGTCTGTAATTTCAATAGGTTCTACTTTCCAACCTTTTCTTTCAGCAAATCGTGTATACATTTTATACAAATCACCAACCCATATTGCTGCTTCTTCACCACCAGCACCAGGTCTTATTTCAACAAGTACATCTTTATCATCAGATGGATCTTTGGGCAGCAATGAAATTTTAATTTTTTGAACCAAGATATTTCTTTTTGATTTATTTTCATCAATTAAATTTTCAAACTCAATTTTCATATTTTCGTCGGATTCAACTTCAAGCAATTCTTTAGCTTCTTCAATGTCGGTATTAGCATTTTTCCATTGAGCATATAAATTTACAATCTCGTTTAAATCACTATGTTTTTTAGCCATTTCAGCATAAGTTGATTGATCTTTTGATATGTCAATCTCTGACAACTGTTTTTCTACTTCTGTTAATGAAACTTCAATCGAATTCAGTTTATTAATTAATGATTTATCCATGATTTACCTCCTTAGCGTTACTAAGAATTATTTCAAATTTATTAGTCTGTTCTGAATTTGATATACAGTTAGCCATTGCTAATATTGCAACTTCAATCTGTTCATTTGAAGGTACTTTAGTAGTTATTTTTTGAGTCCATATACCAGGTGATGCAAAGAATTTAGCAATTAATGACGAACTATTTTTGAAATTGAATTTCAATATTTCATAAGATATCATTGCAACTAAACCAACATGTAAAATCCTTGTAATTGCAGTTAGAAAAAGATTTAGGTTTGGAATAAAAGGTAACGTTAACAAACTTACAAAAACAATTAAAAATAAAAATGAAGTTCCACATCTAATGTGTTCTTTAGGGTATTTTTTGACATCATTAAAATCTAAAGATTGCATATCCTCATATGCTGCAATTGTCATATGCTCAGCACCATGATATTCGAACAATTCCTGTGCATCTTTTGTCTTTCCAATCAGGTAGATATAGATGATTACGATTATTCCTCTTAATACTCCTTCAAGTAAACCTGTAGAAATTTGGGAATATTCTATTTGCTCAACCAAAACTCTTGGACCTGCAATCATTAAAACTAATATCCCAATTAGGGCTGTGTAAGAAAATATCTTGGATAACAAGCTCTCTTCGTATTCTTCAAATTCTGAATAGATTTTCTCAGAGAGCGTAATTGCTTTTACACCTACATACAGTGAATCAATTAAAGCAGCTAAACCTCTTATTAAAGGTGCTCCCCAAAATTTTGATCGCTTTATTAAAGGTATTCTTTCTTGATAATATCTTTGTAAATTATTACTTCGATCTCTAATACCTAAAGACCAACCTGTTGGACTTTGTATTAGCACACCACCAATTACAGCTTGGCCACCATAGGAAATATCTATATCAGACATAAGTCAGAATGTTAAAGAAGTTATTCTTCTTCTTGAGAAGAAGTTTCTTGTTTAGGTGCTTGTCTTGTACTAGTTGAACCGTATCGTTGTTTGAATCTCTCAACTCGTCCTGTTGAGTCAACAAGTTTTTGTTTACCAGTAAAAAATGGATGGCTTGCACTAGAAATATCAAGTTTAACTAGTGGATACTCTTTACCGTCTTCCCAGGTAATTGTTTCACTTGTCTTAATAGTTGATCTTGTTAAAAACGCAAAACCTGCGTCTTCGTCTTGGAAAACTACTTCTTTATAATCTGGATGAATACCTTGTTTCATAGTTCTACTTTACATCAAACTTTAGTTTTTGCGACATCCTTTAAGAATGCATCATTACTTTTTGTTTCTCTTAATTTATCTAATAAAAGTTCTGTAGCGGCTCCACCTTCTAATGCAACAAGCACTCTTCTTAAAGTCCAAAGAGACTGTAGTTCTTGTGGAGAAACAAGTCTTTGCTCTTCTCTAGTTCCAGATGGAGTAACATCGATAGCAGGAAAAACTCTTTTATCAGCTAGTTGTCTATCTAACCTAAGTTCCATATTTCCAGTTCCTTTAAACTCTTCAAAAATAACTTCATCCATTTTTGAACCAGTTTCTACAAGCGCTGTACCTAAAATTGTTAAGCTACCACCACCTTCAATATTTCTAGCTGCACCAAAGAATTGCTTTGGAGGTGTTAAAGCAGTTGAATCAACACCACCTGATAGAATTCTTCCGCTAGCCGGTGTTGCAAGGTTGTGAGCTCGAGCAAGACGAGTAATAGAATCAAGTAAAATAACAACATCTTTACCTTCTTCAACTAATCTTTTCGCTCTTTCAATAGCTAACTTAGATACTTGAGTGTGCTCTTCTGGAGGTCTATCAAAAGTAGAGTACACTACTTCACCATTGACTGATCTTTGCATATCTGTAACTTCTTCAGGTCTTTCATCAACCAAAACTACCATTAGGTAAACTTCAGGATTGTTTGTAGTAATTGAGTTTGCAATCTCTTTAAGAATTGTCGTTTTACCTGCTTTTGGAGGAGACACAATAAGTCCTCTCTGACCTTTACCAATTGGCGCAATAAGATCAATTATTCTTGGGACTATTTTTTCAGGTTTTCCATCTATTTCTAGTTTTAATCTTTCATCTGGAAATAGTGGTGTAAGTGTATTGAAATCTACCCTTCTAGCAAGCAATTCAGGATCTGCATCATTAACAGTTTTAGGTTCAATAAGTGCTGGATACTTTTCTTTTTGTCGAGGTGCTCTTATTGGTCCTTCAACTAAATCACCTTTTCTCATTCTAAATTTTTTTATAGTACCAGCAGCTACATAAACATCTTCTTCACTTGGTTTGTAGCCATTACATCGTAGAAAACCATATCCTTCAGGTAGTATGTCAAGTAAACCTTTTCTAGTGTCCCCTTCCATGATTTCACTGTCTCCTGAGCTTACAACGGAAGGTGAATCGTCTTCTACAGGCGAGGTTGAAATTACTTCTGCAACTGACACTTCAGAGTCATCAATTATGCTATCGCTATGTTCAACTAATAAATCTATAAGTTTTGCTTTTTGCAAGCCAGAATGTTCAATTCCCAAACTTTCTGCAATAGACCTTAAATCTGCGACTGGTTTATTTTGTAATTGTGACCTTGCGGACATATTATCTCCTAATTAAATCAATTTTTTAGAAATGATTTGTGAATTTTTTTGTCTGAAAGACACTTTCATTATATACATAGTTTTTTTAAAAAGTTATTTTTTATTTTAATTTTTATTTTTAAAAAATATAGAGTAAGGAACAACTACTATCAAAGAAATTAAATAGTACAACACTCCAAAAATTGCAATCTCTGGTAGTCCTAAAACTAAAGAAAATGTTAAAACTATTGGAAAATTTTGGCATACAGCTTCAATAAAATCAAAACGAAAAAAATATTCTTTTAGAAATACTGGTTAATCGCATCTTCAATAATGCTTATTTCGTTTTTAAGAATTAGAAACTCCTCCTCGTTTTGAAAAGTGTGAGTAGTAAATTCTGGAATAACAGTACTGATGACGTCTTCAAATTTATCAGGTGATGCAGTAGATACACCAACAGTAGGAAGTTTGGTAGAGAATTGTATTGATGATGCTAATGCTGTAGCTGTATGAGGATCTATAACTCTTTTATTAACTGTATAAAAGTTTTTCACTTCTTTTAAAATATCTTCGTCACTATATGATGATGAAGAAAAGATACTTGTTAGTCTTTTATGTGTTGATGTTTTAAGTGAAGCTTTGTGCTCATTTTGAAGCTGATCATAAAAGCTATTAGTTGGTCCTGCTAAATCGTAAATTAACCTCTCTAAGCTTGATGGAATCTGAATATCCATACTTGGTGCAATAGTTTTCACTGTATGCTTTGGCTCTAAAGTTCCTGTTTTAATAAATCTTGTAAGCACATCATTACTATTAGAGGCACAGAATATTTCATTAATTGCAAGTCCATTGCTTCTTCCAAACCATGCTGAATACGCATTGCCAAAATTTCCTGATGGTATTGCAACATTTATAGGCGAACTAAATTGTTTTGTAAGCCAAACGTAATATGCAGTTTGACCCATAACTCTTAGCCAGTTAATAGAATTTAACGAGACTACACGTTTCTTGAATGCATTTTTTTGAAGCAGTGATTTAGCAATGTGTTGGCAGTCATCGTAACTTCCTTCTATAGCTATGTTTAAGACATTATCTTCAATAACTTCTGTCATTTGTCTTCTTTGGTACTCACTTATTTTTTCATATGGATGTAGTACAACAATATCAATATTGCTTGATCTTTTAACAGCTTCAATAGCTGCACTACCTGTATCCCCACTTGTTGCAACAATTACTAAACCCCTTTCTCCAAGTTCTGCCAGACGTTTATCAGCTATTGCACCTAAGGGTTGGAGAGCATAATCTTTAAAAGATTTTGTAGGACCGTGAAACAACTCCATTACAAATTTATCAGTTGAAATTTCTTTCAGTGTTGGTTCCGGGGAAGTAAAACCTGGATACAAATCTAAATTTTCAACATATGTTGCAGCACTTTTATCAAGTGCAATAAATATAGTTTTTACAAAGTCTTCATAACTTAAATCTTCTTGAGTGAGATAACTTAAATTCTCTAATGTAATTCCATCTGGTAGGTATAAACCTCCATCATCAGCAACACCAGATAAAATAACCTCTTTAAAAGTAAGGCTATTTTTGTTGCCTCTCGTCGAATGATAAGTAACCACGTATTTATGAATAGACTCTTATGGTTGAAGTTACTGAACCAACAGCATCGAGGTTTCTAATATTATCAACAGCATTTGTTAGATTTGCTTCTGTTGCCTCATGAGTAACAAGTACTAATTCTGCATTGTCTCCTCTGCCCTCTTGTATAACACTTTCAATACTGACATTTTGATCACCAAATAGACCTGCAATTGACGCCAGCACACCAGGTTCGTCTTTGACTGATAATCTAATAAACCAACTTGATTCAACATTTTCAATGGATTTACTTCCTTGTTCAAAAGTTCTCAGTGGATACCAATTGGTGCGACTACTTTCCAATTGATGACAAGCACTAAGGACATCCCCAATGATTGCACTAGCAGTTGGAGCTGGTCCAGCACCAGGTCCTGAAAAGACAAGTTGATTAATGTTTGTACCTTCGACTAGAACAGCATTTAACGCACCTCTAATTGAAGCAAGGGGGTGCTTAGCATCAACGAGAACTGGATACACACGAGCATTAAAACCAAATTCTCCATTATCTAACTGTGCTACTAATTTAATGGTCTTACCTAATCTTTTAGCCCAGTCAAAATCCTCTTTTGTAATATTTGATATTCCCTCTGTAAATACTTCATTAGGCATTGGAGAAACTCCAAAACATAATAAGGAGAGAATCATTGCTTTATATTTTGCATCTATCCCCTCTACATCATTTGTTGGATCAGGTTCTGCATATCCTAATGCTTTTGCATTTTCCAAAGCATCTTCGTATGTACTGCCTTCCTCCATAGAAGTTAAAATATAATTACTTGTTCCATTAATTATTCCAGCAACACGTTCCAAATTTTCGCCTCGTAGACTTTCGATTAATGGTTTGAGAACTGGTATTCCAGCAGCCACTGCAGCTTCAAAATATAGACAAACATTATTTTTTTGAGCAATTGTTATTAGCTCTTCACCACAGTCAGCAATAATATCTTTATTTGCAGTAATAACAGATTTTCCATTTTCAAGCAGAGACTTTATATACTCTTTTCCAGGATTGAGTCCACCTAAAACTTCTATTACCAACTGAATCGAATCATCATTGAGTATCTCTTCAAAACTATTTGTAGCAAGAGAAGCATCAAAATCTCTATCTTTTGAGGTATCTGTAACTAATACTTTTTTTAATGAAATGTTTACAAGTTCACTATCAAGATTTAACAATCTATCAATAACAGTAGAGCCTATGTTTCCAGCACCTAAAACAGCTACGGTATAAGTATTATTTTGCATAATTAGTAAGGATAAATGCTAATTAATTTGAAACAAGATGATTTTTAATTAGGATATTTTTTCTCTAACTAATCTACTGACTGTTGACCCATCTAAACCATCAGCTTTAGCCATGACAGCTCCAATAATTTTACCCATTTGAGACATGTCAACATCACCTAATTCAGCAAGGACATCATCAATTATTTTTGATACCTCTTCCTCGCTTAATTGTTCAGGTAACCACTCACTTAAATAATCTATTTCAAATTGTATCTTTGCAGCCATTTCAATACCACGTTCTCCAAGTGAGTTGTATTCTTCTACAGCTTTTACCATTTTTTTAACATAAGAAGAGATCACACCAAGAACTAATGCATCCGTTGCCTCTTCCCCTTTTTCAGCTTTTTTCTTTGCTACCTCAGTTTGGACTTGACGAATCGCATCTAATTTGGGTTTATCTTTAGCTTTCATTGCATCTTTGAGAGCGGTACTTAAATCATCTATTAATGCCATAGTTACTTCCTGTATATATGCATTGTATCAGGTATATCTGTTATCACTCCAAATACACCAATTTCCATTAATCGTTCAAACTCTTTTTCATCATTGACTGTCCAAACTGCTGTTCTTTCTAACGGAAGTTCAAATATTCTTGCATCGAATAAGGATTTTTCAACCATAAAAAATAATTCAGGATCATGATTAGAAATTGCTTTAGCCTGAAACAGAGCTTCTTCATTATCAAGAATGATTCCATAATGACATGGAAATAAATTTTTAAACGAATTTATCGCTTTACCGTTAAACGACGAAACAATATCACCAGGTTTTAAAATTGAGAGCATTTTTTGAAATACAATATCTATATTTGTTTCATCAAGTGAGTTCGTTTTAATTTCAAAGTTAACTTTTCCATTGAGCTGATCTCTAGAATGTAAAACAATATCATCAACATCATGTATAGCAAGTGATTCCATGACTTCTTCTAAAAACATATCTTTGATTAATTTTCCATGAACATCTGGGTCATGTTGTAAAACAAGATAGTTATCTAACGTTATACGTACATCAGTCTCAACAAAGTCACAGTACTCAAATGCTTTATTTAACCCCTCAATTGAGTTTTCTCTGTAAATTTTAGGTAAACCTCTATGTCCGAAAATATAGTGCAAATTATCTCCCTATAAATTTAAGTTTACTACAATAGATTGTGAAATATTTCACAAAGTAAGAAAGTTAGTGTAAATGCTGAAATTTGATTTAGAACAAGAAAGTTGGATGCTAGAAGGTGCCTGTGTGTATGCAGATACTGATCTCTTCTTCCCTGTCGGATCATCTATGAAAGCAATGAAAAAAGCTAACGAGGCAAAAGCCATTTGTTCAGAATGCCCTGTAGTTACTGAATGTCTTGAATATGCAATACGCACTAATCAAGATTCAGGAATATGGGGCGGAACAACTGAAGAAGAGAGACTTTCTTTACGAAGAGTGTACAGAAAAACTGGCTTAGTCGTTAACTCCTAAGAGACTAAACCCGCTCCTCTCTTTGAATCTTTATCATTTGAAAATTCTACGGCTTGAATAAGAGAAACATTAATTGCAACTTCTCCATCTTTATCACTATGAATATAAAATTCATTCGCTGCTGCTAAATCTTTTAATTCCTTTAAAAAACTATCTTTATCTTTTATTTCAACATCAATAGCTGAAGTTGAACCTACCATATAAATTTTTGCTTTCACTTTTTCTGCCATGGTTACTCCTAAAGTACGTTCTCACCCATAAAGAGAGCTGAGACTGAATCATCTGTAAATATTGATGTTAATGCATTTGCAATTATTCCGGCAACACTTAAGATTTCAACATTTCCTAATTTCTCTGCATTTCCATTTTGTTGTAAGGTATCAGTTACAACAATTTTATCGATTGGTGCATCTTTTAACTTTTCTACTGAACCTTCTGAGAAAACACCATGAGTTGATACAACATTAACAGATTTCGCACCTCTCTCTTTTAAGATTCTAGAAGCAGCAGCTATCGTACCTCCAGTGTCAATAATGTCATCAATTAAGATTGCATGCCTATCTTCCACTTCTCCAATAACAGTGAACGACCTTACTTCGTTATGGAGTTTTGGATCTCTTTTTTTATGAACAAATCCAACATAAGCTTCTAAGTGTTTTGCGAAAGTTGTTGCTCTCTTAACACCTCCTGCATCTGGAGAGATAATAGATATAGGTTCATCAAACTTTTCTTTAAAGTAGTTAACAAATAGTGGTAGTGCTGTTAAATGATCAAATGGTCTATCAATAAATCCTTGGATCTGTTGAGTATGAAGATCAATGGAAACTAATCTATCAACACCTGCTGCCATAAATAAATCCCCAATAAGTCTGGCTGAAATTGGTTCACGAGGAAGAGCTTTCTTATCCTGTCTTGAATAAGGATAAAATGGAAGTACTGCAGTTATTCGTTTAGCAGAAGCTCTTTTTAATGCGTCAACGATTAATAGTTGCTCCATAATGGTTTTATTTAGGTCACCAGAATGACTTTGCATGACAAAACAATCGCCACCTCTAACACTTTCACCTAATCGAACATAGATTTCACCGCTAGCAAATTCTTTTGTTTCAATTTTGGATAAGCTAGTTCCTAAATGTGAAGCAACTTTATTGGCAAGATCAACATTGGATGACCCTGAAAATAGAAGCATCTTCTTTTTACCAGGTTGCTCAATCATTTCCTTTTTTTCCTATCCATATAGCCTTCTATATTTTTCTGATTGTTTCTTTCAATAGCTAAAGCTTTCTCAGGCACATCTTTGGTTATTACAGAACCTGCGCCAATCATTGCATCCTTACCAATTACTACTGGTGCAACTAACATAACGTCAGAACCAATAAATGCTCCGTCCTCAATTTTTGTCTGATGTTTGTTGGCACCATCATAATTAACTGTTATTGCTCCAGCTGAAAAATTTACATTTTCACCTAACTCAGCATCACCAACATAAGCTAAATGTGGGACTTTGCTACCAGGACCAATTTTCGAATTTTTTGTTTCAGTAAATGCTCCAACTTTTACATTTTCAGATAAGTCAGAGCCGGGGCGTAAGTGTGCAAACGGTCCAATGGAGCCATTAGCTTGTACTGTTGATTTATCAACTACAGAGTTAAACACAGTCGTATTGTTACCAATTTTTGAATCACTAATTTGAGCATTAGGACCAATAGTGCAATTTTCTCCAATAGAGGTATCCCCTTTTAGATGCGTATTGGCAAAAATCTTAGAACCACTTTCTATTGTTACAGACTCATCTAAATATGTAGTTGCTGGATCTTGAAAGTAAACACCATTGTCCATGAATTGTTGAATTAACTTCTTTTGTAAGTTGTCTTCAACTTCATTTAGTTGGCTCATAGAATTTATTCCCTGTATTGAATGTTCTTCTACCTGTACTATAACCATATCTAATTTTTGATTATTTGCAATACCTATTAAATCTGTCAAATATATTTCACCTTGAGCATTTGCATTTGATAATTGATTGATATTAGATTGCAAAAAATCTGCATTAAAACAATATATTCCTGAGTTAATTTCATTTATTTTTCTTTGTTCATCACTACAATCTTTTTCTTCGACGATGCTAATAGATTCACCATTTCTGACAACTCTTCCATATCCAAAAGGATTAGTTGAAACTGATGAAAAAAACCCTAGTGATGCATTTTTGTTTTTTACTTCATTAATTAGTTGATGTAATGAATCTTTATTGATCAGTGGTACGTCACCAGGAATAACTACAACATATTCATGCTTAAACTGATTGAAACTTACATCCTCAAGAACAGTAGCAACGGCATGTCCAGTACCGTTCTGTGTACTTTGTAAAATTGGAGTTATACCTTCAGCAAGTTCTTTTGAAACTAAATCTGCTTCATGTCCAACTACAACATATTTGTGTTCAAAGTCACTTATTACATCGGTTGCATAATGAATTAATTTTTTTCCTAAAACGGAGTGCAAAACTTTAGGTAATTCAGACTTCATACGAGTCCCTTTACCAGCTGCTAATACTATCCCTGCTATATTCATTAATTATTATTTAGCTGGGGGAGAAGGACTCGAACCCTCAACGATGGGACCAAAACCCATTGTGTTGCCAATTACACCATCCCCCAAAGGTTTGTTTTATTATTCTAATCACCTATTTGAGACAAGCTACACTCTATTTTTTTGCAAACTTTAAAAAATCTTAAATCATTATTTGAATAATTTGTAAAATTATTTTCTGCTTTAGAGTCAAAAAGAGAAAATAAAGTTGGACCACTTCCAGACATAAAAAACTTACTTTGAAAAACATTTTCTAGTTCATTTTTAGTTTTCATTAGATCCTCGGAGAGATACGAGCTGGCATCCCATAGGTCATTAAATATCTCAATATTATTGAATTCATGTTTTTGGGTTGATTTCGTTTCTAATTCATCAAATTTATTGAAAACCGCACCCGTGCTTAATTGAATTCTTGGAACCGCTAGTATAACTTCAACATTATTTAGAGCTTCTGAATTAAAAGGCAATAATACGTCGCCAATCCCCTGCACTTTTGATGATGTACCGTTGTAAAAAAAAGGAACATCACTACCAACCTCTGTTGCAATTTCAAGCATACTTGGTTCTTCTAGATGATATGTATCAACTAAATACTTTAATATTGCCCCACCATCTGAGCTACCTCCACCAAGCCCAGATTGAAGTGGAATATTTTTTTCTACAGAGATTACAAATTGTTCTTTAAAATTTGAATTTACTTTTCTCAATAAAGCTAAAGCTTTGTGCACTGTCGTGTATTCATTATTCAACTGATCAATCGAAAAATGAATTTTATCCTCTTCTGCTTCATTGATGGTTATTTCATCGTAAATGTCAATTGGAATCATGTCTGAATCAAGAAAATGTAATCCAGATTTTTGTTGTTCTGAAACTTTTAAATTTAAATTAATTTTTGCAGACGTTAATAATCTCATTTTAAAGCTTCAGCTATCTTCAAATACTGTTGAGGTGTTACGGAATCAGCTCGTAGATTTGAATCAATATCAAGTTCTTCTAATTCAATTTCTGAAATGATAGAACTTAGTGAGGTTCTTATCTTTTTTCTTTTTTGCTGAAAAGCAGTTTTTGAAATCTCAAAAGCTTGTAATCTCAAATCTTCATCTAATAACCTCTCTCGTTGAATAGTTACAACTGAAGAAGTTACTTTGGGTTTAGGGTGAAAACAATTCTTAGAGACATCAAATTGAATTTTTGCTTTGGTCATTAAAGAAATTAAAACTGACAAAGATCCATAGTCTTTACTTCCTGGTTGTGCCACAATTCGCTCAGCTACTTCTTTTTGAACCATAATGACGTATCGATGAATAACTGGTACTTCAATGATTAACTTAACTAATAATCGGGTTCCGATATTGTATGGAAGATTGGAAACTAAAATCCACCACGGACCTCTAAGTTGAGAGTAGTCAAACTCCATCGCATCCTCATTAAAGATTTCAAGATTTGGAATAGTTGAAAAACGCTCTCCAAGTAAAGTTGCTAATTGAGAATCGAGTTCTACAGCTTTAATTCTGTAACTATCTTTTAATAACTCATTTGTTAGGGAACCCGTACCTGGTCCTATTTCAATTATCGGATCAGCTAATTGACCTTGTACTAATTTTGTAATTTTCCTTGAAATATTTGTATCTATTAAGAAATTTTGTCCAAGTTTATATTTTGGTTTAGAAGCTAACTTTTCAATCCAGAAATATTCACTCATTTACTTCTCCATTAATTTATTTGTGTTTGCAATTGTAATATCAGATAACTCTTTAGGGGAAATTGAAAGTAGTTCTGAAAGTCTTTTTGCTGTATACATAATATTTGAAGGAATATTTTTCTTTCCTTTGTATGGTTCAGGTGTTAGGTATGGTACATCAGTTTCAAGAAGTAACCTATCAGTTGGAATGTGTTGTACGCTTTGGTGTAAGTCATGTGCTGTTGTGTACGTAACTATCCCTGAAATAGAAAAATATACATCTAACTCAACAAACTTCTTGGTCCAATTATTACCTCCTGTCCAAGAGTGCAAAATTATTTTATTAAAATATTTTGAACTAGAGAGTAAGTCATACATATCTGAAAAACTATCTCTGCAGTGTAAAATTATAGGTTTATTCATTTCATTGGCAATTTGTAGATGAAATTCTAAACTTTCAATTTGTTGTTCTCTAGGAGATAAATTCCTGTAATAATCTAAGCCAGTTTCGCCAATTAAATCTGCTTCCTCCATTAATTGTGATAATTCATCCTTTATTTCATGAAAAGTGTCTGCTTCGTGTGGGTGTAATCCTGCAGACCAAAATGCATGCTTATGAATTTGTTGGCTCATTTGTTTTGCACGTTGGGATGAATCAATATCAACACCAGGAATGATGAGATATTCTAAATTAAATATATCTTCTTCTTTAAAGTCGTTACCCATTAGTTGGATATGGCAGTGTGTATCTACCCACTTCAAATCCTCTAAACTCTCGTTATTATTCACTACTATATAAGCATAGGATTAAATGGAAGTATGAGTAAAGGCAACAAAAGTAAAATTGATAATCTTGGAAGAGTTGTCATACCAAAATCTATTCGAAAAGCACTTGGCATCGAACAAAATGATGAAATATCTATGTATGTTGAAGATAATAAATTAATTATTTCAAAAGGTTTTAAATCTTGTTCAATATGTGGGAACACTGAAGTGAACTACCAATTAAATGATAAATTACTTTGTAAAAGTTGTGTTGAAGGAATTAAAGGCCTTTAACTGAATCATATATTTCATTAACAGAACGATCAGTTAACAAAGAAATAACCTTTGCAATATCTTTTTTGGATACTTCATTTTTTAATAATATTTCAATTGCAGAACTCACATCTACAGAATTACGAGACTTTGAATTAACTTTAGAAATAACAAGAGTAATCTCTCCTTTTAAAGTTTTTCCTTCTAATTCCTTAAGTAATTGTCTTGGAGTGCCTCTATAAATTGTTTCAAATTTTTTAGTCAATTCTCTACATACTGCAATTTCAACGTCTATAGAATTTTCAACAAAGTATTCCAAATTTTTCAAAACTCTATTGGGAGATGTGAAACAAACAGTTGTCATTTCATTGTTTAAAATCTTATTAAAAAAGTCTTGCTTTTCCTTTCCTGATTTTGGTATAAATCCTAAAAATTGAAAATTCTTTGTATCCATCCCTGAGAGCGTTAATGCGAGAATTACGCTCGAAGGTCCAGGTATAGACTCTATCTCAAAATTATTTTCAATTACCTTTTTAAGAAGTTCTTCACCAGGATCAGATATAAGTGGAGTTCCAGCATCAGATAATAAAGCAACTTTCATACCTTGTTCTAAATGTGAAAGAATTTCATTAATCTTTAATTGTTCATTACCTAAAAAATATGATTTAGTTTCCTTCTTAATGTTTAATGAATTTAATAAAACTCCAGTTCTTCTTGTGTCTTCACAATATATAAAATCAACTACTTTTAATGTCTCGACTAATCTCTGAGAAACATCTGAAAGATTACCTATTGGTGTGGCGCAGATAAAAAACTGAGCCATGATCTTAGTAGCTATTTAAATTATTTGCTTGTGATTCGATTATTGATATATCCTGTGATAAGAATAATCTGACAAATGACCCATCAGTAGAGATCCAAACATTTGTCTTGCCTTTGTAGAGTTTTCCTCCACTAAAATCTACAACTTCATCAAATCTATCTTGAACATTTGCCCAATGAATATAGGCATCATATATTTCTTTTAAGTCCTGAGCTGTATCACCAGAAATTTTTACAGACATTACTAGATTTCCATTTGAATCAACATAATCTTTCCATGAGCCACCGCCAAGTCCAACAGCAGCAGTTGTCGATTCCACTCTGCCAATGAAATCTTGAAGTACATAAACAATATCTAAAGAACCTAAAGTTCCCTCATCAATTAATTGATAGTTTTCAATTTCCAAAGTTGTTATTGATACGTCATCATATCTTTCATTGGTAAAGAATTTTGCACTATCGTAAACTTGTTCAGAAGTTGGCAAAGAATCAAGTCCTTCATTTTTATATCTATAAAGGGCTTCATTTAAACCTGTCATTTTATCTTTGTTTAAAATTTCTCTAACTAATTGAGGACCAAATGAGTAGTACAAATCATTTGGTATATAAAAATAACCTGGAAGCTGAACTCTACAAGATATATTTGGAACTTGAGAGTTCATTGCTGTTCTATCATAGTTATCTAACCCATCCTCCCACTTAATTTGAACATAATCAGCTTGTGCTTCCATCAATGCACGAATACCAGGATAAGCTGAAAAATCATCTAATTCTTTCATCTCTTGATACCATTCTGAAACTTGGAAATGTTGACCTTGTAATGAGTGGGTTAACTCATGAACAATAACACTTTGCTCCCAAAGATTTAGTTTGTCTTGTCCCTTTTTAATTGGCACTCTTAAAATTTTGTCTAATAAATTATATGAACCAGCTGAAGCACAACGTTGAAACTCTGTGATTAGATTCTTCATTTGATCAGGTGTTGCGGTTGTTAAACCCCACATGTTTTCAGAAAGAACAGCTCTCTCCCATTCTCCTTCTTCGTAGTCTTCTTCAAAATCATCTAAATATGAAACTGCATTGTATTCTTGATAGCCATTGACTGTATATAAATTAAATAAAGGAAATTCGGTAAACTCTAAACCTACTCTTCTCTCTACGAAAGACATCAATTCCTCAAACTGAGCTTTCATATTTGGAGACATTTCCAATAGTTCAATACCAAATTCATCAACAGCCCATGGTTCCTCAATATAAACTGTTGTAGTAGTAGTTGTTGTTGTAGTTGTTGCTTCAGTAGTGCTAGTAGTAGATGTATCAATAGATTCTGAAGAGACATTTGTATCATCTGTTGCAGAAGAACAACTAACTAATAAAATTGCTAATAAGGTAACTAAAAATTTTTTCATAGATATTAGATTAACTGTAATCTTAAATTTTGAAAAATTATGAATTGGAGGAAAATTGCTAAAAGAATTTAGAAATTTTATTAACAGGGGTAATGTTGTTGAACTTGGCGTTGCTTTTGTAATGGGTGCTTCATTTAAGTCACTTGTAGATGTTTTTACGAATAGGCTTAGTTGAACCATTAATTGGACTTTTGATAAATCTACCAAGTTTAGATAATTTTGGCTTATTTGGTGATGTTGACCCAAGTTCTGGTGTAAGTGCTGGGAGCTTTGGTGCATTTCTTGGTGAAGTAATCAACTATACAATTATTGCATTCGTAATGTTTTTAGTAATAAAGGCTTACAACCACTTTGAAGATATGGTACAAGATGATGAAAATGAAGATGTTGTACCAGTTGATTCAAGAGAGGTTCAACTATTAAAAGAAATTCGAGACGGTATTAAAAAACTTAATTCTTAGATATACTCAACAAAGTGAATAATAGTTTAAGAGAGCTGTTTCTATACTCTCAACATCAAAAAACGAAAACAAAACGTGGAATAATATTCTCTGTTCTAAATAAAGTCTTTGACTTAGCACCTCCTGTGTTAATTGGAATTGCTATTGATATTGTTGTCGAAGGTAGTGAATCTTTTCTTTCCAGTTTTGGGTTTGAAGATAGAAGACAACAACTCATTGTTTTAGCAATTCTCACATTTGTTATTTGGGGTCTAGAATCACTTTTTGATTATTTATCCGCAGTTACTTGGAGGGGTATATCACAAGATATTGAACATAGTTTAAGAACTGAAACGTTTAAAAATGTTTTAACGCTTGATATGAAATATTTTGAAAATAAATCATCTGGAAGATTAATGGCTATCTTAAATGACGACGTTAACCAACTTGAACGATTTCTAGATACAGGTGCTAACAAGCTAATTCAAACAACAACTACAGTACTAGTAATTGGCGGTACATTCCTTTATATTTCTCCAATCATTGCTTTGTTTGCATTTATTCCAATTCCAGTAATAATTTTTGGATCGTTCAAATTTACATCAAAAATTGCATCTAGATATGAAAAGATTAGACAAACAATTGAAACCTTGAACTCTAACCTCTCTAATTCAATTTCTGGAATATTAAATGTTAAAAGTTTTACTAGGGAGAATAAAGAATTAGAGAGAATTACTGATTCATCTTTAGAAGTTAAATCAGCAAATTATCACGCAATTAAATTATCTGCTGCTTTTATACCAATTATTAGAATTGCTATTTTATTTGGATTTACTGCAACATTATTAATTGGTGGTTTTTTAGCATTAGATGGAGAAATCAAAGTAGCTATGTATTCTGTACTACTTTTTATAACACAACGACTCCTTTGGCCACTAACAGAACTCGGCGATACATTTGATTTATACCAACGTGCTATGGCTTCATTTAGAAGGATCTATTCTTTAAAAACTGAAATACCTGAAATTCAAGATGGAGATATAAAGTTTGAAAAGTTAGAAAATCAAATTTCTTTACAAGACGTAAATTTTTCGTATGTTGAAAACTTTAAAGTTTTGAACCAAGTTTCGTTAAATATCAAAAGTGGTCACACAACAGCAATTGTTGGAAGTACGGGTTCTGGAAAATCTACCTTAATAAAACTACTGTTACGACTTTATGAAATTAACTCTGGGAAAATTTTATATGATGATACAGAGTTAAAAGATTTTAAACTCTCAACTTTAAGGGAAAAAATTGGACTAGTTAGTCAGGACGTTTTCTTATTTGAAGGAACTGTTTTTGAAAACATCGCTTATGGAAATCTAAATGCAACTGAAGAAGAAATATGGGATGCTGCAAAACAATCAGAAGCCATTGACTTCATTAAAGATTTACCAAATATGGAAAATACGATTGTTGGTGAGAGAGGACAGAAACTTTCAGGCGGTCAACGACAAAGAATATCTATTGCTAGAGCAATATTAAAAAATCCTGAAATATTAATTTTAGATGAAGCAACATCTTCAGTAGATAATGAAACTGAAGCTGCAATTCAGAGATCACTTGACGTTTTAAAACAAGATAGAACCGTCATTGTTATAGCACACCGATTATCAACTATTAGAAACGCTGACTGTATATATGTATTAGAAAATGGAGTAGTAACCGAAACTGGCACTCATGATGAGTTGGTTAATCTTGGTGGAGTCTATAAAGGTCTTTGGTCAGTACAAACAGGTGAAAGAGCTTAAGAGACTTTACTAGCTATATACTCTCCTATTGCAAACGATGAAGTAGCTGCAGGTGATGGAGCATTAAGTACATGTAGCGAATTATCTTTTGACTCAAAAACAAAATCATCTACTAAATTACCATTACTATCAACTGCTTGAGCTCTAACACCGGAAACTCTTGGTGTGAGGTCATTTGCATTAATATCTGGAATAAATTTAGAAATTTCAGATAAGAAAACTTTTTTATTTAATGATCTATACATTTCACTTATACCAGTTTTCAAATACTTTCTACCCAGCTTCCACATTCCTTTATAACTAATCGTTGACGCAAACTCTTTTACATTAAAAGTTGACCAATCATATCCTTCCTTTGCAAAAGCTAACACTGCATTTGGACCTGCTTCAATATTTCCATCTATTGTTTTTGTTAAGTGAATCCCAAGAAAAGGTAAATTAGGATCAGCAATTGGATAAATCATATTATTGACATAATTTGATTTTTTAGCATCAATCGTAAAATATTCTCCTCTGAATGGAATAATTTGTAAATTTGGTTCTAAATTATCTAGTTTTGCAACAGTATCAGAATATAAACCTGCGCAATTAATTAAAAAATCAGTTTCAAATTGATTTTCTGAAGTAAAAATTTTTTTGAGATTGCCATTATCTTCAATTGCATTAACTTGATTGAAATATTTTACTTCTCCACCTAAAGAGAGAAATTTTGAAATAATTTTTTCAGTCACAACTTTATAATCAACAACACCTGCCTGAGGAACGAAAAGTGCTGTTTCAAATTTACAATGTGGTTCTTTTTCTAAAATTTCTTTTTTATCAAAGATGGAGACACCTTCCATCCCTAAATTTTGTGCTCTTTCAAATAAATCTTCAATTTTAGATATTTGATTATCTACAACAAGCTTGCCTTCTACTCTATTTGGAACTTTTTCAACATCGATAAACTCTAGTAAGAGCTCTCTACCTCTAATACATAAATTCGATTTAAGTGAATTGGGTTTGTAATAAATTCCTGAATGAATGACACCTGAGTTTCTTCCAGATTGGTGCAAACCTGGTGATTTTTCTTTTTCTAGAATTAAAACTTGATGACCTTGTTTTTTTAACTCTAATGCAGTAGAGGCACCAACAATGCCAGCACCGATAACAATATAATCATAAGAGTTATTCATTTTTGGTGGAGGTGCGGGGAGTCGAACCCCGGTCCTTCCAAGCTACCTAACAGCTTCTCCGAGTGCATCCGATGATATACTAACAGGCTAGTCACCGGAACCTATGACCTGCTAGGTTTACCTAAATCTTAAAAGTTAGTCGGTATCCTAACTCAGCATCCCACATTGCGACGCCATTGCTATCCGAGGTGGGAGCCCCGATAGGTGACGAGCAGCTTATGCTGCTAAAGCCAACTTAGGTTTGGCAGTTATATTTTTTTCCTACGTTTTTAACGAGGCCCTAGGACCCTCGACTCGCTACTGAGAGACTCACTTCAAAGTCGAAGCCAGTTCACCCCCATACTCTTTAATAAGCTATAAAATTATACTTGACGTTTAAGGATTTTAAAATATGAAAATTAATAAACAAGAATTTCAACTTGGAGAAGTTGCTGAAGTAATTTTAGATTCACAAGATAACGATGGACTAATTTTTGTACCAAAAAATATTGAACTAAAACTTACAATTGAAAACTATTTTGGAAAAATTTTAATCAATACTGTTGATATATACACAAGAGAAAACGAGTTACAACTTTCAAAAGCTGGAATAGAGCAAAGATTAGGTAATTTAGACATTAAATTACTCGATCGATATTTATTTAAATCTCTCTCTGACAAAAGTGGTATCGCATACTCCCCTTACCACTATTTTCCAGAATATGATTTTTCTGTTTTTGAAAAAAATAGGCGTCCTTCTGATTTAGATTGGGCGATGCTTGCAACTTTATATATATTCAGTTGTAACGTATTGCCAACTACAGTCAAAATTGAGCTAGCAATGGCAAAATACCTAAGAATATCTGAAGAAAACTTTAAACGTTTTCTGAAAAAAATTCCACCAACTTTATTTATGAAATCAGGTCATTCTGACTCAAGAGGTGGAAACGTTTCTTTTGATGCAGAGATTTTAATTAAAAATTATTTAGGAAATGCATCAAATAGTTACGAAGAAAATCCTTATTTGAAGTTCTATTCAGATTCAGATTTAGCTTGAGGTCTAACCATAGATAAAATCTTTAAAGGTTTTATTTTCCAAATTTCTCTTGATTTAATATTTTTTTCTTCCCAAGTCTCATTTATTTCTCTTTTATAAGGTTTCCCTGTGTAACGAATTGATAATTTATCAATATGATCATTTGCTTCTTTAGTTTCAACTATATGTTCCACTACTCCTCTAACTTCCCAGCTTGAATACATGGCTGATGGATGAAAAACTACAACAGAAATATTAGAATTTGTTCTGATGTTTTCTGTTTTTTTTCTATCTTTTTCTGTATTGATCAATAAATAATTCTCTTCAAAATCTATCCACATTAAATGTGTTTGTATTTGATGATTGGATAAATGAGTTGATATCGCACAAAACGCATTATTATTAATTGAATTTTTTAACTCAATTGGTAATTCCATTAAGAAACATTTTAATTAAATATTTTTAATTTACATTTTTAAAGCATTAAGAAAATAAATGAATTTCTTTTATAACATAGTGCTATGAACCAAAATATAAAAACATTAATATTATTAGGTTTTCTTTTTGTTTTAAGTTTTTTTGCGTTTAATTATTTCATCAATACTAATGAAGCAACAGATGAAATACCTCCACAACCAGAACAATTAACAACAACTACCGCAGTGGCAATAGAAAAAAATAAAGAAACTTTTGATTATTTTGAAATATCATTTGATGATTACATTAATTCTTTATTCGTAGGATTAGACAATAGTTGTGAAAAAGTTGGTAGTTGGTACAGCTTAACTGATAATTGTATAAAACAATGGTCATTAATACTAACTCAAATCGACGAATCTAAAGCTAAATATTTGCAATATTCTGAAAATGCTAGAAATTATTTTGTTAACAACTATCAAAATTTAACTAGAGAAGAACTCGAAAACATCACTCCAATCTTTTTAATTGATGAGAAAATTAACCGTTTTAGCGAACAACTAATTGAAGTTGAAAATGTAATTTTGAGCAAATCCAATCAATCAGATAACTCAACAGTAATATTTTTATCAAGTGATTCAATTGAATCAGCTAGAGACATCGGAAATAAAGATCTTTTAACTGGATGCTATATTGACGAACCAAATCAAGAGAATGATGAGGAATGGAAATTAGTTGATAATGTCAACCTTAGAGATAGTAAAAAAATTAATTACGCTTTAAAAATTCAATCTGAAATTAATTTAGACCCATTATGTATGAAAAATCTACTTTTTTTAATTTTAAATAATGAAAAAGGATGGACAAATGTAACAGGTAAAGGATTTCAGTTAACAAGTGTAGAGGATAGTGATTTTGTTTTTATTTTTGCAACACCAGAAAAAACTGATGAACTTTGTTATCCACTTGAGACTAATGGAATCTACTCATGTAGAAATGAGTCAGAAATAATAATAAATAATTTTAGATGGAAAGAAGGAGCTGCAGATTTTGGCAAAGATATTGAAACATATAGGCTGTATTTAATAAATCATGAAGCAGGTCATTTGCTTGGCTGGCAACATAATGAGTGTCCAAAAGAAGGAGCTATTGCACCAGTGATGATGCAACAAAGTAAGGGAACAAATGGTTGCTTGCCTTATGGTTGGCCAGTTTATGAAATAGTATCTGCCAACTTTGATGATTGAGATTTAGTTATTGGTGCCAGCCTAAACAACTAAATTTGTAATATAATTATTGTCTTAAACATTTTTTATTACAACAGGTTTTTTAAAATTTTATAACGCTGGAGAAGCATCCCCATCTAAAATCTTTTTAATATTTTGAACTGTGTCTAATCCTGCTTTAAGTTGGGCTTCAATCGTTGATGCTCCAATATGAGGAGTTATTAAAATATCTGAGTCCAATATTTTATTGTTTACTTCGATAGGTTCCTTTTCGAATACATCTAAGGCTGCTCCAAATATTTTATTTGAATTTACAAGTTCAACTAAATACTCTTCATCAATAACGCCTCCTCTTGAAGTATTAACTAATATTGCATTAGGCTTTAGAAGATTAAGCTTTTCTTTTGATAACAAGTTTTCAGTTTGAGGAGTTTTAATAACATGCACAGATACAACATCTGAACTACTTAATAAATATTCAAGATCAACACTCTCTTCTTCACCTTCCCAATCAGTAACAAAAGGGTCATAAAAAACTACTTTCATACCAAAACTTTTTAATCTCTCAGATAATAATTTTCCAGCTTTTCCAAACCCAATAATTCCAAGTTGTTTTTCATGTAATTCAAGACCAACGAATTTACTTTTTTCCCATTTTCCAGATTTTGTGCTTGCATTAGCATCATAAATTTTTCTAATTGTTGAAAGGATTAGTCCAATTGTATGTTCGACAAGTGAAATTAAATTAGCAGTTGGTGCGTTGGTAACATAAATTTCTCTAGACTTGGCATACTCGACATCTACGTTATCTACTCCAACACCACATCTAGCAATAATTTTTATATTTTTTGCATGTTCTAAAATATCTTTTGTCAAAGTTGTAGCACTTCTAATTACTACTATTTCTGCATCAACAATATGTGATGAAAGTTCTTCATCCTTATTTGACGAACCAGAGATATCTGTAATTTCTCCTAGCTCGATTAGTTTATTTAAAACTACTTCTTGAAGCTGGTCACAGACCAATATTTTCATGCAACACCTTTTAATTTTTCAAGCGCAAGATTATGTAGTTCTGCTGAAGCTGAAGCTAAAACATAAACTAATTTATCTTCAAACTTAAGTTTATTTCCTTCCCAATCTGTAATGATACCACCAGCCCCTTCAACTACTCTAACTAGAGGTAGGTAATCATGTGGTGCTGTAAGTCTTTCAGCAACAATATCTATATAACCACTAGCTAGTAGACCATAGTTGTAACAATCACTTCCAGTGGTCGTAACTTTTACTGATTGTTCAAGTGATTGATAAGCCCTCCATTTCTGATATCCAAATTCGTGACTTGAGGTTGTTGCCATAACTGCATCTTCGAGTTTTGTAACTGGTTTACATTTAACCTGTTTACCATTTACATATGTTTCTGAATCCTTAAACGATATCCATCTTTCTTCTAATGCTGGACAATCAATAACACCACCAATTAATTCTTCATTATTTCTTAGAGCAATTAAGGTTCCAAAATCATACTTTCCAGCAATAAAACTTCTAGTTCCGTCGATTGGGTCAATATACCAAGTATATTGTGATGAAGTTTGATGATCTTTAAACTCTTCTCCAACAATATTATGTTCAGGATAAATTTCATTAATTCTTGCTCTAATGAACTCTTCTATTTCCTGATCGGCAAGTGTTACTGGACTAAGGTCGCCTTTAAGAGAAAGATCTCTAATTTGACGAAAATATTTTAATGCAATCTCTCCAGATTCATCTAGGACAGTATTAATAAATGCTGTAAATTCATTTGATTTATTGTCGTCAATAGTCATTTGTATAAAGATAAATTAAAATAAAAGATATGGATGAAGAAAACAATAAAAATAATTCAACAGTTAACCAGCCAGATAAATTAATTCGTATTGCGTCAATGACACGAGCTATGTTAGAGGAAGTAAGAAGAGCGCCTATTGATGAAACTGGAAGAAACCTTTTAGTTGAAGTTCATGAAAGGTCATTGAACGAACTAAAAGAAATAATTTCTGATGATCTTAAAGAAGAACTTGAAACCATTTTTTTACCTCTAAAGGATGAACAAATTTCTGAAAGTTCAGTCCGTATTGCTCAAGCACAATTAGTTGGTTGGCTTGAAGGATTGTTTCATGGAATTCAAGCATCTCTATTTTCACAAGAAGCTTTGGCACGGGCAAAATTTGCTGAAATGAGAACTCAAGCTATAGAAGCTAAGAGTTCAGATGATCAAGACGAAAGACCTGGTCAGTATCTTTTTAATTAAATTAAATTTAAATCTTTAAGTTTTTCTTCTAATTCTGGATCACTAGGTTCAACCAAAAAAGAATCATCTTCAAATACAATTGTGGGTATTCTTCTTTGTTGGTTTTGTAAAACTTTAATATATTCATTAGCTTCTAAATCATTATCAACATTAATTTCAGTGTATGCAATATTGTGCTTTTTTAATAGCGCTTTAGATCTAACACAATCTCCACACCAATCAGTTGAATAAAAAATAATCTTTGAGCTCATGAATTACTTTGGAATGGATCTAACAGCATATTTAATACTTCAGAAATTCCTGACAAACTTTCAAATGCAGAATCTAATTCATTGATTGTGTTAATAGCTGAATCAAGTTTTGGGAGTATTTCTCTAATGTCAGCAATGACACTTAAAGCATCTTGTATAGCTGAGGATATTGCACCTAATTCAAGGTAAACAAAATAGCCAGCAGCCAATAACATTGAAATTATTAGAACTTGTAAAAAAAGAACTATTCTTAACAATTAGAGTAACGCAGTAACTTTAGCTTTGATTGTTTCTTTAGGTTGGACTCCAACAAATCTTTCTTTAACTTCTCCACCTTTTAACATAACTACTGTTGGAACTCCCATAACACCATTTGCTCCAGCAATTTCTGGATATTGGTCTACATCTAATTTAACAAATTCTACACCATCAACTTCAGAAGAGATTTCATCTAAAATCGGACTTAATATTTTACATGGACCACACCAAGTTGCATGGAAATCAATAACAACAGGTGAATCGGAATTTAATAACTCTGAATATTCTTGAGCATTTATATCTTTCATTTATTCTCCTTAATTGTTTAATTATTTTATTGTATTTTTGTTTATACATGTAAATATCTAAGAAAATAAATATATAAAATTATTTATACTGATGAGATGAACAACGTAATTGTTTCACCACATTATCTATCTACAGATATTGCTTCAAAAATTTATGATAAAGGTGGAAATGCTGTTGATGCTGCGATAGCAACAAATCTTATACAAGGTATTGTTGCTCCTGAAACCTGCGGAATTGGTGGAGATCTGTTCGCATTAGTCTGGGTACCTGGTGAGATGAAGCCATATTTTTTAGATTCATCTGGATATGCTGGTGCCAATGTTAATCCAGATAAAATTAGTAATTTAGACTCAATTCCATTGAATCATCCATTTTCTGTAACTGTTCCAGGTGCAGTAGCTGGCTGGAACAATCTTCATGAAAGATTTGGTTCGCTTCCTATTGAAGAAATTTTAGATTTAGGTATTGAACTTTGTCATAATGGTTTCCAGATTTCTGAGGAACTATTTCAAACTCTCAATCACCATAAAGAAGAGCTCAGTGGTCAAGCATCTGGATATCACTTTTACAGAAACGATGAGCCATTTCATACTGGCCAGCATATTCGAAGAGTCCAATTAGGAAAAACATTGGAAATATTAAGAGATTCTGGATTAATGTCCTTTTACCAAGGCGAAATTGCAGATGCAATTTCAAAGTCAGTTTTAAATGTTATAACAAAAAAAGATTTGGAAGAATTTAATTCAAAATGGAGAGAACCTCTTCATCTAAAAATTTATGAATACGATGGCTGGACTACTCCACCTTCTACCCAAGGATATTTGACTTTAAGTACTTTAAAACTTTACGAATTACTCGGCGGAACTAATTTAGATTATCATCAATTAATTGAATCCTACAGGATACTAGCAGCTGATAGAGATGCTATTACTTATGATTATCAAAACCAAGAAAAAAGTTTTATAGGTTGTGACTTAGATTATCTCAATGAGAAAGCCAAACTTTTTGATCCAAAAATGTCTAGTACTTTTACAGCACCAAAAGCACATGGTGGAGGTACAGCCTATATGAATACAGTTGATAAGAATGGTTTAGGTGTATCACTTATCCAATCAAATTTTTATGGTATTGGAAGCAGAATCGGTGTTGAAAAGTATGGTTTTTTTCTACATAACAGAGGATGTGGTTTTAATTTAATAAAAGGACATCCAAATTATTTACAACCAGGTAAAAAACCCTTACATACTTTATCTCCTACCATTTGGAGTAAAGATAATAATCTAGAGTTCATTATTGGAACTCGTGGTGGTAGATATCAACCTCAGCTACTTGTACAAACTATTCTTCCCTACTTATTGAATAAAATGAGTTTTGAAGAAATTGTTAAATTGCCACGATGGACTATTGATTATTTCTCATCTGATACAAACTCAAAATTAAAATTTGAAAACATAAATAAAATTCAGCATGATGAGCTCACGGCTCTTGGGCATGAAATTGAAAATTTAGGTGAATTAAAAAAAGGTAATGGACCAATTTCAATTATTTATAAAGAACAAAACAGCCAAAACTTTAAAGGAGTATGTGATGTAAGAGTTGGTACAGAAAAGGTGTTTAGTAGTTCTTAATCTCTTTTCGATGCTGTTTGTCTACAATTTTACTTCGCTTGTCATAATCTTTTTTTCCCTTAGCAAGCGCTAGTTCAACTTTTACATAACCATTGCTTTCAAATAATTTAGTGGCTACTAATGTATAACCTTTTTGAGAAATCAGACCAATTAATCTTTTAATTTCATTTTTATGTAACAAAAGTTTTCTTGGTTTTTTAGGTTCGTAATCAATTAATGATGAAAATTTATATGGCTCTATATTCATTTCTCTTAGAAATGCTTCTTCGCCCTCTAAATTTGCAAAAGCATCAACAATTGATACAGCACCTTGACGAATACTTTTAGTTTCTGGTCCAGTTAATACAATACCTGCCTCATAAAACTCAATAAACTCATAAGAATTTCGAGCTTTTCTATTTTCTGCAAATACTTTCATTAGTTTAAAAAGCAGTAAGGATTAACTCTCCCTCTAGAGGTTGGGTCTAAATATGGAAGAGAACATCCAGCAGACGAAGGGTTTTTGAGTCTAACTTCAAAATGCAAATGTGGACCAGTAGATCTTCCAGTGGTACCAACTGTACCAATTTGATCACCTGTTATAACAGTCTGGCCAACATTTACTTGTATTTTATCCATATGAAAATAAATGTGGTCATTCCACCACCATGGTCAATGAATACTGTATTTCCAGCTAAACCATAATATCTTGCAAGAATTACTACCCCACCCGCAGCAGCTTTAATTGGAGTACCTCTACTGGCTGCAATATCTATAGCACCATGAAAACTTGTTGTGCCACCTAACCTTCTCCACTTATATCCACTTGAAACATAACCAGTTGTTATTGGCCAAGATAATTGATTTGGAGCTACTCCGCCTAAACTACTTAATCTATCTATGTCAGCTTGAATTGCATCCTCAAGTTTTTCTAAATCTGCATGTTCTTTATCAAGTTTTTCTAACTCTTTGTTAGCTTGATTTAGTAAATTTTGAGCATTTTGCCTAGCTTTTAAAACTTGAGCTTTTTTATTTTCGACTTGAGCCTTTTCTCTTTCAACCGCTTGTTTCTGAGTTTCTACTTCATCAGCAAAATCTTCGGCCTCTATAGAAATTTGAGTTCTTTTTTCTTCTTCGTTTTGTAAATTAGAGACTATTTCAGCTCTTTCTTCTTCTCTTTCAGTTAAAAAAATAGTTTGTGTAGATGCTAAATTTTGTAATGCATTCAATTGCTCTACAATTTCATATGCAGAATCAACAACTGTAGCAGCGTAACCTAGTGCCACTAAAAAACTTGAGAGAGAATCCAAATTAATAAATAAGGCAGTTGTTGGGCTCATAACTCCATTCATATACAGACTCACTGCTTGCTCTTGAAGTTTTTCATCCGCAACTACAAGCTCTTTTTGTGTTTCGAATAATTCATCAGAAACATTTGTAATTTCATTTTTTATTTTTCCAAGTTTGATTTGTTCCTCAACAATTATCTTGTTGAACTGCAGCCAGGTTATTTAAAGAGTCATCATAATTTGATAAAGCATCTTCTAAAGCCTTCTCTGCAGCATTTAGTCTACTTTGTACTTCTGCAAGTTCTTTATTAACCTGATTTAAATCTTTATCATTTTGAATTATTGCTTTTTCTAAATCAGTTTTTTCACCTTCATATTTACTAATCTGTTCTGCGATTGCTTGAAGTTGACGTTCAACTTCGATTAACCTCTCCTCAGCTGTAATTGCAGTTACTTTGCTTGGAAATACTGTCAAGATTAAAATTGATAAAGCGAGTGTAGAAACTAATATTTTTTTAATCATTGATAACTTTTCTAATACCTACAAAAGAAGCAATCAGTCCAAAGATTAATGACGAAAGTAGTAATGAAAGTGTTAAATAAATAAGATAATTATCAGATATGGTGATATCAAAAATACTATCTGATACTACTGAACTTTTTGAATACTCAATAACTGCCCACCCCAAACCAACTGCAATACTAGTGCCAATTAGAGATTCAAAAACTGCCTCAAATATAAAAGGTAACCTAATGTAGGTTGCTGAAGCTCCAACAAGTCTCATTATTTTTATTTCTTTTTTCTTTGAGTATGCTGCAAGCCTTAAAGTATTCACAATGAGAATAAATGCTGCAAAACCTATTAGGAATGCAAATGAAGTTGCTGATACTACTAATGTATTGGTAAGATTCAACAGTCTTTCTATAGCCTCTCCTGAAGTTCTAATTTCTTTAACGGCTGGGTTTCCTTCCATTCTTTCTAAAATTAGCTGATAATCGGAAGGGTTATTTAAGTTCACTCTTAATGATGAAGGTAAAGTCGAATAATCTACTTCGGACAAAAGCTCTGGTTGATCCTTAAACAAAGTTTTAAATTCTTCCTCAGCTTCTGCTTTAGTAAAATATTCAACAGTTCGGACTTCAGGATATGATTCAAGTGACTCTTGAAGTTGTTTATGAGCAGTGGTTGTTACTCTATCGTCTAAAAATACAACTACATGAACACCATTTTGCCAACGAATTGTATTATTTTCAACAATAGACCTTGCTGACAAAGTTGTAAAAACTAAAAAGCTAGAGACAAGAACAGCAATGATAGTGGCAAAAACAATGAGTGGTGAACGTCTCATATTGAGAATTGCATTTTTTGCTACATAAGATAATTTGTTCATAATTAACTCGTTATATAACTTCCTTCTTGTTCATCCCTAATTAACTTACCTTTAGACAGTTCTAAAACTCTCTTTTTTCTTCTATTAACTATTGACGAATCATGGGTTGCCATTACAACAGTTGTGCCCGCACGATTAATTTTTTCTAATAGTGAAACAATTTGGATACTTAAATCAGGATCTAAATTTCCAGTTGGCTCGTCGCAAAGTAAAATCATAGGATTATTTGCTAATGCCCTTGCAATGCTTACTCTAGTTTGTTCTCCACCAGAAAGTTGATTCGGATATTTATATGCATTCTCGACTATATCGACCAACTCAAGCAATGTATTGGTTTTATCATCAATTTCTTGATTATCAACACCCATTACCTCTAGTGCAAATGCTATGTTTTCAAATGCTGTTCTATTTTCTAATAATTGAGGTTCTTGAGTAACTATTCCTAGTTTTCTACGTAGTAATGGAGTTTTCCACTTAGGTAATTCATTTACATCTAAACCTGCTACTTCTATATCACCTTTTGTAGCTTCATACTCTTTATAAAGAATTTTTAATAGTGAAGACTTACCACTACCTGAATGTCCAACTAAATATACAAATTCTGCTTCACTGATTTTGGTCGTGATATTAGATAAGGCAACACTGCCTCCTTGAAATACAAGTGATACATTATCTAATTTAATCATTTAATCCCTGTCTACGCCATTTTAGATACTCTTTAATAAATATGTTAATTTCTCCATCAAGAACATTCTGTACATTACCAATTTCAACGCTTGTTCTGGCATCTTTAACTTGTTGATAAGGTTGTAGTACATAAGACCTTATTTGTCTACCCCATCCAGCTTCATGTTGATCACCTCTTATATCATTTAGCTTTTTTAATTCATCATCTCGTTTTCTTAGCAAAAGTTTAGTTTTTAAAAGCTCCATTGCTCTTAATTTATTTTGCAACTGTGATCTTTCAGCTTGACATGCAACAACAATACCCGTTGGTAAATGAGTCAGTCGAACCGCAGAATCAGTTGTATTTACATGCTGCCCACCTGCACCTGAAGATCTATAAACATCAACTCTAAGTTCATCTTCTAAAATTTCAATTTCTTCAGTTTGATCTAATAGTGGAACAACATCTACTCCTGCAAAACTAGTATGTCTTCTTTTATTGCTATCAAAAGGGCTAATTCTAACTAGCCTATGAACTCCTCTTTCACTTTCAAAATTCGCATAAGCTCTGTATCCTTCAACTCTTATTGAAGCTGACTTTATTCCTGCTTCTTCACCTTGTGAGATTTCTTCAATTTCAAATTTATAATCACTTGATTGCAGATATCTTGTGTACATTCTAAGTAGCATCTCAGCCCAATCATGTGCATCTACACCTCCTGCTCCGGCATTTATTGTGAGTACCGCATTATGAATATCAAACTCTCCAATATATAATGATTCATCTTCTAAATCTTCTAATCTTTTTTCTAATACTTTTAACTCAACATTAAAGTCAGATAATTCAGAACTGTTCTCACTTGAAATTTCCAAAAGTTCTAAATAATCTTGTAAATCTGTCTCTAAGCTTTCTAATGAATCAATAGTTTTTTCTAATTCAGAAGCTTGTATAGAAATTTTCTGAGCACGATTTGTATTGTCCCAAAATTTAGAACTATTTATTTCTATTTTAAGAATTTGTAGTTGGTTTACTTTATTTTCAAAGTCAAAGATACTCCTTGGCAGAAATTAATCTGCTTATTAGAGCTTTGACTGTTTCAACTAAATCTTTATACATTCTTTAACCGTGGCATTTCTTGTACTTTTGACCTGATCCACATGGACAAGGATCGTTTCTACCTATTTTAGTTTTATCATTTTTGATTGTTTCAATTTTTACTTTTTCATTATTGGTTGAGTTTTCAACAAAAACATTTTTATCAAAGTTCAAAAGCAATCTAATAACTGAATATTTAACATTTGTTATTAGATCTTCAAATAAAACATAGCCTTCATTTTGATATTCAACAAGTGGGTCCCTTTGTCCCATAGCTCTTAAACCAATACCAGACCTTAAGTAGTCCATTTCTGCCAAGTGATCTTTCCAAGCTTGATCAATAAATGAAAGCGCTGAGCCTCTTGCAAGTCTCCAAAAATTTTCTGAATCTTGTTCTTTATTTGATTCAAAGAGCTCAAAAAGTAGGCTCTCGCTATTCAAACTATCGTTAATTGATACATCACTAAGCATTTTCTTTCTAACCGGTTCACTTAAAATTTCATTCAATTCCATATCAACATTCGCTGCAAACTCTTCTAATGACTCATAATTTTTTTTATGTTGAGAAATATTACTTTCTATAATCTCAGTTACATCTTCTAACCAATCTGTAATTAGCTTTTCTATTGAATCAGATTTTAAGAGTTGCCTTCTCCATTTATAAATAACTTCTCTTTGTTGATTTAATACTTGATCAAATTTCAAAACATTTTTTCTAATTTCAAAATTTAAAGACTCGACTTGAGCTTGTGCACGTTCAATACTTTTTGTAACCATGGACTGCTCAATTCTTTCTTCATCAGGTAAATTTAATCTATTCATAATAGATTCAATTCTTTCCCCTTGAAACCTTCTCATTAAGTCATCTTGTAGTGATATATAAAACCTAGATTCACCTGGATCCCCTTGTCTACCTGATCGACCTCGAAGCTGGTTATCAATTCTTCTAGACTCGTGTCTTTCTGTTCCAAGAACATACAAACCTCCTAGCTCAAGTACTCTCTTCTTTTCTTCATTAACCTGAGGGTGAATTTGATTTAATTTGTTCATATAAAAACTCTCGTCATCAAGCTTGTTCTCAATTACTTGAGCTTGATATGCCATTTCTTCAGCATTACCGCCTAACTTGATATCGACTCCACGACCAGCCATATTTGTAGCTACCGTTACGGCCCCAATCCTTCCAGCTTGAGCAATTATTGCTGCTTCTTGTTCATGTTTTTTTGCATTCAATACACTATGCTTAATCCCTTTTGAGGTTAATTTTTTAGAAATCTCTTCAGATGCTTCAACTGAAACAGTACCTAAAAGAACTGGTTGACCATTTTCATGTCTTTGTTTTATATCTTCTACTACGGCATTCAACTTTGCTTCTTTTGTTTTATAAACAGCATCTTGCTGATCAATCCTTTGAATAGGTACATTTGTTGGAATTTCTATAGGTTCGAGATTATAAATCTGAATTAATTCTTCTTCTTCTGTTTTTGCGGTACCAGTCATTCCAGAGAGGTTTTCATACATTCTAAAATAATTTTGATAAGTTATAGAAGCTAAGGTTTGGTTCTCATCTTGAATTCGAACATTTTCTTTTGCTTCAAGTGCTTGATGTAATCCATCTGAATATCTTCTTCCGTCTAAAACGCGACCAGTAAATTCATCGACTATTTTTACTTGTCCATCTGAAATAATATAATCGACATCTTTTTGAAACAAAGATTTAGCTCTCAATGAAGCTGTTAAGTAGTGGATAAAATTTGTTTGAGTATTTTCATATAAATTATTAATACCTAATCTCGATTCGACATATTCAACTCCTACTTCAGTAGGATGCACTTGTTTTTTTGCTTCATCAACTTCATAATGAATGTCTCTTTGCATACTTTTTACTATTTTTGAAAACTCTGAATACCATTTTGTTGAGTCTCCAACTTTTCCAGAAATTATTAAAGGGGTTCTCGCTTCATCAACCAAAATTGAATCAACTTCATCAATAACGCCATAAAATAACTCTCCTTGAACTAATTGTTCTTTTGAAACAGCCATATTATCTCTTAGGTAATCAAAACCAAACTCATTATTAGTTCCATAGGTAATATCTTTCTTGTATGCTTGTCTTTTTTCTTCATAATCTTGATTTGAATAAATTAGTCCAACTTCTAATCCCAAAAAATTGTAAATAGGTGCCATCCACTCAGCATCTCTTTTTGCTAAGTATTCATTTACTGTAACAACGTGAACACCTTTTTTATTTAATGCCATTAATGATATTGGTAATGTTGATACTAGTGTTTTACCTTCACCTGTTTTCATTTCAGCTATTTTGTTTCTTAAGAGAACTAAACCTCCAAACAACTGAACATCATAATGTCTTTGGCCTAAAGTCCTTTTTGCTGCCTCTCTTACATAGGCAAAAGCTTCAACTTCTATATTTCTTGGATTGCCATCAATTTTGTCTTTTAGTGACTGAAAATTTTCTTTAATTTCAATGTCACTTAAATTAGAAATTTCTTCTTCTTTTTGATTTATAGCTTCAACAATTTTATTAAGTTCGCTTAAGAACTTACCACTTCCAGCTGATAGTACTTTTTTAAATAAATTCAAATTTAGCTTGTACCAAACTCCCAAGAGTCAAGATAAGTAACTTGATCACTTGTCAATACCTCTAGTTCTCCGCCCATTAGTTTTAGTTTTGTTGCTGCAATTTTTTGATCTACAGATTTTGGTAATGTATAAACTTTATTTTCCAGCTTGCCATTATTATCTTTAATCCATTCAGATGCAAGAGCTTGATTAGCAAAAGACATATCCATAACAGATGCTGGGTGTCCAGTAGCTACTGTTAAATTTACTAACCTACCTTCTCCCAAAACTAAAATTTCTTTATCACCATATTGATAACTATCAACGTGTTCCCTTATTCGATTTACTTCTTTTGAATTTTTTTTCAACTCAACTAAGTTAATTTCAACATCGAAATGTCCAGCATTTGATAAAACAACACCATCTTTCATGACATCAAAATGTGCTTTATCTAAGACATGTCTGTTTCCAGTAACAGTAACGACTACATCAGCAATTTTTGCTGCACTTAAACTATTCTTAACTTCATAACCGTGCATTAATGCTTCTAGAGCTCTTACACTATCTGGCTCTACTACAGTTACTTTTGCACCCATTCCATAAGCACGTTCAGCAACCCCTTTTCCACAATCACCAAATCCAAAAACTACTACATTTAAACCAGCAATTAATAAATCAGTTGCTCTTACAACTCCATCCATGGAACTTTGACCTGTACCAAATCGATTATCAAATAAATGTTTTGTATCAGAGTCGTTAACAGCTACAACTGGAAAACGCAGTTTATTATTTTTTTCCATTGATTTCAGTCGAATTACACCTGTTGTTGTTTCTTCCATTGATCCAAGAATTGAAATATCTGTACGTTCTGTATGTAAAAGCGTTACCAAATCTGCACCATCATCCATAGTTATATCAGGATTCGTATCCAGAACCCTATTCAAATGTTGAAAGAAATCATCATTAGAAACACCTCTAATTGCATGAACTTCAATATCCTGTTCAGCTAAATAAGCCGCAACAGCATCATTCGTTGATAATGGATTAGATGCACAGAGTGCAACATTTGCTCCAGCAGCTTTTAAGGTAAGCATTAGATTCGCTGTCTCTTTAGTTACATGCATGCAAGCACCGATGTTTAGACCATCTAGTGGTTTAGATTTAGAAAACTCTTCTCTAATTTCATTTAATACTTGCATTTGTCTATGTGCCCAACTGACTTCCTCATGTCCAAGCTTTGCTAATTTTGAATCTTTAATAGATGACATTTAATTTCCTTTCAGCATTTGTTTTAACTTTTCAATTTTTTTTATATTGTAAGGATCTATTCCAAGTAGCTCTGCTTGATAGACACTTACCAAATCACCTAATAAGGTTAGATAAAATATTTCTTTAATTGGATTTTTAGAGGATATATTTTCAATTTCTACAATTTCTACTTCATCACCTAAAATTGTTTTAGTTAAGTCATATCGCTTTTTAATTTGTAGGTGATCTTTTAAATCTTTCAAAAATATTATGATAAAACTATTCTTTGAACCTTCAGTATCCGCTTCCCAAGATAAAATCTCATTGTGATGAACTTCAGGCATATAACCTGTAAAAGCTTTTGATTTAGCATTTTCGTTGATTTGTGTTTTCCATCTTTGTGCAACAAGAAATGTAACCGATGTGGCAGCATAAATTATTGCAGTTTTCTTATTTATTGAGTTAGCTAAGTTTTTTGAAAGAATTGCTATATCGCTATTTTCTTTTTCCTTTGTTATTTCGTTTAAATAATCACCAGCTTCATTGCACAATGAGATAGCATCAATTTGAATATCACTAGAAATAAAATGTACAACTGCTTTAGTCATTAACCCAAATGCTGCTCTTGGTTGAAGACCACTTGGTACAACAACAAAAGATTTATTGTGTTCCTTTGCTAAATCTAAAAGTTTTCCGCCACTTGCAATTGCACCCCAATTTAAATTTAATTTAATTGCTTCTTCAACTGCACTAATAGTTTCCTCTGTGTTTCCAGAATATGAAATAAATAGTAAAAATAAATTACTTGGATTATGTATTTCAGGAAGTTCGTATGTTTTTCTAACTTCAACTTTTTTATTTGAATTTTCAACAATTAAGTTTTTAAGCACGTCACCTGCTACCCCAGAACCACCCATACCAACAACTAATAATTCATTGTAAATTGGAAAGTTAAAATCTGAAGAAAGTTCTAACTCAGTCTTAAGTTGATTTCCTAGGTTAAATACGTGATCTTTCATAATTACACTATATTGTTTCTATAATTTTTTTAGTTAGTTCGTCTAATATTTTATTAGATTGAGCTTCAATATTTATCCTTAGTTTTGGTTCTGTATTAGAACCTCTTACGTTAAACCAATATTCTTCAGTTTTATAAGATAAACCATCTAAATCATCGAATTCATTGCCAAACTCTATTTTAATTTTTTCTAGTGAAGCATTAACACTTTCAACTTTAAAATTTACTTCTCCCGATGATGGAGGGAAATCATATTTATCAATAAATTCACTAACTTTTAAATTTTTTTCTGAAAGTATTTTCATAAAAGTTAATAATGTCAAAATTGCAGAATCAGCATAAAAATTTTCTTTATAGTAAAAATGTGCACTATGCTCCCCTCCAAAATCTGCATCTACATCTCTCATTAAAGCTTTGATATTTGAATGACCGACTTTACATTCAAATAACTTGATATTTTTTTCTGTTAGGTACCTCAATGCATGTGGAGAAACATTGACATTGTGTACAACTTTCAAATCTTCTTTTACTTCTGAAAGATTCTCTGCAATCAACGCAGTCATCATACTTCCAGTAATTAATCTTCCGAGATCATCTATAAAAACTGCTCGGTCAGCATCACCATCGAACGCAACTCCAAAATCTAATTTTTTAGATAGAACAAGGTTCTTTAAGTCCTCTAAATTCTTTTCATCGGATGGATCAGCTGGATGATTAGGGAAATTACCATCAACGTCAAGATACAAACTTTCATATTGAAATGAATACAAATTTGATAAAGTATCAAACACTGACCCTATAGCACCATTTCCACCATCAACACCAAAATTAAGGTCGGTTGAAATTGAATTTACATTAACTAAATTTTGCAAGTGCTCAAAGTACAAACTTAAAACATCAGATTTTTTAATATCTATATTTAAAATTTCAAGATTTTCAATTTCGAGAGTTCTGTTTTTAATGATATTTAATCCTGAGTTTTCACCAATTGGTTCAGCTCCTGATTTACAAAATTTTAAACCGCTATATTCTTTAGGATTGTGTGAAGCTGTAATGATAACCCCTGGCTTTTTTAATAATCCTGAAAGTGAATAAACAACATCTGTCGGCACCAAACCAATGTAGATGTATTTTTTGTTGTTTGCGATGATACCGCTAACAACAGCATTTAGCATCTCCATATTTGATAATCGACCATCATGTCCAATCAGAATTTCGTCATCTTTTACAAATTCTGAAAAAGCAAAGCCAATTTTAGAAGCTATATCATTAGTTAATTCATCACCATAAACTCCTCGAACGTCGTAGGATTTAAATATCGAATCTAGTTTATTTTTTAACATTATTCAATTATTGTACTCTTGATGAAATCAAACTATATGTTTAATAGCTTTTCAATTGTAATTCCAATTTACAATGAAGAAGAAATTCTTTTAGAATCGGTAAATTCTATTATCGCAATGTGTGAAAGAACTGAACTTTCTTATGAATTGATACTCATTGAAAATGGATCTACTGATAATACATTGGAAATTGCACGTTCATTAACTAGTAAAAATAATTCAATTAAAGTCCATTCACTTAAAAAAGCAAATTATGGAAATGCACTCAAAAATGGTTTTAGCTTAGCTATAAATGAACTAGTTGTTGCTTTCGATATAGATTATTATTCTGAGTCGTTTTTAAACACTTCACTACTTCTTGAAAAAGAATTTTCTGCTTTAACAGCTTCTAAAAGATTACAATCTTCAGAAGATGCTAGAAGATTAATACGACGTCTTGCTACCAACTTTTTTGTCTATTTATTAAAAATCCTATTTAGTACTAACTTAAGTGACACTCATGGGATGAAAGCTATAAAAAAATCCGAAATTAATAAATTTATTGAACAAGTAGTTTCAACGCAAGATATTTTTGACACTGAACTTTTATTAAGAATCGAAAAAAATGGTGGAAAAGTTAAAGAAGTACCAGCAAAAATAAACGAAATAAGACCAAGTGTTTCTTTAATTTATAAAAGAATTCCTAGAACACTAAAGAGCTTAATTAAATTACGATATACCTTTTATAAGGAATCTTTGAAAACAAAAAATTTATAAAGTAAGTATTTAATAGGAAGAATTACACCATTGATCAAAATTGTGATTATCAAGAACCATAATTCATCAGTTTGTAATTTTTCATTAATTAAATTTATTAAAAACCACAAAAATAAAGGCCCAAAAAGATTTATTAAATTTATAAAAGTGAAATTAACAAATTCTTTAAAAGTTCCTCCAAAAATGTTCAATTGAAAAATTATTTTCCTAGAAATAAAATACGAAATTACAACTCCGATGCTAAATCCAAAAATATTCGTAATGTAAGTTCTTAATGGAAATGGTATAAATATCAAAATATAGAATTGAAATAGATAAGAAATTGATAATCCAAAAACCAAATTGAATGCACCAACAAGATAAGTTCTAAACAACTCGACCCAAGAATTATTGCTTTTAAATATTTTTAAATTTTTAAATTTTTTAAACAAAACTTTTTTTCTTTCTAATAGCGATACTAATTCCTATTGATAATGAAATGAAAGATAAATAATTTAAAATATTTTCAGTTTTTGAATTTTCGAATACCAGAGACACTGAATTATTTTTAGGTATAACAGCCATAAATGAAGGTGATATTCTAAATGGACCTTCACCGTCAACAATCTTCCAATTTGGAAAATAAGAGACTTTTATAAGGTGTAATTTATCAGGGCTATTTGTTTCAAAAGATATACTCTTATTGTCTATTTTTAAATTCTTTACTTCTAATTTTGAGTTTTCTACTTTGCTAATAGGAGAAATATCTATATCTTCAATGACCTTATAGTTAGTTTCATTCTTAAAAGCTACATAAGCTTGATCAAAAAAGCTACCTTCTACCCTATCTCTAATTGTAGAATTTAAAATTCGATCTAAAAGATTTGGGTTTTCATAAAAATAAAGCTCATTATTTATGAGTTCAATTTTTGAGCTATCTAATTGGTACACTTCAAATACATCAGTAGCTAAAAGAAAAGTCAGCTCAGAATTTACTTTCGATTTGTCCTTAATCGAATCAGTGTAAGCAATAAAATAATCGACACCAAGTTCCTTCATAAGTCTTATTCCTTTATCAAAATCACCATTAATATAACTTAATCCACCAACAGGATTTGATGGTCTTTCAGCTAAACCAGAAACAGTTAAGAAATGAAACGGGGTTGTTATGCTTGAGTCGAAATATAAACCTTCCATACTTTGGTGTTGTGTAAAGTAAGGAATTGTCATCAAAACCATTGGGGTTCCATATTTATTTAATTCAGAATTAGGTTCCCACATAATTCTACCTGGATCTAAGTTATTCAGACCTGAATAAAGCTGCTCAATATCATTCCATTGAGGTTTGTTTTCGTAACCTGTAAAATTCCAATTAATCCAATGAGGCAAAAAACTAATACTTGAAATAGAGATTAAAAAAATAATTAAATTTAAATTATTCTCAAAAGTAACTAGCAGAATTACTAACAACAGAATTAATAGAATTATTGAAGTTATTGTAAATATTTCGTAATATTGAAACCATCTTTTGTAAAAATTATAAATAAGAAAAAATGAAAGTATAATATTGAACGCTTTTAGAAAATTTTGATAAAACAAAACTTTTTGAAAAACTTCAAACATCCCGTTAATAATCTGAAAAGACAAAAGTATTAATCCCATATTAAAAAACGGAACCACCCTACCATTCCACAAAGCGCTTTCTGGACCATAAAAAAATATTGCTGTTGAAAAAATTATTAAGTAGATAGCTAATGATGAATTTTGTTTAACATTATTAATTCCAATTGTTAATAAAGCTACAACTAGCAAAATAAATAAAGGAAGAATATCTGATTTTATCAAATCTGATATTTTTGTATAAGGAGTATATGACATGTTTGTTGTGTACTCAAGGTTGAAAAATAACGAATAAGAAAACCTCAAAGTTATAAATATGTAAATTAGAAAACTAGATAATTTAATAGATAAATCTCTTTTTGAAACCAGAAAATGATAAGCATAGTAAGGGATAAATATCATAAATGGAATTATGTGTGAAAGAACAGATAATCCCATAAACATAGCACTATATATAAAAGTTTTATCTTTTTTAACTTTTAAAAAATATATACCAAGCAATACAAAACCAAGTGAAAACGTAAAAGAATACTGGCCAGCCAATGTGGATGCTAGATTTCCACCATAAATTGTAAAAGACTCAGTAAAAATATATACAAATCCAGCAATTGTCCCGATAATTGAATATTTTTTGGTTTCTAAACTAAATAATCGTTCAACACTTATAACTAAAACAATTTGAGATAAAATTACCATCAATTTAAAAGCAATTGAAAAAGGAAGAATAAAGTTGAAGAGTGAAACAATGATCGGTGGAACAGGAAAATAGAAATAGTAAAGTGGATATCCTGCAAACCAATCGTTTGACCAACCTCTTAAACTGAAGTTTTTAAAAAGATTTTCTACAAAAAACTTAGTGGGAACTACATGGGCACCCATATCTCCACCAGTAGGCAAAGTATTTGTGAAAACTAAATCTATTCTTAAAAAAATTAGTAAAAAAACACCTAGTAATACTTTTTGAAAAAGATCATTATTGAAATATTTAAGTTTGTTCATTGAGGTTCTTACCTAAATACTTAGTTTTTCTTTTTCCATTTTCTGACCAAACCGCATACCAATAAGGACCGTGAGGACAAGTTGTACAGGACTCTTTCCCACACTTAATATTTTTAGCCCTATATGTAACTTTTACATCGTTATTAAAACTTAACTTATTATCAACCAGTAACTTAATTCTTTTTAAATCAGACTCATTTAGTTCAGACAAACCTTCTAGAATATCTTTGTCAATCATAACTAAAATGTTAGTTGATAGATTTAAGTTGTTAGGAAATCTAATTGAAAAATATTGTATATTTAAGCGGTGGAGTTGGCGGTGCAAAATTTGCTAAAGGTTTATACGCTCTTAATAATATAAATCTTACAATCTTGGTCAATACTGGTGACGACGAATTTATTAATGGTGTAGCTCTTTCACCGGACATTGACACTGTGATTTATAATCTTGCTGAAATTCAAGGAGAATATGGTTGGGGCATCAAAAAAGATAAATTTTCAGTTCATGAACATCTTAATTACTTTTTAGAAACTACTTTCAGAATTGGGGATAAAGATTTAGGATTAAACCTTTTTCGAAACCAAATGCTTCATGAAGGTAAGACATTAACTGAAGTAACTAGCCTAATAAAAAATAAATTCCAAATTACATGTGAGATTTTACCTATGACAGACAGTGGTGTTCAAACTAAATTAGTTACCAAAGAAAATCAAAAATTAGATTTTCAAGATTATTTTGTTAAAAAACAAGGAAAACCTCGACTCAAAAAGATAATTTATCAAGGTTCAACAGATGCAAAAGTCAGTAACAAAATTATTAGCAAAATTAAAAATTCTGATGTTGTAATTATAGGACCTTCGAATCCACTACTTTCAATTGGTCCAATTCTTTCACTTGAAAAAATTAAAAATGAGCTCATAAGACATAAGAATGTAATTGTTATCTCGCCATTCATCAATAATAAAGCTATCAAAGGTCCATCAGAAAAAAACTTTATTGATCTTGGATATCAACCAAGCATTGATGGGATTAAAAAATATTACAACAAAATTGGTAAAAAGTATTATGTTCAATTTGGCGATTCAGATATGAGTGATAATGTATCAGAGGAAAATATATTTTTCAGAAACAAAAACGATGCAGTAAAACTAGCTAAAAAGATATTAATTAATGAGTGAAATAAGAATATTACCAGTTTTTGGGTTACCAGAAGTTTCAGCTGGAGATGACTTAGCTAGTTTAATCATAAATTCTATTGAACAATCGGAGAACAATATTATTCAAAACGATGTTTTAGTAGTAACACAAAAAATTGTATCTAAAAGCGAAGGAATGATAAGAGATTTAGAACAAATTAGTTTTAAAGAGTTACTAGAGGAAGAAACTGTAAAAGTTGTTAGAAAAAGGGGTGATTTAGTTATTGCTCAAACTAAACATGGCTTTATATGTGCTAATGCTGGTATAGATAAATCAAATGTTGAAAACAATTTTGCTTTACTTCTCCCAAAAGATCCAAATAAGTCTGCTCATTCAATAAGAATGAAATTAGAATCTCATTTTCAAATAAAATTAGCCGTTATTATCTCTGATACGTTTGGCAGAGCTTGGAGAAAAGGACAAGTTAATTTCGCAATTGGTTCATCTGGTATTAACCCATTAGTAAATTATATAGGTACATTTGACACATTTAATAATGAATTGCACGCAACTGAAATAGCAATTATTGACGAGCTTTCTAGTGCAGCAGAACTAGTAATGGAAAAATCAATTAACGTACCCGTTGCGATAGTTAGAGGTGTTAAATATGAAAGTTCTGAATTGAATGCTTCAGAATTAATAAGAGAGAATTCAGAAGACTTTTTTCTTTAAGTTTTTAACCACTCAAAAACTTTTTGCATACCTTTACTTAAGGAATATTCAGGAACCCAATTTAATTTTTCCATAGCAAGCTTATTACTAAGCACACTTCGTTTTAACTCACCATCTCTTGCTTCTGCAAAAATTGGTTCAATCTCAGATTTGAATTCCTTTTGCATTGAAGAAACTAATTGGTTTACTGAAGTCTCAACACCGGTACCAATATTTAAAAATAGATTTTCATTTTTTGAAGCTGAGATTACAAGTGCTGCAACAACGTCTTTAACATAAATATAATCTCGTGTTTGATTACCATCACCATATATTATTGGTGATTCATTGTTAAGAAATTTACTAGCAAATATTGATACAACACCAGCTTCGCCGTGAGGATCTTGTTTTGGCCCATAAACATTAGATAAATTTAGTATTGAATAACTTAATTTTGTTTCATCTGTCATTATCTCTATTAATTCATTCAAACGTTTTTTTGCAACTCCATATGGAGATTCTGGCTCACCAGCAAAATCGACTTCTGAAGTCGGTATGACTTTAGGCTCACCAAAAATAGTTCCACCTGATGAAGTAAAAATAAACTTTTTACAATCTGTTTTTAATAGTGTCTGAATAAGTTTTATAGGTTGTAATATGTTGTGCTCAAAATCTAAAGCTGGATCTTCAACTGAAATTACAACTGAAGATTGAGCAGCTAAGTGATAACAAACTTCAGGGTTAAATGTTTGAATTTTTTCTAGTGACTCCTGTGACCCAAGTTCATCAATTACAAATTCAAAATCCTGACTAAAGTCAAGATTTGATTTTTTTCCAGTAAGTAAGTTATCAATAACTAATAAAGAATTTTCTTTTGATTTTAATAATTCTTCAACAAGATGAGAGCCTATAAAGCCTGCACCACCTGTAACTAAAATTCTCACATTACTTCTCTAAATATCATATCTTTAATAGTACTTCCACTTTTAATGATTGAGTGCTCTGAAATAATTGAATTTTCTATTGTCACATCATTTTCAATTATGGAATCATCTAAGATAACACTGTTAATTATTTGTACATTTTTATCTGACAAACTTACACTATTACCAATCCAAAACTTTTCATTAGAATTTAAATGAGCTTCAATATAGGAATCTTTAGTTCCTACATCTTTCATTGATCCGCTAACTATAAAAGTTTTAAGTAGAGAATTTTTAGCTAAATTTGGAAATAACTGTTTTTCAAAACTACACGGTATTTCAAGTGAGTCTCTTATTTTTTCAATATCAGATTTATGCAAGTGGTATAACCCTACACTTATTTTATTTCCAAACCTGTCATCTGAAGGTTTTTCAATAAATTCTGTAATAATATTTTCGTCATCTAAAACTAGTACTCCATATCTAGTTGGGTCACTTACTTCTATTGATCCAATTGTAGAAATTTCATTATTGTTGGCTTCAATAATGAATTGATCTAAATTAATATTTAACAATAAATCCCCATTCATACAGAAAAATTTTTCAGGTAAAGTATCAAGATTTTGAACAATATATCCAGCTGTGTCCAATTTCATTTCTTCAAATAATATATTGAATTTGAATCTTGTTTCATTTTTATATTGCAACCACATATCTTTATGTTTTGAAGAACATATTAGATTAAAATTAAAATTTTCAATTTTAAGGTATTCCTCAAAAATATATTCGATTATTGGTTTATTTTTAATTTTCAATAATGCTTTAGGTATTCCAAGGGAAAGTGGTTGTAGTCTTGTTGCTTCTCCGCCAACCAATAAATAAACTTCACTCATGTTCTAATAATAAGTTTTTAAAGTCGCTAAATAAACTATCTAAGTTTAAAGCCATAACATTATCCCAAAGATTAATACTTTTTTCTTCACTAATGAGACTTGAAGTATTTTTAACAAATTTTTTTCTTAAAAATGGTATTGCTTCTTTTCTTCTACTTGGATGGCCAATTGGATTAATTATTGTAACTTCATCTGATGAAGTACCATCCCGATAATTTAATTTCACTGAATTTGAAATATCTCTTTTTGAAAATTCATAATAGTTTTTGGTAAATTCATCACTTTCTTGAATGGAGATTTTACTTCTTAATGTTTCAATTTGGTCAAATAACTCAAATTTATCAAAGTACATATCATATGTTAGGTTTCCAGAAATTAATGCAGCAGCAACCATGTATTCTAAACTGTGATCTCTGTCAGAGGGGTTATTTAATTCTTTTTTATTAGAAATTATTCTTACAGCAGGTTCATGTGTAGTGATTTGAATATTTTCAATTTGTGATTTATTCTTTGAATAATCTTCATGTAATTTAATTGCTGCTTCAATTGCAGATTGTCCATGAAATTCTGCTGGGTACAATACTTTGAAAAGTATGTTATTTATAACCCAGTCATCCAAAGTCTTACCAAATTCTAATTTCTCTCCCTCTAAAAATTTTTGCTCAAAACCCCAATTAGTATTATTTTGCACCCCAGAATAAATTTCGTCTGAGAATTTACTAATGTGTGACAATTCAATTGCTCTTTTAGAAGCATCAGCAGCAGCCCAGCTTTTTCTTTTACCCACATTAGGTATATGTCTATAACTCCTTAGCGTTGGACCATCCTGGAGAATATTATTGATTGTTCTTTGAATTATTTCATCATTACCTTTATTCAAAAGAGAAGTGAACACTGAACCCGAAGCCAATTTAACATAGAACACATGATCAAAACCTTTTCGATTCAGCGAGGTACCGAGAGATAGCGCGCCTTGAATTTCATATGCTTGAACTATTGATCTTATAAAATGTTCAAACTTACTATTTTCATTAATATTAAAAAAGCTGTAAATAGCTCCAAAATTATCAGATGGATGTGCCCATTCTTTTGCTAAGAATGTATCGTTAAAATCAAACCATCTAGTCAATGTGGTCAAAAACCATGCAGTTTTTTCATAATTTGAATTATTATCAATTCTTCTAAAAGGATTATTAGATGATTTAGTTTCAAAGTTAATTAATCCAAAATCTAATACTTCTTTACTCTTTGCAGCATCAAAAATGCAACCTATTGTATCTAAAATTGCTAATTTTGCAGAATAAAAAGTTTCTTCACTAATTTCATCAGATTGTTTTAAATATTCTGAAATAATACTGTCAATTTTGGTATTGACCAATTTTATCTTTCGCTAGGACCAATATATTTTGCAGCTGGACGAATTAAAATATCTTGATCATGTTGCTCAAAAAAGTGTGCTGACCAACCAGCAATCCTACCAGCTACAAATATTGGAGTAAATAAATCTATATCAAAGCCGAGTTCATAAAGTAGCAAGCCTCCATAAAAATCCACATTTGGAAAGAGTTTTTTCTCTGAATCCATTAAATTGTCTATTTCTTTTGCAATGTTAAAACGATTAATTGCCTCATCGGTAACACTTAGTTTTTCAACCCATGATTTGACAATAGGACTTCTCGGATCTTGAATTTTATAAACCCCATGTCCAAAACCCATAATTTTATGTTTTTGTGATAAAAGATTCAAAACTCCCTCTCTCGCTTCATCAACGTTTGAAAATTGCGTTATCATTTTTACAGCTTTTTCGTTTGCCCCACCATGAAGCTCCCCTTTTAGTGTTCCAATTCCAGAAACAATAGAACTTGTTAAGTCTGATCTAGTTGATGCTGTTACACGTGTGGCGAATGTAGAAGCATTAAAACCGTGTTCTGCATATAGAATTAAAATATCATCAAGTGCTTCAATTTTTTCGGCTGATACTTTGTCTTTTAGTAATGAACTTGCAACAACATACTCCTCAACAAAATTTGTTGAAACTGCTTCATTTAGCACTGCAATTACATAACAATTTACAGCACTTAGTCTTGCTGTAGCATCTAATCTATTTTTTCCTTCATATTCACCAACTAATGAAGTTATAACTTTTAAAACATCCATTGGATGCATTTTATTTTTAATTTCCGTTAAAACACTATTTAAAAATTCATTGTTAAACATATCAACAAAATGGGTTTTATAGTAATTTTTAAAACTTGTTCCATCTAATGAGTCGTCAACGATCAAAGACACGACATCTTCATAAGTGTGATTTTTAGTAAGTTCTACGGCATCATATCCACGATATCTTAAAGATGTTCCTTCTCTCCCAACAGTGGAAATAGAAGTTTCACCAGCAACAACTCCTCTTAAACCAGGTGAATAATCCATCGATACAATTGTACATTAGAGAATTTTTAAGTCTAGAAATTAATCCTTCAAACTAAGTGTTTGAATATATAAGAGTTATCATTTTCATATGGCACAAATTCATAATTTAGAAGATCGGACTCGATTCGGTTCTAGATATGTTGCTGGTTTCATTTTATTAATTTCAAGCATTTTGTTAGCTGGATGGTTTGGATTCTTTGTATTTTTACCTATTAAATCAGGAATGAGTGTTGTTAATTCATTAGAAGAAAAATTCCTCCCACGTGCTGAAGGTATGGTTTTAAATTTTGTCTCATTGTCGGAACCATCTTCAATCATTACTGCAGATAACAAAATCTTAGATGAGTTACATGATGGTTTAAATCGAGATCCGATTGCACTGTCAGACATACCACCTTTTGTTGTTAACACATTGTTAGCAGCTGAGGATAGTAATTTTTATACTCATCAAGGTGTGGATTTCATCGCAATATTAAGTGCAGTATTAGATAATTTAAGAGGTGTAACAAGAGGTGGTTCAACAATTACATCTCAAGTCGCCAAACAAGCATTCGTAGGTGATGAAATTTCAATTAGAAGAAAAATTGCTGAAGCAGTTGTAGCTGCTGAATTAGAAAGACGATACTCAAAAGAGCAGATTTTAGAATATTACATCAATTCAATTTATTGGGGTTCAGGAGCATATGGTATTCAGTCAGCCGCTCTTGAATACTTCAATAAAGACATTAGAGATATAACACTTGACGAGGCTGCAACTTTAGTTGTTATCATAAGAAGCCCTGCATATTACAACCCAAGAAAATACCCTGAAAGAGTTATTGAAAGAAGAAATGATGTTTTAGATGTAATGTTAAAAGAAGATTTTATCGTAGCTATACAGGCTCGCTCAGCTAAGTTAGCACCATTGAATGTAGTTGAGTCTACAGAAGAAGTTGCTCAAGCTGATCATGTTGTTGCTGAAGTAAAGAGACAACTTTTAAATGATCCTCAGTTTGCTGTACTTGGAAATACTAAAGAAGACCGTAAACAAAAAATCTTTGGCTGTCCTTCTGATGATACTTCATGCAGCGGTGGTGGTGGTTTAAAAGTCTATATAACATTAAACTTAGAATTACAACAACATGCTAATAAAGTTTTAAATACTTGGGTTCCACCTAAAAGTGAAGACGACGAAACTGATGATCCTAAACCAACTGGAGTTATTACATTAATTAATAATTACACCGGGGCTATTGAAGTAATGGCCTCTGGATTACCATTTGAAGAAGAACAATTTAATTTAGCAACCCAAGGTAAAAGAAACCCAGGTTCTGCTTTTAAACCAATAACTCTACTTGCAGCTTTAGAATCAGGAGATAAATTATATAGTTATCGTGATTCAAGAAGCCCTGTGGAGATTGACTGTGGTTATCCTTGCGCACCGGACGGTATTGGAACCAAATGGGTAGTAAGAAATTATGGAACCTCAATAACAGCAGATAGATATCTAAATAAGATAGCTGCTCAAAATAGAGCTATTGAGCTTCAATGTCTCGGTTACCATGTTGAAGATATAAAAAATAAAGATTTTATAGATCAATTTCCATTAGCAATAAACCTTGATGACTTTCCTGAAGAAAAAGAAAAACTAATTGAACTAGGAAAAGCATTAGGTCAAATTGATGAAAATGGTAATCAAATTATTTACCAAGAAAACATTGAAGGTGTAAATTTCCCTGAAGGTACTGTTGTTATTTCAGATATCCAAAAAATTGAAAATCAAAATAATTTAATTCAAATAAATATTGAAAGTGACTCTCAATCTGTTTATAAACCTTGTAACGACAAATCGGAATACAACCGTGCGGTCAAGTTACTCGACACTTCTGGAATGATTTCAATTGAAGAAGCAACTCGTCGATCTATTAACACAGTTTTTGCTCAGCTTGCCTCTGAGGTTGGAGGTGAAAAACTTGCATATACTGCAAAAAGATTAGGGATTAATTCTTATTTAGAACCAGTTATTTCTCTTACTTTAGGTGCAGGTGCTGTAACACCTATTGAAATGGCTTCAGCTTATTCATCTTTTGCAACAAATGGTGTGTTAGCTCCAACTTATTTAATTGAAAGAATTGAAGACTCAGATGGCAATTTAATTTATCAACATATAGTTTCCCAAAGAGTTTCTATACCTGATCCAGCAGCTGCAGCAGCTGTCAGAAAAACACTTGAAGTTGCAGCACAGAGAGGTACTGGTACGAGAGCAGTTTTAGATGATAGACCAATTGCTGGTAAAACAGGAACTCATCAAGGATTTAGGGAAGCATGGTTTATAGGTTTCATACCTCAATACACTTCGTCTGTATGGATCGGATTTGCTGAAGAGCAACTACCTCTAACAAATGTTGAAATTAATGGTGAAATTATATCAAATGTATCTGGTGGTCGAGTACCAGCACCGATGTGGAAAGAATTTATGACTAAAGTGGTTGAAGATTTAGAGGTAGTTGACTGGCCAGATGACCCAAGTGATATTGAAAAATATTATGAAATCCCTACAGTTTTTATTCCTCAATTACTTGGTTTAAATGTACTTGATGCTGAAGAGATAGCTTTCTCAAACTATTTATTACCAAAAATTAACCTTGTAGATTCAGATGAAGTTCCTGGACTTGTGCTTACACAAAGTATTGAAAAAGATGAAGAAGTGCCTGAAGGTACTGAAATTACATTAGAAGTTTCAGGTAATAAATATTCAGCAAACCTTCCTAATATACCACCTTGTACATACACTGTTGAACAGGCAGAAATCTTGATTAAAGATTTTATGCGTGAAAGTAACGTAATCTTATTCATACAAAAAAACTATGAAGCAACTGAAACTCAAGGTTGTGAAGGTAAAGTTATTGGTACTAATGTTGCACAAGGTGCAACAGTTTCAACAGGTGACACAGTAATTTTGATAGTTAAAAGTAGTAACGAAGACAGTTAATTCAAACTACGTAAAAAATTATATAAACCAATCACACCAAAACCAGTTCCGCCTTTGGGTGTAAGTGGATCATTGTCTCTAGATCTTGCTGGACCTGCTATATCTAAATGTATCCAATCGTTATCATTGACAAATTCTTCAAGTAATAATGCAGCTGTTATTGCTCCACCAAAACTACCGCCTGTATTTTTCATATCAGCAATATCAGATTTTATTAATTTTTTATATTGTTTTTCAAGTGGTAATTGGTGATATCTTTCATGGCTTTCCTTATTAGAGTCTAAAAACTTATTAGCTAATTCAAAATTATTTGAAAATACTGCACCTACTTCTAAACCTAGAGCAACATAAGAAGAGCCTGTAAGTGTTGCAACATCGCAAATGATATCCGGATTAAATTCACTTGCGTATGCAAGTGCATCTGCCATAATAAGTCTTCCCTCAGCATCAGTATTCAAAACTTCGATTGTTTTACCATTGCGCATAGTAAGAACATCACCTGGTCGTATAGCTGTACCGCTTGGCATATTTTCTACCAACGGTGTATAAACTGTTAATCCTATATCAATTCCTTGTTTTGCTAAAAGTGCAATCAAGCCCCATGAAGTTGCTGCACCAGCCATATCAGTTTTCATAGTTTCCATACCTGAAGGTGATTTTAGTGATAAGCCACCTGAATCAAACAACACTCCCTTGCCTATCAATGCAATTTGTATTTTTGCTTCAGTGTTATATTTCCCAACTAAAAAATAAGGTTCTTTAATAGATCCACTTGAAACTCCAAGTACTCCACCAAAGTTATTTTCTATTAACCAGCTTTTATCATAAATTTCTAAATCTATATTTAGGTTGTTGATTAAATCTTTAACTTTTTCAATGAAGAACTCTGGAGTTTTATTAAGTGCTGGGTAATTAACCATATCTCTAACCCAAAAAACTGATTCTATTTTATTATTTATCTCATTTTCAGAACTTGAGTTATTAACTGATAATTGGTTTTTATTTTCCTTTTTACTCATAAAAACATCAAAATTATATGCAGATAACTTTAACCCATATTCAAACGATGCAACATCAATGTTTATATTTGTTGGAATTATGTTTATTTCATAATCTTTTTTTAACTTGCTACCAATTTTTGAACCCAGTTCTACCCAATCTAAAACATCATCACAACCACTTACACCAATAAATAGAGCTTCGTTTTCAGATTTATTAAGAGTTTTAGGAATAAAAATATAAGAATTTTTCTTAGCAGTAAAGTTGTTTACATCAAGAAATTCAATTAATAGTTGCTTATTTTCAAATTGATTAAATAGATCGTCTTCAATTTCTGTAATAAAATATGTATCTAAATTCATTTACTAGCTGTCCACTCCTGCTCAAAATCTCTTGCTATCATCCAGAGTAAATCTGATAATCGATTTAAGTATACAACTACAAGGGAATCTGTAATTTCAAAAGATTTTTGCCATGTTACACATTTTCTTTCTGCTCTCCTTGAAACAACCCTGCACCAATCAAAATTTGCGGCAATTGTATTTTCCCCAGGTACAACAAAATAATTTGGAATTCCATTTTTTTCAGTTAAATAATCTATATCTTTTTCTAGGCTGTCTATCATATTTTTAACAACTAGTGTCTCACCTGCTTTTAATTTTGATCGATTCTCTTTAGATGTAGCTAAGCTCAGCACCAACAATAAATAATTCTCTTTGAATTTTTAAAATAAGTTCCTTAGTAGAGAGTGGAATTTTTTTTTCTGATCTAAGCAAACCTAATGCTGCTGTTAATTCATCCACGGAACCATATGCCTCAGGTGAAATACTATCTTTATCAACTTTTCCACCAAATAAAAGATTCGTGACTCCTTTATCACCAGCTTTAGTGTAAATCTTCATATTTTAAGATTAGCTTAAATAGAAAGTATCATTGCCCCAGTAGCACCAATTGATAATATGAGTGCTAAATAACTTAATCCAGTACTAGCCATAACACCAGTATAAGACTTCTCTGCTAGAGATTTGTAAGAACCAAAGGATAGCAATGAAGTTGCTAAGAGTAACCCGATGATTACATTTTTGATAGTTCTTGAAGAAAAAATTGTTAAAATATCAAAATTAAAATTATTTCCATAAAATAAAAAAAACAGAAGAATGACTATAGCGGTAGATGTAGCTATTAGTGATATATTTTTCATTCCATCTTTTGAAATTGTAGGATCAACTAAGTACCAATGACCAATCATCATAGATGAAAAAATAGAAGATACTAAAGCAAAATTCAAAATTTCAAATAAAAAAGGCATATTGCTAAAAAAAGTATTTTCAACAATTAGCACATATGAAAGTAAAAAAAAGCTAGATATACCAAATACTAAACTCAATTTTTTTTCTAAAAAATATAAATAGACAAACAAAAGAGCTAATCCCAAAAATATTTTATAATTTTGATTTAAAAATCCAATAATTGAAATAACTGATATGAATAGTATGCTAAATCCCTTTCTAGGTTTAACAGATGCGTTTATGTAAAAAATAAATGGTATACAGAAAACCAAAATAAAACTTATATAACTACTCAACTGCATTGCATAATTAGAATAATATAGAATCGATTTATGAAAAATAAAAAACAAACCTATGTAGCACTTTTATTAACTATCAGCCTAATAATCCTTATATCATTTTTAAATAATTATGAACTTAAACAGCTGGTAACTTTATCATCTTTACTTAGTTATTGTTTATATTTCTTTTTAATTTATGTATCAGTAGATGCCTTTTATTTCAATAGAATCATTGGTTTGATATTATTTTTTAGCATTTTTTTATTAATTCCAAATTTAGTTGAAACAATAAATGGTCAATTATATCCTATAACTTATACAGTATTCATATGTTATTTACTTTTAATATTGGGGAAAAAAATGTTTAAAAACTGGAAAAACAGTACTGGAATGTGATAAAAATTTTTAATTATTCTAAAATTAGATAATGAAAACAGGGCTTAAAAATTTATCATTATTTTTAATTATTTTTTTAATTGGTGTTTTTTATAGCGCACAAGATAAAAACTCAGTTTCAGCACTACCTAATTATACTTCCACATTTTCAAATTGTGTTGATAATGCTGTTGCACCATTAGATTCACTCATTGATATCCAAACTTTTCTAAACTGTAATGGATTTAATCCAGGTCCAATTGACGGAGTTCCCGGAAATAGGACTACAGGTGCTGTTAAAAGCTTTCAGCAAACTGTTGGACTTTCACCTGATGGAGTAGTTGGTCCAGCAACTAAACAAGCTATGAGAGCATACAGTTCAATTAGTTTTACATTTAAAGGTAGTGGTTGGGGACATGGTGTTGGTTTAAGTCAATATGGTTCTAAAGGTCTAACTGAACTTGGAGCAAGTTTTTGTTCAAATACTAGCTCATGTAGTTCTGAGGAAGTTATTAAGTATTATTTTCAAAGGTACAAATGTGCAAAGATTAGGTGATATATCACTATCTTCTCCTGATATAGCAACAAACAACAATGCACTATGGGTAGGCTTAGCAAGAAATGCAACTTCAATTTCACTTACAACTTTGCCTTCTTCTAGCCCACCCACACTATTTATTTGTCAGGATGGGTTAAACCAAACTGCCGGTGTTCAATCTTTTTTAGTAAGTCGTGGGTTTGAACCAGGTCCTATTGATGGTGCATATGGTGAAAAAACTGCTGGTGCATTAAGAAACTATCAAGCATCAGTTGGATTATCACAATCTGGAACAATTGATGATGCAACTTTAGCCAAAATTAAAGAAGAGGCTCAAGTTGATGGTCCTTGCGAATCTGAATATGGTCCTTTAAAAATTAGTGGCGGTGCCACAATCAATATTATCTACTCAAACGGAGGGTGTTATTTTTCTGGTCATCCCCTTGTTGCAAAAGCAAGTGCTGGGTGTAATATCGGAATCAAATGGTCTGATGGAGGAAGAATAAGAGTTGGTCCAAGAGAACACAAGCATGGAGAATTAAAACTTAGATCAAAATCAGTATCGACAGGCTTTCATGTTTCACTTGCAGCAAATTTAGAGAAATATTTGTATGGACTAGCTGAGATGCCTTCACACTGGAATGTTAAAGCACTAGAAGCTCAAGCTCTAGTTGGAAGGAGTTATGCTGTATATCATTACTTAAGTAAAGATGTTCCAAGTTTAAGAACTAATTTAGATGCTGGTTTAAGTGATTCTCAAAAAGCTTACTGTTGGTGTCATATTGGTTCAACAGCATCAAGTCAATATTATTATGGTTACCTAAAAGAAATTGCTGGCCCAAATTGGGTTCAAGCAGTTAATAATACAGCTGGCAAGGTTATTACATATAATGGTGGATACACCCAAAGTTCTGTAATTCAAGCTTTTTATTCATCTTCAACTGGTGGAAAAACAAATACAAATTCTGTGGGATTTGGCTCAGCAACTAATTGGCCATATTTAACTAGTGTTGATGATCCTTGGTCAATTGATAACAGAGTTGGTAATCCTAAAGCTGCATGGTCTTATGATTTTAGTGCTTATCAGCTTTCAAAAAATATTTTATGCGGTGACGATCCATGTTTTGATTCTGTAACAGATATATATGTTTCTTCAGCAGCTAGCTCTGGAGCTGCAATTGAAGTGACGATTAAAGGTTATAAAAATGGTTCTGCAAAATCGGTAACAAAATCTGGTAGAAATATTAAAGCTCAGTTAGGTTTTTCATCACATTATTTTCATACATCAAGTCAATCTGATGTTTCTAATTTAGAAGTTGGGCCAGTTACCGTAAATAATTCAACTTCTTCAGATAGTTCATCGCAGTCGAGTTCTGGAGATACACCTCAATATGCTACGTCAACAAGTGGCTTAAACTATTTGTCTGGTGCAGGGTTACTCGATCCATGCTCTGAAACTTCAAGTGCATGTCAAGCAAAAACCCTATCTAGAGGTGAAGCTGCAGCAATAATTTCAATAGTAGGTGGAATACCTCTTGATGCCCCTAATGCTTATAGTGACGATGACCAAAGTATATACCAACAAGCATTCAACAATTTACCTTATTATGGTATGCAAGTATGTTTTGGTAGTCCATTTCAGATTCAACCAACTGAAGTTGTTTCAAGAGAAGAGTTTGCATGCTTAATAGTTAAAGCTATAAAAGCAGGAAGCACAAGCAATTTAAGTGGTTCTGAAGATAAGTATTCAGATGATGGTGCAAGTAAATGGGGTAATGAAATTAATACATTAGCTGCTAACCAAGTAATCCCACCTTGTAGTTCTATAGCGGATAAATTTTGTCCTAGTAGAAGAATAACGATAGGCGAAGTAGCGTATATTATTAACGAGATGGTTGGTAGATCTTTAATATCTAGTGACTTATTTAAAGGCAATAATTTTCAAACAGGTTGGACTGCTGTTGCTGGTGAGGTTGAAGATGCAGGTTCAACAGCTGTTTCTAACCCAAACGCAGGAAACGATAACTGTGTACCAAGTGATAACTCTAGTTTGATAATAAATTCAACTCTGGATGTGCAGCAGTTTCTATCTGATAATGGGTATAATCCTGGACCTATTGATGGACAGTCTGGACCCAAAACTTTAGCAGCTATTAAACTTTTTCAATCTGATAAAGGACTTTTTGCCGATGGTGTCGTAGGTAATAAAACTAAAGCAGCAATGAGAGAACATACTGGTTGTGAAGGAGCTAATACTTGTATAGCTAGAGATAATTCCGCAGCAAACTTGGAATCAATTTCAGGAATTCAAACTTTCTTAGCTAATAATGGATTCAATCCTGGGATTATAGATGGAAAACTGGGATCATATACAAATGAAGCAATTAAAGCATTCCAAAGAAAAGTAGGTTTGATTCCTGATGGTGTTGTAGGAAATAGAACTAAATCTGAAATGAAAGCTTATACTGGTTGTTAATCAAAATAGCTTAATATTTCAAGTTTTATTTTTTCTGCTTCAAATTTAAAATGTTTTTCTAAATCTTTTTCAGTTGCTGATTCACCAAAAGTTTCAATAGAAAAAGATTTAGTTACATTTCCTACATAGTCTTTCCAACCAATAGAACGACCAAGCTCAATTGAAAAAACTAAATTGTTCATTTTAAAATTCTCTATATTATCTGATAAAAATTTATTTAAAATTGGTGCACTAATAATCTGTACAGACTTATCTTTTAATAATTCCTTAATTTTTAAAGCAAGATGCACTTCAGAACCAGTAGCTATTAGAGTTAAATCAGACCCTGTAGAAATTTCATAAGCACCTTGAATAAATTCTTCATAGCTTACTGCATTATCAAAATACGGTAAATCTTGTCTAGTCAAAACAAGTACTTTTGTTTGATTTTTGTCTGAAAATAAATACTTATAGCTGTGTTGAATTTCAATGTTGTTGGCTGGTCTGATCAATTCTATATTTGGAATTAACCTTAGAGACATTAGATGTTCTACAGGTTGATGCGTTGGCCCATCTTCACCCAGATAGATTGAGTCATGGGTAAAAATAAATGAAGAATTAAGGTTCATTAATGATCCAAGTCGAATACTTGGCCTCATGTAGTCAGAAAAAACTAAAAATGTTGAACCATATGCGAATAATTTTGAATGTAAGCTGATTCCGTTAATAATTGCAGCCATTCCATGTTCTCTTATTCCAAATTCAATATTTTGACCACTTCTATTCTTGGAGGAATAAGTGCTATCTGAAATAATTTGTTTTGTTGAAGCTGCTAAATCGGCTGATCCACCTAAGATAAATTTGTTACTCTCACCTATTTTTTTTAATAATTTACCACCATTGACTCTTGTTGCAGCTGACTGTTTCAAATCTAGATTTTCAAAACTGATTTCACCATTAATAAACTGGTTCCATAAATTATTAAAACTGCCATCTTCATTTAATTTTTTATTTAAAGTAGAAAACCAATTATCAAATTCAACATTATCTAACTTTCTTTTTTCTTCGAAATATTCATAAATTTCTTTTTTATGCTCAAATAGATCACCTTTCCAACCTATGTTATTTAAAAATAATTTCATTTCTTCATCGCCTAATGGAGAGCCGTGAACACCGCTAGTGTTTTCTTTATTAGGTGCAAATTTACCAATTGTTGTTTTTGCAATTATTATTGAAGGTTTCGAAACTTCTTGTTTAGCTAATTTAATAGATTGTAAAATTTGAATTTCGTTATGACCATCAATTTCTTGAACATGCCAGCCTAAAGATTCAAATTTTAATTTTTGGTTTGTTTTTGAAACTTTTTCAACTTTTCCATCAATTGAAATATTGTTATCATCAAAAAAATAGATTATTTTCCCTAATTCCCACACAGAAGCTAATTCTGCAGCTTCAAATGAAATACCTTCCATGAGATCTCCGTCTGAGACTATTCCAAAAACATAATGATCAATAATTTCATTACCAAAGATTGAAGAAAGGTATGATTCTGCCAAAGCTAAACCAACTCCGGTTGCAAAACCTTGACCAAGTGGTCCAGTTGTAATGTCTATTCCTAACTCATTATTTTTTTCTGGATGTCCAGCTGTAATAGAACCGAGTTGCCTAAAATTTTTAATATCTTCAATTGAGATGTTGTAGCCATTGAAGTGAAGCAGGCTGTATAAAAGCATTGAGCCATGTCCAGCGCTTAAAACAAAACGATCTCTGTTAATCCAATCTGGATTTTTATTAGAAATCTTTAGACCATTTTTAAATAAAGCTACACCAATATCAGCAGCACCTAAAGGCATTCCTGGGTGTCCTGAATTTGCTTTTTCTACACCTGCAGCAGATAAAACTCTTACCGACTTGGTAACTTCATCAAACATAGATTTAAGTATAAATGAATTTAAACAGAGGCAAAAGAATCTTTTGCATGATATGAAGACCTAACTAATGGTCCTGACTCAACATGAGGTATTCCTAAGGATTCACCAAATATCTTGTATTCATTAAATTCTTCAACATTTACATACCTGTGGATTGGTCTATGTTTTGCAGTCGGACGAAGATATTGACCAATCGTGACAATATCTATATTTAATTTAGAAATATCTAATAATACATCTAAAACTTCTTCTTTATTTTCACCCATACCAACTATTAAACCAGTTTTTGTTTTTCCAAGAAAACCTTGTGAATTAATATATTCAAAAATTGAAAGCGATCTACCATAGGATGCTGCTGTTCTAATCTCTCGCTGTAGTCTTGGGACTGTTTCAAGATTGTGATTAAATACATCTGGATTAGCATTTAGAATATTGTCAATTGCTTCCCTATCTCCTTTAAAATCAGGAACTAGAACTTCTACACTACATTGATTATTGATTGCTTTTGTTTTTCTAATTGTTTCAGCAAAAAACTCTGAGCCCCCATCTTTTAAATCATCTCTGTTAACTGACGTTATTACAGCATGTGAAAGTTTCATTATGCTTACACTTTCTGCAACTCTTGTTGGTTCGTCCCAATCTAGTTCTCCAGGTTTACCAGTTTTAACATCACAAAACCCACAAGCCCTAGTACATACTTCACCCATAATCATGAATGTTGCAGTACCACTTGACCAACACTCATAAATGTTTGGACAAGAAGCTTCTTCACATACAGTATTTAGTCTTTTTTCTTTGAGTAAGTTCTTTAAAGAAATGTAATCTTGACCTAGATTTGCTTTTACTTTCATCCATTCAGGTCGAGAAGGTTCATTAGGAAGTACACCTTTAATAGCTATAGGAATAGATTTTCTACTTGGGCTGAAAACACCTTGTTCTAACATTGAATCAATATCAAAAGTTTTTGAGGCTTTTAATTGTTTAGGAGTAAATTGTGAAAATTGCTCACTTATATTTAAATATTTAAATTCGTCTTTAAACTTACGTACCAAAGTCTCTGTAACATTCTTGAAAGTTATTTTTTCATTAAATTGATAAATTGAAGTCATTTTTTCTGTATCTGAACCACATGGATTGATTAAAGAATAACCATCTAAATTATCAAAAATATTTAATGAGAAACCATGGTAGGTAGTCCATTTACTCACCTTAATTCCAATCGATGCTATTTTTCCTTTTTCAGTCCACACACCTGTATCGTCCTCTTTAGTAAAAGCTTCAATCTCATAATCTTTTAGAGTTTTTATTAGGACATTCTCTAGAGATCTAACGTAAGGAAGAACTTTTTTAGGGTCTGAAAGTCTTATAATTGGGTACCCAATTAATTGACCTTCACCATGAAAAGTAATATCGCCACCTCTATCTGTTTCAAAATACTCAATACCAAGTTCTCTTAATTTATCTGATGAAACTAGTAAATTGTTTAAATCTCCTGATCTTCCGATAGTTATGACTTTTTCATGTTCTAACAATAATAAATAGTCATCATTGGATGATTCAAGAGCTACTGATTGATGGAATCCTTTTTGTAAATCGTAAGCTTCAGAATAAGGTAGTTTACCTAACCATCTTACGTTTAATTTCCTCAAGATAATTCCTGAGTCCAATCAGTTAACTCTAATTTATCTTTTATAAAATTAAGAAATAGCAAAGCAATAGAACCATCAAATACTCTATGGTCCCAAGTTAAGCTCAAAACTCCAGTATGTCTAATTGCAATAGAATCAGAGCCATCACTATTTGTAATTACAACAGCTCTTTTTTTGACTGATTCAGTAGAAAGAATTGCGACATTAGGTTGATTAATAATAGGTGAAGTTATAAAAGAATTAAAAGAACCATTATTTGATATAGTGAATGTGCTTCCAGAAACATCTTCTAACCCAAATTTTCCACTTCTTAACAATGTTGAAGTTTCAGATATTTTCTTTGCAACTCCTTTTAAATTATAAGAATCTGCATCTTTTATAGTTCCGACTAACAAACCTTCTTGATTTAAATCGACTGCAATCCCTAAATTAATATATTTGTGTAAAGTATGAGTTCCAGCATCTAAGTCGAAAGAACTATTTACAGTTGGAAATTCTTTCAATGCAGAAATAGTTGCAAGTGAAATAAACGGTAGGTAAGTTAACGAAAATCCATTGTCTTCCTTAAATTTTGACTTAAATTTACTTCGAGATATTTCTAAACTCTCATAATCTACTTCTACTGATGTCATAACATGTGCTGATATTTGTTTTGAGAGCACCATGTTTTGCGCTATTCGTTTTCTCAATCTAGATATTTCACCAGAATCAATTTTTGAAACGTTAGATTCAGATTTCTGTACTACTTCTTTTTCTTCAATTTTTGTATCTTGTTTATCATTTTTTTCAACAACATTTTTATTTTGGCTGATGTAAGATTCAATGTCTTTTCTAGTTATTCTGCCATCTTTACCGGTACCAGTAACTTGACCTAGATCTAAATTATTTTCACTTGCAAGTCTTCTAACTATAGGTGAAAGGTTTTTATTTTGATTATTTTTAATAACATCTAAATCTTTTTTTTGAGGTTCCTCTGTTGCAACAGCATTCATTTCAATTTGAGCCGAATCTTCAATATTAGATTGATCATTTTTTTTATTTTCTACTATTTCGGAATTACCATTTAACTCTAGAAGGCCAGCTCCAACCTCAACTGTCTCGCCTTCTTCAACTAATAAATTAGTAACTTTACCTGCAAATGGGGATGGAACTTCTGTATCAACTTTGTCGGTAGATATTTCTAGTATTGGATCATCTTCTCTTACTTCATCCCCAACTTTAACTAACCACCTCAAAACCGTTCCTTCAGTAACAGTTTCACCTAATTGAGGCATTGTAACAATCTGACTCATTGTTTTATTGTAATCCTTTTATTGCACTTACTACTCTGGCTGCATTTGGAATAAATGCATCTTCCAATACTGGAGCAAAAGGAATATGCGTATTAGGTGGGGTTATCTTGAGTATTGGATTATCTAGATTCCAAAAACCTTTCTCAGCAACTAAAGATGAAATTTCAGAAGCTACTGAAGAAAATGGAACATCTTCTTGGAGAATGCATAAATTAGAAGTCTTTTCAACTGACTTTAAAATAATTTCCTCATCTAAAGGAACAATTGTTCTTAAATCAATTATTTCCACAGAAATATTATCAGCTTCTAAAGCAAGTGCGGCTTCCTGAGCAACTGAAACCATGCCTGACCAAGTTACAATTGTGAAATCTGAACCTTCCTTAACAACAGCACCTTTACCAATCTCAACTTCATACAAACCAAGCGGAACTTCCATTTTTAAATCTGGTTTTCGATAAAGTTTTTTGTGTTCTAAATACATAACTGGATTTGGATCATATGTAGCTGCAACAAGTAATCCTTTAGCATCATATGGGTTTGATGGTGCAACTATTTTTATTCCAGGATGGTGTGCTAGCAGTGATTCGGGGCTTATCGAATGAAACGGACCAGACCTAGTACCAGCACCCGTTGGTCCTCTAACAACCATTGAAACTGACTTTCCTGCTTTCCAATAATATTTTGCTGCTTCAGTTGTAATTTGATCTAAAGCTGGGTATACAAAATCATAAAATTGTAACTCAACTATTGGCTTCTTTCCAGCCAAAGCTGCTCCGACTGCAGCACCTGTAAAGGCACCTTCGGAAATTGCTGTATCTAAAATCCTATCTGATCCATATTTTGCATGTAAACCTTTTGTTGCTTTAAATGCACCTTCAAATTCACCAATATCTTCTCCCATCATGAATACATCTTTATCATTTTCAAGCAACTCATCTAACCCATTAGTAATTGCTTCAATAAGATTCATAGTTTTTGTTTCACTACTTTTTGTATTCTTTACCTCTGAATTTCTAGTAGCAAATATATCTAAAATTTCATTCTCGGGTTTTGGATCATCTTGAGCTTTAGCCCATTCAAGAGTTTCTCTTATTTCAATTTCTAATTCTTCGGTAAGTTTTGCAAAGTCATCTTCAGAAAACAAACCTTCATCGATTAATGCAGTCTCAAATCTACTAATAGGGTCGCGTTTCATCCAAAAGTCTCTGACTTCTTCTGTTACATATTCGGCTGGGTCATGACCTGCATGTCCATAATGTCTAAATGTAACTAGTTCAACAAGTGTTGGACCATTGCCATTTCTTGCATGTTCACAGGCATCATGAATAGTATTAATTACTTCATAAATATCATTTCCATCAATTATTTTTGAAGGTACGCCGTACCCTGAGGCTCTATCAGCAACATTAGGAGTTCCAAATTCAGTTTCATTGGGAGATGAATAAGCAAATTGATTATTTTGGACAGTGAAAACTATTGGAAGATTCGAAACACCTGCCATATTTATACTTTCATGCCAAGTTCCCGTAGCAGTTGCTCCTTCACCGCAATTAGCTACAGCAACTATACCTGAGTTATCTAACTTTGATGCGAGTGCCCAACCAACTGCAACTGGAGCAGAGTCTGGCAATGGTGATACAACCATTAAAGTTCCTTTATCCACAACACCAAAATGACTATTGCCGTCCCTACCCTTAGACGGCCCATCGTGTTTACCAAAGAAATTAAGTGCAATTTCTTTTAAAGTTACACCTTTCTTAATTTGAACACCTAAATCCCTATGTGTTCCACCAAAAATGTCTTTTTCGTCCATTCCTGCAGCAATACCTGCCATAGATGCTTCTTGCCCTATTCCTGGATAAACAGCTCCACTTAGTTGTCCGCCTTTATAAAGCTTTAACAATCTTTCTTCTAGCTGACGTTGAGTTTTCATTGACTTATAAATATCCCAAAGTTGTTCTTTAGTTAGTTTTGAAGAATATCCACTTCTAGTAATTTTTTCAATTCCCATAATTAATGCAATCCCTTTCCACTTAAACTCAACAAAGACTCCCCAATAGATTCACTCAGTGTTGGGTGTGCATGAATAAACTCACTTGCTTCACTTGGTAACGCTTCCCAACCAACCATATACATTAACTCATGAATCATTTCACCTGCTGCTGGTCCACAGACACTAGCACCAATGATTGAACCTGCTTCTTCTGCGTAAACTCTTACAACTCCTTGATTTTGATTTTGAATCAATGCTCTTCCGACACCAGCAAAACTATGCTGTGATTGTGTAATAGCAATATTCTGTTCTTTTGCTTTTTCTGCATTGATTCCAACTTCTGCTAATTCAGGTCTTGTATACACAACAAAAGGAATAGCAGAATAATTAATTGGTTTTTTTTCTCCGGTAGCAATAAACGTAATTGCACTTATAGCCTCAGCAAATGCTACATGAGCTAATTGAGGAGTTCCTGCTACGATGTCACCAATTGCAAAAATATTGTCTTTAGTAGTTTGATATGTTTCTAAATTAACTTCAACATAACCTTTGATTACAGAAATACCTAATTCTTCAAGTCCAATATTTTCAGTTAATGGAGCTCTTCCTACTGCAACTAAAACAGTATCAAAATCTTGTTTTTCTTTATCTGAAAATTCTACAGTTTTACCATTTATTGAATTAATCGAAGTTCCAAGCTTAAACTGTATCCCCCTTTTTGATAGTTGTTTTCTTAATTCACTAGATGTTCTTTTATCTAAGCCTGGAAGAATTTCACTATCTAGTTCAACAACAATAACTTCAGAACCAAGATCGTTCAACAGACTAGCAAACTCACAACCAATTGCTCCAGCACCAACAACACATACTTTTTTTGGAGGTTCTTCCCAGTTTAAAGCTGTGTCAGAAGTGATAATAAATTTTTCGTCTACTTCAATATTTGGAATACTCCTTGGCTTTGAACCTGTTGCTACAAGTATGAAATCTGAATTCAACTCAACTTCCGAACCATCTGTTTTTTTTACTAATACAGTATTAGAATCTTTTACAGTACCCCAACCTTCAACAACTTCAATCTTTTTAGATTTAAGTAGCATTCCAATACCTCCAACTAATTTATTAACAGTATCAAAACGCTTCTTAGCAGTTTCTGCCCAATTTATTTTTTTATCTTTTATTTCAATTCCATATTCATTTGAAGTGTCAATTTCGTGATTCAATTCAGCAACATGTAGCCAATACTTTGCAGGTATACAACCTCGATTAAGACAAGTTCCACCTAATGTGTCAGACTCAACTAAAGTTACATCTAAATCAAAGTTGCTTGAGTAAAGAGCTGCAGCATAACCCGCAGGACCTCCACCAATAATGGTTAATTTCTTCAAATTACCTCTTTCCAGATAGGATCTCTACCTAAGCGAGATAACAACTACTTTTTTTTTGGGGTATCCATCCAAAAAGATTATCGTTATTTTCAACTTCTAATTTACTAAACTTTAGCAAAAGTTCAAAATCAAGTTTATTCCTATTTAAATTACAATGTAACTATGCAAACTAGGCATCTCATAATGGCATCACTTATTACAGGATTACTAATATTAGTTTCTTTTGGTGTTTGGTTAGCTACTTCATAATATGAATAGATTCAATCTTGGTAATGGAATTCATCATATTCCTATGAGCTTACCTTGGTCTTCACCTGGATTTGTAAATATTTATTTAATCGAAGACAAAAATGGTTATGTGATGATTGATTGTGGTGTTGATGGTAAAGAGTATTATCAACTGCTTATCGAGCATTTATCTAATTTGAAAATAAGTATGCAAGATATAAGTTTATTGATTGGAACTCACATGCATTCTGATCATATTGGTTTATCAACTCGAATTAGAGAGCAAGGAGTTAAATTTGCTCTCTATAAAAACTCAAAAGACTATATAAATCATTACAACGATTGGAAAATAAGATTTAGAGAACTAATTGTTCTAGCTGAAAAACAAGGAGCTCCAAAGAGTTTCATACAAGATTTAAATGAAATTGATACTCCTATTTACGCAGGAAAAATAACTGAGCCTGATCTTCTTTTAGAAGAAGGTGCAATTCCTGAAGTAGATAGAAAACTATATACATTATTTACTCCCGGACATGACATCACTGAAATCTCAATTCATGATTCAAGCTCTAAAGTAATTTTTTCAGGAGATCACATTTTGCCTAAAATAACACCCTTCATTCCCACAACAAGTGAAGATGATGACATGCTTGGAAAGTACTCAGATTCACTTGATAAAGTATTTAATATCAATCATTCAATCATTGCACCTGGACATGGAGGTTTAATAACTAGTCCATATGAAAGAATTGAACAAATGAAACTACATCATAAGAGAAGGACTGAAAAAATATTGGAAATATTAAATACCTCAAAAAAAAGTGGCTGGGAGATACTCGAGGAACTGTTTCCAAGAAATCTTGATCCATTAAATTTGAGATTGGCTTTTCAAGAAACTATGGCACACATTTTGTATCTCAAAAATAATAATAAAATTATTTTTAATCTAGTAAATTCAGTGCAAATTTGGGAAAAACTAAGTTAAAGAATAACCTCTGTTTAAAGCTTCTTCTAAAGTATCGGGTCCAAATGCTTGAATCAAATTTTTAGAAATATAATCTACATTATCTAATTTTTTTTGGAGTCCTGCAAATTGGTCGTTGTCATCACAGTCGTAAACTCTCATATTTGACCTAAGGCCAACAAATCTATTTTTTTCAAAGCGTTTTAATCTATTCAATTTATAAACTTAATAATTTTGCTATGTTATCTCTTGCTGTTTTTGGAGTACCAAATAATAGTGAATCAGATTTAGCTTTCTTAAAATACAGATGAGCAGGATGCTCCCACGTAAAACCAATACCTCCATGAACCTGAATATTGTCACCGGCAATTTTATTAAACACTTCTGAACAGTACGATTTAGCCAGCATGGCGCTCATTTCTACTTCAACTTTATCATTATCGTCAGCTCTTATTGCACTATATGCGACAGATTTAGCGCTTTCTAATTGAACTAACATATTTGCACATATGTGCTGAACTGCTTGAAATGAACCAATTGGCCTCCCAAATTGTAATCTTTCCTTTGCATAAGTTGTAGCCATGTCTAAACATGCCTGAGAAGCACCAACTTGTTCCATAGCTAAATAGCCTATTGAAGTATTTATGACCGTTTTCCAAAGTTCTAAATCATCTTCAGAATTTGTAAGAAAATTTTCTTCTGAAAAAACAACATCTGAAAAACTGACATCACACATTGGTCTTGTTTGATCTAAAGATGGTGTTACATCAATTGATATACCTTGAATGTCAGACTCTAAGACAATAAATTTAAAACTTCCATTGAACTCAGCAAGTACAATCAAATAATCACTTGTGTCAGCAAACATTGTATATTTTTTTGAACCATTCAAAACAAAACTGTTATCTTTAGCTTCAGCTTTAGTTTTTAAATTTTCAGTATTTACTGTGTAGTTGTTATTTTCGTAAACTGCAAAAGTACCTATTTTTTCTCCAGTAATTATGCTTTGTAAAAACTTATCTTTAATTTCATTTCGAGAATTTAGAATTAAGTTTTTAAAAACTACTCCAGAAGAAAATATTGGAACTATCGGCATATAATATCCAACAACTTCAGAGAGGATTGCAGTATCGGTTCTAGAAAAACCTAAGCCGCCATCTTCTTCTGGGACATCTAGAGCTAACCAGCCTTGTTCAGAAATAAGTTTCCAAATTTTTTCATCTAATCTACAATTTTCATCAACTTTTTTGATTGTATTAAGAAGTTCAATATTTTCTTTTAATAATTTAGTTGCATTTTCTTTAATTTCTATTTGTGTTTCTGTGAGAGTGAACTGCATTATTTAATTTTAATTTTAATTTTTTATTTCGCTAATGATATTCAAGTTGTTTTAAAAAATAATTATCATACATAATATGTTAGAAATTAAAAATTTACATGTTTCTGTTGATAATGTTGAAATCTTAAAAGGTGTGTCATTAAAAATTAACGCTGGAGAAGTACATGCAATTATGGGTCCTAATGGCTCAGGCAAATCAACTTTAGCAAATGTAATTATGGGAAACCCAGTTTATGAGGTTACTAACGGAAATATACTTTTCCAAGGTGAAGATATAACTGATGAACCTGTAGATAATAGAGCAAAGAAAGGATTGTTCTTAGCTTTTCAATATCCTGAATCTATCCCTGGTGTAACAATTGTGAATATGCTTAAAACAGCGTTAACAAACATTGAAAATACTGAATTTACAACACTTGAGCTTAGATTAAAAGTTGCTGATGCTATGGAACAGCTTGGTCTCTCTCCAGATTTTGCTGATAGATATTTAAACGAAGGCTTTTCTGGTGGTGAACGTAAAAGAAACGAGATTCTTCAACTAGCTGTCTTAAATCCTAAACTTGCTGTCTTAGATGAAACAGATTCTGGTTTAGATGTTGATGGCTTAAGAGTCGTTGGCGAAGGAGTGAGTAAGCTCAAAAGTAAAGATAAAGGGTATTTAGTAGTAACTCATTACCAAAGGTTACTAGACTATATAACTCCTGACTTTGTTCATGTTTTTGTTGATGGAAAAATTGTTGATTCTGGTGGATTAGATCTATCAAAAAAACTTGAAGAACAAGGTTATGAATCATATTTATGATTAATTCTGTTGAGTTAAAAAACGATTTTCCTATTTTTAAAAGAGTTATAAATGGTAAATCACTCACTTATCTAGACTCTGGAGCAACCTCACAAAAACCAATTCAAGTATTATCTAAAATGAACGAAATATATGAACAATTTAACGCAAATGTTCATAGAGGCACATATCAATTATCTTCTGAAACAACAACTTTGTACGAGAATGTTAGGACTAAATTTAAAAATTTTTTAAATGCATATTCATCAGATGAAATTATTTTTACAAAAGGTTGTACAGAAGGGTTTAACCTATTGGCACAAAGTTTAACTAAACAGCTTAATCAAGGTGACGAAATTCTGCTAACTGAAATTGAGCACCACGCAAATATAATCCCATGGCAAATGGCTGCTAAAGAAAAAGGCTTAAAATTAAAATTTGTAAATATCGATAAGAATTTTGATTTAGACTTAGAACATTTTGAATCACAATTATCAGAAAAAACAAAAATAGTTTCTATTGTTGGTGAATCAAATATCTCTGGGATGTTAACTGATATTCTTTCAGTAACAAACATGGTGAGAGAGAAAACAAGCGCATATATTATTTTAGATGGTGCTCAATTAGTCCCTCACAGATCAGTAGATGTGCAGAAGCTTGGAATTGATTTTTTATGTGTTTCTGGTCATAAAATGCTTGGACCGACTGGTATAGGAATTGTTTGGGGTAAAAAGGAACTGCTTGAAAAAATGGAACCAGTTTTTGGTGGAGGTGACATGATAGAAGAGGTTAACTTTGATAGTGCAACTTGGGCACCTGTTCCACACAAATTTGAACCAGGAACTCCTCCATATGTTGAAGCTATTGGTTTAGGTGAAGCAGTAGATTATTTAACTAATCTAGGAATGGAAAATGTTCAAAAACATTCTGATGAACTTAGAGGGTATGCTCTAGAAAAATTAAATTCAATAAATGAATTAAACATTATACATTCCAAAGCAGAAAAATCAGGTTGTACATTCTCAATGTATGTTGATGGTGTCCACGCTTCAGATATTTCATTGATGCTTGATACTTATGGTGTTGCTGTTAGATCAGGTCATCATTGTGTTCAGCCTTTCCATAAAAAGCTTGGTATTGACGCAACTTTTAGAGCAACTGGATACATATATAATACAAATGAAGATTTTGATGTTTTAGTCAGTGCAATTGAAGCAAGTTTAAAAATATTAAAATAATATGAGTATTGAAGAAAAAGTCTTAAATTATAAAAAAATACTCTCTTTATTTCCAAATACACAGGAAAAGTATCAATATTTAATTGAGCAGGCTAAGGAAAATACAAATTTTCCTAAAGAATTAAGAATTGATGAATTTAAAGTTAATGGATGTCAAAGTCAAGTTTGGTTGGTACCAGAAGAAAAAGATGAAAAATTATATTTTAAAAGCGACTCTGATGCTCTTATTGCAAAGGGGCTAGTAACTCTAATTTCAAGTATTTATTCAGATGAATCAGCTGAAGAAATTTATAATTCAAAAATTGACTTAATGCAAGAATTTGAGCTTGGAGCGATTTTAAGTCCTGCCAGAAGAAATGGTGCATTCAGCATGTTAAAAAGCATAAAGAATTACGCTGAAAAGTTAAGAAACTGAACCATCTTCCCACCAATTTTCATGTGGAAAAAATATCCAAACATTATTTGAATCTTTTGCCATATCTTTGGCAAAATAGTGTGGCTTAAACTCGCTTTCATTATTCCACCATAGTGCAGAGAATCTAACATCACACTCATGATTGATATTATCTTTTATATAAGAAGATAATCTCACAAAAGTCTCTCCACTATCACAAATATCATCAACAATCAAAACTTTTGAATCCTGAGCTTTAGGTAAGTAATTTTCCCAGTGAGGAAAGTCTCTTGTTGATGCATGAACTGGTTTAAATGGAATACCTAATTTATGAGACATCATTACCCCAGGTATTAAACCACCTCGGCTTATACCCACAATAACATCTGGAGTGAAATTATCTTTCTCAATTCTATTGCAAATTTCTAGAGTATCTTCAACTTGCTCTTTCCATGTATAAATTAACTTTTCCATTTGTTAAATTCTAACTTTTTTTAGTACTAATTCTCTTTGAAAAAATTATTAATTTATGCTTTGAAATACTTAGGTATTTAGACTCCGTTCTATAATTAATTTTATGAAAAGGAGGTAAGGATGCGAAGAAGTTGGGCGGTAGGCCTAATTATTATCAGTATTCTTACTATGGCATGTGGTGGAGCCACATCCGTAGATGATTACAAAGCTGCATTTGTGTATGTAGGTCCAGCAGACGATGGTGGATGGTCACAAGCACATGATGTAGGTAGACAATTTCTTGTAGAACAAACCGGAATAGAAACAGCTTATACAGAGCTTGTTCCGGAAGATGCTACAGAATTCAGAACAGTTGCCGAAGCATACATTGAACAAGGTTACAACATTATTGTTGGTACAACTTTTGGCTACCTTGATGCTATGGCTGAAATGGCTGAGGAATATCCTGATGTAATATTTTTACATTGTTCAGGATATCTAAAAAACGATTCAAACTTTGGTAATTATTTTGGGAAAATGTATCAACCAAGATATTTATCTGGTTTGGCAGCAGGTGCACTAACAGAATCTAATAAGATTGGGTATGTTGCAGCATTTCCAATTCCAGAAGTTATTAGAGGAATCAATGCTTTTGCCACTGGTGTTAAAGAAGTAAACCCGAATGCAACTGTCGAGGTTGTATGGACATTTACTTGGTTTGGACCTGAAGCAGAAACTCAAGCTGCAAACGCACTTCTAGAAACTGGTGCAGATGTTTTAGCACAACATCAAGATTCACCATCAACAGGTATAGCTGCTGAAGCTGCTGGAGCAAAATGGATATCTTATAACACAGCCTATGGCAAGGATGCTGCCCCTGGAGCCTTCGTAACAGCACCTGTCTGGAACTGGGGTCCATATTATGTTGAAGTTATTGAATCAATAGTAAATGGAGAATTCACACCAGAAGCATACTGGGGTGGAATGGAAACTGGGTTAGTTTCTTTATATGAACTAACTTCAGATGTTCCTTCAGAAACAGTAAGTTTGATCTCTCAAAGAACTGATGAGATTATATCTGGTTCTTTTGATCCTCCAATAGTTGAAGATTCCTTTATCGACAACGTAATTGGAACTGTTAATCCATAGTTTTATTTTTTCATACACTCCGGTGATCCGGAGTGTATGAAATATATTCAATGAATAAATATCTCCTACAAGTTAATAACATTTCTAAAAAATTTGGAAATGTTCAGGCTTTAAATAAAGTGAACTTTTCTCTAGAGGAAGGAGTAGTATACGGACTACTTGGAGAAAATGGAGCTGGTAAGTCAACTTTGATGAATATTTTATCTGGTATATATATGCCAGATAGTGGAAGTATCAGAATTAAAAACAATTTAATTAAAAAACTGAATCCTGAAATTGCATCAAATAACGGTATAGGTATGGTGCACCAAGAATTCAGATTAATTGAAAGCTTCACTATTAAAGAAAATCTTATAATATCAAAATCAAACAAGTTTCAAAATAATTTTGAACAAACCTATAAAAAATACTCAGAGATTTTTGCATTAAATTTAAAGTCTTCAAAATACATTTCTGAACTATCAGTTGGGGAAAAGCAAAAAGTTGAGATTATGAAATTGTTATTTAACAACAGTTCAATAATGTTGCTAGATGAGCCTACTGCTGTTTTAACCCCTCAGGAAACCCAGCAATTAAAAATCTCGTTAGAAACATTATCTAAATCTGAAAAAAAAACAATTGTGCTTATAACTCATAAATTAAAAGAGATAAGAGAGTTTACAGAAAAAATTTATATTCTGAAAAACGGCAATATGGTTGCTGAAAATATTAATACTAATGAAACAAAAGATATCGAATTAATTCAACTTATGATGGGTAAGGTTAACAGGAGTGAGATTAAAAAAGATAATATAAAAGGTAAAGCAAAACTAGAAGTTAAAGAAGTTAGTCTTTATTCAAATCAAAACTTAGAAATTTTGAATAATATCTCCTTAGAAATTAAAAGTGGAGAAATTTTAGGGGTTGCAGGAGTCTCTGGTAACGGTCAAGTTGAACTTGCAAATGTAATTTGTGGATTAGTAAAGGATTACAAAGGAACTATTTTTATTTCAGACAAAGACGTTTCAAAAAAAGGTGTTAAGACAAGGAAAAAACTAAAACTTTCATATATTCCAGAAAATAGACTGGGTATTGGATTAGCACCAGGAGTTTCTGTTTTAGATAATTCAGCTATAAAAGAATACTTTAAAGCAAGTTACGGCCCACACTTGTCCTCTAAAAAATTAAAAACTTATCTTAGTAATTTAATTAATCAATTTGCTATTAAAGCTCCAGATGAAAAAGCAGAAATATCGACACTTTCTGGTGGTAACATGCAAAAACTTTTAATGGGCAGAGAATTAATTTCAAACCCAGATGTAATTGTAGCCTCTCAACCAACTCGCGGATTAGATTTCAATGCAGTTGAAGCTATCCATAAATTACTAGTAGAACAAAGAAATCAAGGTTCTTCAATAATGTTATTCTCGGAAGATATTGACGAATTATTTAAATTGAGCGACAGAATTATAGTCATGTTTGAAGGAGCAATCATAAAGGAATTTTCATTAGAAGAATTTTCTACTGACAAATTAGGTCTTGCTATGGCAGGTATTAATGAATAATTACATTCTTACAAAAAAGTTAAAAACTAATGAATTATCAACTTTTTATTCTTTTTTATTTGGACTTATAATTGCATTTTTAATAGGTTCAATAATACTTTTTTTGCAATCCAAAAACCCTTTAGAAGTGTTTTCTTTAATGATCAAACTTTCTGTTGGTAGCTTAAATAGTTTGAGTAATTCATTAAACAAAGCTATTCCTCTAATTTTGGCGGGTTTAGGAATATCAATTATTAATTCTGTAAAGCTTTGGAATATTGGCGCAGAAGGACAAATATTTATGGGTGCTTTAGCACTTAATTTAGTTTATATAAATGTAACAATTGGCAATTCAAACTTATTTATTTTTATTCTTCTCATTTCAGGATTTTTAGGAGGTTCTTTTTGTATATTACTTCCAGCATTGGCAAAAACATTGTTTGGAGTAAATGAAATTATTACAACTCTATTAACTAACTACATAGTTTTTGGATTAACTATTTACTTAGTTAATGGAGTTTGGAAAGATCCTAATTCATTAAACTTTCCTGCTGCAGCATATGTTGATAAGTCAGTTTATTTACCTATTGTTACTAGTAAATTGAGTTCCGGATTCCTAATTTGTATCTTGTTCACTTTTATAGCTTATTATTTAAAAGAAAAATCTGTCTTTGGATATGAATTAAGAATTGCTGGTGGTTCAGAATTAACCGCTTTGTATGCTGGAATTAAATCAAAACAAGTAGCTTTTATAGCAATGTTGATTGGTGGTGGATTTGCAGGATTAGCTGGAGCAATTGAACTTTTAAGTCAGACTCATCGTGTTTCTACAGGGCTATCTCAAGGATTTGGATACACAGCAATTATTGTTGCAGCTATTACAGGAATGCGTCCAATAGGAATATTTCTTGTTGGAATACTTTTTGGTGCTTTAACAATAGGTGGATCGGTTATTCAGACAATTGGAGTTAGTTCTTATTTAGCAGAAATTATTCAAGCATCGACACTTTTCGGAGCGTTAATTATCCAGTTTTTCTTCAACTATGAAATTAAAAAGGTTGAAAATGTTTGACGTTCAGTTTTTAGGATTACTTAATGCAACTTTACAAGCTGCAACTTTGTTATTTATTGCTGCACTTGGTGAATTGATAACAGAAAAAGCAGGAATTTTAAATCTTGGAGTTGAAGGAATGATTTCAATTGGTGCAGTAACAGGTTTCATTACTGCAATTAACACTGAAAATATTTTATTAGCTGCAATTGTCGGAGTACTAAGTGCCTCAATATTTTCATCGATACATGGATTTATTACAGTTATTTTAAAACAAGATCAAACTGTATCCGGTTTGATTCTAACGATTCTAGGAATATCTCTTTCTTCAATGATTGGTAAGTCTTATGTTGGAAAAAAACTAGAAGTAAAAATATATAAATTTGGAGGAGCTAACGAACCTAACTCTGTTTTAGAAGTTTTACTCTCTCAAAATTTAATTTTTTATCTCTCGATAATACTTTTAATAATTGTTTCATTTATATTTAATAAAACGTTATTTGGTAAAAGAATTGAAGCTGTTGGCGAAGATTTAAAAGCTTCTAATTCTATGGGTTTAAATATAAATAAAACACAATTTATTGCAACTTGTGTAGGTGGTGCTTTTGCTGGATTATCTGGAATTTTTCTTACTCTCAGTTACGTTCCATATTGGACAGACAGTATGACTGCTGGTAGGGGCTGGATAGCTTTAGCTTTAGTAATTTTTGGTGGATGGAAACCATTAAGAACTGCATTTGGAGCTTTATTATTTGGTTTTCTTGAAGCTTTAGGGCCCCGATTGCAGACATATGGTTTTGAAATTAGTCCATATTTAATAAAAATCACTCCATATGTAATTACCATTATCGTTTTAGTAGTCCTGACCATATTTAAAAAAGGAAATACCGGGGCACCAAAAAATATTGGGGTACCATTCTTTAAAGAAAATCGTTAAAATAAAATTTTTTTAAAATTTTTTGCTATTATTAGTAAGACTTTAATTGATGTCAGTGAGCATCAGAAGGATAAAAATGGAAATTGAAAAACTTCTTTTTCGGTTAAGCAAAGAAATTGTTGAAACCAACCTTGATAATCCATTAATTCTCGGAATTCCAAATAGAGGTGATATTTTAGCAAATAGGATTTCTGCAAATTTAACTAGTTTTGGATTTCAACATAATCTTGAAAAAATAAACTATCACCCATTTCGTGACGATTTAGAGCATGAAGTAGAAAAAACTAAATTGTTTTACTCACCTACTGATAGAAATGTTATTTTAGTTGATGATGTTATTTACACCGGTAGAACTATCAGGGCATCAATTGAAGCAGTAATGTTTTCTGGAAGACCAAAATCGATATCATTATTATGTTTAGTTGATAGAGGACATAGAGAACTACCGCTAATTCCAAAATTCGTTGGGAAAAATATACCCACGCAAGAAAATGAATATGTCTCCGTACTACTTAGTGAGATTGATCAAATTGACAGAATCGATATCAAGAAGTGAATCACTTACTAGATTTTGAAAATATTGATGTTGTAAAATTAGAAAAACTTTTAGATCAAATAATAAATATCAATCAAAATAATTTACAATCTCTTAATGCTTTTACATTGTTGAAGTTTGATGAAAGCTCAACTCGAACTAGATTATCTTTTTCAGCAGCTGCCCAAAAACTCGGCATGAAAGTTTTAGAAACTTCTAATTCTATCTCAGCGAAGTCTAAAGGCGAGAGTTTAAAACATGAAATAGAAACATATAAAGGATTAGGTATAGATGTCCTAGTAATTAGAACAAGAGAAAACAATATAGATGATTACAAGATGATAAAAGACTTAAGTGTTATCAGTGCTGGATTTGGAACTATATCTCATCCAACACAAGCATTGCTTGATGTTGCAACATTATTAAAATTGAATCTTTTAAATAAAGAGATTCCTATTACGTATATTGGTGACTTGAAACATTCAAGAGTTTTTAATTCAGGAAAAAAACTGCTCAACAAACTTGGCTATAAAGTTGGTGTTTTTACTAACGATCAATTAATGCCTGAAAATTTAGAGGGATTACATATATTTTCAAATTGGAATGAAATTATTGAGTCTTCCAATTCAATTGAACTTCTCCGTATTCAAAAAGAAAGAATAGAAAATCTAAATGATTTTGATTTTAAATCTTATATCAGTCAGTATCAATTGACTTCAACAATTTTAAAAAAAGCAAAAAAAGAGTTAGCAATTCTGCATCCAATGCCTATCAATGTTGATATTGAAATCTCTAAAGAAGCATCTGAAGATCCAAGGTTTATATATAAAGAACAATTAAAACTTACAGTCCCAACTCGAATAGCTGCATATCGTTATGCATTAGGTTTAGAGTGATTACAACACCTTCTTTTATTGATCTTCATACTCATACAAGATATCCAGATTTAAATAATTTTCAATATCAAGAAATTGAAAATTCTGCAAAGTTTGGAGGCTATTCAGACCTATTAGCTATGGCAAATTCTGAAGTTGTAATAGATAATCTTGATAACTTGTCTACTGCAAAAGAGATTGATGATAAATTAAATTTAAGAATACATAGAGTAGCTTCATTATCTAAATCATTAAATGGAGAGGAGCTTGTTGACTTTAAAAAATTTGTAAATGTAGGAATTAGAATTTTCTCAGATGATGGTAAGTCACTAATAAACGATGATCTTGCAAAACAAGCATTTAAAACATTAGCTCAACTTGAAAGTGGAATTTTTCAACATTGTGAATCAAATTGCCATTCAAACCCTGGTGATGTAGCACCTCCAAATTTCAACTCTGAACTTATTGAAATTTATGAAGAAGAAGAGCTCATTATCCTTGAAAGAGATTTGAAATTAGTGGAAAAATACAACACTAGATATCATGCTCAACATATCTCTACAAAAAAAAGTGTTGAAATCATTTCAAAAGCAAAGAAATTAGGCTTACCGGTCACAGCAGAAGTTAGCCCTCATCACTTATTACTTAGTAATGAAACTATAGATTTTTTTGATGGAACATATAAAATGTATCCTCCTATTAGAAATGAATCAGATAGGATTGCACTTGTTCAAGGGCTTAAAGATGGAGTAATAGATGTCATTGCAACTGACCATGCACCACATCCAATAGAAACAAAAAAGATAAGTTTTAAAAAAGCAGCAAGAGGTGTTGTTGGTTTAGAATCTGCTTTCCCAGTTCTATATTCTTCTGGAATATTTTCTCTTGATGAATTAATAAATTATTTACATTTCAATCCTAAAAGAATACTTAAAGAACTTGGTTATAAGGTTACAAAACCAAATAAAATATCTTGGGTTACAACAGAATCAATTTTTACAACTAAATCTTCATATAGGAATTCTGCTTTTGAAAATAGAAAAGTATTAATACAAAATGAGTTATTAGATGTATAAAAAAACACTGCTAGTAAATGCACAAGGTAATGAATTTTATGGTTGGTCAGAAAATGACTTACTACCAACTACAGGTGAACTTATCTTTAATACTGCTATGTCCGGTTTTGTAGAAATTTTAAGTGATCCTTCTTATATAAATCAAATTGTATCCTTCACATCTGCACACGTTGGAAACTATGGACTATCATCTGAAGACTTTGAGTCTAGTAGCCCTAAAATAGCTGCAGCAATAGGAAATTCTTTTACGACTACACCATCTTCTTGGAGAAACGAAAAATCGTTAACTGACTGGTTAAAAGAATACGAGATACCTTATAGCGGTGGTTTTGATGTACGGGCAATAACCAAGCACATTAGAAGCAATGGCTCTCAAATGTTTGCATTAGGCACTGAAAATTATAGAGACGAACTGATTAATAAATTAAAGTCAGCTAAAAATATAATTGGAGATGATTCTGCCCTTACAGCTGGAAAGTTAATAAATAAAACTAATAAAACTCAAGGAAAGGTTGGAATAATTGATTTAGGTGCAAAACAAAGCATTGTAAATGTATTAGAAAATCGTAATTTTCAAGTTTCAATTATCAAACCTCAAGCTAGTTCTCAAGAAATAAAAAACATGAATTTAAAAGGATTGCTCATATCAAATGGTCCAGGAGACCCAAGATCTCTCATTGGGGTAATTAACACAGTAAAAGAGCTAATAGGTTCACTCCCTATTTTTGGTATTTGCTTAGGTCACCAAATATTAGGTTTAGCTTGTGGATTAAAAGTTGAAAAGTTAGATTTTGGTCATCATGGATCAAATCATCCAGTAAAAATTCAAGGCATAAACAAAGCATTAATTACATCTCAAAATCATGGATTTGCAGTTCAGAATATAAGTGGAAAAGTTGAACATAACAGTTTTGGTCAAATCGAGTCTTATGCAACAAATTTAAATGACGGAAGTAATGAAGGTATAAGCATTTGGGATTCAATGGCTTATTCAGTACAATTTCATCCAGAGTCTGGTCCTGGAACTTCAGATGGTTTACAGATATTTGATCCATTTATTGAACTTATGGAAAATTATTATGCCAAAAAATAAAGATATTAAAAGTATTTTAATAATCGGTTCAGGGCCAATAGTAATTGGTCAAGCATGTGAATTTGACTATTCAGGATCTCAGGCAGCAAAAGTTCTGAAAAATGAAGGTTATAAGGTGATTTTAGTTAACTCCAACCCTGCAACAATTATGACTGATCCGGAATTAGCTGATGCCACATATATAGAACCGTTAACTTTTGATTTTTTAAAGAAAATTATTGAGATCGAAAAACCAGATGCACTACTTCCAACACTTGGCGGTCAGACGGCTTTGAATTTAGCTATTGAACTCCATGAAAAAAAAGTACTAGAAAAAAATAATGTTTTGATGCTTGGTGCATCAGCAGAATCTATTGAAATTGCTGAAAATAGATGGAAATTCAAAGAGTCAATGGAAAAAGTTGGCATAAAGACTTTAAATGCAAATTATGTAGGAACACTAGTAGAAGGTATTGAAGTAGCCTCGAAAATGGACTATCCACTTATGCTAAGGCCATCTTTTATTTTAGGTGGTGGAGGTACAGGTATTGTTAAAGACGAGACGGAATTAATTCACAAACTTAAAGAAGCTTTTAAAGCCTCTCCTACACAAGAAGTACTCATCGAAGAGTCTGTGTATGGATGGAAAGAATATGAGCTTGAAGTAATGAGAGATTCAGATGGTAATGGAGTAATTGTATGTGGTATTGAAAATTTTGACCCTATGGGTATACATACGGGTGACTCTATTACCGTAGCTCCAATTCAAACATTATCAGATAAAGAATATCAATCTATGAGAAATGAAGCTCTTTTATGTTTAGATACAATTGGAATAGCTACTGGTGGGAGCAACGTTCAATTTGCGGTTAATCCTGAAAATGGGGACAGACGAATAATTGAAATGAATCCAAGAGTTTCACGTTCTTCAGCTCTAGCATCTAAAGCAACTGGTTTTCCAATAGCAAAATTTGCAGCACTATTAGCAGTTGGATATAACTTGACAGAACTTAAGAATGACATAACACAATCAACTCCGGCTAGCTTTGAACCTGTCCAAGATTATGTAGTAGTAAAAATTCCAAGATTCGATTTTCCAAAATTTCCATCAACTGATGATATATTAGGCACATCAATGCAAAGCATTGGTGAGGTTATGTCAATTGCGTCTACATTTACAGAAAGTTTAACTAAAGCTATAAGATCTTTAGAAATTGGCAAAACAGGAATTAGAAATATTGATAATAGATTTATAAATCTTTCAAAAATTCATTTAGAGGAAGAAATTAAAACACCAAGACCAAGAAGAATTTTTGCAATTTTAGAAGCTATTAGAAGAAACTGGTCAATTGAACATATTTCAAATCTTTCATATGTAGATCCTTGGTTTTTACAAGAGATTGAAAAAAGTTTTAATGTAACTCCAGAAACTACACCTTCATCAATATTAAAAATGTTAGGTTGGACAGAGGATGATCTCGAAACCAAAGATCAAAAGTTGGAGCTAGAAGCAAATAGAGTATATAAATTGGTTGATACATGTTCAGCAGAATTTAATTCTAAAACACCCTATCTTTACTCAACAAGTGGTGTTGAAAATGATGATATAGCTTCAGAAAACAAAAAAGTAGTAATTATTGGTTCTGGCCCAAACAGAATTGGACAAGGAATTGAGTTTGATTATTGCTGTGTTCATGGAGTTGAATCTTTAAAAGAAAATAATTATGAAGCAATTATGATTAACTCAAACCCTGAAACGGTCTCTACAGATTATGATACGGCTAATAAATTATATTTTGAACCGCTTTCTTGGAACGAAGTTAAAGCAGTTTTAGACAAAGAAAAACCCAATTCTGTAATTATTCAACTTGGAGGACAAACTCCTTTAAAACTTGCAAGAAATATAGTCAAAGCAGGATACACCATTGCTGGTTCAACTTTAGAAGTTATCGAATCAACCGAAGACCGAGATTTATTTCAAAAACTCTGTAATACATTAAATATAAATCAACCTCAATCTGAAATAGCAACTAATGCAGATGCATTATCTAAAGCTGTACAAAATATTGGATATCCTGTTTTATTACGTCCAAGTTATGTTTTAGGTGGAAGGGCAATGAGAGTTGTTCAAAATGATAGGGAGCTTAACAACTATCTTAAAGTTCTGTCTACAACTGATGATGATGGGAACCCGTTTAATCTAGGGCCAATTCTTGTTGACGAGTATTTAACAGATACAGTTGAAATTGATGTCGATTTAATTTCTGACGGTACTGAAGTTTTTATTGCAGGAATTTTAGAACATCTTGAACTAGCAGGTGTACATAGTGGGGATTCAACTGCTGTACTTCCACCATTTAGCATTAGCGATTCACTTGTAGAAGAAATAAAAGAAAAAAGTACTAAATTAGCAATATCACTAAAAGTTAAAGGACTGCTGAATATTCAATTTGCAATAAAAGAAGGTGTGATTTATATTCTTGAAGCAAACCCAAGAGCTTCTAGAACAATGCCTTTTGTTGCAAAAGTTACTTCTAATCAAATAATCAAAGCAGGGACATTAACGATGCTTGGACATTCTATTAAAGAAATTAAAGAAAATACAAATTACCTTTCTGGAAAAACTAAAAAAATTGCAATAAAAAAAGCAATTTTCCCATGGTCAAGATTTCCTGCTGAAGACACAATGCTTGGACCAGAAATGAAAGCAACGGGTGAAGTTTTAGGTATCGGAAAAACTTTTGGTACAGCTTTAAATAAAGCTTATGCTGCTTCAGGAGTTGAAATTGGGAAAAAACAGAAAGGAGTTTTTATAACATTAAGTGACGATCAGAAACAAAACTTTGTTGAGACTGCTAAAAAGTTTGAAAAATTAGGTTTTAAGATTTATACGACCGAAGGAACTGGTAGCTATCTTAGTTCATTTGGAATTTCTTCAACAATAGTTGAAAGAGCAAATAAAGAAAAACCCACTTCTTTAACAATAATAGAAGATGAGTTAATCTCATTAGTCATAAATACACCAACATATGCAAATGAATACTCCGATGGATGGAAAATAAGAAGATTATCACACAGTACAGGAGTAGCAGTTGTTTCTTCCGTAAGAGAAGCTGAAGCTTTTATTTTTGCTTTTACAGAAAAGGAAGGTGTTTTAAATGACTTGGAGGCGATACAAAATGTTAGTTAAACCAATTTTCTTTGCTTTAGATGGAAAAACCTTAGAAGAGTTTAGTTTTTATCTAGAAAAATTAAAAGGTAAGATATATGGAGTTAAAGTTGGCTTAGAGTTGTTTATTTCTGAAGGGCCAGTTGTTGTAGAGCAACTAAAACAAAACGGTTGGAAAGTCTTTTTAGATTTAAAATTACACGATATAACAAATACTGTAAAAGAAGCAACAATTAGTGCTAGCAACTTAGGAGTTGATTATTTGACTATACATATTGCTTCAGGTTCAGAAGCATTGATTGAAGCAAATCAAAATAAATCAGGAAGTTTACAAATTTTAGGTGTTAGCTCTGCTTTAACTAGTAAGAATATGGACAATGATTTAAAAGATAAGGTTATTTCAGAATTCTTAACAGCAAGTGAATGTAAAATTGATGGAGTTATTTGTCCACCATCAGAACTGAAAAAAACATCTGAACTATTTGATTTATTAGTTACTCCAGGTATTCGCTTTGAAACTGATAATTCAAATGATCAAAAAAATATTGCAACACCAAAAGAAGCAATTGAAAAAGGTGCTACGTATTTAGTTATGGGTAGATCAATTAAAAATAATTTGAATTATTTTTTAAACGATTTTGAGTTATGATTAAATTTATTTCTGCTCCTTTTGGAAACTATATTAAAACTAAAGAAACTATTTCTGTTACTGGAAGCTGGACTGTACAAAAAAGAAATGGCAGAATCAAACAAATTGTAAAAACATTAAGATATACAAAACGAGGTTGGGTAAATAAGATTGGTCTAAGAAATCCAGGACTAGAGTATGGCTTAAAACACCATAAAGATAATGAGGTTATGTCTTTAGCTGGAATAAATCCCAATGATTGGAATATTTTCTGTGAGCAAATACCTTCTAATTTTGATTTGGAAATAAATTTATCGTGTCCAAATATTGAATCACATGAAACTTCAGGAATTGAAAATTTTGAAAGTGAAAATAGAAAATGGTTTATTGGAAAGATTTCACCTTTAACAACTAATGAAGAGCTTGATGAATATATTGAAAAATTTAAATTTAAACAAATTCATGCATGCAATACATTACCTATTGATAGAGGTGGTTTGAGTGGTAGAGAGCTAATACCATATACTGAGAAATTTATTAAATATATAAAAAAACACTACCCCTCAGTTGAGATTATTGCAGGTGGTGGGATACAATCAAAAAAAGATATTGAAAACTATCTAAACCTTGGTGCTGATCACATCAGCTTAGGTACAATTTGTTTTAACCCACTAAACTTAAGAAAGCTATTATGAGTTTATTCATTAGAGAAGATTTCATATCACATGCTGGCCTTCCTTTAACTTGGAAAGTAGAATGTGATGCTTTAACGGAAGCAGATTATATTGCTCTTGCCAAAATTGTAAGTGAAAAAATAAAATTTAGAGATGTTATTGGAATTCCTAGAGGAGGTATTCCATTTGAAAAAGCATTAAAACCTTATGCTACATTATCTAAATCTGATCCATTACTCATTTGTGATGATGTTTATACAACTGGAACTTCAATGAGGGAAGTTTATGAGGATGGTGCAATTGGAATTGTTGTGTTTGCAAGAAATAAAATTTCAGATGATTGGGTTAAAGCAATCTGGACTTTGTCGATTTAATTTTCTATTTTTTTAATTCTTCTGGAATACTTTTCATCCATTAAAAGACTTGATGACAAGAAGCTTTGAACAATTTTTACAGCAGTTTCCTTGTCAACATTTTTGGAACCTAGGCACAAAACATTTGCATTATTGTGCTCAACACTTTGTTTAGCTGTTGCAATATCAACAACATTAGCAGCACGTATACCTTTAAATTTGTTTGCAGCAATACTCATACCAACCCCCGTACCACAAATTAACACTCCTTTGTAATTTGAATTTTTTTGTATTAAAGAACAAACTTTTTCCGAGTAATCAGGAAAATCACAACTCTCATTACTGTCTGTACCCAGATCAACAATGTTAAATTCATCACTTAATTTTGAGATTAAAAATTCTTTGAGTTCAAATCCTGCATGGTCAGAACCAAAAACTAATTCTTTATCCATTTAAATTAGTTTGGTTATATCCAAAAGATTATCTATTTCTTCTTCAGAAAGTAATCTTTTTTCAAGCAGAACATCTTTAATTGTCTTATTTAGTTTCATTGCTTCTTTAGCAACTTCAGCCGCTTTGTCATACCCAATTTGTGGAACTAAAGCAGTTACTAAAATTGAATTTTTTTGGACATTGTTTGCTAATTTTTCAGTATTAGGTGTTAAATCGCGTATTAATTTCTCCTCAAAAATATTTAAACTTGACCCTAATAGATTTATGCTCTCAAGAATATTGTGAGCCATAATTGGAAGCATAGTGTTGAGTTCAAAATTACCACTTGAAGACGCAAAAGCAATAGTTTGATCATTACCAATGATTTGTGCAGAAACTTGCATCATCATTTCAGGAATTACAGGGTTAACTTTCCCTGGCATTATTGAAGAACCAGGTTGTAATGCTGGTATGTTTAATTCATTTAAACCAGAAACTGGACCACTCCCCATCCATCTAATATCATTTGAAATTTTAAACATAGAAATAGCTAATGCTCTTAATGCAGCAGATAGTTGTACAATTTCTTCTCTCGAGCCTTGTCTCGTAAAATGATTTTCTATTTCGGTAAAGTCAACTTGTAATGATTTACTAAGTGAACTGGCTACATCTGCACCAAAATTAGAAGGTGCATTAATTCCAGTACCAACTGCTGTACCTCCAATTGCAAGTTTTTTAACATTTTCTAGGGAATGCAAAATATCAGATTTTCTTTCAGATATTAAAGCTGCATAACCAGAAAATTCTTGTCCCAATGTCACGGGTGTTGCATCCATCAAATGTGTTTTTCCATTTTTGTATACTTCATTCCAAATTTGTCCTTTGTTTGCTAATGAAGAAATTAATTTATCTAAATTAGGTAAAAGTTTTTCATTAATATCTAACACTGCAGCAATATTCGTTGCGGTAGGAATAACATCATTTGAAGACTGACTCATATTTACATGGTCGTTAGGATGAATACTTACTTTAGAATTGGAGTTTGCAAGCTTAGCAATAACTTCATTAGCATTCATATTTGTTGAAGTTCCAGATCCAGTTTGAAAAATATCAATTACAAAATCTTTATCATATTTACCACTAATAACTTCCTCTGCAGCTTTGACTATTGAGTTAGCCATTTCTTGGTTTAGAAGTTGATTATCTAAATTTACTAATGCAGCAGCTTTTTTTATTTCACCTAGCGCTCTGATAAAAGTTCTAGTAAATTTTAAATTTGAAATTGGGAAGTTTTCTACTGCTCTAGCAGTTGATGCCCCGTAGTTAGCATCTTCGGGGACTTTAAATTCTCCCATAGAGTCTTTTTCAATTCTATATTTTTTTTCCATTATGCTTCTTGATATTGAGTGTATCCACCTGAATCAACTTCTTCAATAAGTTCTTCTCCGCCAGATTTTACGACGTTACCTTTTACAACAATATGAACTTTATCTACTTTTAGATATTTCAATATTCTGGAATAATGCGTAACAAGCAAATAGGAGGTTTCCTCATCTCTGTTTTCATTGATTAAATTTGCAACTGTTTTAATAGCATCAATATCTAAGCCAGAATCAATTTCATCAAGAAGTGCTAATTTTGGCTTTTTAAGTGCTAATTGAAACAATTCTGCTCTCTTTTTCTCTCCACCAGATAAATCAACATTAACATCTCTCTCTAAAAATTTTTTAACATTGAATTTCTCTGCAGTAGCATAAATTATTTCATCATCTAATTCTGGATTTGATGACTTAATAAATTCGTACAATGATACTCCTGGCAAACCTTGAGGGTATTGAAAAGATTGAAAAAGACCAGCTTTAGAGCGTTCAAATTGCTGTTTATCAAGCAGACTAACATCATCTAACATTACTGACCCATCTGCTTTGTATTCGGTATTTCCCATTAGAACATGGCACAAAGTTGACTTACCTGATCCATTAGGACCCATTATGGCATGCAGTTCTCCTTTATTAATGTTTAAATCAACACCATTTAATATTTGAACTTCACCTATTGAAGCTTTTAAGTTTTTAACTTCAAGCATGTTCATCCTTAATAACTATTTGATCTCCTTCAATAGAAACTTTATAAACTTTTACGGGTTTTGTAGCTGGCAAAGTTAATGGATTACCTGTATTTAAATCAAATTCCGCACCATGAAGGGGGCACTCTACTTTACAATCATAAACTTCACCTTCTGAAAGCTTTGCTTCTGCATGAGAACAACGATTGTTTAGTGCAAAATAATCATCTTCTATTTTAAATACAACAACTTCTTGATCTTCTATAAGTACAGTTACTAATGAATTGTCATCAAAATTTGAAATAGGAATACTAATCATTTCTATTATTTACCTTTTCTTACTTTGACGTATTTATCTAGAATAGTTTTGGCAACAGTCTTAGATATTTCTTCCCATCCATCTTGTTTAAGAACTTCATTGAAAAAACCATTTATTAATAACTTTTCAGCATCTTCTCGTTCAATTCCTCGAGACATCACATAATGGAATAATTTTTCTTCTAATGGACCAACTGAAGATCCGTGACCACAAATAACATCATCACATAGTATTTCTAGGTTTGGTACAGACTGTGCGCTTGCTGTATCACTTAATAATATATTTCTATTTTCTTGATGCGATTCTGTTTTCTCTGCACCTTCGGCAATATGTATTGTTCCTGTAAAAACCGACTTACTACTATCTCCTAAAACACCTTTGGTTAACATATTTGACGTTGTTCTCTTTGCAATATGGTTAACAAATACTCTATTGTCGTGAATTTGACTTTTTTCACCAAAATATACTCCATCAATTAGAAAGTTTGATCCATCTCCTTTTAAGTCAACATCAATTCTGTTTCTAGAAAACTTACCTCCAGTACTAACAGTGTGTATTTTTAAACTTGCATCTTTTGATAACTCAGCAAATATAGTATTAATTATTTCAATTTCACTTTCAGTACTCGTATTAACAATTAATTCAAGGGAAGAATTTTCTTCCCCAAAAACTTCAATTATTGGAAAAGCATTTCCTTTAAGATTTTCTCCAAAATTTAATAAGATTTTTGAAGTTACATTTTTACAACTACGAATTCCAAGATAAGGAACAATTAAACCTTTTGAATGAAAATCAACCTTAATTGTGTCTTCATTACTATTTTTAAGATTCAATATGAAACCGCCAGTGCATTTTTGATATTGTTGTGCAATGAATCTATCTAGAGGACGTTTGTAATAATCACTAACTAATTGGGTGGTTGAAGAATTTATGTCTTCTGCATCATAGTTATTTGATTCTTTAATAATAAACATTGAACCATTTGAAATAATATCGAATTCATCATTCTCTATTAAATTTGTAAAACTACTTACAGGACTAAAGTCGTTTATTGTATCAGCAATATCGGTATACTTCCAATCTTCATCTTTTGCTGAAATTTTATCAATATCCTCAAAAGATTTAGACATAACAGATTTACTAAATGTTTTTAAATTCAATTTTTTAGACTCTAACCAATCGCGCCGGCTTCAATCATGTTTAGTTCAATTAATTTATTAAACTCCATCGCATATTCCATAGGTAGAGTTTTAGTGAACTCTTCAACAAATCCTGCAACAATCATTGACGTTGCCTCAGCTTCAGACAAACCTCTACTCATCAAATAAAATAATTGATCTTCACCAACTTTTGATACTGTTGCCTCGTGACCAATTTCTGCTGTTGATTCTTCAATCTCCATATAGGGATAAGTATCCGATCTAGATTTATCATCCAAAATTAATGCATCACAACGAACAAAACTTTTTGCAGTTTCTGATCCATCTTCAACACGGACTAATCCTCGATACGCTCCTCTACCTCCACCTTTTGATATTGATTTAGAAGTAATCAAAGAAGTAGTGTTAGGTGCAAGGTGTACCATCTTGGCACCAGTGTCTTGATGTTGACCAGAGTTTGCAAAAGCTACTGATAAAACTTCGCCATGAGCTCCTGGTTCCATCAGGTATACGGAAGGATACTTAACAGTTAATGAAGATCCAATATTTGCATCAATCCATTCCATAGTTGCATTAGCAAATGCTTGAGCTCTTTTTGTTACTAGATTGAAAACATCATTTGACCAATTTTGTATTGTTGTATACCTACATGTACCTGAAGGCTTTACAATTATTTCAACAACTGCTGAATGAAGCGAATCTGTTGAATAAACAGGTGCTGAACATCCTTCAATATAATGAACTGAGGCACCTTCATCGACAATAATTAATGTTCTTTCAAATTGACCCATGTTTTGAGCATTAATTCTAAAATATGCCTGCAATGGATCTTCAACGTGTACACCTTTTGGTACATAAATGAATGACCCACCTGACCATACAGCAGAATTCAAAGCCGCAAATTTATTATCACCTGGAGGAATTACTGTGCCAAAATATTCTTTAACAAGCTCTGGATATTCACGAACTGCAGTATCCATATCACAAAAAAGAACCCCAAGTTTTTCAAGATCTTCTCTATTTTTGTGATAAACAACTTCACTTTCATATTGAGCCGTGACTCCAGCTAAATAAGTTCTTTCTGCTTCTGGTATACCTAATTTTTCATATGTTTGTTTAATTTCTTCAGGAACCATATCCCATGAATCTGCCTGATTTTCTGTAGGTTTTATATAGTAATAAATGTCATCAAAATCTAAAGTATCTAATTTTTCTTTAGCTACCCAATTAGGCATTGGTTTTTCGAGGAATCTTTTATATGATTTTAATCTAAAATCAAGCATCCACTCTGGTTCTTCTTTAATCTCAGACATTTTACGAATAATTTCTTCATTTAATCCTTTTTCAGGCTTGAAGACATTTTTTTCTGGATCAGACCACCCAAGTGAATATTTACCTAAATCTATATCAATATTTGCCATAATTTTATATTACTAATGTATTGATTCAATCTATAAAGTAAACTGCCAATTATTTCATAAAATAATTATCATTTTTGATATGCCAGCAATATTTGTTAATCCGATAAATGAGTACCATTTAAATTTGTTAAAAGATTTAAATAATCAAAACCAAGATTTAAGGGTATTTGTATCAGACAATCAATCAAAAGAATTTACTGAGTTGATACCAGGCAAAAAAGCAATCGGCGATATAAAAGATGACTCACATATTTCAACTGCTTGTCATGGTGCCTTTTGTTCAATCTATTTTGAAGATGATTTAGATAATTTAAGAGAAGTATTCATTAAATCAATTGATAACTCAAGTACCAGTAGGATAATTTGGATTTCAAAATTTGATCCAAGCAATGAGATTTTAAAAATTAAGAATCTAATTTATGTTTTGATTGATTCAGATACTGATTATTTAAATACAATTCTTGAGCTGGAAAATGCTGAAAATATAGTACGAAATTTAATTGATTTAAAAAACGTTTAATCCTGGTTTCTTTGGCGCATTGAAGCTTAATTCAAATCTTTCGAAGCTTGCTTTAATATATTTAAATATATCTTGAGATACACCTCTATATCTTAATTCAAAATGTACATGTGGAATTGTCCCTTCAGCATTACCTGAATCTCCTACAAAACCAATTACTTGACCCCCAACTACATTTGCTCCAAGGTAAATTTTATCTGCAAAAGCAGTCTCGAAGCCTCCTAAGTTGTCATTTCCAATAATGTCATCATTAAGGTGTACATATAATGACAACCATCCATTGCCGTGATCAATTGCTATGTAATACCCAGATGCTTCTGTATAAGCAATTGTATTGACGACGCCATCTGCTATAGCAACAATAGGTGTTCCTTTACTTGATCTAATATCTAAACCTTCATGAACCCTATTGCCATTTCCACGAATTTCATACCAGTCATCATAAAAATGAGACATGATGTTTTTAACTGGAAAAACAATATTTTCAAGAAAAGCTGTGTGAGATGCAGTGGCTGTTAATGGTAAGTTTAAAATATTTAAAACTACTACAGTAAAAATGACTTTATTGGACCATTTTTTCATTAAATCATTTTAAAACTGTAAAATTTAAATGTGGAAAAAAAATCAAATTTTAAAATAGGTTCTGGTTCTAGAAAAGGTTTTGTTTCTAAATTTCAAAGTGAAAATCCAGTGATTGAAGTTTCTGAAGAAAACAATGTTTTGCAAATAAAAAACATCATTTTCAACAAAAGTTCAGAAGATATGTCTGAACTTATTGATAATTCAATCAGTCTAACTGTCACTTCTCCTCCTTATAACATTGGAAAAGAAAGTGATTTAAATTTAACTGATGATGAATATTGGGGCCTAATGACCAAAGTTTTTAGGGAAACTTATAGAGTTACAAAGTCTGGTGGTAGGGTTGTTATTAATGTAGCAAATTTAGGAAGAAAGCCATACATTCCGATTGCAAATCAGTTTACACAATTACTTATTGAAATTGGTTTCTTAATGAGAGGTGAGATAATTTGGCAAAAATCAAAAGGCGCTAATGCAAATTTTGCATGGGGAAGTTGGCTATCTGCATCTAACCCCGTAATTAGAGATATACACGAATATTGTTTAGTGTTCTCTAAACACTCATTTAAAAATGAATCGGATAATAAATCCACAATTACAAAAGAGGAATTTATGGAATCTACACTTTCTATATGGAATATACTTCCAGCTAGAGCAAAGAAAATTGGTCATCCTGCACCATTTCCTGTTGAGCTTCCACAAAAATTCATAAATCTATATAGTTTTGAAAATGATATTATTTTAGACCCATTCTTGGGAAGTGGTACAACTGCTATAGCAGCACTAAATAGCAAAAGATCATATATTGGTTATGAAATAAATCAAACTTATATTGAAATAGCAAAAAATAGGATTAAAAACGAAGCTAGTTAGCTAAATCCCAAGCAGAAAATAGCTCTTTATATGTTTCATTGTCTGAAAGTAAATTTTTATGGTTATCAAAACCTAACAACTGGCCGTCTTCCATAACAAGGATTTTTTGTGCGTTTAAAATTGTTTCAAGCCTGTGTGCAATAACCACAGAGGTTTGGTTTAATAATATTTTTTCTGTAGCTTCCAAAATAGAATTTTCAGTTTCAATATCTAGATTCGCAGTTGCCTCATCAAACACAATGATCTCTCTCTTTGCTAACACAGCTCTAAGCAATGCGATAAATTGTCTCTCGCCCGCAGAAACATTACCACCTCGTTCTCCTACATCATGTAGTAATCCATCCTCATAACGATTAAACCAATCTAATATCCCGATATCCTCTAGTTCTTTTTCTAACTGGATTTTTGATGGATTAGAGTAAATTAAATTATCTTTTATTGAACCTCTAAATAAAAAACTTTCTTGTGGAACATATGCAATATTTTTTCTAGCCCATTTTTGTGAAACCGATGAGGAAGGTTCATTGTAATACATTACCTGTCCTTTAGTAGGAAGGTAAAAACGTAAAATTAATTTTGCGATTGTACTTTTACCTGCTCCAGTTTCACCAACAATTGCAATTTTTTCACCTTTATTAATTTGAAATGAAACATCATGTAATACTGTCTCTCTTCCATAAGAAAAATCTACATTTCTAAATTCTATGACATTATCAGTGTTCATTTCCGGTGAAATTGAACCGGTATTGCTAAGAACAGGAGATTCATCTAATATTGAAAAGACTTTTTTCATTGAAGATCCAGCAGACCTTAATAAATCATAGTTGAATGAAAGTTGGATTAAAGGATCAAAGAAATAGTTTAAGTAAAAAAGTAAAGCTACTAACTCACCGACAGTTAATGTACCTTCCGTAATTCTTTTTGCAGCAAACCAAATTACAATTGCAATTGAGGTAACCCTAGTAATTTCTAAAAATGGAAAATAAATAGCAATATTTTTAGCAGATTGCATATTTGCTTTTAAATGTTCGTTATTAACTTTTTTAAATTTATTTAGTTGAGCATTCTCATCTGCATAAGCTTGAATAATTCTTACACCAGATATTCCTTCTTGAAGTGATGAAAGAACTTGACCAATCCATTCTCTGACTGACCAATAAGCTTTATCTGCATGTTTTCTAAAAATTTTTGTTGCTATTCCAAGTAGAGGCAAAATTAAGAAAGATAAAAGAGATAATTTAACATCAACCAAGAAAACTGCAATAGTTGCCCCAAATATAGTTAATAAAGAAGTAATAATGCTACTTGCACCTTCTCTTGCAAATTCATTTAAACTCTGCATATCTGAGGTCATCCTTGCAACTAAAACCCCAGTCTTATTTTTTTCAAAATAATTTATATCTAATGAAGATAAGTGTTTGAATAGCTTAGATCTTATATTTTTAACATAAAGTTCACCAACTAAACCTATAGAAAGAAGAGCTTTACTTGCAACAAAGTAAAGTGCAATCAAAGTTAAAAAATAATACCCACTTTGAATAAGCAAATAGTTGTAATCAGATTTCATTACACCATCATCAATACCTCTAGAAATTAATTGTGGACCTATCATACGTATCAAAGTTCCGGCTAAAGCAATTAGTGAGCTCCATAGAAATGGTTTTTTGATCTCTGGAACTAATCTGAAAGATCTAAGAAAAGTTACATCTTTCATTTAACTCCTGTGCTTTGATTTTCAAGAAATAAAGATCTGTAACTCTCAACTTCTTCAAGTAAGTCTGTGTGACTACCTTGAGCTTTTACTTTCCCATTTTCTAAAAATACAACTTCATCACAAAGTTCAATAGTTGGAACTCTATTTGTAATGATTAATGTAGTCATATTATTCATAACACTTTTTAGTTCATTTCTAATTTCTTCTTCAGTAGAAGCATCAACTGCTGACAAAGCATCATCCAAAATTAGAACTCTTGGTTTTCTAATAATTGCTCTAGCTAATGCAATTCTCTGTCTTTGACCACCTGATAGTCCGTATCCCCTCTCACCAACTTTAGTTTCATAAGATTCTGGTAATTGTGAAATAAAATCATGAGCACGTGCTATTAATGCAGCATTTTCAATTTCTTCTTGAGATACATTTTCTGAGCCAAGTGAAATATTCTCTCTAGCTGTGTTAGAAAATAGAAAGCTTTCTTCAAATGCAAGACTTACATTACTTCGTAATTCATCAAGTTTTAAATCTGTTATATCTACGCCGTCAATTTCGATACTTCCAGATTCTGCTTCATATAATCTAGGTAGTAAATAAGCTAAAGTAGATTTACCAGATCCAGTAGCACCAACAATAGCAACTGTTTTTTTACCTTCAATTTCAAAAGTAAGGTTATCAAAAATTTTGTCATTACCATATTTAAAAGTTATATCTTTAAAACTTAAACTACCATTTCCATCTTTTGGAAGATTTTTTGTTTCATTGTTATCGACGATTAATGGAACTTCACTAAGAAGCTCTAAAATTCTGTTTCCAGCAGCAACGCTTGAAGGTATCTCAGACAAAAACCAAGCTGTGATTCTTAATGGCCAAACAAGGAGGACAACATATTGTGTAAATGCAATAAATTCTCCTAGTGATACATAGTTGTTTATTGATAAATATCCACCAAGTAATAAAACTAATAAAGTTATGACCATTGGAATTAATTCAAATAAAGGGACAAATCTTGTTCTAAGTTTTAAATAATCTAAGGATGTTTCATAAATATTTTTAATTGCTTCATCAACTTTTTCTGATGCAACTTCTTCATTGCCGAATGCTTTTACTACACGGATTCCACCTAATTGTTCTTCTACCTCAGTTGTCATTCTTGCTTCTGCTTCTTTTACTTTTAATGAAACTCCCATTGCTTTAGATGAAAAACTAGAAGCTAACCATAATACTGATGGAATTGATAACAGTACTAATCCACCAAGAGGAAGGCTTAAGCTCAATAAAGTTACACTTAGAATTATTAGTAATAACACATTGGCAGTTGCTAAAGGTGCAATTGCAAATGCTAACCTTACTTGAGAAGCATCACTAGATGCTCTTGCCATCAATTCTCCAGTAGGCACTCGATCGTGATAGTTAAATGCAAGTTTTTGCATATGTGTGAAAATTCTATTTCGAATTCCAGCTTCAACATTATAAGATACATGCATTCCATAGTATCTACGAGTTCCGATTGAAATAGCCCTTACATAACCAGCTATAACCATAAAGGAAATAAGAATAATAAGGATGCTTTGATTCCCAGAAACAATTCCATCGTCAATAATTCTTTTTATCAAATATGGTTGAACAATGACTAAAAACACCCATGCTGTGGCTGAAGCCATCGAGATAATAAAATTCTTTTTATTTTCTTTAATACTTTCAGTGTAAAAACCAAGAGCTTTTTTGAATTCAGGTGTTTTGAAAACTTTAAACATACTTTTTCATCATATATGAGTTTGAAATTAAAAAATTTAATGCTGTTTTAGTTTGTGCATTATTTCACAAGCGTATTATCTTATTCTTATGGTTGATGTGTTAGATAAAAAAATTGAAAATGTTTTAGATTCTGCTGACAGAATGTTTATTGCAACAAGTGTTGGTGGCAATTCTTCTGGTGCTTCAGTATTTTTTAGTAGAGATGGTGAAGATTTAGTATTTTTTACTTTTCATCCTACAAGAAAAGCTGAACAAATAAGATTAAATCCAAGAGTTCACGTGGTCATTTGGCCAAAAGGTCAAGAAGGTATTGAAGGTCTTCAAATTGATGGTGAATGCTACAAAATAAAAGATGAAGATGAAAAGAAACGTGCTTATGAATTAGTTCTAAATACTACTGAAGCATTCAAAGAATTTATGGAAGATGAGTTTCTCATTAAAAATGACGTCGTTGGATATTACAGAATTAAACCGACCACAATTAAGTATGTAAATTTTTATCAAGATGAAAAGTTTGAATGGAAAACTTATCCAGCTAACAAAACATCTGCTATAAAAATGGCATTTAAGCTTGGATTAAAAAGAGTTGGTCTTTGGTTAAGAACAATCAGAGCTCCTTTCTTAACTGCAACATTTGCTCCAATTTTCATAGGTGCTGCTGTTGCATGGAATGATATCAAAGAAGCAGGAGCAGATGCTTCATGGTCTTGGAAAATGTTTTGGCTAGTTTTAGCTGGAGCTTCACTTGCTCAAATAGCTACTAACTCTTCAAATGACTACTTTGATCATACTTCAAATGCAGATGAAATTAACAAAGTAGCTAGCCCATTCAATGGTGGTAGCAGAGTTATTCAAGTTGGACTCATGACATCAGGTCAAGTTTTACTCACTGCACTTGTAAGCATTGCAGGAACAATTGCAATCGGTTTATATTTAAATCTTCAAATAAGTGGGGCTGTGTTTGGAAATACTCCAATATTATGGACTGGAATCCTTGGTACATTTTTAGCACTAGGATACACAGGAGATCCAATAAGACTTGGATATAAAGGCTTTGGTGAGATAGCAATTGCCCTTGGATTTGGTCCAGTTATGGTGATGGGTGCGCATTATGTTTTGACTGCACCAATCCACGATAATGTTTTAACTTCATGGAACTGGGTTGAAGCTTTAGTTGCATCAGTTCCAATTGCAATTCTTGTTATGTTGATAGTTTGGATTAACCAATTTCAAGATGCTCCATCTGATGCTGCTGTAGGTAAAAATACTTGGGTTGTAAGAACTGCAGAAAAAGGTGAGTGGATGAAGCTTGAAAAACCACTAAAACTTTATAAGCAGTTTATGATTGAAGCTTTTATTTCAGTAGCAATCATTGGAGCATTAAGTTTCTTTACTGATTTTGGCACTCCATTTGCTTTTATTGCATTACTCCCTCTTCTACTAGTTTGGAAAGCTTTCAAAATGGCAGATGAATGGATGATTAAGTGGAATAATCCAGATGCTGATAGACAAAAAGTACCTTACGAATTACTTCTAGTTAACGTTGCAACTATAGGTATTCATTTCTTAACTGGAATTTTAATAACTGTAGCTTACATTCTCTAATTGGCTAACTCAGCTAATTTTTCGAATATTTATAAATTCTACGATTTTATAAACAAGTTAATCACTTTAGGATTTGATACTGTCTGGAGAAAAAGAGCTATAAACATAATAACTGGTAATAAAGTTTTAGATTTAGGTAGTGGTACAGGTGCTAGCTTTAATCTATTAAAAGCTTTCGATGTTACTGCAATTGATCCAGATGAAAATATGCTTAGACTTAACAAATTTAATAATAAAATTGTAGGTAAAGCTGAACTTCTTCCATTTGAAGACAATTCATTTGATTGTGTAATAAGCACCTTTGTATGGAGAAATTTAGATAATCCTAAAAAATCTTTAGAAGAAGTTCGAAGAGTATTAAAACCTGAAGGTAATTTTATCTTGCTAGATATGACCAGACCCAAAAATAAATTAAAATTTATAATACATTTCTTAGGAACATATTTACTTACAAATTTAATAGGAATACTTACAATGAATCTAAAAGAATATCAATTCTTACATAAATCTTTAGATAAATATCCTCAACCGGAACAACATCTTGAAGACAATCCATTTATGAAATTTAAAATTTCTAGAATGGGCCTCTTTGGATTTGTATATCTTGCAGAGTTTACTGATTAATAAGTACGTTAATTAATACTGTTATTTGATCTGCTGTTAACTTACCTGTAACTCGGTTTACAACTTTTAAATCTTTATCAAGAGTTACCCAGTAAGGAAACGCATTTAGACCATAGGAAGTTCCTATTTCTCTATCAAGATCATAAATTTGAGTTTCTGTCCAGCCTTCTTTTACTAACCAATCGTGCGGTGGATAATTATCTCGTGCTCTATCAATTGAAGTTAATATTCCAATTAACTCAACATCAGGCGGTAAGTCAAAAGTATTGATGTACTCTTGAACAACAGGAACCTCTGCTTGGCAGTGTGGACACCAGTGTGCTAAAAAAAGTAAAATCTTGGACTTGCCATTTTTTTCTAATGAAATAATCTCAGAGTTTTGGTTTGGTCCAGAAAATGTAGGCGCTTCTAATCCAACTGAAACATTTATATCGTTTTCTCCAGCATATTCTGGAAGAACTTCTCCAGAAACTGTAGTTTCACCTTCAGGTAAATTACCATCTAAAGGTTCATCTACTAAGCTGACACCAATTGCAACTGCAAGCCCAATAACTAATACAATGGCTCCACCGATAATAAAGTTTTTATTCATTAATTTTTTTCCTTGATAAATCATAATACAAGAGAGCTAAAAATATAGTTAAAAATCCACTAGCAGCCATTACTGGAATACTTATAAAACCAAAGATATTTACATACTTTAAGTTACAAGGAACATCAATAGCACAAGAACCACCAGATCCTCCACCATTTTGTAAGTATATATGATAAAGTCCTATGAAGAATCCAACAACACTAAAATATCCTAACTTCATGAACTTAGAATTAAACAAACCAATTATAAGAAAAATTGCTAAAGGATACATTATATATCTTTGATACCAACAAAATTTACATGGGATAAAACCGACAACTTCCGAGTATATTAAACTTCCAACCATTGAGAAAACAGCAACGCTTGTTGCATAGTTGTAAAGTTGCTCAGAGATTAATTCAGGAAGTCTAATCTTAAATAGCAATACATAGATTAATAAAAGACTAATAATCCAAGAAATTATTGTAAAAAAACCAAATAATGCATTGAAGAATGATATTAAATCCATACTAAATATTACCCTATAAAAAACAATAGGCGGCTAAGCCGCCTATTGAAACTTTTAAATATTGGTTTTTTAAGCTTTTTCTCCTGACTTTATTCGAGCCATACCCAATACTAAAACACCTAAACCGATTTTATTAATCATGTCAGCGATTGTATAAAGTAATTCTCTTAAGTCTCCTAAGTCTCCACCAACTAATGGTGCAAGATAACCTACGGGATAAATTACCCAACCAACGAGAATGAGTTGTTTAATTTTTTCAAACTGCTCTGATTCTGCAGCTTTAAGGTCTCCACCTTCAGCTTGTAACGCTCTTAAGATATAGACATAAGCAGCCATTGAGACAACAAATCCTACCCAGTATTGTTGTGAACCCGCACTTGCAGTTTCACCATAATACCCAGCACCAATCATTACGACTGCTGCTAGTCCCCAATTCTTGAATTTTGCTGCTGCTACTGCACCAACTGATGTTACTGCAATAACTTCAACAAGCATTAATGGAACTGTAAGAATCCAGTCAACATATCTTAATGGAGTATCAAAATCTCCTGAAGCAAAAGAAACAGTCATTTTTTGATAGTGATACCAAGCAATACCAGTTACGATTGCGGAGACGTATACTCCTCTTCTCCATTTAGGATCGACCTCTCTTGATGACATAAGTAGGAATACTGTACCAGCCAACATTCCAACCGTTGCAACCATAAAGAGTCTGTAAGTTAATTCAGCCATTTAGCTAACTCCTTAATTTAATTTTTTGGTCTTCCATATAAAACAATATTAAATACTTTGTGAATTTGTGAAATAATTTTCACTATATTTATAAAATTTTTAGTAACTTATTTTTAGTAAAGTGTTAAAACTAATCAAGGTTTCCCCATTTGTCTAAATATGGTGTTAAGTTAAATTTTCTAGCTGCTGATTCAGAGGTCATATATCTGATTTTTCCATAGATTTTTCGCTCTGGACCCCAGGCACGATCATATCTTCCTAATATCCAAAATACTCCTGAATACGAATTCGGATCTCTTCCATCAAGAGAATATCGATCATTCAAAGTAATCATATACGAAAGTGCAGTTTGAGGATTAGGTGACCATTCGAGAATTTTCTTTCCCCATAACATTCTAAGATAATTTTGAATAATTCCTTCATTACGTAACTGGTTTTGAGCTGCATTCCATATTTCATCATGTGTTCTTGAGAATTCAAACTCATCTAAAGAGTAAATATATTCCCTATCATCTGTTGAGTGTTCTTCTAGTGTTCTAACAGCCCATTCAGGAAGCGATGTATATTGATTATAATTAGCTCTTCTGACACAGGTATGATATCCAAGTTCTCTCCAAGTTATCAACTCATCCATAAAACTTTCGAAATTAATTGAGCCACCCCACCAGCCTTCTCTTCTTCCAACCATTTTTGGATTTATCAATTCTGGACTCCAGGAATCAAGTTTTGCAATTTTGTCAAAAACCTCATGTGTGGAAATCTGACCAAAGTGAAAATAGGGAGAAAGTCCACTGGCTGCGTTCTTTGATGGATCACTTCTGTACTGGGCATAATCATTAAATCCAGTTTTAATAAAAGTATTTAATTTCTTTTGAGCATTTGAATATCCTCCTTTTATAGAGCTGATTGTGATTGACTTATCAATATTTAATTCTTCAAGAAATGTATCAATGTTTATTTTTTCAAAATCAAACTTTTCCCATTTATCCAATACATTTTTAATTAAATTAGTTTCAAATTTTTTCCCAAGTGTTTGAAGAGGATATTCTTCTGGTGTTTCAACTAAAAAATCTTCGAGATTTTTATGTAGATATCTTCTAAAATCGTGAGCTCTAATGTATTCTTTATCTGAAAGTCTGATAGGAACTAGCCCATTGGAATCTACAAGTTCATATCTACAATGTATTTCTCCCGAAGCTTTTGCAGTCATTTGTGGTACAAAATATGTTGGGTAGTCATCAGTAATCACAACAGATGCTTTTTTAGAAAGTTCAGATAACAAACCTTCAGATTCTCTTGAATTTTTTTCAACAAAAGGATAGTAAAACGCTTTGGATCCCTTTGTTTCTTCAAATACTTCTTTCATGCCGTCTAAAGAGAATTTATGAAATCTTAAAGATGACATTGGATAGTCCAAAATCAAAGGATCGAGAATAATTAAAGGCTGTGAAAGTTTATTTGCCCATTCAACCGCCCTCTGTAAAGCATAATTATACTGGATTCGATTAAATGTTATCATCCAATAAACAACATAAGAAGTTTCTTTAATATCTGGTGTATCGTCTTTTAAGACAGTAACTCTACTTAAAGGGACTTGGTCCATAAAGATATTTTAAATTACTTATTTTGATAAATTAAATAGATTAATTAGTTTTATAATTTTGTAAATAAGAGTTACAATAAAGAGATTAATTTATGGGTGCAATAAATATTACAAATGTAGGGAAAATTTATCCTAACGGCACTAGAGCTCTTGAAGATATAAACATTGAAATAAATGATGGTGAGTTTGTTGTTTTAGTTGGTCCATCAGGTTGTGGTAAAACTACTTTACTTCGTATGGTTGCTGGACTTGAAGATATAACTGAAGGTGAGATTTCAATCGCTGATAAAGTAGTGAATGAAGTTGCTCCTAAAGATAGGGATATTGCTATGGTTTTTCAAAACTATGCTTTATACCCTCATATGAGTGTATATGACAACATGGCATTTTCACTTAAACTAAGAAAACTCCCTAAGGATGAAATCGATAATAAAGTAAAGGATGCTGCAAAAACTCTAGAAATTTCTGAACTACTTGATAGAAAACCTAAAGCGCTTTCCGGAGGACAAAGACAAAGAGTAGCAATGGGAAGAGCTATTGTTAGAAATCCACAAGCATTTTTAATGGATGAACCGCTTTCAAACTTAGATGCAAAATTAAGAGTTCAAATGAGAGCAGAGCTTGGACAACTACATTCTCAACTCAAAACTACAACACTTTATGTTACCCATGATCAAGTGGAAGCTATGACTATGGGTGATAGAGTTGCTGTTATAAGAAAAGGTAAGTTGCAACAAATTGATACACCTAGAGAAATATATTTATATCCAAAAAATATTTTTGTTGCTGGATTTATTGGAAGCCCTTCTATGAATTTTGTATATGCTACAACTCAAGTTACAAAAAATGGTACTGAAATTACTTTTGGTGATTCAAAAGTTGTTTCAAAGAATGCTCCTGAAAGTCTCAAAGAATTTGAAGGCAAAGAAATCGTTCTTGGTATCAGACCAGAGGCTTTTGAAGATGCTGTTTATGCTAATACAAGTGAATATACTGAAAAAATTAATATTGATATCACTCTTCTAGAACAGTTAGGCTCTGACACATACATTCATTTTTATAAGGATATAAAACCTGTTCAAACAAAAGCAATTGAAGAAATACTTGCAGATGAAGGTGAAGATATTTCACTTTTGGGTACGCAAACTAAATTTATCGCAAGAATAAACCCTAACTCTTCAGTTAAAGAAGGTCAGTCAATTGATTTATCTATTGATGCTAAAAAGCTACACTACTTTGATCCAGAAACAGGATTAGCTATAACTTAATAGTTGCTCTCAAGCTCTTCTATAATATCTTCAATTTCCCTATAAGCTTTTTCTGGACCTAGGTCTATATAATTTTTTAAAGCTTTCCATAAGGCATCTGAACCAATCCTTCTCTCCATCAGTTCACTGGCATCATATCTAAATAAATTTTCTTTTAATGCATTTCTTACAAGAATTTGTTCTTTCTCAGTCATTAGATTATAAATTTTATTTAAATTATTTAAATTCGCAGGAATGTAAGTAGCATCGCTTTTGGACATCCATATTTGCCCGAAGTTATCATCTATTAAATAATTAATAACTTTTATTGTCGTATTTTTCTTATTTGTAGCAACTAAAACATCTCCAATTCCAATCAAAGCATTTTTATTTTCTACAGATGGAAACTTCATAAAATCAAAGTCTTTTCCATACTCTAAGTTGTTAGGGAAATAAAAACTTGAATAGTGCCCTGACCAAGAGAAAATACAGCTTGTATCTTGATTTGTTAAATTGGAAAAATTATTTCTAAATTCTTTTCTAACTACTCTTTTGTAGCCGCCATATACATAATTTTTTGGGTAAACAAGCTTTCCAATATCGATAAATGAAAAGATAACTTCTTTGCTACTTGGCTTTAATTCCTGTAAGTACCATTTGTCATATATTTCAGTTCCATAATGGTGTATTAATAAATCTTCCAACCAATTTGTTGCAACCCATCCAGTAGAGCCTCCACTTTCAATATCAAGACACCAAATATAGTTATCGTTAGTTGCATTTTGATAGGTAAATTCTAATAGTTCATTATATGATTCAAATTTTGGTGATCCAATTTTTTGAAATTTTTCAACATCGTACCATATCAATGAGTTTGGAAATAACCTAAAAAATACTCCGTAATTAATATTTGTTTCATCTGAAGAAGTGACATTTATTAGATGATTTGAAAAAGAACTTTTAATTTTAGTTTCAGGGACTAATTCTTCAATTGGTAATATAATGTTTCTCTCTCCCAAGTTAGTTACACCTTGTGGATTAGGTATTATTGCAATATCAATATTGTTATCTGGATTTTGTATTAAGTAAGTTTCTATATCAGGCATTGATAAATATTTAATTCGTAAATCATTTTGTTTTGAAAATTCTTTTAGCTCTTCTTCAAAATAATCCTGATCAGTAATAACTGGACCTGCAATAACAACATCAAAAGGTTGATAAGCAAAATAAGAAAAAACTGAAGTCACAGAGACGAAAAAGATAAAAAAATATTTATTTACCATAAATGTGCAGCACCTCGAACCCCGCTAGTTGCACCAAATTTTGCTTTAGTTATTGGTGTTAGAAAAATATCAGAAGCTATATATGGAACAATTCTTTTTGGAATTTCATCATATATTTCATCAATTTCTGACATTCCACCACCGCAAACTATAACATCGGGGTCCAAGATGTTGACAAATGTACTAAAAGATCTTGCAGCACGTTCAAAATAAGTATCCATTACTAAACTGGCAGTTTTATCACCTAATCTGTATTTGTTGATAATTTCTCTAGAATCCAGTTTATTACCAGATTCAAATTCATAATATTGTTCTAGCCCTGGACCAGAAAGAAATACTTCTATAGCTCCTACTCGACCACAATGTCTTTTTATTGATTTTTCATAATCATCCATTGGACCTGGAATAGGGTTTTGGCCCCATTCTCCTGATAGTTTATTTGGACCTACAACTAATTGTTTGTTGTGAACAAATCCTGCTCCTACACCTGTTCCTAAAATGACTGCAAAAACAGAATTATACTTATTACCAGCACCATCAATTGCTTCTGATAAAGCTAAACAATCTGCATCGTTTGCAATTTTTATTTCAAAACCCAAAATTTTTTCTAAATCATATTTAACATTTTGACCTTCTAGAGCTTTCGTATTAGAGACTTGAACTAACCCTGTTTGTGGATGTAAAGAACCTGGCATTCCGATTCCTACAGTATATTCAGAAGAGTTATCTGAAATTTTTTTAATTAAAGATGAAACAGTATTTAAAATTTCTTGATAATTATCTTTAGGTGCATCTACCCTAACTCTATTTATTTCCTCAAAAGAGTTTGGATCTAAAGCTATTGCTTCAATCTTTGTTCCGCCCCAGTCAATGCCTATTTTCATATCACTTACTCAGTTCAAAATTTAAACTATATTTATTAATGTTAGTAGTCCCCATTATTTCTATTTCACCTTTTTGGTTTTGAAACCAAACGTTTGGTGCATCGGGATAATCTTCGGCATAATCAGTTGCAACTCCAATTAAATAAATCTCATCAGTTTTTATTTTTATTTCTAAAAATCTTAAATAAAAATAATAGTTATTGCACCTATCTCCTTCACTTAAATTTATAACACCTTCAATTTCATTTTTATAATTATCTGCTTTAGACAAAATTTGTGTAAATTCACCAGCTCCATAATCTTGCCAATTTGGTCCAATACAAACTCCATTAAACTCACTTTGATAATCTTCTCTAAACTTCATATCGTAAACTAATTTATAGCTTTCAATTTCATTAGCTCTTTTAGGAAACATTTGTGATGTAATCCTAATTTTATCGCTACCAATATAATCAACATTTATTATCAACTGAGTATCAACATTTAAATCAATAAAATTAGGTTCAATTGCATAAGAGTAAGTATCAATACTTGAACAATTAAAAAGAAGAAGAAGTATTAAAGTTTTTCTAAGGCTCAACCCTTGACTGCCCCGCCGATTAATCCTCTAATAAAAAATCTCTGCAAGCTAAAGAAAACAACTAAAGGAACTATCATAGAAATTATTGCTCCAGAAGTTCTTAAATGCCAAGCTTCGCCATACGCACCAACTGCTAATTGAGAAACGTGAGATGTTACAACTAAATTCTCAGGTTTATAAACACCTAAAAATACGTTTGCTACAAGAAAGTCATTATATACCCATAAAAATTGGAAGGTTGCAAATGCTGCGATACCAGCTACAGATAATGGAAGAACTAATTTAAAAAATGTAGTCATATTACTTGCACCATCTATTTTTGCTGATTCAATTACAGACTTAGGCAATCCCATCATAAAATCACGTAAAAGAAATGTTGCAAGAGGCAAACCGAAGCCAGAATGTGCAAACCATGTTGCAACGAAAGTACCATTGATGTCTAAGGCTGGAATTATTGGTAAACCAAAAATTTCTACACCACTTTTAAATAGTTGGACTAACGGTATTAGCGACATTTGTAGTGGGATTATCATTGAGGCTACAACAAATAAAAACAAAGTCTCTTTTCCTTTAAACTCCATAAAAGCGAAAGCATAAGCTGCGAATGCAGCAATGGTGATAGGAATTATTGTTGAAGGAATAGTTACTGCAAATGAGTTATAAAAAGACCTGTCTAAATTATCTGCAAAAAATATTTCTGAATAATTAGCTAAAGTTAATTCGCTCCATAATTTTCCAGTATAAATTGCATCCCACCATGACTCTCTTTTAATAGCCTCACCAGGTCTAAATGAACTCAAAACGAAACCAAATACTGGGAAAATCCAAGTAATTGCAATAGTAATTAATATAAGCTTAGTTACTGGTTTGTCATACCATTTTTGAGTGGTTCTATTCATGATTGAGTATTTTCTCTTTCTCTAACAGCTGTACCAATAATAATTGGTAGAACACAAACGAAAATTAAAACTGCCACTGTTGCAGATCTTCCAAAATTTCTATATTTTGAAAACTCATCAAGCATTTTTACTGCTAATAAATTTGTTTCAAGATCTCCACGTGTAGAGACGTAAATAATGTCAAATGCTTTAAGAACTGTTACAACCATGTATGTTCCAACAACAATAATTGTACTTTTGATATATGGAATAACGATAGATCTAAAAACTCTTAGCTCTGAAGCTCCGTCAATTTGACCAGCTTCCATAATTTCAGCTGGGATTGCTTTGATGCCAGCTGAAAAAACTACAGCTGCAAAACCTGTAAACATCCAAATCATAATAACCATTAGTAACATCGTATTAATAGGAAGATTTATCAAAATACTATTAAACCAATTATCTAGATTTAATGACTCTACAAAAGGTAACATAGTTAAGTCTCTTTGTTGTAGCCAACCAATTGGTGGTAAACAATTTTCATTATCAAAGCCATAGAATTTGCCATCTATAATTCTGTTATTCATACAGGTTGTACCTAACCTATCTACAGACACTCTAATACCATTTATTATTCCAATTTGGGTTAAAGGTGGTGGCCTATATTCATATATAAATTTAAAAATTGCACTTGCACCTACAGCTGATATTGCCATTGGCATAAAAACTATAGATTTAAAGAACGCCTCACCTTTATTTAATCTATCGGAAAGCCACCCAACAATTAGTCCAATAAGTATTACAAATGTAACAACAAAAATTAACCAAATAATTTGATTTCTTATAGTTACAATCATCTCAGAATCTGTAAAAGCCCACTTATAGTTTTCAAAACCAACAAATTCATTGCTATATCGATCTTTAAAGCTAATGTATAAAGTTCTTAAAGCAGGATAAAATAAAAACAAACCAATCATAAAAATTGAAGGGCCAGCAAACATTCTAGCCTCCAAAGTATCTCTGTTCTCCTTTGGAGAAAGTTTAATTATTTTATCCATACCTATGAATAACAAGAAAATAAAAGTTGAACCAACGATAATTGCTATAACAACGAGTAAATTTCTAGAAATAGCATCAGTTAATTCTCTGAATAGAATTGCTTGAAATAAAAACCAAGTTAATGGAAAAATGCCAAGAGCTAGCATTGATATCCCAAAGGACATTAATTTTTGCTGTTGTGTCTTTTCTTTCATTTCAAATAATTCATTTTAGCTTATAAAAGATAGCCACCCAAATTGGGTGGCTATCAAATTTAATTAGTTAGCTTGGTTTACGGCCAAGATTTTTCGACATTGTCTAATGCAGTATCGATATATCCAGGACCTTCAACAGCTAAGTTCATCATTTCTTTCCAGAATGAACCTGCACCAACTTCTGGTGGCATTAAGTCAGAAGCATCAAATCTGAATGCGTTTGCACTTAATGCAGCAGCTATTGTGTCTCCAAGAATCTTATTAATTGGAGCTGCATACAATGATGTATCAAAACCAACGTGAGCACTTAAACGTGCATTGTCAGGTCTAATAGCTACATTGTTATAGAACTCTGCACTTAACATATATTCAGCAACAGCTTTTGTTGCATCTCTATCATTAAATGCACCCCACATATCTCCACCACCTAATGCAGCAGCAGGTAATGCTGGGTCAATAGATGGGAATGGGAAAACAGTAGTTACTGTTCCAGCACCATCTTTTTCACCTTCTGGCCAGAATCCTGTTATGAAAGATGCTTGTCTATGCATGAAACAACCTGGGTTGCCATTTGCATCTTTAGAGAACATAGGATCTTGTGCGTTACCAAAATATGTTGATACGATAGCATCTGTACCACCAACAACATATCCGTCAGTATGCATGATTTGGCTCAAAAGTGTTGCAGCGTTTTTAACGATTGGATCATTGAATGGAATTTCATGGGATACCCATTGATCATAAGACTCAACACCGTTTCCAGTTCTAAGCATGATGTCTTCCATCCAGTCAGTTGCTAACCAACCTGATGCACCATTTGAGTACATACCAAAACAGAATGGATTCATTCCGTCAGCAACGATTTGATCTGCAAGTGCAATCATTTCATCCCATGTAGATGGAACTGAATATCCTCTTGCTTCAAATTCTGCTGGTTGGTACCAAACGATACTCTTTAAGTTAGCAGCATTTGCTCCACCATAGATAACACCATCAACTTCACCAAGTCCTACTAGGTAAGCAGAGAAGTTGCTCTTATACTCATCTAGGTCAATACCTAGATCAGATAAAGGAACAAGGTATCCTCTATTTGCAGCATCAACAACAGCACCTGGCTGTGGCCATAATGCGAAGTCAGGAGTGTCTCCGGACTCCATTTGAATTTGTATTTCTTGCTCGAAGTTATCTGAACCTTGGTAAGAAACAATAATACCTGTTTCTGCTGTAAATGGTTCAAACGCAGCTCTAAATCCGTCTTGATCAGAACCGATCAAAGCACCTGTAATAGTGACTTCTTCACCTTCAAGGCTTCCACCACCACATGCACCAAGGATAAGAGTTAAGAGTAAGAAACTAACCAATAATGGTTTCTTCATTTTTCCCCTTTGTGTATACGTACGTATAGCTAAGAACAAGGATTCCTAGCTAACTAAAGTATAGAATGAGTAATAAATTTTAAGTTTTTAGATTTAAAACATTTTTTATTTGCATTTGATATTTTGTGAAAAGTATTTTATGTGCCCGGGGGGGGACTCGAACCCCCACGTCCTTTCGAACAACGGATTTTAAGTCCGTCGCGTCTACCAATTCCGCCACCCGGGCTAATATCTAATTTAGTAATTTTTTAATATTAGGCCTTCTAAAATATCACAATTAGAAACTTTAATTACATCTATATTATATTTTTTTATTATATTTGTTGCTAGAAATATTCCAGAAGTAATAGTTTTTGCCCTTTTTGGATCAATGCCTTTATAAGTTGATAGAATCTTTGCTTCACTAAAATACAATACTTCTTCATAGATTTTCAGAATAGAATTTTTATCAACTTCTAAATGGTGTAAAACATCTTCATTAAATTGGGTTTGCTGCAAATGAATTGAACCTAATGAAGTAAATGTGCCTGCTACGCCAAATATTTCTCTGTTACTTGCAATTTCTAATTTTGGTAATTTACTATCTATGTAATTTTCTATATCCTTCAAATCAGTAATTCCGATAGGTAAATTTGAAAAAAACTTTTCACTTAATGAAACAACACCAAGATCAGATGAGATTGAAACAACTTTATTATTTTCATTAAAAACAAATTCAGTACTTCTACCACCGATATCAATAATTAAGTAATTATTTAACTTAGAATCATTTAGAACTCCAAGGCTTGTTAAATAACCTTCTTCAATACCAGAAATAACATTAACTTTTACATCAAACAATCGCTCAATCTTATGAATAACTTCAACTTGATTATTTGCATCACGAAGAGCTGCCGTTCCAACAATAAATACTTGCTCAACATTTTGTTTTTGTATCTCTAAAAAATATCTTTTGAGTGTCTTAATAACTCTTTTTTGTGCATCCAGGTTGATAAAGCCATTTTTGTCAATACCCTCTCCCATTCTTGTTACTTCATGAAGTTTAAGTAGAGTAGTTATTTTTCCTTTTTCAACATTACCAATAAGCAACCTAGTTGAATTTGAGCCTAAATCAATAGAAGCAACTTTTACCAAATTACTTTCCAATCTGGATTCTTTTCAAGAGTATCTGTGTTGTAACAAGGATTTTCACAATTAAAACTTCCTAAAGACTCGATAACTATTTTGCCAATTACATTTTGATTAGTTGCTAACTCATCTGCAGTATGTGCATGCAAACATTTTATTGAATTTGTAGCACCACCAACTCCACCATGAGCTTTAATTGGATTTTTTTTAACATGCATTTTTTCCCTATAACTTGCGTAAGATTTTTGACGTTCTTCCCACTTATCTTTTAATGAAGTATTATTTTCAATCTGTTCATCTAAATCTTTTATCATTCCATTAGATTCTAGAGACCCAATTTTTTTGTTATACATTGGGCAAGTTAACCAAAAAGTTGTAGGAAAAGGAGTACCATCATCTAAATTTGGAGGTACTTCAATGACTGTAGGTAGATTAAAATGACACTTTGAAATAATTTTTGAATCACTTCGAAGTTTTCTACCAATTTGAAGTTCAACTATTTGTTTTTCTTTATCCACCTTCAGTTCCGATAAAATAATCTACAACAAACTCTAAGACACTTTTATTTGTATTTTTTTGTAAAGTCTCCTCTAGTGGAGTAACTGGTTCAGGAATCTCATATTTATAGATTGATTCTCCTTCTTTCCCATAACCCCTTCTTCTCAAAATTACCTCAACGAATTCTGGATTGTCCAGATTATCAATTTGATTATTCCAATCATCTATTTCTGAACGAAGTGAGATGATTTCAGACTCTCTTTCTGAAATAGTTTTTTTTAAGTATTGATAATTAGTCAAACTATCTTGATAAGTCTCAAATAAAAAAAATACAAATGAAATAACGAGAACTAAAACTAAAGTTCTGGAGAAAATTACATTTCCAAGATTTTTTACTTTTTCCATTTTATATTATTAAAATTTTCGAAACCAACTTCTTCAGATATTCTTAAAAGTTCATTATATTTAGCGGTTCTTTCACCTCTAGCAGGAGCGCCAGTCTTAATTTGTCCACTAGATGTTCCAACTACTAGATGACTAATAAAAGAATCCTCTGTTTCACCTGAGCGATGTGAGACCATACTTGAATATCCATTTTTTTCAGCTAGTTTCATTGTTTCTAAAGTTTCTGAAATACTTCCGACTTGATTAACTTTAATTAAAATTGCATTAGCGCATTGATTATCTATACCTTTTTGTAATATTTGCTCTTGAGTTACAAAGAGGTCATCACCTACCAGCTGAATTGTATTGCCGACTTTTTCAGTAAGATATTTCCAGCCATCCCAATCATCCTCTGCCAAACCGTCTTCAATTGAAACAATAGGATATAATGTCGTTAAATCAACTAAGTAGTCAGACATTTCAATACTATTTAATTTTTTACCTTCAATTAAATAGCTTTTATCTTTGTAAAACTCTGATGCAGCTGCATCTAAAGCTAAAGAAATTTGATCAGACTCTTTATATCCAGCTTCTGAAATTGAGAGCATTATTTCATCTAAAACTTCTTTTGATGAGCTAAAGTTTGGAGCAAAACCACCTTCGTCTCCAACATTCGTTGCTAAGCCTTTTGCTTTCAATCTCTTCTTTAAAGTATGATAAACTTCAACTCCTGCCTGTAATGCTTGGTCAAAACGTTCAAAACCATGAGGGACAATCATGAATTCTTGTATATCAACAGAATTATCAGCATGAGCTCCACCATTTAAAATATTCATAAATGGAACAGGAAGGGAAGGCTTCCCGTAAATATTCGGAAGCAATTCATGAACATACTTCTTTGAAAATTTTGAAAAGGCTGCCATGTTAGCCATAGAAACAGCAAGAATTGCATTAGCTCCTATTTTTGATTTATTGTTAGTACCATCTAACTCAAGCAATATGTTATCGATATCAAGCTGATTCTCAGAATCTTTTCCTAATAAAGCTGGGGCAATTACTTCATTTACGTTTTTAACTGCATTAATGACACCTTTGCCTAAATATGCAGCTTGATTATCTCTTAATTCATGTGCTTCTAAAGTTCCAGTGGAAGCACCTGAAGGAACTGCAGATCTTCCCCAACTTCCATCTTCTAAAGTAATTTCAACCTCTACAGTTGGATTAGCTCTTGAATCAAGAATATATCTAGCAAAAACTTGTGAAATATTTTTATTCATAACCCTGTTATAAAAAATCTAGCAGAAATTAATGCGTTTGTGGAACTTATTCATTTTTCTTAGCAAGTTTCCATAATTCTTCAATGTCTGGGTTTAACTCAATATTTTTCTCAACATATTTTGCTCTTTCAATAAATCTTTGGGTAGATTTATTCAACTCAATTTCAGGATCGGTATTTAAATACCTACAGACATTTATTAATGCAAAAAAGACATCCCCAATCTCACTTTTTTTACTTGTTTCATCTTTAGCATTTTTCAATTCATTAATTTCAGAAATTAAATCATCAAGAGCTTCTTCATAATTTGGGTAGCTTAAATTTATTTTTTTAGCTTTTCTTTGAGCTTTAAATGCTTTAGTTATTGGAGGTAATGCTTCGTTAATATCATCAAATATTGAGTCAGAATTTTTTCCTTTAATTTCTTCCCATTGTTTCTCAACATCTGTAGCATTTTCAAGCTTTACATCACCAAAAACATGAGGATGTCTTTTAACTAATTTATTCGTTAAATTCTCTATGACAGAAACAATCGAAAAATAATTATTTTCTGACGCGATTTTAGAATGCAATAGAATTTGTAGTAGTAAATCGCCTAACTCATCTTTTAAGTTCTCAAACGATAAATCAGAACTCCCAAGTTTTGCTATAGCATCTAATAATTCGTAAGCTTCTTCAATTAAATGTTTAGCTAAAGTTTCATGAGTCTGCTCTTTGTCCCAAGGGCATTCATTTCGTAATTTATCTATTACTTCAACCAATTCATCAAATTCTTGCATAATTAAAGAATACTTCTAATTACCTCGTAAGTATTGTTTGGTGTAAGTGCAATTTTAAAATTAAGTACTAATCTTTTATTTCTAAATATAAATTTTTTATCAATTTCCTTCAACTTAGTGTTTATAGATTCTGTTAGATCAATTGGAAAAATTTCAATTGATTTTTCTTTAATTATTGTTTTTAAAATATTTTTTTGTTTCAATATGTTTCTTATTTTTGCAGTTGTGATTAAGTTTTTAGAAACTAGTGGAACTTCACCAAATCTATCATGTAATTCTTCATAGATTAAATCTGCTTCATCAAGAGAAGCTCCTTCTAGTCTTTTGTATATATCTAGCCTTTCAGAATCTGCATTTATATAGCTTTTAGGAAGTGATGCACCCCAAAATGTATCTAACTTAAGATCATTACTTGGAGAGGAAATTTGTTTTTCAGTTTTTCTTTCTATAGCCTCAAGAACAAATTTATTAAATATATTTAATCCAACATTTGTAATAAACCCTGATTGGATATCTCCTAATATACTTCCTGAACCTCTTAACTGTAAATCTTTCATGGCTAAAGAGTATCCTGTTGATGTTTCACCAATTGACCTAATAGCATATAATCTCATCTCTGCATCAACACTTAAATTTTTAGTATGGAAGAAATATGCAAAACTTTGTTCACCTCGTCTGCCTACACGCCCTTTTAACTGATATAACTGAGACATACCTAATAATTCAGAATTAACAGTTATCAAAGTATTTACTTTAGGTAAGTCAATACCAGCTTCGACAATTGTAGTTGCAAATAAAATATCAATTTTGCCATCCCAGACTTTTTGCATTGTATCTTCTATTTGATTGGTAGGTAGTTGTCCATGTAAAAGTCCAAATTTTAAATTTGGAAACTTATCCTTAATTTTTTTCATCCACTCTTGCAACTGATCAATTCGGTTTAATACAAAAAATATTTGTCCTCCTCTTGAAAATTCTCTTTGAATAGCTAGTGCAATTGATGACTCGTCTACATGTCCAACATGAGTCAATGTATCTAACCTATTTTCAGGTGGTGTCTCTATTCTTGATGTTTCTCTAATACCCATTAGTGACTGTTCTAAAGTTCTTGGAATAGGAGTTGCGGTTAAAGTTAACTTATGAAGTTGATTGGATAAATTATGAAGTTTGTCCTTATCTTCGACACCAAATCTATGCTCTTCATCAATAATTATTAACTTTAAATTTTGAAATTTTATATCTTTGCTTAAAAGTCGATGTGTGCCAATTACAATATCAACAGTTCCATTTTCTAATCCAGAAATGACTTTGCTTATTTCCTTTTTATTTACAAATCTACTTAAGTTCTTAATTGTTAATGGGTAATCCTTTAATCTCTCAACAAAAGTATCTACATGTTGTTGTACCAGAATCGTTGTTGGCGCGAGTAAAGCAACCTGACCGCCAGAAAAAGCAACTTTGATTGCTGCTCTCAGAGCTACTTCAGTCTTACCATAACCAACATCTCCAAAAATTAAACGATCCATTGGCACATTTTTTTCAAGATCTGCTTTTACGTCCTTAATTGCCTTTAATTGATCTGGTGTTTCTACATATTCGAAACTATCCTCGATTTCTTTTTGCCAAGGAGTATCAGAGTTAATAATTAAATCATTATTTGTAATTTTCCTCTGTTTATATAAATTTAAAACTCTATCAGCAATTATTTTTGCATTATTTCTGGCTTTCTCTTTCGCTCTTTCCCATTCACCGCCACCTAAGTGAGAAAGTTTAGGGTGTTCTCCACCAACATAAACCTCTAGCTGATTTATTTGCTCGGATGGCACGAATAATCTATCACTTCCAGCAAACTTAATTGACAAATAGTCCTTTTCTACCCCCTTAATTTTTTTCACTTCTGTGCCTTCATAAAGGCCAACACCATGAAATTTATGGACTATATATGTATTAGGTAAAAGAATTGATTCATCACTAATTGTTTTAGCTTTATTTATTGGTTTTTTTTGATGTCTAATATTAAAAATCGAATCATTAACAATTGCAATATTTAAATCATGAAAAATTGCTGAAAATGTAAATTGAGTATCTACAAATTTAACATTTTCAAGATCGGAAAATTTTTTCTTAATTTCATTACTTTTTGTATAAATAAACTTCTCTTCAATATTTTGAAGTTTTTTAATTACTGTTTCTAAACTGAGTCCTTCTAAGTATTCAACTTTAGATTCAATTGCAGACAAATCACCAGTTTCTATTAAGTTCAATCCATAATTTGTGAAATGCTGAAAAATATCCAGATACCTAGATGAAAATTCATTCACATTAATTGTTAAAAAATCTTTTAAATTAATAAAGCTTTCTTCTTCAATTTTCTGTAAATCTGATAACTCACTTTTACAGAAATTATAGTTAACTACACTTATTTCTACTGAATCATCTAATAGCTCAAAAATTGAATTACAATTTGGTAAATTCTGAATAAATTGGAATTTAAAATATTCATCAAAATTTTCTAATTTTTTGTTTGAAACTATTTCTTTGAAATCACTTTTATTTAGTTTGTATAACTCACTAGCTGGAACAATCAATACATTTTTCAATTGAGTTGAAGATCTTTGATTAATTATATTAAAAACTTTAATTTCACTAACATTATCACCATCAAATATAATTCTTATTGGTTCGACTCTATTAATAGGAAAAATATCAATCTGACCTCCTCTGATTGAAAATGTTGCAGGAGATTCAACTCTATCTCTAATTACATAACCAAGGTGTACAAGATTTTCTACAAAGTAATCAAAATCAACTTCTTGTAATAGTTCTATCTCGATTACTTCTAGTTCATCTATATAAATTTTTTGAGATAATGCTTTTATACTTGAGATAATATTTATTTCATTTTTATTCATTAATTGAGACAAAATTTCTAACCTATTTCCTTGAATGGAAAGAGATGGAATGAAATTGTCGTAAGTTAAGGTATCCCAACTAGGTAACAGGAAGCTATTTTTGTCTAAACTTGAAATGTTATTAAAAAACTTTTTGGCTTGCTCTTCAGTTGGAAAAACAATCAAATTTTTCTTTTTAAATTTGTTTTTGTAAAAATATGGAACAATTTCATCTACGTTTAGATTCACAGTACTTAAATTCATTTTTTAAATTCTTTTAAGGTTTATGTAGTTCTCGTCAATTAACCAATTAACTGTTTTTTTAATAAAGTCATTTAAAGTTGTATAATTTATCTTCAAATCTTTTTCTGCTTTAGTTCCATCATAAATGTGCCCGTGTGTCAGAACTTTTGCTGATTCCTTACATAAAAGTGGGTTGCTTTTTGTAATTCTTCCATAAAGATCACCAAGTGGAGCAAAAAAGTTCAATAAATTCTTTGGTAAATAGATTGGCTTGCCTTGCCAACTTGAAATAGTTTTCATTATCTCAATCAATTCACTACTTGAAGTTTGAAAACTGTTTAACACGTACCTATTGTTTTCTTTACCATAAAGTAGTGCGTTATAGTGGCCTTCTGTACAATCGTCAATATCGACAACTGATATATTATTTTTAATTAAAAAAGGATAATTTTTATTTAATGTAGAAATTAAAAGTTTAGCAGTACCAGAAACTCTTCCGGGTCCTTGAACAGAAGAAGGGTTAACAGATACAAATTCGTAATTTTTTTTAAAGTTAAATGCTTCCACCTCAGCAATATATTTTGATTCTTCATATTTACTTAAAAAATAACCTCGATGTTTAGAATCTTCGTTGCCAACTTTATAGTGCTCTTCTCCTAAAGTTACAGCCGATGAAGTATAAATAAATTTTTCAATACCGATTTCATTTCCTAATTGTAAAATATTTTTTGTTCCTTCAATATTCGCTTTAAACATGTTTTCTGGATTTTTAATACACATTTTGTTCACTCCAGCAACATGAAAGATTGCGTCAATTTTTTTACTTTTAAGCTGCTTACCTAAATCATCAGATAAAATATCTCCATTAACTACCGAAACTTTTTGACTTTCTAATTTCTTAAGTGAATTTGTAGATCTTGCAAGAGCAAACACATTGTGCTCATTATCTAATAATTTTTTTAACAAAGGTTGACCAACTACACCAGTGGAACCAGTGATGAATATATTTTTATTTGTCATTTTTTATTTGTTAAATACTTAACCAAGTATTGATATCCAGATAAATAAGACAATATTAAGGCAATGTATACAACTAAATCTGCCAAAGAAAAATCACCAAAATAAATTGCAAAGTCCATCATCACAAAACCTATTGCCCAAAATTGAAAACTAGCTTTTAATTTACCTGTAGGACTAGGTGGTATTAGCACTCCTTCATTACCAGCTAAGCCTCTTAAACCCGTTACAACAAATTCCCTGACAATTAAAAGTGTTGTAATCCAGATATTAACTCTATCGATATAAGTAAATCCTATAAAAATAAAAGTTATAAAAATCTTGTCTGCAATCGTATCTAGAAATGCTCCAGTTTTAGTAGAAACATTCCACTTTCTTGCTAGTTTACCGTCGAAATAATCTGTCCATGCTGCGATAAAAGCAATAACTGCAGGGACTAACATTAGTCCACTGCTTCTGCCATCTTTTAGTATTAATAGTAAGATTACTGGAGATGATAGAATCCTCGTTAAAGCTAAAATATCAGGTATGAACTTCTTCATTAAACTACATCTATAATTCTTCTTTCAGAAGCAAACTTAATAGCTTTTTCCTGATTAGTTAAAAATGTTAATAATATGTCTAATGAATCTTCAATCAAAAAGTCAACTTCCTCTCTTTCATTAGTATAAAACTCAGAAAGTACATATTCAGCAGGATCTACTTTTAGAGGCGGTCTTCCAACTCCTATTTTAAATCTATAATAATCTATTGTTCCAAGGGCTGAGTTTATAGATTTAATACCGTTATGTCCTCCATCTGAACTCTTTGACTTAATTCTTAATTTTCCAAATTCTAAATCAATATCATCATGTAAAACCAGAATATTATTTACATCTAGATTATTATTTTGTAGATATTTCTTTATGGCATTTCCAGATACATTCATTGACACCAAAGGTATTAAAATATCTAATTCTAAATTTTCAAATCTAGTATTACCAATTTTGAAGCTACCAGAAATATCATCAGTAAGTTTTATCGAATGTTTATTTATAAAAGCAAATAAAGTATCTGCACCTATATTGTGTCTAGTGTTTTGATATTGAACCTGTGGATTCCAGAGTCCAACAAAAAGAAACTTTTTATTCTCCTGAATCATCAGAAGGCTCACCATTATCAGACTCTGTAGAGGACTCTTCTCCATCTGAATCTTCTGAAGTTTCTTCGCCTTCTAAGAGTTCTTCGTCTGTCTCTTCTTCTATTGCTGCCCTAGGGAGTGTAATAGTAACCAAGACTGATTCATCATCTTCGTTTGAAAGCTCAACACCTTCTGGTAAGACTATATCTTTAGCTGTAGCATTTTCACCAACATTTAATCCAGAAATATCCAATGAAACTGCGGACGGGATATTTGATGGTAAAGCAGTAATAGAGATCGATGCATTTATAGTTTGAATTAAACCACCATCTTCTTTAACTCCAACTGGTGTCCCAACATAATTAACATGTACATCAGCTGTAACAGTTTTTGTTAAGTCAATTTGGATTAAATCAACATGTAAAAACTCATTTCTAAAAGGATGCTTTTGAATCTCTCGTGCTAAAGCAGTAATTTTTTGTTTTCCTACTTCTAAATTAAGAATAATGTTTGAACCTGCTTCAGTTTTCATAGCATTAGTAAACTCTCTTGCGTTAACTAAAACTGATATTGGTTCCATTCCTAATCCGTAAACAACGGCTGGTATGTTACCATCAGCTCTTAAACGTCGAGAATCTGCTGAACCTTTGTGTTCTCTAACCTCTGCTTTTAAACTAGCTTCCATAAATATCCTTAAGAATTATAGAGAGTAATAGAATTTAATTAATAACGAAATCCTATTTATGCTTTTTCTGTTGCCCTTCTTGCTGAAACTACTGCAAAAGTTAAAGTCAGAATTGCAAAAGTTCCTGCTGCTAAATAACCTTTAAATATAACATCATTAATCCAACCTTCTACCATTATTGCTCTCATTGCTTCTATAACGTAAGTGGTTGGATTATAAGCTGATGCTGTGGAAAGCCAACCCCTTAGTGCTTCCCTTGGAACAAAAGTTGGTGCTAAAAACAATGCTGGAAAAAAAAGAAAAGAAGCTGCCTGTGCTCCTTGTGAAGAGCCTGATCTGACACCTGCTGCAACTGAGTATCCGGCAAAACCCATGCCCCACAAGAAAGCTATTGAAAGCACCATTAAAAATCCTACAGATCCTACAGCTGGATCTGCACCAATAATTTTTCCAATTAACATGATTAAACTTGCTTGAATTAATACTCTTAATGCACCGACAAGCATAGGTGCCAAGATAATTGCCCATTTTGAAATTGGCATACTTTGATATCTTTTGAAAACTCCAGATTCGATATCTTCAACTAAGTAGATACCTGATGCTCCACCGCTAACTGAAGCAGAAACGATTGATACAGGAAGAATAAAGTTTACAAAGTTACCGTTAGCAAAATCAAAAGGTGTTCCAGCAGCAGAACCACCAAAAACTCCACCCAATGCTCCATCGTAAACAAACAAGAAGAAAGCAGATATAAATATGTTAGGAAGCTCAGCAAGAGGTCGTCTTGCTACTCTAAGAATTAACCTTTTAGTCAATATTTGTAACTGCGTAAAAAATGTAATTTTTGTATTCATTAATTATTCACTTCTTCAATTTCAGATTCTTTAGATTCAGCTCCTTCTAATCTATAACCAGTAACTTTTAGAAAAACATCATCTAATGTTGGTTTACTTGCTGAAACAGAGCTAACTTCAATGTTATTTTCTGTTAGCTGATTTACATATTGAGGAATTTTTCTAGCGCCATCCTCGACTGTAATACGAATAAGATTATCTTCTTGTACACCTTCAGTAAGGACTTTTAACGCAAGTTTTTGGTCATTTTCCGTATCAAATGCAAATGTTATAACATCTCCACCAATGCTGGCTTTTAGTTCATCAGAAGTACCTTCAGCTACAACCAAACCTTCATCAATAATTGCTATCCTATCTGCTAATTCGTCTGCTTCCTCTAAATATTGTGTTGTTAAAATAACCGTTACACCACCTTCTCTGAGCCTTTTAATTTCATCCCATAAAACCCTTCTAGATCCAGGGTCAAGACCTGTTGTAGGTTCATCCAAGAATAAAACTTCAGGTGAATGTACTAAGCTTAATCCTAAATCTAAACGCCTTTTCATTCCACCAGAATAAGTTTTTACCCTTCTATCGGCTGCCTCTGTTAAACCAACTAGTTCGAGTAACTCTTCTGTCCTTTTGTTAGAATCTTCTTTTGAGTAACCCCACAGTCTTGCAGTTGTAAAAAATAATTCACGTGCTGTAAGTAAATTATCAATTCCAGTATCTTGAAGCGCAACACCAATTTTTTCTCTTACTAACTTGTCTTGACTGGAAACGTCGTATCCTAGTATTTTTGCAGAACCCCCGGTTACTTGAAGTAATGTAGTTAGCATTAGAATAGTTGTCGATTTACCTGCACCGTTTGGACCTAATAAACCAAAAATTTCACCTTTTTTAACCTCAAAACTAACATCTTTAACTGCTTCAACAGTAGATTGCTTGCTCTGGAATGTTTTTTTAATATTTTTGACTTCAACTGCTAACATTATTTACCTGTAGGCTCAAATTGATAAACCACATCAAAGAATAGCCTAGGTTATATTTTATGTGGCCTCGTAGCTCAGGGGATAGAGCACAGGTTTCCTAAACCTGGTGTCGCAAGTTCGAGTCTTGCCGGGGCCGCTTTAAATTAAAATAATTTTGTTTTTAATTCTTCACTAATATTATTGAGAACTAATTCTTTAAATTCTTTATGAATAGTAGAGTTCGAAGCAATAATTAATTTCGATTGCATAGAAGGAAACCTTTCTGTTTCATCTTCAACACATCCACCTGCTTCATCAAGTATTAAACTTGCACCTAACGTATCCCATGGTTTAATAAAAAATTCATAATATGCATCAAATTTATTATCTGCTACCCAACAAACATCAAGAGCTGCCGATCCAAAACGTCTAATACCTCCTGAATTTTTTAGAATTGTTTCAAATGTTGGAATATATTGTTGTGAGTTTAAAACACGGTCATAGGGGAATCCTGTAGCTACTAAAGCTTTCTTCATCTCAGTTTTTTTGGATATTATCAACTTTAAACCATCTTTAAAAGCTCCATAACCTTTATAGCCTTCATAAATATGATCTCTATAAATATCGAGAACTATAGCTTGAATAGGTATGTTGTCCTCGACTAGCAAAATTGTTATTGCAACTTGTGGGATATTATTTGCATAATTAACAGTTCCATCTAACGGATCAATAACCCATTTCCTATTTGAGTTTTCATTTATTGGTTCAGATTCTTCAGAAATAATTCCATCATTTGGAAATATCTTTTGAATTTTATTTATTAATATTTCTTCAGACTTTAAATCTGCAGTTGTAACTAAATCAACTATTGATGTTTTTGAAGAAATTTGAGCTTCAAATTGCAATTTTTTAATTTCTTCAGCAGCTTCATATAAAGCAACTTTTAATTCAGAAATATCAAATTGAGAAAACATATTTTAGACAGAGTGTTGCTTACCAGAATTTATAAAGTTTTGAGCGACAATCGCAGCACTAGAAACTGATTTAACTTCTATCCAAGTAAATGGGTTTTCAGATTTGTTAGAAACATAATCTAAAAATGTTTTGATAGACTCTTTATGGCCTTTTCCAGATTTAAATACTTTACTTCTATCTTGATTATCAATTAAGTATCTTACCTTTTGAAAATCTTCGACAATAAATGAATTTCCGCTTCCATGAATTTCAATTCTTTCTTTTGCTAGTTGTGGATTAGAGTCTGAAAAATATTGAATCGATGCATGTGCTCCATTTTGAAAATTAATATTTAAAAATACTTGATTATCTAAAACTTCATCACTTTTTTTGTCTATTGGTGCAGAAGCTGAAATGCTTTGTGGTAACGAATCAAAAAAATAACAGGCTAAATCAATTGCATGGATTGCCTCACCTACAACTCTTCCCCCACCAATCTCATTAATGTTTGTCCAATGGTCTTTTTCTAGTTTTGGTACATTAAACCTAAAAGTCATGCTATTTGCTGGATTGCTAATAAGATGTTCCTTGATAAATTGAGAAGCTAAAGCAAATCTCCTATTAAAGCCCATATAAATTTTAGGATTTTCAACTTGATAAATTGTTTCTTCAATTTCAGTTAAAGATTGTAATGTTAAAGCTAAAGGTTTCTCAACATATACTGCTTTACCTTTATTAAGTGCTTTTATAACAAGTTCAGAATGATTATTGTGCGGAGTTAAAATAAAGACAGCATCAATTTCTTCTGAGTTAAGAATTGCATCTTCTGTTGAATATTTATTTTTAATTTTGAAATTTTTGGCTAAATTTTCTGAGCTAAGTCCACTATTTGATGCTATTCCTAAAATCTTGCATTCTTTTTTTAATTCCTTTAGAACTGGCAATATAGTTGATGCTGCAAAATTTCCTGCTCCAAGGATTCCTAAATGAACTTTTCCATCTCTAGGTTCTAATTTCTTAATGCTATCAAATTCTAATTTTGCTTTACTTTCTATTTCGTATCGAAGAACTATGGATAAAGGTTTTTTCTCAGAATCAAAATCCGAGTAAATTTTTTCTGCATCATTAAAGCTAATTTCTGATGTTACTAAATCGAGCAAGTGTATATTTTTCTGCTTTAGTAATTTTAAAAATGCTTCAAAATTTCTATTCTCTGTCCATCTAACATATTCAATTGGATAATCTTTTCCTAGTACTTCGTACTGTTTATCGTATCTGCCAGGACCATATGATTTTGAAACTACTAATTCAAGTTCTTTGTAATAAAAATCATTTCTTGAAATATTAAGTTTTATATCTCCAACAACTACAATTTTTGATTTATTTCTTGAAATTTTTGTAGCAATTTCAATTGGCTCATTGCTGTCAGTAGCTGCGGTAATAATTACAGCATCAACATTACTAACATCAGCATCGTTAATTGAAGTAAAAAAGTTATCATCAAATTTAACTCTTTCAGGATCTGGATCAATTCCAATGACTTCAGAACCTTGTGCTTTTGCCAACCGATAAACTAACTGTCCAACAATCCCTAAACCAATTACAACAATTTTCGAACCAAGAGTCGTATTAGAGAGTCTTAAACCATGGAGAGCGATACTTCCTAAAACAGTAAACGAAGCCTCTTTGATATCAACACCTTCAGGGATTCTTGAACATAAATTTTCATTAACTGTGACGTATTCAGCATGGCTACCATTTGAAACTACTCTATCTCCAACATGAAACCTATGCACTCCTTGACCTAGTTGTACTACTTCACCAGCAGAGCTATATCCTAATTTGATAGGAAGAATATTCCTTGGAAAAACAGCATTCCAAACAGCTCCAAATCCATTTGTTTTTAGTAAATTTAATCCTTTTTCTAAATTTGATTTATTTTGGAATTTTTCAGCAATGCTCTTATTACTATTTTCAATAGTTGCTAATTCTGTACCTGAAGAAATTACTGAATAATGATTTCTTATTAATACTTCTCCAGGACCAGGTTGAGGTATTGGAGTATCCCATAATATTGGTATAGGATTATTTTTTTCAACTACTAATTGTTTCATTTTGACCTGCTCAATTAATAATAACTAATTTAGTTCAGAAATTAACGGTGACACTAAATTAATAATTTCACTATCAACTGTTTTTACACTTAAAGATCCATCCGGGTTTACATCTTGGACCCAACCTCTACCATCCGGATATTCAACTAATTTGTTTAATGTTGTTAAGCGTTTTTTATATTCAAAAATATCGAACTGACCATGTTTCAAAGTTGATGTTAATATTTCACCCCAAACTTCTCCGTGTTCTTTTATCAGATTGTCGTCTTGTTTTTCTAAATAAATTGACCCGGCACTTAAAATCTCAGGTTTGTTCCAAAAATAATTTACACCTAGTCCAATACAAATTTTTTCATTTATTGTTTCAACTAATACTCCACCAACTTTTTTTTGATTTAAGATTATGTCGTTTGGCCATTTGAGAGATAATTTGTCTAAAGTGTTTACTTTACTTATATATATGTAACTTGCTATTAAAGGAATAAGTGTTTTTGGAACTAAAATGTCGCTCTGATTTATAGCTAGAGAACATGCTAAAGCTTGATCGGCGTTTAACCATTTTCGTTTTGCTGTGCCTTTTCCTTGTTCTTGTTTAAAACTAATTACTAACACTGGTTCATTATCCAGTTCCCTTAGTGCAAATTCTTGTGTATTGTAAATTGATTCAAAAAAAAAGGTTTTCAAAGTGTTACCTCTTTACATATATACGGGTCAAATACATACAATAACAATAAACAAGAAAGTTGGGCATGTCAGACGAAAATGTAGTTGAAAGACGAAATAAACGTGCTGCAAAAGTACAACACCCAAAAGGCAAACTAACAGCGTACGAAAGAATTAATTTACTTTTAGATGATGGTTCTTTTAATGAAATTGATCAAAATGTCTCTTCTAATGAAAATCCGGATGGTGAAGCTGTAATCACTGGTTCTGGTACTGTTCATGGACGACCAGTGTATGTTTATTCTGAAGATTTTTCTGTAATGGGTGGAAGCTTAGGAGAAGTTGTTGCAAAAAAAATATTAAAAGTTATGGATAAAGCTCTTGAAGCACGTGCACCAATAATTGGTATAAAAGACTCTGGTGGAGCAAGAATTCAAGAGGGTATTTCTTCTTTATATGGATATGCTCAAATTTTTAAGAAAAATGTTCAATCATCTGGAAAAATACCTCAAATATCAGTTATTGTTGGCCCCTCTGCAGGTGGTGCGGTGTATAGTCCAGCACTTACTGACTTTATTTTCCAAGTTCAGAATATTGGACAATTATATGTAACCGGTCCAGCAGTTGTAAAAACTGTAACAGGTGAAGACGTTTCCTTTGAAGAATTAGGAGGAGTTGAAGCACATGGTACAAAATCTGGAGTTACTCATCAAGTTTGTGAAACTGAAGAGCAGGTGTTTGAAGAAGTAAGATACTTGTTAAGCTTTCTTCCTCAATCGTCTTTTCAAAAACCACCAATTTTTATAACTGAAGATGAAAGTAAAAGGTTGGTTGAATCACTAGACGGTTTTATTCCGAGTAATAGAAACTTACCGTACGATATGGAAAAAATTATAATCGATATAGTTGATGATGGTGAACACTATCCAATACACGCAAATTATGCAACAAATATAATAACTACATTTGCTCGATTAAATGGTAACACTGTAGGTGTTGTTGCAAATCAACCTCTGGAGTTAGCAGGAGTTTTAGATATCAATGCTTCAGAGAAAGCAGCAAGGTTTGTTAGATTTTGTGATGCTTTTAATATACCTCTACTAACTTTGGTAGATGTTCCTGGTTTTTTACCTGGTGTTGAACAAGAACACGGGGGTATCATCAGGAGTGGTGCAAAATTACTTTATGCATATTCAGAAGCAACCGTTCCAAGAGTCTGCGTTGTTATTAGAAAAGCTTACGGAGGTGCTTATATAGTTATGGATTCAATTGGTCTTGGTGCAGATAAGCTATATGCTTGGCCAAGTGGTGAAATTGCAGTAATGGGAGCTGATGGAGCTGTAGATATAATAAATAGAAAAGATTTAGCAACATCAGAAAAAAAAGAAGAATTAAAAGCTAAATTAGTTGCTGAATACAATGAAAAATTTAGTAATCCAAATATTGCAGCTAATTTAGGTTTAATCGATAACATAATTAAACCAAGTGAAACAAGAAAAATAATAATTGATTCATTTAATGAATTAGTTAATAAAGTTGAATTAGGAGATAAACATGGAAACATACCCCTCTAAGAATATTGCAATAACTTGGGTTGAACAAAATACTTTACCAATGAAATTGTTCCTATCTCTAGGATTTGCAATTTTAACTGCTTTAACAGCCCAATTGAGAATTGTTATTCCAATTTCACCAGTACCTATAACAGGTCAAACTTTTACAGTTTTACTAGCAGGTATGATTCTTGGAAGTACTTTTGGATCAGTAAGTATGTTAATGTATTTGTTTTTAGGAATGTCTGGACTTCCGTTTTTTTCAGGAAGCGTAGCTGGACTTGCAGTATTAAAAAGTCCAACGATTGGTTATATTGTAGGTTTTTTTATTGCAACATACATTATTGGTCAGTATTCAAACAAACCACTTTATGGAATTGTTTTTGGAACTTTTACTATTTATCTAACAGGGACTATTGGTCTAATGTTGGTCTTAAATTTATCCGTTATAAATGCATTACAAGTTGGTGTATTGCCTTTCGTTATCGGAGATGCGTTAAAAGCTTTAGTCGCTGGTTCAATTGCTTTAAAGCTTAAAGGAAAATGAAACAAAAAAGAATCTTAATTGCAAATAGAGGAGAAATTGCTCTTCGAATTATAAGATCTGCTAAAGAGATGGATTTATATACAATTGCAGTTTACTCAGATGCTGATGAAGAAGCGCTTCATGTAAAAAGAGCCGACGAAGCTTACTATTTAGGTAATTCACTCCCAGCAGAAAGCTATAGAAACCTTAAAAAACTACTTCAAGCTGCAATAGATACAAAAGCAGATTTAGTTCATCCAGGATATGGATTCTTGGCTGAAAACTCTGAGTTTGCAAAAGCAATTGAAAAAAAAGGAATAACTTGGATTGGCCCTAGTCCAGAAACAATAAAATCAATGGGGGACAAAATTGAATCTAGAAAGCTAATTTCAAAAGTTGGTCTAAATCCTGTACCTGGTCAACTTAAGCCATCAAGATCAAAAAAAGATGCAACAAAAGACGCAAATAGCTTTGGTTATCCTGTTGCTTTAAAAGCTGCCCATGGTGGTGGCGGTAAAGGATTAAGAATTGTAAATGATGAAAAAGAACTATTAGAAAGTTTTGAAATTGTTAAAAGGGAAAGTGAAGCTTACTTTGGATCGGATGAAATTTATATAGAAAAATTTATAAAGCCTGCAAGACATATCGAAACGCAAATACTAGCTGACAAATATGGAAACATAGTCTATTTAGGAGAAAGAGATTGTTCGCTTCAAAGAAGGAATCAAAAATTAATTGAAGAAAGCCCTCCGGTTTGGATTTCAGATTATGGAAGAGAAAGACTTAAGGAATATTCTTTACAAATTGCTAAAGTTGCAAAATATGTAAATGCTGGAACTATTGAATTCCTTGCAGACAACGACGAAAATTTTTACTTTCTTGAAATGAATACACGATTACAAGTAGAACATACTGTAACAGAAATGAGATACGGAATTGATTTAGTAAAGGAACAAATAAAAGTTGCCCTTGGAAATTCCTTAGAAGATTTCAATCCTGAACCAAGAGGTCACAGTATTGAATTTAGAATAAACGCCGAAGACCCAGCGAATAAATTTTTGCCAACACCAGGAACAATAACAGAATATCGTGAACCCACAGGCAATGGAGTACGAGTTGATGGTTGGGTAAGAACTGGAACACAAATAACTCATTTTTACGATAATTTGATTGCAAAACTCATTGTTTGGGGTGCTTCAAGAGAAGAGGCCCGTTTTAAAGGAATTAGGTGTCTAGATGAATATATTATTGGCGGTGTTCCTACAACAATAAAGCTACTATCAGATGTTCTAAAAACTAAAGAATTTATTGATAGCAACATTCACGTAAAATTTCTTGAAGAGAATTTTGAAATTAAAGTAGTCGAGGATGAAGAAGTAATCTCAGATAGACCAAGTAAAGTTAAAATTTCTTTAGATGATAAATCAAATCCTACATTAGCTCCTCAAAGACCCAAAAAAATAGGTTTAGATTTAACAGGAAATATAAAAAATCCAGGCATGATATTTGCAGATATGCAAGGAACAATTATGGATACTATGACAAAAAAGGGTAAAAAAGTTAAAAAAGGTGACTCACTTTTTGTACTAGAAGCAATGAAAATGGAGAATGTAATAACAGCTCCTATTGATGGGGTTATTAAAAAATATAATATAGAAAAAGGACAGCCTGTTAAAAAAGGTGAATTACTTGTTGAAATAGAAGCAAAATTCTAATGATTTACGGAATTGGGGTAGATCAAGTAGATTTGATAAGAATTAGAAAACTCTTATCAAAATCTAAATCTAAATTTGAACATCGTTGCTTTACACAGCATGAAATTACATATGCTAACAGATTCTCTGATCCAGCAAAGAGACTCGGTGCAAGGTTTGCTGCAAAAGAAGCTGTAATGAAGTCTCTTGGTAAAGGATGGAGACAAATCAACTGGAGAGATATCGAAATAACTGGTGGTGGTAAACCAAATGTAAACTTGTTAGGTGATGCAAAATATTTTGCAGAAGAACTTAGCATAAAAACAGTTCATATTTCGATGTCACATGAAGAAAATCAAGCAATAGCTTTTGCAATTTCTGAAAGATAAACATGAACTGGGTTGCAATGTTTCCAGGTCAAGGGTCTCAACAAATTGGGATGGGGGAAGAATTATTATCTCTATATCCTGAATTATTGATAGAAAAATTTGAGAACACTTTGGGGTGGTCTTTAGAGGATATAATTTCAAACGGAGATGAAGAGTTAATAAAGAAAACAAACATTGCTCAACCTTATATCTTTGCAATTTCATATTGTTATGGTCTTGAAACAATTAAAAAAATTGGTAAACCTAGGGTTGGAATAGGTCACTCTCTTGGAGAGTATACCGCTTTAACTTTAGCCAATACTTTAAGCTATCAAGATGCTTTAAAAATTATTTCTGTAAGAGGTAAAGCAATGCAAGAAGCAGTTGAAAACTCTAATACTACTATGGCTGCAGTGCTGACTACAGATTTAAAACAGACAATTAAAGCTATCAATGAACTAACTCTTCAAGGAATAGATATTAATATTTCAAACTATAATGATTCCTCTCAAATAGTTATTGGTGGAACTATTGAGGATGTGGAATTTATTAAATCTGATCCAAAATCTATTCAAGCTAAAAGAATTATTCCACTTGAAGTAGCTGGGGCTTTTCACTCACCTACAGTTTCTTCTGCAAAAGTTAAAGTAGCAGAAGTTATAGAAGACATAGAATTCAAAGAAGGTGATTTTACTGTTTATATGAATATCGATGCTAAACCAATGACAACTGAAACTGTGAAAAGTCGTTTAATAAATCAAATTGATAATAGCGTCCTATTTTATGATCAAATCTTAAATATTGAAAAAATTGATTCTCCAGACTACTGGTATCATATTGGTCCAGGTAATGTAACCGTAGGGATGGTTAAAAAGTCTATATCAAGTAAGGGTTTAGGAGTTATAAATTCTATTAGCTCTTTAAATGAAATATAAGGAGTAATCTTTGAAATCAACAATAACGGGTTGGGGTAAATGTTCGCCTCAAAGTGTAATGACAAATGATGACCTTGCAAAATTTATTGATACATCTGATGAGTGGATAAGACAAAGAACTGGTATTGAAGAAAGAAGATACTGTCATGTGAATAATTCTGATATGGCTTCAGTCGCTGGCCAACATGCAGTGGCATGTGCCGGATTAACAGCTGAAGATATTGACGTTATAATTCTTGCAACTTGTACACCAGATAGCTTGATTCCATCCGCTGCTGCCCATGTGCAAAAAAAGATGGGGGCAGTAAATGCATCTGTATATGATATCAATGCTGCTTGTGCTGGATTTGTTTACGCAATGGAACAAGGTAAAGCATTTATTGAAAGTGGATTGTACAAAAAAGCCCTAGTTATTGGCTCTGAACATATTACTTGGTTGCTGGATTGGTCTGATAGAGGTACGGCAGTTCTTTTTGGTGACGGCGCAGGTGCAGTAGTGTTAGAAGAAAGCACTGATGAGACTGAAGGAGAGATTTATTCTTTTGTTAATGGATTATCTTCAGAAAAACTTGAAATTTTAGAAGTTCCTAACTTTGGCTCTGCAATGGATAGATTTAAACCAGATGAAGCAGCAAAGATAAGATGGACTTTCGAAGGACCAGAAATATTTAAAAGCGGTGTTAGAGCTATGTCAAATGCTTCAAAAGAAGTTGTTCAAAAATCTGGACTTAAAGAAGAAGACATTGATATCGTTATTCCACATCAAGCAAACTTGAGAATTATTGAAGGACTAGAAAAATCACTTAGTTTTCCTAATAGTAAAATGATTAAAAAAGTTCAAAGATATGGCAACACTTCAGCTGCTTCAATTCCATTAGCATTAGTAGATGCAATAGAAGAAGGGGAAATTAAAGGCGGTGAAACTGCAATCTTTACAGCAGTCGGTGCTGGTTTATCATGGGGTGCTTGTGCACTTAAATTAAAAAATGATTTAACTCCAAAAAACACTTCAGATGCCAAACTTCCAGAATTTGATGGAACTGCAGTTGACACAATTATGAAGGCAATAAAATATCAAATTCCTGAAAAACTAGAACAATTATGAAAACTGCTTTAGTTACAGGAGGTTCTAGAGGAATCGGTGAAGCTATTTCAATGGAACTTGGTAAAGCATATAAAGTTTTCGTTGGGTATAACTCTTCAAATGAAAAAGCTGAGCAAGTTGTCAAAAATATAGTTGACTCTGGTGGAAATGCAGAAGCAATTGAAATAAATATTTCAATTAATGACTCTGTATTAAAAGCATTTGAAAAACTTGAATCAAATGGAAGCAGCATAGACATACTAATTAATAACGCAGGTATGACAAAAGATAGTATTCTGCCTCGAATGAAGGAAAACGACTGGCAAGAGGTTATTCAGACTAATTTAACTGGAAGTTTTTATACATCACAAAGAGCACTTAAAAATATGATTAAAAATAAATGGGGAAGAATAATTTTTATTTCTTCAGTTGTTGGAATTTCTGGTAATCAAGGGCAATCAAATTATGCAGCTTCAAAAGCAGGTGTTATCGGTATGGCAAAATCAATAAGTAAAGAAGTGGGATCTAGAAATATTACAGCAAATGTTGTTGCGCCTGGATACATAGAAACAGATATGACTTCTTTTTTAAGTGATGAAAATAAAGAAAATATTATAGAGCAACTTTCAATAAAACGCATTGGTAAACCAGAAGATATTGCAAATGTAGTAGCTTTTTTATGTAAAGAAGAGTCAGAATATATAACAGGACAAGTCATTGCTGTCGATGGCGGAATGACGACGTAATTAAGGAGAATTATGGAAGTTAATGATGTTTTTGAAAAGGTTAAGAATTTATTTGTAGATGAGTTAGGTATTGAAGAGTCTAAAGTTTCAATGGAAGCAAAACTTGAAGAAGATTTAGAAATTGATTCACTCGGAATTGTTGAAGTAGTTATGGCTTTTGAAGATGAATTTGGAATCGAAATTGATGATGACGAATTAGCAGATGTTAAGACCGTCGGAGAAGCAGTTAACTTACTTCACTCAAAAATTTAATTTAAAAAATGATTAAAAGACGAGTTGTTGTTACTGGTCTTGGAACAATTAACCCTCTTGCTAATTCAGTAGCCGTTACATGGGATAATTTATTAAATGGTGTATCAGGAATAGATTATATTACTGCATTCGACACATCAAATTTACCTGTCAATTTTGCTGGTGAAGTCAAAAATTTTGATGGCAACGACTATTTAGGTAAACAGCATGCTAGAAAAATGGATAGATCATCACACCTTTCAATTTATGCAACTGAACAGGCTTTGGTTGATGCAGGGTTAAATCTTGAAAATAGATTAGGTCCAAATGTAGGGATTGTCTTTGGCACCGGTATAGGAGGCATAAGTGCTACAGAAGAAGCTGTTAGAACTTATGATTCAAGAGGACCATCTAGAATTAATCCCCTAGCAATAACTCAATTGATGCCAAATTCAAGTATTGGTCAAGTTGCAATCAGATTTGGTATTGAAGGACCTTCTTTAACAGTAACCACAGCATGTGCTGCTTCTGCTAATGCTGTAGGAGAAGCAAAAAATTTAATTGAAAGAGGAGTTGTAGATACTGTAATTGCAGGTGGTACAGAATCAGGAACAACCCCAATGACAATTGGAGCTTTCGCTCAAATAAGAGCACTGTCAACACAAAATGATAATCCTAAATTAGCTTGTAAACCTTTTGATAAAGAAAGAGATGGATTTGTGATGGCCGAAGGTTCAACTGTCTTAGTTTTGGAAGAAGAACAGCATGCTTTAAATAGAAATGCCAAAATTTATGGATATATTTCAGGTTATGGATCAACAACTGATGCTTTCCACATTACTGCACCGTCTGAAGGTGGAGTAGGTGCTATTAGAGCCATGGAAAAAGCGCTGGCAGATGCAGGAATCAATTCACAACAAGTTGATTATATCAACGCACATGGTACATCTACCCCAGCTAATGATTTAAATGAAACTAAAGCAATTAAATCATTGTTTGGAGATCATTCAAAGAAATTAACTTTATCTTCAACTAAATCTATGACTGGTCATTTACTTGGTGGTGCCGGTGCGTTTGAGGCAATGGTTTCAATACTTTCTATAAGGGATAATAAAATTGCCCCAACAATTAATTTAAATAATTTTGATGAACAGTGTGATCTTAACTACACACCAAATAATTCAATTGAACTAGAGACTAAAATAGTTATGTCAAATTCATTTGGTTTTGGTGGACATAACGCTGTATTAGTTATAACAGAATCTTAACTAGGTAACATTGTGCCACCGATGGCATGAACACCACCATCAGCATGAATAATTTCGCCGGTGACAGCTTCTGAAAAATCTGATAATAAAAAATTAACAACTTTTGCAACCGGAGTAGGGTCAGTAACATCCCAACCTAGTGGTGCTCTGTTATTCCATTCGTCGTTCATAGCAGAAAATCCGGGAATATTTTTTGCAGCAGTTGTAGATAAAGGTCCAGAAGCTACTGCGTTTACTCTAACTCCATCTTTTCCAAGATAATATGCAAGATACCTGACAATAGATTGCAAACTTGATTTTGCTACACCTTGCCAGTCATAACCTGGCCAAGCTTGAGAATTATCAAAATCTAGAGCAACAATAGAAGCTTTTGGTTGAAGAATTGGTTTTACAGCAGATGAAAGAGTTTTAAGTGAAAAAGCTGAAACTTCAAAACTCTTGACTGCATCTTCAACACTTGTATTTAGAAAGTTTCCCCCCATAGCTTCAGTAGGAGAAAAAGCAATTGCATGTAAAACACCGTCTAATTTTCCAATTTCTTGTTCAATTTGATTAACGGTGTTATTTACTTCATCTAAATTTTCTATATCCATCGGGAGTACTTTTATATCTTCGGATAATCTTTTAACAGCTCTTTCAGTTATTCTAAGTCCTTTACCAAATCCGGTTGCGATAATATTTGCTCCATTTTCTAATGCAACTTGTGCTGATGCGTAAGCAATGCTTTTATCTGTCAGTATTCCAGTAATTAAAATATTTTTATTTTTTAAAATCATAAAATAATCTTACAATCTAGATTTTTTAGCTTCAATAAAATAATATTTACTTTTATAGAGGTGTAACTAATTTAAGAATTCTGATTCATTATTTCAGCTTGAGCTGAAGCAAGTCTTGCAGTTGGAATTCTAAATGGCGAACATGAAATGTAATCAATATTTAAACTACTTAAAAAAATTATAGAATTTGCTTCGCCTGCATGTTCGCCGCAAACACCAACCTTAAGTTTGGGATTTGACTCTTTGCCATTTTTGGAAGAAAGATCAACTAATTTACCGACGCTTTCAATGTCAATCGAGACAAAAGGATCTATATTAAATACCCCATTCTCAACATACTCATGTAGAAATTTCGAAGCATCATCTCTTGAAAGTCCAAGTGTTGTTTGAGTTAAGTCATTCGTTCCAAATGAGAAAAAATCTACATGTTTTGCTATTTCATCAGAGTTAAGTGCTGCACTTGGTAATTCAATCATTGTCCCAATTGAATAAGTGAAATTAAATTCCAATTCTTTTTCTAAATTTTGAATTGTCTCTATTAATACGGTTTTCATCTTCTGAAGTTCTTTTGCATTCATTATTAAAGGAATCATAATTTCAGGTGATGTCTTTGTTTTTTTACTTTTTGAAATATTAAAAATTGCACGACAAATTGCTTCAACTTGCATTTTATAGATTTCAGGATATGACAACCCGAGTCTCACACCTCTGTGTCCTAACATTGGATTGCTTTCTGACAGCTTAAGCACAATTTCATTTATATAACTAGGTAATATTCCAATTTCATTCGCAAGTGATGTTATCTCAACATCACTTTTTGGTAAAAATTCATGCATCGGTGGATCAAGTAACCTAATTGTTATAGGCTTATCTTCTAATATTTCAAACAAATCTTCAAAATCTTTAATTTGAAATTTTATTAATTTGGCTAATGCTCTTTTTCTACCCTGAGTAGTCTCCGCCATTATCATTTCTCTCATTGGTAGAATACGCTCTCCTTCAAAAAACATGTGTTCAGTTCTACATAACCCAATTCCTTCAGCACTAAACTCCAAAGCTTTCTTTGTATCTTTAACAGTCTCTGCATTAGCTCTTACATTTAAACGTCTTACTTCATCAGACCATTTCATAATTTGATTAAATTCTTCAGAAGGTTTTGGTGGTTGTGTTTTAAGTTCACCTATATAAACTTCCCCCACAGAACCATCTAATGAAATTAAATCTCCAATATTTAAAGTTATTTCACCATTAGAAATAGTTTTGTTCTCGTAATTTATTAATAAATTTTCCGCACCAACAATACATGGCTTTCCCATTCCACGAGCAACCACAGCAGCATGACTTGTCATCCCACCCTTTGTAGTCAGAATACCGACTGATGAATACATCCCATTTATATCTTCCGGACTAGTTTCTTCTCTAACTAAAATAACTTTTCTTCCTTTATTAGCTTCTTGTTCTGCAGTATCTGCATCAAAGACAATCTCCCCCACAGCAGCACCAGGTGACGCATTTAATGCTTTAGCAAAAATAGTTTTATTCTGATCATCCTCAAACTGTGGGTGTAAAAGATCAGTTATAGAGTTCGCATCTACCATAATTAATGCTTCATTTTTTGATACTATATTTTCTTTAGCCATATCAACTGCAATCTTTACACTTGCTTGAGCTGTTCTTTTTGCCTTACGAGTTTGTAATAAAAAAACTTCTTTATTTTGTATAGTAAATTCAATATCTTGGACTTCTTTAAAGTGGTTTTCTAATTTTGAGGAGATTTCTTTTATTTGTTTGTAAGATTCAGGAAATAGTTCTTCTAATGATTTACCTTTATTTAGTACAGTTGATGAAATTGGAAGCGGTGTTCTAATACCAGCTACTACATCTTCACCTTGTGCATTCATTAAATATTCGCCATACAACTCTTTATTACCATTTGATGGGTTTCTTGTAAAAGCAACTCCTGTCCCAGACAAATCATTTAAATTTCCATATACCATAGCCTGAACTGTTGCTCCAGTCCCCCAAGTGTCAGGAATGTTATTAATTTTTCTATAGCTAATTGCTCGTTTATTAAGCCAACTATTAAAAACAGCTTTAATTGCACCAAGCAATTGTTCATTTGGGTCTTGTGGAAATGGAACTTTTGAGAAACGTTCAATAATATTTTTATAAGCATTTATTATCCATTTTAATTGTTCAACATTAAATTCTGCATCCGAGGATACTCCGTCCATTCTTTTTTTATTTTTTATAACAGCTTCAAAACGTTCATGTTCTAGACCAAGAACTACATTGGAATACATCTGTATTAAACGCCGATATGAATCTAATGCAAATCTTTCATCTTTGAATTCTTTAGCTAATATACCTACATTCGAATCATTCAAGCCAATATTCAAAATTGAATCCATCATTCCAGGCATAGAAATTCTTCCTCCAGAGCGAACTGATAATAATAAGAGATTTTCTGAACCGTTAAATACTCTTCCAGTTAAGTTTTCGAGTTTCTTTACAGAATTGATTATTTGTTCTTCTAGATTTTCAGGAAAAGCTTTATTCTTCATGAAATAATTACAAACTTCAGTTGTAATAGTAAATCCTGGTGGAACATTAATGCCTAGCTTGCTCATTTCAGCAAGATTTGCTCCTTTACCTCCCAATAAATCTATTTGAGAAGCATCACCGTCTGTTTCAGAAAGTGAAAAATTATATATTGGATTTGATACTTCAAATTGTGCTGACATTAAAATAATTTTAGTGAAAAAAAATGTACTCGTCATTGGAACTGGCACAATTGGTGAACCATTAATTGGTTTGTTGGCAGAACATAAAACTGAATTAGGTTTTGATAATGTGTACTTTTATAAAAGGACACCTCTTTCAGAAGAGAAAGGTAAAGTAGAAGCACTTTTACGAAAAGGTGCATTATTAGTCTCAAATGATGATTCTAAATCTGAATTTAAAACACTAGGTTTTGATTCAAAAAATTTAGATGATTCTTACAGTGAATCACAAGTGATTATTGATTGTACTCCTAGTGGTAATAAAAATTGGGAAGCAATCTATCAACATCTTGATTCTGACAAAAGATTTTTAGCTCAAGGTTCAGAACATGGCTTTGGACCTTTTTATGCATGGGGTATAAACAATGAAATTTTAGATGAAAATAAAAACACATATTTAATTGCATCTTGTAATACCCACAATATTGCTTCAATTGTAAAAACTTTTGCTATTGATAATAAAAAAAATCTAGAGCAAGGAAAATTTGTTTGCTTAAGAAGATCTAATGACGTTTCTCAAGATGATTCATTTTCCCCATCACCATACATTTCTAAACATTCAAGTGATCAATTTGGAACACATCATGCTAGAGATGTTTATGAACTCTTTCAACAAAGCGGAATAGAATTAGATTTATTTTCTTCAGCTATAAAAATCCCTACTCAATATATGCACACGCTTTGGTTTAATTTACGTTTTGAAGAAAAGATTATAAAAGATGAGATGCTGCAATATTTGAAAGAAAGTAACTACTTAATGGAGACTGAAAAGATGTCTGCTAATAAAGTATTCTCTTTTGGTAGAGATCATGGATACCACGGAAGAATTTTATCTCATGGAGTTATATCTAAACACTCTATTCATGCAACAGAATATGAACTAACAGGATATTGTTTCACGCCACAAGACGGTAACGCTCTTTTATCTTCTGTTGCAGCAACTGTAAACTATTTTTATCCAGAAGATTGGTTTGAAAAAATGAAAGTGTTTGATAAATATATTTTCAAAAATATTTAACTCACAATATCTAATTCTAATAATTTCAAATACTCTTTTCCAGTCAATGATTAAGTAAATATTATTTTCAACAGCAACCAATTAATTTTTTTGATATTTTGAGAGTAGCTACTAAGGAGGATATGGATTACCAGCAGGAGTGTGATTTATAACCTCACACTATAAACAAGATTAAGGAACCAGCCCAAAATCTAGCAAGGAACAAATATGAAAAGAGATTTTTGGAGCTGGTTCTTTTTTATAAATTCTTTTTTTGTTTTTCTCTTATATAGAAATAAATAATTACTGGAACTAAAACAAAATTTGGAGATACCCAATTTAACCATTCTTCAGAAAAGAAATTTATAGTAACCCAAAAAGCTGTTGTTGTAGCTATGGTTGCGCTTAACATAAGTGTGAGATGTAGAGTAGTTCTATCATAATAATTAGGTTTTTCTATTGATCTAAATCTTAACTGATCTCTAATTCCAAAAACTAGAGATATTGATCCAAATAAAGTGGCAGTAATCCACATGGTGTCATTACTTAGAAATAAGGTAATTGCTAGAAAGAAGAGACCTAATGCTGCAAAAAGAATAAAAATAGAAAGCGCTTTATCAATTTTGTCTTTAGCTCCTTCTCTACTTCTTCCCTGCCTAAAGCCAGAAAAAGCTAGATAAAACGAAAAAATAGCTACAACAAATAGAAACACATTAGCTTCACCTAATAAACTCATTGGTAAAGCAGTTAAAAATATGGATGTCATTCCATAAACATAAATCATTCCTAATTTTTTATGGAGTTTGTTACCTTTTTTGATAAACAATAATAAATATGCAATTGATAGGGATAGAAAACCAGAAAATATATGTATGTATAAAAGAGGTTTTTCAACTGCGAGATATGTTCCTTTAATCATATTAATATGTTTAGATTAAACTAATTCAAATGACTTTAACAATTTTTTCAAGGCCTTCTTTAGCATCAGCAAAAAGCATTTTTGAATTGTCATTTACAAATAATGGGTTTGCTATACCAGCATACCCTGGAGACATAGATCTCTTTATTACGATTACCTGTTTCGCTAAATCGACATCTAAAATTGGCATTCCAAAAATTGGTGAAGTTTCATCTGTTCTAGCTAAAGGGTTTACTACATCGTTAGCACCAAGAACAAGTACAACGTCAATAGAAGAAAAATCTTTATTAATTTCATCCAAGGTATACATGTCGTCATAATCAATATCAACCTCAGCTAAAAGAACATTCATATGTCCAGGCATCCTGCCAGCAACTGGATGAATTGCAAACTTAACTTCTATATCTTTATCTTTTAAAGTATTAGTTAATTCTTTAACAGCTGACTGTGCCTGAGCTACTGCCATTCCATATCCTGGTACAATAACTACAGATTCTGCATAGCTTAACTGGATTGCAACATCTTCTGGGGAAGTGCTTATTGGTTCTTTTTCATATTCATTGTTAATTGATGTACTTCCAAATCCACCTTTTAGAACTTCAAAAAGTGTACGATTCATAGCTGAACACATAAGTAATGTAAGAATTATTCCAGAGGCACCAACTAAAGCTCCAGCTACAATCAAAATAATACTATTTACAATAAAACCAGCTGACATAGCAGCTATCCCAGAAAGTGAATTTAAGAATGCTATGACAACTGGCATATCTGCTCCACCAATTACCGCAACTCTTATAACTCCAGCAATTAATGAAAGTAGCATAAAGTATTCAAGAGTTAATGTTTCCATTTCTCCCAAAATTGAAGGAAGTAAAATTAGAGGTGGTAAAAAAGCTGAAAAGATATTAGCGATTTTTGTATTTACATTGTTTAACTTTCCACGTAGCTTTAAAACAGCAATAATACTTCCAGAAAAAGTAAACACACCAATAACCATAGAAAAGATAGCTACAAAATAATCTGATAGAGTTAGGGTACTTTTTGATAGCTCAACATATGCAATTGCACCTGAAGCTCCACCACCAAAACCATTAAATAAACCAACCAACTCCGGCATTTGTGTCATTTGAACTCGTTTTGAAATTAACACTCCAAGAAGTCCTGAAACAACTATTGTTATATAAAAAGTAGAATCATATTTTGAAAAATCAAAATTAAAGGCACTAAAGACAGCTAATCCCATAGCCAACATTGCAAAAGTATTTGCTCTATGTGCTGTTGATGGTCTTCCAAAGAGCTTTAAAGCAAAGATAAATAACACAGATGAAACGAATAATATTATTTCAATCATTTCTTAAACATTTCTAGTATGCGACCAGTAACTGAAAATCCACCCACAATGTTTATAGTTGCTAATGCTATAGCAATTAAAACAATAATTTTAAGAAATTGAGACTCTCCTACTTCTGGGTATATAAGAATTGCTGCAATCAAGGTAATTCCAGAAATTGCATTGGAACCAGACATCAACGGAGTGTGTAATGTCTGTGGAATTTTAGATATAAGTTCGTATCCAATAAAGCTTGCTAGAAACGTTATCAGTAATGTAAGTAAAAAAGTTGTTTCCATTATGAACTCATCTCAACAAAAATTTCATCGTTGCTATTTTCTAAATACAGTTCGATTAAATTTCTCACATTCTCAGAATACAATTTTGTTGCTGCATGTTTTACAGTCTTCAAAATATCTGTTTCTCCAACTATCTTTACTCCATTTATCTCGACTACTTCATTTACTTTTGTACCCTCACAGTTTCCACCTGAACTAGCAGCTAAATCTATAATCACAGAATTCATTTTCATATTTTCAACTGTTGACTTTTCAATTAATACTGGGGCTTTCTTACCAGGAATTTGTGCAAAAGTTAAGACAATATCACTCTGAAGTATTTGATTTTTTAGAGCTTCTTGAATTTTTTGATTTTCCTCATCAGTAACTTCCTGTGCATAAACTGTTTCTTGTTTGACTGCACTAGCTTCAACAAACTTTGCACCTAAACTTTCAACTTGGTCTTTTGCTTCAGATCTAATATCAAAAGCCCAAACTCTAGCACCTAGTCTTTTTGCTGTTGCAATTGCTTGTAGGCCAGCTACACCAACTCCAAGTATTAAAACTTTAGATGGTTGAATATTTCCTGCTGCAGTTGTCATCATTGGAATTACATTTGCAGTTGCATTTGCAGCTCTTAAAACTGAAGCATATCCTAATAAATTTGCTTGAGATGATAGAGCATCTAAGTTTTGTGCCCTAGAAATTCGTGGTAATTTAAAAAAGCTTAGTACTTTTAAATCCGATCTTAATTTTTTAATTTCTTCAATTTTTACAAAGTCAAATAATCCGATTAAGACTGCTCCTTCTTTTAATTCTTTTAATTTCCTCTCTTCGATTAAATCTACACAGGCAACAATATCTAATTCGTTTAAGTTTTTAATTTTTGTGACTTTCTCTTCATTAGGAAAGGTGTAATTGAGGTTATCAAAAATCCCTTCTTCTAAAAATAAATTTAAGTTATATTTTTGAATTGACTCTGGATGTATTGGTGCCCTAAAGTCATTTTTGTAAGATAAGAAACCTAATTTCATACTAAATTATTTTAAATGCACTAATAAGCTACTAGATATTTTTCTAATTCTCCTGCAGCAACTAATAAATCAAGATCTTTGTTTTCAATTAAAAATTGATCATCTACAAATACGATTGATAGATACTCAAACCTTTCCAAGAATTTTTGAACATCTTCAAAGGTATAATTTGTTTTAAAATATAATTTTCCTTCTATAATTTGAGCTTCTTTAATAAAAGAGTGATAATTTAAATAACTTAGTAGTTTTTCAAGAACATCTGACATATTAAAATCTTACCAAATAAAATAACAACATGAAGATAGCTGTTTTTTGTGACAAATTTTCAGGTACATTAAGTGCTCAAGAAGTAATTGAGTCTATTAAAGTAAATTTTAATAATGCAGATATTGATGCAGATTTCTACAGCATTACAGACGGTGGACAAGATAGTACAAATATTTTCTTAGATTATGGATTTCAAATTCATGAAAATTTTAAACTAGTCAATTTCGAAAATAAACTAACATCGGTCAAAACTTTAAATATAAAAAATGATATCTATTTTGAGTCAGCACAATTAATTGGCATTGATGCATTAACCAATACTTTCTTGCTGAATTCAGGATGTATAGATCTAATTGTTAAAAAAATAGATATTCTTGGACTTGGTGGAACAAGAACAATTGACTTTGGTATTGGGTTACTAAATAATTTAGGTATGCAATTTATTTCAAATGGTGAAACTATTAAAAATCCCACTCCAAAAACTTTTGAGTATATTACAGACATTAATTTGAATTACTTTAATCCCAACTTAGCAATTAAAGTTTTAACAGATACAAACATTTCATTATTAGGAGAAAATTCAGCATTTGATGTTTTCGGTCCTCAAAAAGGAATGACTTTATCAGAAATAACAAATCATAAAATTGCTGTTGAGAAATTAATCTTACTAATTGGGGATAAACTCAAGTTAAATCTAGATCCAAGTAAAGAGCAATCAGGTGCTGGTGGAGGATTAACTTTCACTTTAAATCAGGTGTTAGGTTGTGAGGTATTAAATGGATCTGAATATTTCTTAAATCAAACTAATTTGAAAGAAAAACTAAACAACTATCAAATTGGAATTTTTTGTGAAGGTAAATTTGATAGTTCCTCTCTAAATGGAAAAATTATCGGTGAACTGCTAAAAATTTTTAAAGGGAGAAGTTACTTTCTAGGTGGACAATTTTCATTTAAAGAACAAAATTATTTTAAAAATTATTTTGAATGTGGTAAAGAAGGCTTAATAAACCCCCTAGAGTCTCTAAACTTTGCTACAAAAGAATTAATAAAAGAATTAAATATGAATTAATATAATCACCATGACAATACCTTCACCTTGTATAAGTGTTTGCGTAACAGATCCTGGGAGTGATCTTTGTTATGGGTGTGGTAGAACAACACCTGAAATTGCAAAATGGTCGAAATTTAATGATGAAGAAAAAAAACAAGTAATCGAAATAAGTAGATCTAGAATGCACAGTTGGCAACTTGAGGCTTTTGATAAAGCTTATAAAGAAATTTTAGAAACTGGTACTAGTCCTATTAAAAAACAAAAATTACAAAACAAAAAAGATTAATTAATTTTATTTATTGTTAGTAACCAATGGAATACTTGCTAACAATTCTGTAGGTAAATCATCTATGGATCCTTGGTACTGACCATATGAACTCAAGTATTCTTCTTGAATACCTTTTTCTGGGAAGACAACATCAAAAATATTTGGATGGTTTACAACATTTGGTGCACCACCGCCTCTCCACTGCTCCGCAGATGGATTAATTTCCCTAATTCTAGAACCGTTCGGTCCATAACCGTCTTGAGACATCATCACAACTCCATAATGCCATTCTTCAGGATTACCACCACCTAAATGGTTTTCAATGTCTAATTTGACAACAATAATACCTTTGTCTGGAACAACTACAATATCGAATTGATTAGTTACTAACTCTGTTTCACCATTTTGTAGTGATTTCCATATTTGCGGTTCCCAACCTTCAATAACAATGTTGTATTCCCATCCTGAGCCTTCAGGCATTTTTGCAAATCTATAATTGCCTAAAGCCTTACTTCCGGTTTCTAATCCAAAGTCTTTGTCTATGTAAACATCTATTGTTTGAACAGAAAGATTGCGTGGTGACCCCCACGGGTTTTTTACAGCACTTAAGATATCAAAATTTAATACTAAACTTCCTTCTGATACTCCTGCAGAAAAACCTTCAAAATCATAACTTCCAGGTAAAAATACAGAATCTGTTGGATATGTGTATGTTCCTTCACCATAGTCATCTTGAATTGGGTCTTGAATATCAATAAATAATTCGACATTTGATACTTCGGGTACAAATATTGCTAAAGGTCTTGAAGGTTCTATAAAATTATCAAACGAATCTGAATATAACCTTAATTTAATTTTGTCACCAAAACTTAAAGCACCTAGCTCTTCTAGTGGTATTTTTACAAATAATTCATTACCATTTGCAGTTATTTCAGTAGATTTTTCAGTTAAACATTCTGTAGAGTAGTTATTTTCTCTAACACTACCATCAAATGGAAGGTCTATTTTAGTACAGGTAAAGTAATTACCATTTTTTAATAAATCGCCTTTATGAAAAATTACTTGTGTTGCTTCTATTCCAAGAAACTCTTGAGCTGAAGTTTCGTTATCTTTAAAGGGTAAAGACGACCTCCTCAATTTTGTCTTTGATGGACTTTCAATATAAATATCTAAATCCTCTAAGGTCCACGGATTCAATGCTTGCATTGAGGTTGAAGCGGATTTAATTGATAAATACAAGAAATCTTTTGAAAACCTGTACTGAATTTCAGATACCTTTCCATCAGCCTTAACTACGCCAGCATCAGACCAAATAGAGTTATTTTTTTCACCACTAACAAGTAATGCTTGATTTTCGTTTAAAACTGATTCAGATGGTTTATCAAATAGTTGGGCTGATGGTGCAATAATCGGAATGTCCAAATATGCTGGAGGTTCTTCACCTAATGAGGTATAAACATTTTTTAGTAAATTTCGAAAAGCAGATCCAAAATAATCATCATTTCCGCTTGATTGATCACTTCCATACCACCAAAACCAATCAGAACCTTCTGCTAAAAGCATGTAATCAAATGCTGTTGCAAGTTCTTCAGTCGAGTAGTTGCCAGAAAGATTGGCTTTGTCATAAAATGCTCTTGTTTTTTGTAGATAATCCCATGCATAAGCTTCTTCTGTTTCACCAATCCATGTAGCAAAGTTTGGCTGAAACCAAGATGCTGGAAATACATTATCTAATTTATCTATTTGCTCACTATATAAATCTAAATATTCAGTCGGAGTAACTGTTTTCAACCATTTCGTATCAGAAAATGTTTGATACATTTCACGTAAAAAATCTATTCCGTCATTTTGATAATGCTCCCATGCATTTTCGCCATCTAGAATTATCGAGACAACTAATGGCTTATCGAGTGTTTTACTAACCTCTCTTGCTGCCTCTAAAGAAGTCATAATATCTTGAACGGCCATTTTTGGAGACATTCCAGAATATGTAAAACCAATTTGATCTGAAATTCCAATATCTCTAAAAAATATAGCAACATCTTCTTGTCTAGAAAGTTGACCGTACCAAGGTGTATAAAGAATTTCAGGGTTTGTTACTATACCTTTTGTATTTCTTTTAAAAGTTGGTATGTCTAAAGATTTAGATAATACATGCTCTCCAGTTGCAATCCATCTAACTCCTTCTTTTGCAAACATACCAAGAATTTCTTGGGATACAGCTCCTTCAGCTGGCCACATACCTATTGGTCTTTGTCCTAAAAGTTTTTCCGCTAAATCAAGACCTTGAGAGACTTGAATTGCAGCATCATTTGGTTTACTAAACCTCTCAGATGGCAACTCTGCACCTACGTCTCCTATAGCAGCTAAATTTGTATCTACTAGTAAAGGCAAGATTGGATGTGCATAAGGTGTAGTAGTTATCTCGATTTGACCACTTTTCCAAACTTCTGCATGAGTTGGAATGACTTTATCAATTAGTATTTTGTGTTGTTTTAGAAGAGTGTCCTTATCAACTTCAGAATAGTTTCTAGCTTTTAATACTAACTCTCTTAATGGTTCTTGTGATAAATACTTAGGATCAGTCCAAGCTAAATTAAATAAAACTTGTAAGTCTAAAAAATCCTGATTGCTCCAATTTTTCCAATTCTGAGAAGTATTTCTAAGTTCTACGTATCTAGGAAATCTAGCTATAACTTTAGGATTTGTGTCAAAAAAACGCGAAATAATAAATTCTTTATCGTCATCTGTAAGAACATCTGCATTAATTTCCGTATAATACCAATACAAATCTTTAGCTCCATTACTCAAATCTTCAAGCTGTCTTAAAAGCACTGGTGTTAAATTAAAGGTTGCTTTAACTTCTGGATATTCTGTTATCAGCTCAACCATATCAAGGTAATCTTTAGTTGCATGTACCCTAACCCAAGGTCTTGTGTAATATCCTTCATCATTTTTGGTATAAAAAGGTTGATGTTGATGCCACATTAACATGACATATAATTCCGGTTCATCATTAGTTTCATTTTTAACATCAATTGTTGTTACATCTGTTGAATTAGAATCTTGACTAATAGTTATATTTTGATCATTTGCACACATGGCAAAAATTAAAAACAAGGATATTAATTTAATTTTCATCGAATACATTTTAATAAATTAGTTAATTGGTTCAAGTTTTGCAGTGAAATGTCTAAGCAACTTTGGTTGTTTAATAACCTTATATCCTTTTAATGTATCTTTTCTTTCTGATAGTTTTTCTAAAACTTCACCAACATAATCAAAATGACTTTGTGTGTAAGTTCTTCTTGGTGCTGCTAATCTGACTAACTCGTGTGTTGCAGGTTTATCAGGTTCTCCATTTTCTTGGGCAACTCCAAATGCTAATGTTCCTAGTTCAACACCTCTGACACCACCTATGAGATATAACTCACAGGCAACGGAATGACCAGGATATTCGTGTGAAGGAATGTTTGGTAAAAAAGTTTTGGCATCAATATAAAGCGCATGTCCTCCAGCAGGTTGAACAATTGGAATACCATAACTAATAGCTTTTTCAGCTAGATATGAAATAGAACGAGCTCTATACTCTAAATAATTTCTATCTGTAATTTCTTTTAATCCTTGGGCTAATGCATCTAGGTCTCTACCTGCTAACCCACCATAGGTTGGAAATCCTTCAGTAAGAATTAGTAAGTTTCTTGCTTCTTCTGCCAACTGGTCATCATTAAGTGCTAACAAACCACCAATGTTTCCAAATCCATCTTTTTTTAAGCTGATTGTGCAACCATCAGCCAATCTAAATGCTTCTTTAGCAATTTCTCTTATATCAATATTTCTATAATCTTCTTCTCTTTGAGACACGAACCAAGCATTTTCTGCAAATCGACAAGCATCTAATAACATCATTTTGTTGTATTTATTACAAAGCTCTCTAACAGCTTTTAAGTTTTTCATTGATACAGGTTGTCCACCACCTGTGTTATTTGTAATAGTCATCAAGACAAAAGGAACTTTTTTAGAATCTTCGCTTTGCAAAAGATTTTCTAATTTTTCAATATCAATGTTGCCTTTAAATGGTGCTGGAGAAAGTAAATCCAATCCCTCTTTACACAATAGGTCAACTGGTTCTGATTGAGCAAATTCAAAATTGGCACGAGTTGTATCAAAATGGCTATTGCTTGGAATTATATCTCCTTGGTTAACAGCAATACTTGCTAAAATCTTCTCACTTGCTCTACCCTGATGTGTTGGAATTATATGTTTATACCCCGTTAACTCAGAGACAACTTCATGAAATCTTTGCCAAGAGAGTGATCCCGCATAAGCTTCATCACCACGCATAATTGCTGCCCATTGCTCTGAAGACATTGATCCTGTTCCAGAATCAGTAAGTAAGTCAATAGTTACCTCTTGTGATTTCAAACCAAATAGATTCCAATCTTCCCTTTTTAGATATTCGAGTCTTTGTTCTTTGGTGGTAATTGGAAGAGCTTCTACTGACTTGATTTTAAAAGGTTCGATTATAGTTTTGAATTCCATAGCTGAATTGTAACTTAAGACAATTTAGATATCATAATATTTATGGTTAAAATTCATCAAACTGTAGAAAATATTTTTATCCAAAATCAATCGTCAATAGAAGTTTTTGAATGCAAAGATGAGTTTTCTGATACTCAAGAATTTTGTAATCATTATGGTTTTGACATTGAAGATTCTTGTAATGCAATTTTACTAAAATCAAAAAAACCTGAAATTTTTTATGCAATGTTTTGTGTTCTTGGTTCAAACAAACTAGATGTCAATCACAAAGCAAAATTAGTAATGGGGGCTAAAAAAGTTAGTTTTGCATCTAAAGATGAGGCAGAAGAAATAACGAATCAAATTTATGGTGGCATTAGTCCTCTTGGGTTAGAGAACAATATAAAGGTTTTTATTGATCAGAATGTAATGACTAGGGAAAAAGTTTTTATTGGAGCTGGGAATAGAGTATCGAAATTTTTTTTAACTCCTAAATTACTTCAGAATTTAACAAATGCTACTATTGCCCAACTAACTTAAACCTTTTCTACAAAGACTTGCAGCTTGTGGGAATAATGCTTGCCCATTAAACCCAGGTAAACGACCTCCTTGAAGATATGTTTTAAAACTACCTTTAATGTTTTCAAATTCATCCGCAGAAAGTGTTTTTGGTTCCAATAAAACCTTGAATCGTTCAGGAAGTTTTTCATTAATAAATTCTTTTTGATATGAATCTAAACTTTCAACATAGTTTGCCAATACGTTGATTGATAACTCATAATTATCTAAAACTTCTACGCAGTTTTCATATTCAATTTTTGAAAGGGGTGTTGTTTCAACTTCATAATCTGCTTTATATTGAAGATATAAAACTGCTACAACAAAAATTATTAAACTGTATAACAAAAACTTAATTGGAAATAAGACAATTTTTTTTACAGGCCAAATTATTAGTTTAAATATGCGTTTGAACATGAAATTAGTTTAATGCAATAACAAGACACTGGCATGCACCACCAGATTTTAGAAATTCAGAAACATTTGCAACTTTAGGTGTTAATCCCAAATTTGAGACAGTTTCAATAACATCTAAATCTTCTGAAGGAAAAATCACACTTTCATTTATAACTACTGCATTACAAGCTAGTTGATTAGCATCATTCTCGGAAACCGGGATTAAATTAAAGATTTCATTAAATGCAGACAAACTCGAATCATTAAATGCTTCTGGGTAAAAAATTGCATCTCCTGTTGAAAAATGTTGGAAACAAGTATCAAGATGATAAAACTTATCCTGAGCTAGCTCAACAATTATTGGCTCTAGTTCAAATTGCTCAGCAATATAAATTAAAGCTTCTTTATCACTTCTAATACCATATGAACCTATTAATTTATCTCCATAAACAAATGCATCACCTCTACCTTCGAATTTAAACTCTCTAGGTATTCTTCCTACTTGATAACCATTATTTTTAAACCAATTTTCAAATAAAGCTTCTTCACCAACTCTTTCATTAAATTTAAAATTTGCAATTAAAACTTTATCATCTTTAATTATTCCTGAATTGGCAGTGAATACAAGATCAGGTTGATGTGGATGTGCAGGAACTAATAAAACTTCTGCTCCGGATAATTCAATAGTTGTCTTTAGATTATTCCATTGTCTTGTTGCAAGCTCTAAATCTACTTCAGTACCTTCAACCATCCATGGGTTAATTGAATATTCCACTTTAAAGTATTCTGGAGAACTCATTAATACTTTTTTTGTACTCATAAAATAGATTTTACATTTTTATACATGATATGTATATTTTATTTGTGTCTGATTATTTAATTCATGAAATCAAAGAAATAGATATCTATAATTGTTATCAACTAAATCAAGCTAACACACCAAATGTTGGTAGTGAATCATCTACTAACTTTGAAAAATTAGTCATAAATGCTGATTACACGCTCTGCGTTAAAAATACGAAGGTCATAGCATTTGCAATTTGTTTTACTGATAGTATTAAAACTATTTCATATTTAAATTCCATTAATCACAAGAATTTTAAAGAGCTAAATAAACTGACAAATAATTTTCTATATGTTGATCGTATAGCTGTTGATGAAAATTGTAGGCATTTAGGGCTAGGGTCTGAGTTGTACAAAAAGATTATTAATTATGGTAAATCTCAAAATTTTACATCTATTACTGCTGAAATAAACTATCTGCCTATAAAAAATGATATTTCATTTAACTTTCACCGAAAACATGGTTTTAAAGAAATTGCTACTAAGAAATACTCAAAGGAATATGAAGTATCTTTTCAAAAATGTAATATTAATTAATAGAGTTGATTATGAAATTTGAATTACCAAGAAGACATAGAAAAAGTTTTGAACAAATTACAAAAAATAAAATTGATCACAACTTTAACAAAATTGAATCAATAGAAGTTCTTGACTTGATTAAAAAACAATATGTAAAATCACCAATCACATTTGGTTCAGCGAATGGTAAAAAAGAGTCGCTGTTGGAACTTTGTATTATTGTAAGTAACCAAATTGCAAGTGAGTATAAGGATTGCAGTGTAGTGTTTAATAAAGGTATTCCTGAAATTAAAAAAGTTAAATCTTAATGCGTAAATTAATTATTGATGCAGATACTGGTTCTGATGATGCTGTAGCGTTAATACTTGCTTACAGAAATTTAGAACAAAATCAAATACTAGGTGTTTCAGTAGTTTCTGGAAATGTACCACTGCAGCAAGCTGCAATTAACACTCAATATGTAAATGAACTGTGCGAACTATTTATTCCAATATATAAAGGTGAAAGTAAACCATTGACTAGAGAATATAAAGAAGTGTTTTCTTCAGCTGAAGCAAATGAAATAGCCTTGAGTTATGGAAATCTATCTACTTCAGCTCAGCATGTACATGGAAATGACGGTCTTGGAGATATAGGGCTTACTCCGCAGAATATAAGTTTTGAGACTGATAATGCTCAAGAGTTTTATGAGAAGGCATTAACTGAAAATGATTCTGTTGATTTAGTCACTCTAGGTCCGTTAACAAACATTGCTTTATTGGTTAAAAACTATCCAAATTTACTTCATAAAATTAACCATTGTTACATTATGGGTGGAAGCTCAAATGCTCTTGGAAATGTTACAAAATTTGCAGAATACAATTTTTGGGTTGATCCAGAAGCAGCAGATATAGTTTTAAATTCAGGTATTCCAATTACTATGATTGGTTGGGATCCATCACTCTACGATGCAATGATTGATAGTTCTAAAATTGCTGAAATTGACTTATTAGATACAAAATATTCAAAATTTACAAATGATATCCAAGTTGTCCTGAGAAAAATGATGCAAGAAATTTTCGGAGAGGATGGTTATGACTTACCAGATCCTTTAGCTATGGCTGTATTTCTAGATCAAACAATAATTAAAGACTCAATTGAAGTAAATGTTAGAGTAGACACTAGAGACGGCATGACTAGAGGGGGTTGTGTACTTGATTTTTTAAATCTTGAACCAGAAGCACATAAAATAAGAGTCGTGCAACGTTGTCATCAGGATAAGTTTTTTGAATTACTCAAAAAAAGCTTGAGCTAGTGACTCTAAATTCAATCACAATTGAATTTATATTATTACAAATTAGTGTTGCGTTTAGTCCAGGTTTGATAATAGCACTCGTAGTTAATGAATCCGTTCAAAGAAATCGAATTAGTGGAATCAAAGTTGCAATAGGTGCTGCTTTTGGAGCACTAATAATTACGATTCTCTCAGCAATTTTAGTAAGTTATTTATTCTCATCAATTCCAACAATTTTAACTTTTATTTATCTGGGAGGAACTTTTTATATTGTTTTCAAAGGACTCAAAACATTTAAAACAAGTCCTTTAAATCTTTCAATAAACTCAAGTGAACATTTAATTTTTAGTGGATTTAAATTAAATCTATCAAATCCAAAAATGTGGGTATTTTTTTTAACGGTACTTCCTATTTTTGTTACTAATAAACAGGAGATATTTATTGAGTTAGTTTACTTTGGCATAATAACTGTTTTTATCAACTTATTTGCTGATATATCTTATGCTATTTTTAGTAACTATTTTTTTAAAGATGCTTCAACAAATACAAAATTACTTATAAATAAAATAAGTGGAATTTCTTTAATTTCTATTGGAGTTTACTTATTTTTTAGCAGGTTTATCTGAGCTTTTTTCGTCAGAATCTTTAAATAATTCTGCTACCGCACCAATACTACCTAATGTTGCAGAAAGATCTGCTGGCAAAAATATTTTTGTTGCCTTACCATTAGCCACTTTTTCAAGTGACTCTAAGTATTTAATAGCAATCAAATCATTTGAAGGATTGCCTTTATGTATTGCTTCAAAAACTTTTTCAATAGCTTCAGCTTCACCTTCTGCAATAGCGATTTTCTCATATTTTTGAGCATCAGCAACTTGCTTTAAAGCTTCGGCTTCACCACTAGCATCTAGTACTTGAGATTCTTTTCTACCTTCAGCAGTTAAAATAGCAGCTCTTTTTAATCCTTCAGCTTCAGTGACTGCTGCTCTTCTATCTCTTTCTGCTTTCATAACTTTATTCATTGCATCTTGAACATCTTGAGGTGGATCAATTCTTTGTATTTCAACACGTACTACTCTGGTTCCCCATTTATCTGTAGCATCATCAAGAATAAGTTTAAGCTGCGTATTAATTGTTTCTCTAGAGGTTAAAGCAGCATCTAACTCTAAGTCACCAACAACATTTCTTAAGTTTGTTTGTGCCAATTTAGTTGCTGCAGTAATAAAGTCACCGACGTTATAAACAAGTTTTTTAGGATCTGTTGGTTCATAGTAAATAATCGCATCAACGGTAATTGTTACGTTATCTTTTGTTATAACTTCTTGAGGTGGAACATCAATAACTTGCTCTCTCATATCTACAATAATGATTCTTTCTAATCCTGGAATAACTATATTAAGTCCTGATTTTGCTTCTCTATTGAATTTACCCAGTCGTTCAACTAGACCAGTTTCGAATGGTCTAATTATTCTAAAAATTCTAAATACTACTACGCCAAGAATTCCAATTATTATTATTGTTCTAATTAGTGAAAATAAAATATCCATACTTATATTTTACTAATCTTTAGCTACAACAACTAATTTTGTTCCATCAATTTTAATTACTTCAACAAGTGTTCCTGGTAAAATTCTTCTTTCATTTGAAATTATCAACCAGTCATCTCCAAGTACATGAGAATTAGTAGCTTTATAAGGGTCAATCTCTTTATCTACATGAAATGTTTTACCGATATATTTATTAACACCTTCTGAAAACTTACTACTCTCGGTGCTTTCTGATTTTTTAGGACCAAATACTTTAACTGATATATATATTCCTACAATTGTAAAAAGTAAAAAAACTGCAATTTGAATATTTAGATTATCACTTAATAATGAAGTTAAACCTGCAAATAAAGACCCGATAGAAATGGGTAAGAAGACAAAACCAGACAACATTAACTCTGCAACTAAAAAAACAGCCGCAGCAATAAACCACATGCTACTCATATCGAAAGTTTACTTTTAAGATGACTGCTCTTCAAGCTGCTCTTCTTCAAAACGATTAAGAGCAAGTAAAAACATAATAAATAGGATGAGAGATGCAACCATAAAAGTAATAGGTAAAATTCTAATCTCAAAAGCATTTAGGCCTTCTATATCTGCTGGTTTTGGACCTCTTGGTGCATATAAAATAAAAAGTATTGAGTTAATAACTCCCCATCCAAATGTTGCTGCACCAGTAATTAAGAAGCCTAGTCTTCTACCAAGATTTGTTGAGTTAATTAAGTATACCGATCCAGTAAATACAATTAACGAGCCAATAAACATTAAAATTCCAGTAACAGTTAAATTAGCTGACAAGAGAGAGCGCATTATTTCACGCATCAGGACCCATTCCTCTTAAGTAATCAATAATTAGTTCAATATCTTGCTCGGAAAGTACAGCACCAAACCCTGGCATTTTACCTCCACCAACTCCATTAACTCCGTAAGCTTTTCCATTTTCAGAGCCTTTAATAATGAAATCAACCATATCTTGTTTCTCTTTAAATTGAATATTTGCTCTACCAGCTCGTAAAGCTGGACCAAGTCCACCAGATGCAATTTTTTTAGTATATGCTACACCAGCAGAATATCCTGCTGTATGACATCTTGCACAATAAGCATTAAACAAACCAACTGCTCTTTGTGCTTTTTCTAAATCACCATCGAAAGTAGAATCTGCAATTTCTTCAAATGACACTTCCCAAAGTTTATTCTCTAACGCCTCTTCAAGAAATGCTAAACCAACTTCAGCATCATTTAAAAATTTATCATAACCTTCGTAAACAATTGTTTCATTTATTAGATAACTTTCCAACTCAGACAAATAGCTGCTAGCAACCTTTAAATCTTTTTTACCAAAAACGGACTCTTCGTTATCTGGATCTAAATTTAAAATTGATGTACCTAAAATTTCTGAAATATTTTGACTGTATGTTGATATTTCAAGCTCTACAGAATCAGTTAAACCATCTTCATCTGTATCAATACCACCTTCTCTTGATAAAAGTTCAGATATATCTACTACAGCTTTTTGAATAACAGGTAAGTCAGTTGGAGATTTTTTAATATCATCAATTAGAGCTTTTTGTTTAATAATTTCATTTTCAACTAATAACTCAGAAGTATCTAACCTTAAAAGCGCTCCTGAAATATTTGACTCAATGCTTTGTAGTTCTTCTTGTTGAGAAATTTGCATATGATGTAAATACTCTATAAGGTCATCGAGTTGACCATCATTCATAGGACCGCCACCTTTTAAACCCCAAGCAGGCATTGGAGAATTAGCTCTTCCGTAAATTAACCAATACCTAACTTCTTCATCGTCATATCTATAAAAAACATTATTTATTGCTGGTGCAGCCCAAGTTACATTGATACCACTTCTTTTTTCTAAATATGATGCTGCACCACCTGAACCATCAACACCATGGCAATTTCCACAACCAAATTCTTCATATAAATGATGTCCTCTTTCCACTGAAACTTCATCAAAAGCTTCAACAAATTCTTCTTGTCGATTTTGCTCACCCAAGTAATACAATGGAATCATAACTGTAAGAATTGAAGCAACAATAACTGCAACAGTGAGCGTTTTGTCTAATGTTTTAGTTTCAAGCTCGTCATCAGTTCTATATTTTGATTGATTTGGAATGTAATCCTTTACTTTTCCAGTTCCACGAAATCCAACTGCAGCGAAAAAAGCTAAAGCACCAATTATTCCCAAAGAAATTAAAGTAATTAAAACTGAACTATTCATTTTATTCCTCTGTTGTTAAAGCTATACAAGATAAACCTTGTGGATATTTAACTGACATTTCTGGTGCTCTAGGAGATTCGATTATTGTTCCTGTATCAATAATAAATCTACCTGAAACAACAGAAACATTGAATCTGTCTAAATTTCTTGGTGCTGGTCCAGCAAAATACTCCCCAACCATATTGTATTTTGATCCATGGCATGGACATTCAAAACCTTGGGAAGAATTACACCATGGAACCCTACATCCTAAATGAACACATCTTTGATAAACGGCTACTAGTCCTTCAGCAACAGTTCCACCAGATGAAAACTGTGATTTAGAAGCTGCTGCATCACTCAAAGGTAAAACATATGCTCTTGCTGATGGAATAAAGGCTGGAAGTACTGAACCATCAGATTGAAATATTTGATTTTTTAGTTCTTCAACAGTGCCAGCATCTACTTTAGATCCAAAACCGCCAGAAATCTTTGGCCAAAAAAAACCCAAATAGGAAATTAGCTGAATTCCTGCAAAAGCTCCAAATGATATTCTTAAAGCTTTTGTTAAAAATTGTCGTCTGGTTATACCAGCTTCTTCTTCTGATATTTCTTCAAAGACTTCTTTCTCTTCAAGCTTTACAGTTTGATCAGCTGTTACCTCAACTGTAGATTCAGCTTCTTCGGTTGATTCTGATTCACCCTTTGGTAAATCTGGTTCCAAAAAATTAGATTTTGATTTATCATCCTTAAGCGCTTTCTTTTCTACATTCTTCTTCCAATTAAAGCTTTTTGGTGCTCTTCCAGTAACAACAGTAGCTATACCAATAATTCCTAAGACTCCTACTACAGCAAAAGTTGCAAAAGAAACTTCAATAATGTTCATTCGAAATTTATCCAATCTAGTAAATCGTCAAACCATATTCCATCTATCCAAGGATAAGTCCAGTTCCAACCTGGTCCTCTAAACAAAACTCCAATTATTGTTAATATTCCAGCTCCTGCAAGAAAAAAAGTATAAAACATAATGGCAAATTTTCTTTTTGAAGGGTTTGTTTCTGGATTTCTATCTATATATGGAAATGCCATAAAAAGAACCACTCCAAGAACCAAAGGAATCATAACACCTGCGATTTGTGGATCCCAGTACGAAAGCAGTTCTTGAAGACCTAAAAAATACCAAGGTGCTTTTGCTGGGTTTGGAGTTACGTTTGGATTTGCTTCAGCTAATAATGGTGCTTGTAAAATTGCAGAAAGTAAAACTAGAAATGCTGTCATACTCATTAAAGCAACAAATTCTGGAAGCATTAAATGTGGCCAAGTGTTTACTTTATCAACAGGTTCACTCACCGATTTTTGTATAGGTTTTGCTTTTACAACCGTTAATAATCTTTGAGTAACTTTAACTTCTGGCGAAAACTCAACATCAACAGGTTTACCTGTTTTAGCTGCAGGAGCTGGAGCTGCTTTTTCTTCTTGAACAACTGGAGCTGGAGCTGCTTTTTCTTCTTGAACAACTGGAGCTGGAGCTGCTTTTTCTTCTTGAACAACTGGAGCTGTTTCTTCTGCTAAAAGTGGCTTTTCTTCAATGACTTGTACTTCTGGTTCTTTTGAAACAATAGTTGGAGAAGCCTCACCTTTCATTTCAGCAAGTGCTTGCTCAACAGAAATTCCAAGTGCCTTTGCTCTTGCTTCAGCAGATCTTATTAATAAATGTTCAGGAATATCAACCATAATATCTTTCTATAGTGGTCCTGAAATTCCACCGTCTTTTCTGACTCTCCAAAAGTGAACAGCCATAAATATAACGATGATAAATGGTAAAAACAAAACATGAAGAACATAAAACCTTAAAAGTGTTGCAGTAGTTGCCTCTAGTCCTGCAAATAAAGCAAATTTAGCTTGAGCTCCAATTACAGGAGTGTATCCAGCCATATTTCCTCCAACTGTGACAGCCCAAATAGCAAGCTGATCCCATGGCAATAAGTAACCAGTGAAAGAGAGAAGAAGTGTTAATAAAAGTAAAATAACACCTATTACCCAATTGAACTCTCTAGGAGCTTTATATGCTCCATGATAAAAAACTCTAGACATATGTAAAAAGACAACAAGTACCATTAGGTGAGCACCCCATCTGTGCATATTCCTAACTAAGGAACCAAATGCAATACTGGTTTGTAAATTCTGAATATCGACATATGCTAGTTCTGTTGGTCTGAAATAAAACATAAGCCAAATTCCAGTAATTGTTAAAACTATGAAAAGAAAGAAACTTAAGCCACCCAGACAAAGTGTGTATGATAATCTAACTCCATGTCTTTTGACTTTAACTGGATGAAGATGATAGAGAACGTTGTTCATAACAACATAAGATCTATTTCTAGGACTGTCTACGTAGCCTTTTCTAAATGGAGAACCCGGTCTAAAAATACTTGACCAAAGTTTAGAAGCCTCTAAAACTCTCACCTGCATTGGAACTTGCTTCTTTTATCTTGTCTCTTATAGATAATTTTTGCATTACTTTATTTTATAACCTTCCATATATATAGCCATGTCTATCACTTCTTTCACCTGAGTCTTCATCCCAAGGAGCTTTATAAACTCCGTTTTGTACAGCTTGATCTGCTAACGATCCAGCAAATTTGCCAAGTGAAATAACACCAGTGGGGCATCTGTCGACACATAAAGCGCAACGTGTGCATGCTTCTTCGTCAACTACAAAAAAACCAGGAGATTCTTCTGCATCTGGATTTTCTACATTAATTGAATCTTCAATTGCTTCAACAGACAAGTAATGTATGCATTTCCATGGACAAATATCAACACAACCTTCACATAAAATACATTCTGATTCATCAATATGTAAAAACTGTTTTGGTCGGACTCTCGATGCAACTTTGTCAGTTTCAACCATTGCAAGGTTGTACTTCTTCTCAAATTTAGGCATTTCAATTAAAACTTCAGATTTAGCCATTTTGTTTCACCTTTACAACTTCTTTTCCGTAATCTGAAATTCTTGTCTTTGTTTGCTCAATTTTTGTGTTTATATCTTGAATCATATAGGCAACAACTAGTCCGGCTATTAAAAAGTTTGTCGAGATTCCCATTTGAAGTAAATCTTTTAGAGCAGCCAAACTTAAACTAACTTCATTGTTTAAAAATAATATTGGTGGAAATTTTATAAATTCCCTTTGACCAGTCCATTCAAGTGGTCCTTGAGCTAGGTTTAACCACTCTGAAGGGACTACACCTAATAACAAAGTCATTTCAATCCAGACTAGAAAAGCAAAATACGTTGCTTTTGCCCAAGTAAGTTCTTTTTGGTTCCAAGCTAATAAAGCCATACCAAAAAGTAATATTTGGCTAGACCCAAAAGCTATCAACTGGCCAATTGTTACAGGTAACCATCCTCTTGGAATCCAGTTAAAGTAATCTACAACTTCTTCTTGCGGAAAAAGTGCATAATGTGCAATGATGACACCGATAGTTAATCCACCAATGCCTGCAACAATCGAAAGCAGCCCAACTCTATATCTAAATTTATAAATTGTGTAAATCAAGATTCCTCAAAAATTCTTAAATCTTACCTATTTATAATATCGCAAGATTGAATAAATATATAAATTGAGAACAATAACTTTTTTAAAATTTTCGAGTCAATCAAGTCTCATTTTTCCAATATAATAGTAAAGTCAAATTGAATAATTGCTAAGAATGAAATTGAAAATAATCCCAAAGAGCGAACAAGATTTATCTAAATTTTTTTTATTGTTATTTCCTATTTCTTTAACCTTCTCACTTAGTATTCAATTTTTAAGAGATGCTTACTTTTCATTTTCAAACTTATTACCTAATAACCAAATTTTTAATTACGGGTTTCTAGATAAGTTGTATAACCAATCTATGTTTGGTTTGACTATTTCAATATCATTGATGCTTATCTTTTCTTATTTATTTTCTAAATCAATTGGCAGACTACTTACCTTTTTTCCACTAATTTTTCTAACAGCAATAGGTTTAGTTAGTACTGAGTTTTTAGATGTCATATTAAATTTTGTACCCAATGTCAAAAGTTATAGCCTGGGAAACTCAACGGCTCTTATAATTTTAAAAATTGCAGCACTTTCTGGACTAATTATATTTGCTTCAATTAATTTACTAGCAAAAAAAGAAGCGGTTATATTTCATAGTGCACAGTTTATTTTTGGTGGTTTACTTTTTTACTTAATTTCATTATTTATTGTAAATAAAAATCAAGTTGTCTTTTCAGATGTTTTGCTTACAAATACTTTTTATACTTCTACACATATATATGTAACTTTATCCCTCATTTTTCTTGGAATAATCCATTTTTTAATGACTAAAGACTTTTAACTCAATTCTTTTTAGTAGAACTTTGGCATCAATTTCATTTTGGGGTTTTCTATTTTTAGTTCCATGGAGTACTGCTAAGTTTTATTACGGCTCTGTACTTCCTAACTGGCTAGAAAATGTATCAATTTATCTTTCATTTAGTATTTTGATTCCACTTCTAGCATTTGTTGTAAACTACCTAAAAACTATTGCCACACGAGATTCTGAAAATAGTAATGAGGTTTTGTTGAAGCTAGTAAACTTTGCAACTTTTATATTTATTTTCACCAATCTTCTTAATATTGTTTCAGGTTTTGAAAACCTACTACCAATCCTTGGTTTAACAAATTTTGTGAACCTAATTTCTCAAGGATATTTAGCATCAATGTTTTTTGCAATAATCTCATTAAGTTACTATCTAATACCAAAATTATTTGGAAGAGAAGTTACTTACAATACACTAGATAACTTTTCTATAAGTGGATTAAAAATTGGATATATACTACTGCTTTTAAATAATCTTTTCGTCGGTATTAACTCAGGATATATCTGGAATGCTGGAGCTAACACTGGTAACCCAACTATTTATGGAGAAGGTTTCAATTTAGCATGGAGTTTGATTGGAATAAATTATTCATTAAGTACTTTTATATCTCTTATTTTATTTATATGTTCCACTCTATTCTTTTTATCTTTAGTAAAAGCAATTACTTCAGGAAATGTTACAAAAGTAGAAGAAATGGTTGCCTCAAATGAGTGACTTAATAAATAAAGTAGCTGAATTGCTTAAAGCACCTGCAAGCTTAGTGCAAAGATCGGCTGAAGCAAGAGCTGCAGCTTCGGGTTCATCTGTTGATGATGTACTGAACTCATGGCTTGGAGGTGAAAGTATAACTACCGCTGCTCCAAAAGAAGAAGCACCTGTTGAAGAAGTTGTTGAGACTGTAGAAGAAGTTAAAGAAGAAGCACCTGTTGAAGAAGTTGTTGAGACTGTAGAAGAAGTTAAAGAAGAAGCACCTGTTGAAGAAGTTGTTGAGACTGTAGAAGAGTTGGTAAAAATAAAAGAAGAAAGTGCTTTAACTTTTGTTTTAAGTGTTATCTTTGTTGGTTTATTTACATATTTTTTTGGTTTCTTAACAACAGGCAATCAAGCTACAGCACTAGTAAAAGAATCTTTAAATAATACAGTTGAAATTTCAAACGAAGCTTATATTGGTGCACAAATTTATAGTGAGCTTAATTGCCAATCTTGTCACACACAGAACGTCCGTGCATTAATTCCAGATACACAAAATGGAAAGGTGCTAAGGAATAAATATGCGAGTGAAGCAGTTTTAAGTAATATTGGAAATATTAGATTAGGTCCAGACTTATCTACGAATGCAACACGTGAACCTACAAATAATAAGCAGTGGCTTACTAGATATTTAAATGATGCAACTTCAGTTAATAGAGAAATTCCACATCCAAAATATAATTTTCTCAATGAACAAGATATGAATTATCTTGTGACATATTTATTATCTTTAGGAGAAATAAATGAGTGACTTAATAAATAAAGTAGCTGAATTGCTTAAAGCACCTGCAAGCTTAGTGCAAAGATCGGCTGAAGCAAGAGCTGCAGCTTCGGGTTCATCTGTTGATGATGTACTGAACTCATGGCTTGGAGGTGAAAGTATAACTACCGCTGCTCCAAAAGAAGAAGCACCTGTTGAAGAAGTTGTTGAGACTGTAGAAGAAGTTAAAGAAGAAGCACCTGTTGAAGAAGTTGTTGAGACTGTTGTTGAAAAAGAAACTATTGCTGCTGTTGTTACTAAACAAATTAAAACTACTACTGCATTAATAAATGAAACTATGAATATTAAAGTTAACCCTGAAGTTTCTTTGCCTAAATGGTTAAATCTTAGTTTTATAATAATTCCAGTTTTTATACTCATAGGTTTAATTACAACTTCTAATACTCAAGAGTGTGGAGAAAGAGGTTTACTCGATATTGATAGAAAATCTCAAGAAGCTGTAAATTGTGACGGATCTCCTTTTGAAGGTAAAGGTGTCGCTGCAACTAATTCTGTGAACTATGTTGCTCTTGGTCAAGAAATTTATTCAGGAGCTGCTGCCTGTGCGGGCTGCCATGGTGGTGGTGGTGGTGGTGGAGTTGGACCAGCTTTTATTGGCGGAGCACTCTATACAACATTTCCGTCTTGTGCAGATCACGTTAAATGGATTCAGCTAGGGTCTGCTGGTTGGCAAGCTGAAGTAGGTCCGACATATGGAGCTGAAGATAAAGTTTCAATTGGAGGAATGCCTGGTTTCCAAGGTAAGCTATCAGAAGAAGAACTAAATGCAGTTGTAGTTTTTGAAAGAGTTGTATTTGGTGGCGGGCAGTTGGAAGACGTTCTAAATGATTGTGGTTTAAATGAATCTGAAGAAGATTCCATTGAAGCCGTTGAAGCAACACCTTAATGAAAAAGACTCCTCTACTTTATATATTTGCCTTTATTGATGGTCTTTCTGTGGCTGCAGGATCATTATTTGGATACATAAATCCAAAATTTCTATCAGATATATTTGGGGCAAACTTTAGTTCTAATGATCTAACTTGGTTTAAATTTGTACTTCTACCTGGTTTCTCAATAAATGTTTTGTATCTATTTTTTGCCATAACAAGAAATAGACCAGCTATTTTCTTATCTAATATTCTCAGAATCGTTACTACAGTTGGATTTTTTCTAATGTGGAAAGACTCTGAAATAATTAGAACACTTTTAAATTTCATGATTATTCATCACATATTCTTTACTTCAGTAACATTTTCTTTGTACTTCAAGAAAAGTAAAAAAATCGATACTCAAAATATAAAACAAGATGAATCTGAAAAACCAGTTGATGTGGAAGAAAATCAACAAGAAAACTAGTTTGTTTCTTTTTAAAACTTAATTATTATTTTTTTATGCTTCCAGTAATTTATGTTCATCTTGCACTAGTTTTTATTAGCGTCTTGATGTTTTATGTGGTTTTATAAACTTGGCAAAGAAAAAGTCAAAAAAAAGAATTATTGGTTGGAGAGAATATGTCTCTTTAACAGAATTAAAAGTTGATAATGTAATTGCAAAAATCGATACTGGAGCAAATCTTTCATCTATTCATGCATCTGAAATTAAAATCTCATCAAAAGAAAAATCAAAATTTGTCACTTTCAAAATAAAAAAAAATAAGAACACTCTGAGGAAAGTAACTTGTGAACTTCATGGATTCAAAAAAATTAAAAGTTCAGATGGTGTTGTAGAAAAAAGACCAGTTGTAAAGACTCCGATGGTGCTGGATGGTATAAGAAAAAATATTGAGTTAACTTTAACTGATAGAAAAACAATGGACTACACAATGTTAATTGGTAGAAAAGCATTAGGTCGTAGATGGATTGTAAATCCATCAATTAGCTTTCTTACTGATAAAAATGAAAGTGGTACTAAATGAGACTTGGAATTTTATCTCAAGATATTTCTCTCTATTCAACAAGTAGGTTATATGAGTCTGCTAAAAGTCGTGGCCACGAAACAGAAGTTGTTAGCTACTTAAGATGCTATATGAATATTGCAAAAGCTAACCCAAGAGTATTTTTTAAAGGTCGAGAAATAAATTACGATGTTGTTATCCCAAGAATTGCAGCAACTTGGACATTCTACGGAGCTTCTGTAGTGAGACAATTTGAACTCATGGGCGCTTTATCTGCAAACTCTTCAGCATCCATTAGTAGATCTAGGGATAAACTTAGAGCGCTTCAATTAATTGGTAACAGTGGCGTAGAAATGCCAGTAACTGGTTACGTTCATTTATCAAGAGATATAGAGTCTGTTTTAATGACTGTTGGAAAGCCTCCATATGTAATTAAATTACTTGAAGGAACACAAGGAAGAGGTGTTGTGTTAACTGAAACCATGGAAGCAGCTGTAAGTGCAATCGAAACTATGAAGAAAATTGATGCCAATATCTTAATTCAAGAATTTATAAGTGAAGCTAATGGAGAAGATATTAGAGCTATTGTAGTTGGAGATAAAGTTGTAGCTTCTATGAAACGTAAAGCAAAACCAGGTGAGTTCAGATCAAATGTTCATCTTGGGGGAAGTGTTGAAGGTTATAAACTTACTGAAAATGAAGAAAAAAGTGCAATAAAAGCTGCCAAAGTTTTAGGTTTATCAGTAGCCGGAGTTGATCTAATTCAATCTCAAAGAGGACCTTTAATTTTAGAAGTGAACTCATCTCCAGGCTTAGAAGGTATAGAGAGAGCAAGTGGGATCGATGTGGCTGGTAAAATTGTAGACTATTTAGAGTTTAGACATTTAAATAGAGACAAATCGGCTCCAATAGATATCTAAAAAATTAAGTTTTTTAAAATTCTTAATTTTGAAAAAATTCCTTCATCAATTATTTTTTTATTTTTTAGTAATACTGGAACTCTTAGTAAATATTCTTGATAACCTGCTTGAACATCAATTTCTTGAATTCTATAGAAGGGTTCTAAAAAACTAATCTGTTCTCGAGCTTTTTTGCAAAGTTCACAGTTTTCAGTCGTAACAAAAATTAACTCTGACATGTATTATGAATCTATGAGACCATGGACATTAATGTTTATCATATTACTTATTTTAATTATCTTTGTTGCTGGTTCTATTGCTTTATCTAATATCAAACTGTAATTGTAACTTTTGAACTATCTTTGCAATTTAATAATTTTTGAGCATTTCCATTTGGTAAAAAAATAGAAATCATACCCCATGAGTCAACTACAAGACCAACGCCTCCAACATTACCAGACTGATAAGTTTCACACCATTTTGCTTGCAGTTCCTGCGCATCAATTTTTAAATTTACGACATCACCAATCTTTAATTTTTTTTGCTTTAGTTCTTCTGGAGAAATATTTGTTTGACAGTTGCCATAATGGTCAACATAAAGCACCTCTCCTTTAATTTCATTTTCTGATATATCAGTCAAAGGTATTAAGTACTGTTTTAAATCTTCAAGATCAAGTTCTGGTCCAAACTCTTCTAGTTGTAGTTGTCCAGAAGCATAGGCTGCAGCGAAAGGTGAAAATATATCTCTTGCATGAAACGTATTTCCTTCATGAGGAATTATCCAATTTGGGTTTTCAAGTGCATACGCTTGTTTAGCACCGCCTACAGTTGCGCAAGCTAAATTTAAAAGTCCATTGTCTGGGCCAATCATTACTCCCCAATCTGTTGTAATTGCTATTGGTTTTCTTTCTGTTCCAACACCTGGGTCAACAACTGCTAATAAAACTCCTTGAGGGATATATTGAATAGCTCTCATTAATAGTAAGCTTCCATATTTAATATTTTGAGGAGGGATCCCGTGTGAGATGTCATTAACTTTTAACTCAGGGTCTATTCTACTTATAACACCTTTAACGACCCCAACACTTCCATCATCCAGTCCAAAATCTGATGCAAAGGAAATTATTTTTTTCATAAATTCAATTATACGGGTTTATTTTTTTGAGTTAGAAACAAGAAATTGAATTATATTATTTGCTTACGCTATAGTCACTTAAAAGGAGTTTTTTATTAAGAAATTTATCTACATATTTTTAATAGTTATAGTTGCTGGATATTTCGGTATTGGGTACTACGTTTATGATGTATCAGGAGGGGTCCCATGTGCTACATGGGAAGGTGAGCAAAATAATTCTCCATCAAATTTTTCTATTCCAGAAGATTACAGTATTGACCAAACTCCTTACTTTATTCCAAGTTATGAAAATGTTACTTTTTCATCAACCGATGGAGTTACTTTAAGTGGTTGGTGGATGGAAACTAATCCAGGTGGTCCTACTGTAGTTGTGATTCACGGATTAACCAGTAGTAAGTACTCATCAGGAATTCTTCTCTCTTCAGGTATTTTGTATCACAATGGATTTAATGTCCTTGCATTTGATTTAAGAGATCATGGTGATAGTACCTGTGAAGATGGTTACTATTCAGCAGGACAAAAAGAGTCTGATGATTCTGCAGCAGCGATAGATTGGTTAATTAATACTCAAGGAATAAGTCCAAATAATATCGGTTTATATGGTCAATCTTTAGGAGCATTAACTGCTCTTCAAACTGGCGCAAAAAGTCAATCTTTTAGTGCTGTAGCAGTACATGACCCACCTGTTGATTTTGAAACTTTAGTTAGAGAAGAAATGGTTTATCAAGGTTTTCCAGAATTTTTGTTTGAACCAACTAAGCATTATGCACAAATTTTTGAAGGTATAAATATAACAAAAATTACACCAAAAACTGCATTAGAAAATGGGAACAAACAACCAATACTCGTTTTCAACGGATTGCAAGATGCAAGGGTTCAACCTCATCATACGGATGATTTAATCAAAATTGCAAATGACAACAATATTCCTATAACTGTTTATCGGTATGAAGATGCTGGACACGTACAAAGTATTTGGACTCATACTGATGAATTTGCGAATGCTTTAGTTGAATTTTTTCAACTAAATTTAAGTTCCTGATAAATCTCTTTTAATTGTTTAACTGTATTTTTCCATTCATATTGTTTAGCAATATTTAGACAATTGAGTTGAGTTTGCGATTGATACTCGTTATCTGAAAGTATATTTTTACAGAATAATACTAGGTTTTCGTCTTCAAACGTTTCAGCAACAAAACCATTTTGACCATTTACAATAGTTTCTTTTAATGGCCCTTGGTTGATTGAAACTACTGGAACTCCACAGGAGTTAGCTTCCAACACGACCAAACCAAAAGTCTCATATTGACTAGCATGCACTACAATTTTTGCTTTATTGTATTCATTAATTAACTGCTCTTGTGATGCTGAGTTTAGGAATTGAACTTTATTTTTTAATCCTGTTTGTTCAATCTCTCTTTCAATAGTTTGCAAATATTCTTTACCATCATTACCGCTTGGACCACCGATAAAATATAATTTCAAATCCGGAAATAATATATGCAGCTTATAAAACAACTTTAATGTATTGATTTGACCTTTTTGTGGTTGAATTCTACCAACAACTAATAAAGCATTTTCTTTAACATTGTTTGTTTTTGGTTTAAATAAATCTACATCTACACCAGGGTATAAAATTCTTAATTTTTGTTCTGGTGTCTCATAGTTTTGATTGAGAAAATTGTACTCAAATTTACTAGAAGATGTTATCAAATCAGCATTTGAAAGAATTTGATATTCTGAAACAATTCGCTTACTGTCTTCATCAATAAATTTTCCGTAACTATGTGCTGTAAAGATATACGGAATTCCAAACTTTGATTTAATTTCTTTTGCTACTAAGCCAGATAGCCAATAGTGAGCATGTATTAAATCAATTTGATTTACTTTAACAAATTCTGTGACCAGTTCGATAAACTCTGGTAACAATAGTATTTTTTCATCAATGCTTGATGTTTCATCAAAAAGTGAAAATGAGGAAAACTTAAAATTTTTCTCTTCTACAGCTTCTGATTTCTCTCCTGTTAAAACTGAGATGTGGATATCTTCATCATCGAAATTCTCTATAACATTTTTAATATAAACATTTAGTCCACCTGCATCATTGTTTCCTAGTTGCTTAGTAAAAGGAGAGGTGTGATAAGAAAGATGTAAAATTTTCATACTTCAAGTTCGACATCATAAAGCTGTACAGCATTACCACCTAAATCAAACTTGTATCTTTCAGTACCTTTTAAAAAATCAAAAAATAGCTTTTTTTCACTTATTAATTTTTGAACGATTAAATCGATTAAAACTATTCCTGAGTTTAAATGGTCAAAATCAGGGTTTTTACTTGAGTTATATAGATACTCCCCGTCTTTGCTTTCATAAACAAATGCATAGGATAAATCACCTAAATCTGATTGTAAATAATACAGTTTCCAACCTGGAAGCTGATATAAAAGTTCAAAATATTCAATATTTTCTTTAGTCATAAAACTACCCTTTTCACCCGATGATTGCTGATGCTGTGCAATGAAAGCATCAAAGTGTTCTTTATTGTTAGATTCTTGTAGTAAAAAATTCTTCGAAGAATCTGAAAATATTCTTTTTTTTCTTTTCAACTCATGTCTTCTTTTTTTTGTTAATGAAGCTAGGTACTCTTCGTAAGAACTTGGTAATTTTAAATTTACCGAAATATCTGATTTAATACATCGTAAAGAGATTGAGTCAACTTTTTGATACAAATCTTTAACTTGAAAATAGTGCAGCGAATCAAATTGAATAAGTTTAATGCTATTTTCTTTTACAACTTCGTGAGTGATATTTATATTTGGACGATAGTCAACTAAGTTTCTTGAACCAATATTTTTGATAATAGATTTTTCTATTTTAAAATTTTCAATCACTATGTGATCTTGCTTATCAAAATTATCTATTAATTTTAAAAATTCTTCACTAGCAAATGGAGATTCAAGAACCTGTTTTATCACAGAACCTAGAATAAACCATTTACAACATTTATTGAATCAACAAAATAAAGAGCTGCCGTAAAGGCAAATAAAAAGTCAAAGATATAGATTTGAGTTGAGAGATAAGTAGTTAACTCATACTCAAATCTTACTTTTGTAATCATAAATGTAATAAAAGTTGTAAATAGTGCAGTTGATGTTGCAGCTAAAAGGTTATCTAAAAATACGTTGTCGTAAAAACTGCTAACTCCAAAAAAAACAATTAGTACAGTAAAAAAGTTAAAGAAAAATTGAAAATTTGAAAATTGAATATTTAGGAAAGTAGCAAAAGTTTTTAAGAAGAGTAAAAGTAAATATAAATATGAGACATAATAAATGTTTTCTTGAAAGCTTTCTCCAACAAAAAACCCATTGACTAAAAAAGTGACAACTAAAACCATCAGTGCATTTCCAACTTTGTAGATGTTGATATCAGTTTGAATCAAGAAGTATATGAGAGAAGCCAAAATGAAACCTAATAAAAGAACAATAGATTTTGTTTGTGAAATAATACTTTCAGAAACAACTGATAAGAAAGATAACATTAGAAGAATTAATATCACCCAATATTTTTCTGTATTGATATCAAATTGAGCTAGTAACATTTCAGTTAACCAAATTAGTGTCAATCCTACAAAGCATGCAGTAATTAATGCATCTTCTGACAAAATTACACCTACTAATATCGCTAGCGATAGTACATATTGGAAATATCTTAATTGAACTTGAAACATCCTCGCGAAAATTTTACTTGGATAAACTTGAAAAAAAAAGAACTTTATTATATAGTTAAAAAACACTATATTTAGTGTTAAATTGAAACCGACACACAATATTTAGTTATAAAAGGAGAAAAAGTGGCTATCAAATCAGGGCTGAAAATAGAAAGAAAATATACAACGCCGGGCAATCCGTACAACAATATCATTTGGGAAAAAAGAAGTTCAAAAATTACAAACCCTGATGGCTCTGTTGTGTTCGAAATGAAAGATGTAGAGATTCCATCTACATGGTCTCAAGTAGCTACTGATATTATGGTTTCAAAATATTTTAGAAAAGCAGGTGTACCTCAAGTAGATGCTGAGGGAAATGTTTTAAAAGATGAAAATGGAGATGTTGTTCTTGGCCCTGAAACTTCTTCAAAGCAAGTTTTTGACAGGTTAGCTGAAACATGGAGACACTGGGGAGAAACTACAGGATACTTTGCATCCAGTGATGATGCTCAGGCTTTTGAAGATGAACTAAAGTATATGCTTGCAACACAAATGGCAGCACCTAA